>NZ_CP027772.1:1261284-1891926 GCF_003612895.1 Halobacteriovorax sp. BALOs_7 | reverse complement strand
ACTTATCTTTGTTTGTTTATGAGTTTAGGCCTTTACCAAAAGCAGAGGGTGACTAAGTTTTTGATTAGTAAATCGCTAATTAATAATGAAACAACACGCTTTATGGTTAAACCAACAATCTTTAATAATGTCGTATGGAGATCTATTGTTCTAGATCAGTCTCAAGCGAAATTCTACGCTGTAAAAAGTATTCCTTTTGGCGAGATTAAACTTTATCCAAAATATGAGAGCGCAAAGATTGTAAAAGAGGATGAGATTGAAAACTTACTCAAGCATTATGATTCAAAAAAATTCTCTTATGATTATGAACGCTTTAAGCACTTTACTAGTGGCTACCTACATTGGGGAAAGAATAACACTATAGTAGATTCTCGCTATAGCATTCTGCCATATTCTTCTGAGGCCATGTGGTCTGTTCAATTTCATAAGGGCCCAGGCCACGTTCATTTTAATACTGAAAGGGCCGTTGATGTGAATGCTAGAAAAGAATTCTTAAAGCTACTCTTAGATTTCTAAGAGGTAACTTGATAGGTATTCAATATTTTCTTCTTGCAGCTCGTGAGAGTTAATTTTAAAACTCTTATATTGTGCATTTGAAATGATTGTCTTCAGTTTTTCAAAACTTTTATAAGAGTTCTCATACTCAACAACAGGGTCTCCCTCATTGTGAACTGAAAGGTGAGTGAAGTCTTTATTTTGCCCTAATTTATCAACCCTAGTATTTGAGTTAATGGCAATAGATGACTTAATCCCGCTTATCGACGAGGCCATAATCGGAGCAAGATACCCTCCTTGAGAATAACCAATCAAACTCACTGTATTCATAGGCACATTCAATGTATTTAAAAAGTTTTCTAAGGCCATAATTGGTGCCTGCATATCAATATGATAACTACCCTTACTATGATCAAAGAAGTACCAACTATAACGATAATGAATAACTTTTGGTCTTATCTTTGGAATGGGAAGGATGCCATTAGGGATAAGGACTCGAAACTTATCTTTAACTTCATCTGCTAATTTATCAACTAATGTCTCTTTTATTTGCTGCGCATTTTGGGCAAAGCCGTGCAAGACAAGTAGAGTTTGCTCGGCGTTCTTATTTCCCATCTCAATATAGTCAATCGGTAAAGTCGTTTGGACATTTATTCGGCTAGTATTATTTTCCATATGTCATATAATAGTAGGGGCGAGGAGATATTAAAAGTGAATTCTAGTAGTGTGGACTTGGCCCGTGAAATTGTTTTAGAAAATATTTCATTCTTTGAATGGATGAATATGGAAAATATTCTTATCTCGATAAAAAAAGAAGATCTCACTCTCTTAGATGAGGTCAATATGGAAGTCCTGGAAGATTACTTAAGTGAATTCTTAAATGAGGATTTAATCGAGAGAAAAATTGAAATAATTAACTCTCGAAAAGAGCCTTATTATCGCCGCAAGCAAATTAAAAAGAAAAAGAGGTTTGGAATCTTCTAAGCTTCTCTCTTCTACATAATCAATGCAAGAAATACCCAAATTGAAGAAGCTGTCACAAGTGGAATTGTGAGATTGTCATCAATTTTAAAGTCTAAGAAGTCAAAACCAGTTACGACAATTGAGCTAAAAACACACACTAATGCGAGTTTCACATCAAAAGTGTAAACACTTGTAAGTACACCAATGTGGATTGCTAGAGTGGCAATAAGAAATGCAACAGTACCTTCAAGAGATCTATTAGGCGCTAACTTTGTCTTACCAAATCGAATTCCAATAATGGCACTTAATGGATCACATACTGCTAGTGTAAAGATGGCCACAAGTGCAATAGTTTTTGGAAATGTTAAAATTGTAAGAAGTAGGCCCATGAGATAAGGCATTGATGCCGATTCTTTAAGCTGCTCCTCTGCCCTTAGAAGATATTTTGATCCAAGTTTTGTTAACTTGTTTTCTGGATAGTTTAAACGAATTTGTTCAAGAATATAGAAAAGACACGTGGCCACCCCTAAGATATGCACGGCCTGGGTGTGAGTAAGAAAGTGCTTATAAATCATTCCTGCAATAACTCCCATCGAGAAATGGAAGATACGACGCGGCATGTGAAGGTCTTTACGAGTTTTTGTTATCTCTTCTTTCTTATCGTTATTCTTATCTGTATTTTCTGTCTCACTTGCTTTCACTTCACAAGTGTCTTGTTCATTAGCAGTCATTGAGGTTGTATCCATGTCCCCATCTTAACTCACAACGTAAATCCTGACAAAGATATTTCAGTATATTCCTACTTTTTAAGGGCGGAAATACTATTATCAATGAAATCTTTCGTAATTTTAAAGAAACTTCGTGTTTGATCTGGGCCGTAACGACTTGCAGCATCGTTCATCATCTCCACTGATATCTCTCCACTTCGCTTCAATGTTTCCTTTAGGATAAGGGGACCAGCTAACTCAAATATGAATATACTAGAGATAATTGTTTGAAAGATTATTTCACTTGTTACATGTGGGATTTCTCCAATAACCATTGCAACCGCTATGGCCGTACCTGCATGTGAATATAGACAGTGGCCAAGATTGTGGTAGTCATTTTCTTTTACACGATAGGCAAAGACTTTATTAGCAAAGTAAATTGAAATTACTCTAACGACTATATACATGAGAACATAGAGGGCGCCCTCTGAGATTATACCTGCAATATTGATATGAGTACCAGCATAGACGAAGAAAATTGCATAGAGGGAGCTTCCCATATCTCTTACGGTAGTATGAATGAGGCGACCTTTGGAAGAAGCCTGAGTGATGGTAAAGCCCATCACTAAGGAAACCAATAGGACGTTCAAATTTAAAAAATAAGTAAGGGTTTGCGCAAATATCAGCATTGTTACAATTGAAAAGAGAAAGTTTCCAATTTTATTTTCAAAATTCTCTAGCCAGGCAAGTAGGATTCCTAGAACAACACCGATAGCAATAGAGCCAAAAATGACCTTGGCCATACTTAAGATGGTCTCGTATGGAGTATCAAAAGATGGCCAAACACCTGTGGCCTCAAAGATAGCAGTAAAGATTAAAGTTCCAATGATTGTAACACCAGTGACAATTCCTAGGTGAATCATGATTGCATCTGTTAATGGCCCATGGCTATTATACTCTTTCATAACAAGAACTGTTGTAGGGGGAGCCGCTTCAACACTTATAACAGCAAGCATAAATGAAATAATAAGGATATTACTAAAAGTGAAGGAAGAAAAAATCAATAGGGTGATGGCAAAGAGAATAAAACTAAAGAAGAACATGAGGGCAACTTTTATATGTGATTCTTTCACAACCTGCTCTGATATACGCCTCAAAAGATACTTATTAAACTCGCCACCTATATTGAATAGAATAAGTCCTAGGGCAAGATCGGAGAGGTAACTTGTTTTTTCTAAGAACTCATGAGTTATCACACCACTTACATATGGCCCAAGTAGTATGCCCAAGATAATGAAACCAGAGACTTTTGGAATCCCAATATTCTTCGAAAACCTGGCCACAATAAGACATAGAAGTAGGCATAATCCCAGAATAGGAATAACGGCCTGAGTGTCTGATGGGTCAATAAAGTTGAACAATTTTTACCTCGAGCGTTTTCTGAGTACCATGAGTAATTTAATGCAGTGAGAAACTTTGACCAACTTAAGAGGTCTTAATTTTTACAAAATTAGTTTTTTGCGGATACAATAGAATAAATGAAGGGTGCCATGCACCTTTTGTTTCGCAATTGCGTAACAAAAGGTGCATGGCACCCACACTAAAGAGGGTGTTCAGTGAAAAAAAAGGTCTATTTTATTGTTTTTATTTTAGTCATTCTAGCAGGTTTACTGGGGTGGGGAATTCTAAATTACCCTAAGTCTGATGGTTATCGTTCAGGAAAACTTGTTCGTATCACAAAGAAAGGTGTTTTTTTTAAAACATATGAGGGAACTCTAGACCTTGGAAGTGGAGACAGATTAACTTGGAATTTCTCCATTCATGATGAGTCCATTGGTGAGCAGTTGTCAGCACAGGCCGGAAGAGATGTAAAACTTAAATACCAAGAACTCTTTTTCAAATTATTCTATGAGACTAATAATGTCGTACAATCGTGGCAAGTTGTGGAGAGTCGTGAAGATAATGTCTTCTTATGTCGACTTGTTCGTATTCTACAAGAAAACTCATCTGTCGTTGAATACTTAAGACCTAAGATTCAAGCACAAGATAGTGAACTACTTCAGCGTATGCGCGACTGCAAGTAAGGTTGCTCTACCAGTACTTCGCAGTTAGGGCGACTAGTAAGCATGGAAAGAGAATGATTACTGTGAAGATCAGAAAGTTGAATGCATAGTAATCAGGGTCACGAAAGAATTTCATAATAATTTTCTTTATATTTAATGACATAGTGGGGCTCCAGCTTGGGGGTTCCACATTGTATATACTCGATATGCAATTGTCACCGTTCCAATGATTAGAAATAAGTATGGGATTCCCATTTGCACCTTGGACGGGAATTTAATTTTTTGAATAAGTGTTGGGCCAAAAACTAAACCAGGTAAAGTTCCAAGCCAAAAGAAGAAAACAAATAGGGCCGCAAGGACAGGGGAAGCTGCACTGATGGCAAGAGCTAGCATCGCCCAAAGTAGACCACAAGGAAGTAAGACGCTAATACTTCCAATAGAAAAGTTAAATAGGTAAGGCCTATTTCCAACCTTCTTTGATATTGCAGGCCAAAGCCTTGCGTTCAATTGATGAAGCTTTTGAGAGATCTTTGCAGTAAATTTTAAATTATTAAACTTAAAGACTTTCTTTGCACCCATCCATATAAGAATGAGTCCAATACTTAGACTCGAAAAAAGCATTAAGTAAGGGTTGCCTTTAAAGTCAAGTAGAGTAAAACCTAGAGTTGGTATAATTAGTGCCACTGATAGGTAACCAAGTAGTCTTCCCAATTGGTATGAGAGGTTTTGACCGACATTTCTTGAGACGGCCATTGTTATACCACCACACATTCCCACACAGTGGAAATTTGCCACAAGTCCCATTGTTAAGCCTGCGCTTATAATGAGATATGGAGAAATGCCTTGGAGACTACTTAGTTGGTCCAACGAGTACCGCCTCTTTTTTTATAACTTTATTTGTATCTAAATCAGTTATGATAAAAGTAAACTTACGACTTCCTTTTTCTAATATACTATTATTGAAGACAATAAATACGTTTTGTCTCTTGTGAGTTGTCGTAAACTCAAAAGGGTTTCTTTGCATTTTTATCTCATAGTTTTCTTTATCAACACCTTCGATAGCAAATTTCACATTATGAGTTTTTATATCACCACTTTGTTCTAAAACAATTTGGAAATGATTTAATGTCTTTGTATCTGACTGTACTCTAAAAGGTGTACCTGGACCTCTGAGGACAGTCGTCGTAATTCCTTGTGACATTGAGACACTGAAAATAAAGCCGATTAAAAGTCCAATTAAGACAATGAGATAAGCGATATTTCTAAATGAAAAAATTTGGCGTCCTTTGCCTTCCATATTACTTTGAGTATCGTAGCGAATTAATCCCTTGGGTCTCTTTGTTTTCACCATGATATCATCACATGCATCAATACAATTTGTACATGCGATACACTCTAGTTGCACCCCTCGGCGTATATCAATTCCTGTCGGGCAAGCTTTTACACATGCATAGCAATTAATGCAGTCACCGTGCTCACTAGGTTTTTGACCTGGTTGGCGCCTTGGTTCCCCACGCTTTTCATCGTAGAGAATTGCCAGTGAATTATCATCCATTATTACTGATTGCATTCGGCCGTAAGGACAAGCAATAATACAAAATTGCTCTCTAAACCAACCAAAGTCGGCCAGTACAATACTGGTAATAATTAGCATTATTGTAAAGAGAGTAAAGTTATCAGATGGATTCTGTAGACTTATATTAAGTAGATTATGGGTACCAACAAAGTATCCTAGAAAAGTATGCGATATATGAAGAGATAGGATGAGGAATAGTATCCATTTTATACTTTTCTTAGTTATCTTTTCAAAGTTCCATGGTGACTCTTGAAGCTTCTTTCTTTGTCTAGGTTTTCCTTCAACTAAACTCTCAATACGTAGAAAAATTGCATCGATAAAGACAGTTTGAGGACAGGCCCAGCCGCACCAGACGCGTCCAAAGATACTTGTTATAAACCCTATGAAAAAGATAAAACCAAGAATGATAAAAATTAATATTGGTGCATTGTGTGCATAGAATTTATATGTAAAGAATGAAAATTCTCTTGCCGGGATATTTAATAGTATGATTTGTTCACCATTTATATATATCCACGGCAAGACTAGATAAATAAATATGAGAAACCAATAGAACAATTTACGCCTATTTCTCCATACACCTTTTACTTCCTCTGGAAAGAGAAAGACTCTGTGCCCATGGTCATCAGTTGTTGCTAAACGTGAATCATGTAGTTCAAAATTTGATTTCTTTGCCATATTTACTCTTTAAATTTATTCTTTAAGTTTGTCGCCTTGTGGGTCTTTCGCCTTTGCAGGAGTTGTTCCATGTAAGTTCATTACATGGGCCGTCACTGCCATTATATCCTCTTTACTTAAGATATCTCCCCAAGCAGGCATTCCCATATCTTCATTTCCATGTACGACAAACTTGTAGAAGTTCTCTGGCTTAAACTCTTTAATATTAATCCAAAAGTCATCAGTTAGGTTTGGCCCGATATCACCACCACCATCTTCTAGGTGACAAGCAGCACAGTTTTCTACAAAGACTGTATGTCCTAGTTCTTTTGCAGAATCTGTTGCTACATATTTATTATAAACTTCAATATCAAAGTTTGCAGTATTTGCAGCTTCTGCTTCGATAATCTTTTGCATCTTCTCCATATCTTTATTGTAGGTCTCTCTAAGAGTTGGCCCATCCATAAGGACATAGTACATAAAATATGGAATACAAAAGATGAAAGAGAGGGCCCAAATCCCACTCCACCATCCAGGTAGAGGGTGGTTGAGCTCTTGAATCCCATCATAGTCATGATCTAGGACTAGGTCTTTTTCATCTTCAAGGACTATATTTTTTTGGTTAGAGTCTTTATTATTACTCATTGTTACTCCCTTTGTTTTCACTGTTGACCTTTTGGCCATCAGAAAGAGCGTTAGCTGTTATTTCCTCATAAAGCTCTTTAGAGCCCGGTCTAAATGACCAGAAAAATGCCCCAAGGAATACAAGCACGAAGATTATTAAGCTAAGTACAGGCATCCATTCCCAAGGCATATTTTGCATAACTTCTGATTTCATTATTAATCTCCTTGTTCCTTAGTATCGATACCAAGTCTTTGGAGGTATGCAATGAGTGCAATAATCTCTTTGTCTTGCATTTTCATTGGTACACCAGACTTATTCAAACCTTTTGTGATTTCATTTGCCTGCTTCATAGCACTGTCTATTGCATTTTCGACTTCCGCTTTTGAATAAGGAGTACCTAATGCAACCATTGCCTTCATTTTCTTTGGAAGCATTTTAAAATTAACCTTCTTTCTTGTTAGCCAATCATAATTAGGCATGATTGAACCAGCTGTTACTTCTCGAGGGTTTATCATATGGCGGTAGTGCCACATATCATTGTACTTTCCACCAACACGAGCAAGATCAGGCCCGATTCTCTTTGATCCCCATTGAAATGGCCTATCATAGACAGACTCTGCAGCAGTCGATGGATTACCATATCTTAACTTTTCGGCAACTGTTGGCCTAATTTGTTGTGAATGACAAACGTAGCATCCCTCGCTTACATAGATATCTCGTCCGATTAGTTCAAGAGGAGTGTAAGGCTTGACTCTCGGGTCTTTTTCCACAAAGCGATCTGAGATTAGTGAAGGAATTATTTCAATAGCACCACCAACTAAAATGGCAACAAGAGTAAGAACGGTAAAGACCATTGGAAGGCCTTCTAGTTTACGGTGACTGTCAGCGTCCTTTTCTTCCGGCTTTGCTGAAAGAGGAGCGGCCTTAAAGATATCTTTTTCGGCTTCTTTTCCTTGATTGGCATACTTTGATTTCTTATAAGTCATCCAAATATTAAAAATCATTAAAAAGAAGGCAACTAAAACAAAGACGCCACCGATACCTCTAACCCAGTACATTGGAATAATTTTAACTACTGTCTCAATGAAGTTTGGATAAACGAGTTTTCCAGTTGCATCTACTGCACGCCACATTAGACCTTGAGTAATACCAGATACCCACATTGACATCATGTATAGTAATAGACCTACTGTTGCTAACCAGAATTGAGTATTTGCAATTTTCTTAGAATAAATCTCAGTTTTCCAAAGCTTTTCAGTACAATAGTACAGAACACCGACGATTAGCATATAATTCCAACCGATAGTACCAGCATGAACATGGCCAACAACCCAGTCAGTGAAGTGACCAATGTAGTTCACTGATTTGATTGAAAGTAGAGGACCTTCAAATGTGGCCATCCCATAAAAAGTAACAGCTGTTGCTAAGTACTTAAGGATTGGCTCAGTTCTTACCTTATCCCAAACACCTCTTAGTGTTAAAAGGAAGTTGATCATACCACCCCAAGATGGCATCCATAGGATTATAGAAAATGTCATCCCTAAAGTTTGAACCCAGTCTGGTACAGATGAATAGAGTAGATGGTGTGGTCCGGCCCAAATATAGATAAAGACTAGTGACCAGTAGTGGATAATCGAAAGTCTATATGAGTAGATTGGTCGATTTGCTGTCTTAGGTAGAAAATAATAAATGATTCCTAAGAACGGAGTAGTTAAGAAGAAAGCAACAGCATTGTGTCCATACCACCATTGAACTATTGCATCTTGTACACCTGCATAAATTGGATATGACTTTAAAAAACTAACTGGTAATGATAGTGAGTTGAAAATGTGTAGTACTGCGATTGTAACGATCGTTGCAATATAGAACCAAAGAGCTACGTACATATGACGTTCACGTCTCTTTATCAGTGTTCCAAAGAAGTTTACAGCAAAGACAATCCACACAACTGCAATAGCAATATCAATTGGCCATTCTAGTTCTGCATACTCTTTACCAGTTGTAATTCCCAGTGGGAGTGTAATGGCCGCAGAAACAATAATTAGCTGCCAACCCCAGAAATTTATCCATGATAAGACATCTGAAAACATTCTCGCTTTACACAACCTCTGTGTCGAATAATATATCCCCAGAAACATTCCGTTACCAACAAATGCAAAGATTGCAGCATTAGTGTGTAGAGGTCTTAGGCGGCCAAAAGTTGTCCACTCTAAGCCAAGGTTCAATTTCCAATAAGCTAGTTGAAATGCAATAAAGACTCCCATAAATAGAGCTACTGCACCCCAGACAATTGTTGCCATTAGGAAAGCTTTCGAAATTTTATCGTCGTACGAAAACTCTTCTAATTGGGCTTCATGATTTGTACTCATAATCACTCTTCCTTTTTGTTTTTAACATCATCATTTATATGATTTTTTTTCTTCTCAGTTTTAATATCTTTATCGTCATCAAATAACATTCTTACTGATGGCGTATCTAAGTCATCATATTGTCCGCTCTTTGCGGCCCATATAAAGAAAACTAGAAACGCCACACCTAGCATTATCGCAAGAGGTAACAAAACAAATATGACTTCCATCAGCTTTTACCCTTTATTTTTAAAATTCTCTTATCAAATCCAATAAGAGGTATTGTACTAGAGAGCAATACAGTTAAAGAGCTTAGTGGCATTAGTATTGCCGCATAAAGAGGAGTAATTATATTGGCCATGGCCAGGCTTATTCCTACGATGTTGTAGCTTACTGCAAAGAAGATATTTCTTCTTAATGTTTCCCTTACATTTGAAGCAACTTGAAATAGAATTTGGATAGGAGAGAGATCATCATTAGCAACGTAGATATCACAGCTTCTCATGGCCATATCTGCTCTTGCTCCTATCGCTATTGACGTATTTGCTTTAACCATAGCTAGAGCGTCATTATCACCGTCACCAATAAATGTAACATTCTTAAGCTTTGCTGCTAATGTTAGCTTTTCTTCAGGCTTTTGTTCGATGTAGATATGTTTTGGATTAATTCCAAGCTTTGTTGCAACATCGTATGCAGAATCAGAATGATCACCAGTTGATAAGTGTATATCGATATCTTTTGCTTTAAGGTGGTTAACGACTTGTATACTTTCTGCTCTAACGCTATCTGATACTTCAAATGTTGCAAGAAGAGTTGAATCTTTAAATAATCCAATAAGATTCTTTTCTTGTTGAGTAATCGCTTTTATTTCATATTGAGCTTTGTTAATAATTGCACTAACTCCGCTTCCTAAAATATTAACAACATCAATAAGTTGGTATTGATTTGCTTCCTCTTTTGTTAACTTCGATTTTGCATACTTTTTTATAGCAATGGCAATTGGATGTTGAATACTACGCTCAATTCCTAGTGCTATTGCAAGAATCTCATTATCGCTATATTGAGACTTATTAATGAAGTGATTAACGGCAAAGTCACCTTTAGTCAGAGTCCCTGTTTTATCAAAGATTAAATTCTTAGTATTATTTAATTCTTCAAGAGAAGATTCATTTTTAATATAGATACCAATTGATTTTAATTTATTAATTCTTGTTGCAATAACAATAGGTGTAGCAATTGCAAAAGCACATGGGCAGCCTACTATTAAAATGGCCAAGATCTTCTCAAAGCTTGTTGTAAGATTACCTGTATATAGGCCTTGTAATAGAACGATTGTACTTAAGAAAATAATTCCAATAGTGAAGTATTTCGAAATTTTTTTGGCCCATAAATTAGCAGGGTTCTTTTGGATTGAATTTGATTCAATTCTCTCTAGTGTCTTTCCTAGTTGAGTTTGTAGTCCTATTTCTTCAACCTCAAGAGAAATACTAGGGCCAATGCAAATTGCTCCGGCCTTAATTTTGTCGCCTTTATTAAGAACTATAGGGTGGCTTTCTCCTGTGTTGATTGTATTGAGAATAATTCCTTTTTCACTCAATAACTTACAATCAAAAATTATGCGCTCATCTTCTTCAACGACAATTGTATCGCCGACTTCAATCTTACTCGAGTAAACCTGTTCTTCTTTTCCATCTTTAACAAGTTTCACACCTGTATTGTAGAAAAGAGAAGAGATACCTTTTGTGGACATTGATTTTTGCGTTAATACCTTAACAGCAAATCGCGATAGTAAGATTAGGAAAACTAATGTTGTGATTGAATCAAAGTATACAGGACCTGATCCAATTAAAAAATTATATGTTGAGAGGATAAAGCCAAATGCAATTGCCATAGCAAGTGGTATATCAACACTTGTACTTTTAAGTTTAATCGCGCTTAAACTGCTAATAAAGATAGGTTTTGCGCTAAAGAGAATAACAGGTAGGGCAAAAGCAAGACTAATTCCATCAAATAGACGAGCGTACTCATGAGTTGCTCCTGCATAATTTGAAATCGCATAGATCATAATATTCATCATGGCCGAAGCAGCAACTCCGATTCTTAAAATCTCTGTACGATTACTAAGTTTTACACTCTTATTTGATGCTGGATTATAAGCATGAGGAAGATAACCAAGTCCTTCTAATGTAGCGGCCAACTTTGCTATTGAATAAGGCTTCTTAGTATCGATAGTAAAACTTGCGACATTGTTACCAATATTAACTTGGCCATGATCGATGAAGTCCAGTAGCTTAGAGATTCTCTCAATTAACCACACACAAGCAAGGCAGTGAATTCCTTCTATTAGAAAGTGTACTCTTAGCTTGTCATTATCAATTGTGATAAAGTCATTTAAGAATTCTTTCTTATCCATAAATTGATACTTATCACTTAACTTTTCGTAACTTTCTTTACTTGTTGTTTGTAAAAGTTTTGGATTCTTAGACTTCTGGACATCTTGATATTGATAGAATTCTTGTAGGTTATTTGAATGAAGTAGGCCATAGACACTCATACAGCCGTAACAACAAAAGTGATGTTTCTTACCACTCTCATTACCATCACTTTCTGATGTGATAATGTTATTGGCATCAAGAGGTTCACCGCAGTGATGACATATGCCATCTTGAGCTGCGACTAAGTGCTCTTGGGCCTGGGCCCTTTCAAAATCCATTTCTCAATTCTTCGTTATAATAACAATTCTTTAAACTTAATTAAGTAAAATATTAGTGAACCCCGTCGGCTCTTTTTTGTAGCTCTTTGCGATCTTTAATAACGATCAATTTACCATTTTGATCAATAAGGCCATCCTTTCGATATTCAGAGATGATGCGAATTAATGTTTCATTCGCTGTCCCAATCATTGTTGCCATCTCTTCTCTTGTAAGCTTGAGGTTAATTTGAACTTCGCCGTTACCAAGATCAACACCGTGCGAGTCTGAAAGTTCCAGTATAAGCTGTGCAATACGCTCTCTTACATTTTTTTGATGAAAAGAACTTGAGCGCTCTTCAGCAACACCCATATCACGGCTAAGCTTGTTAATTAATTCTAATGCGATTGATGGCTTATCATTGATTAGCTTAAGGACATGATTGCGATCGATAAAACAAACCACGACATCATCAAGGGCCGTAGCTGTTCCGTGAAATTCTTGTGCTGTAAAAAGAGAGCGGTGACCAATAACATCACCATGAGTAACAATTCTAATAATTGTTTCTTTCCCGTCTTGACCAGTTTTTGTAAGTTTTATATTTCCAGATTGAATGCAGTAGATTCCTTCCGGGCTATTTCCCTGAGAGAAAATACTTTGGCCACGTTTAAATTTTAATGTGTGTGTCGTCGATGAAACTTCCATTGCTTCTTGGAAAGTTAGACCACAAAAAATTCCCATATCTTTTGATGGGCAATCTGCACATTGTTTCTTATCTAAAACTGCCATTTTCTACCTACTCGTTCCTTACAAACATAATTTAACACTTATTTAAGTTAAATAATATTTTTGTAAAAAAACATGATCTTCATCATATTAGTTGCATTATTTATAGTCAAATTTTCATATACTTAGCCAATTTAGCCTCTTCTTGTTGACGCAGTGGTTCTAAGTGCTTATCAAACCAATATAAATATTAACATCTTATACCAAATGCCGTAAATTAGGTATATGACTAATGATTTAAAAAATAAGAAAGAAATCAAAGATAATTCTAAGAAAAATCCGGAGAATGCATCGCTTCCCAATACTGATGTTATTAACCTTATTCTTAAAGAATCTAAGGCCTACACTTCGATGGAATTAGTTAATAGCTATATTTCAAAAGGAGAAAGCCTTGAAAAGCTGCCTGTTCAACCTCTTTATGTCTCTATTAAGGCCTTGCCAATTGAGGTTAAGACTCATGCCCTAAGCCTTTTATCAAAGGAGCAAAGAGAAACTTTCTACGATATTGATCTTTGGTCAAAAGACGACTTAGACATTAACGAATTCTCATCGTGGGTAAGCTCTGTTGCTAAGAGTCCAGATGATCATATTCGTTATGAGTTTATTGAATCTGATCAATTTATTCTCTTTCTAAAGGGACGCTTTAATGTATGGACTTTTGATGTTGAAGATCCTGAGTACCCTGACCACGATAATTATTTCTTAACTGAAGATAATTTACTACTTTTTGAATTTGATGAGGAAAATGAAATCGTTGATGAAGTAAGACAACTAATTCGTGATCTCTATACAAAAGTTGGAGTCGAAAAGGCCTATCAGCATCTTTTTAAAATGATCTCTGAAGATTATATGATTTATAATGAAAACCAATACCAGGCCAAGAAAGAGAGGCTTAGAGAGTATGGTTTTGTCGATTATTTTGATGCGCTAGAGGTAATGAATGCATTCCCATCAATCAGTCATATTGATTTCTTTATTAAAAAGAGAGAGCCCTTAACTGGAAATATTTCTACTCTTGGCAAGCTTCAAACTCTTCATCAGAACTCAATTATCGCTTTTGAAAAGAACTCTGGAAGTATTCATGAGGAGCTTTCTAAGGTTTCAGATGAAAAGCGTTTTAACTACCTTCATTTTAACTTTATTCGTATGCTCAATGCGAGTATGGAATATTATGGCGTTCTAAAAGATGGCCCAGTGGCCATGACAAGAATTGGAAACCAAAACCGAGAACTTGTCTTACTTGGAATGTCTTATATCAATGAACAAAGATCTTTTGATAATGAAAGTCTTTTTGATTACTTTGATTTTACAGATATATATAAAATTGGAAATTCTCTTATTCGCATCTTACAAAAAGATGTGAAAAAGGCCCTTCGTAATAATCTTATGGAGGACTCAACAGATAACTTCTTAGGTGCATCTTTTGATCTTTTCCTCGATGATTTCTTTAGTGATCTGGTTAAGTATCGTGATGATGATAACAAAATTGTCGTGGTCAATAATGCTGAGGTTTGGCGTAAACTTCAAAGTAAGTGCAACCTGTTAAGAGAGCTTATGCCTTTTATAAAAGGGTTAAAAGAAACATATCTTTCATTAAAAGATGATGGTCTATTATCTGATAATTACTATTTAAATTACGATGTGAATTCGATTGATTTTGAGGCCATTATTCTTTCTACTTTTATTAATTTTAGTTTAGAGAAATTTAAAAAAGATGACTCTCGAAAAATGGGTGTTTCCATTGAAGAATTTAAGGACTTTCTAGGAAAGTCTAAGCTTAGTGAAGGAATTTTTGATAATCCATATATTAAAGAAAAGATTGCTCTTTTTGCTCAAACCTTTGGATTGGATAAGATAGATAATATTCACGCCTATATTATGAAGATTTTACATGATCATTTATCTGGTTATGAATTCGAAAATTTACGAGATGATGAGTTCAAGCACATCGGTGGCCCTATTATTTTCAATACTTTAAGTTAAGGCTAATAGTGTTTATTAGTTTGAGCTAATGTTTTACGGGCTCTAGCGAGTGGAGCATGTAATATTTTCTCTCCCAAAAATTACGAAATAATGGCAGTATGCCTTATCAAATTGGAAGGGAGAGTAAATATGAAATTACTTATTCAATTATCGATTGTGGCATTTATAGCAACTAAACTTATGGCCGCACCAATTAAACTTGTTCACATTACAAATGATGAAGACAAGTCATACTACCATCTTGGTATTAATGTCGATGATGAAACTTTGGAGGTTGAATCTCTTTATAAGAATGAATTCGATCAAAATGGAAAAGTTATCTCAACACAGACATATACCTTACAACAGCTTCTTAAAGGAGTGACTCTGGTTGAGCGCTCTGATCGTCAAGTTGTAAAAATCAAGGCTTCAAACTTAAACCCATCGGATGGTGCCGATATCACAATTGATACTTTGTACTCAGGTATTAATGGTGAGAGAAAGCATTACGATGCCTCTGTTGAAAGAGTTGGTTCAGATTGGAAGTTTAACTTTGAATCGAGAGCTTCATCAAAGCTTCACTTTGTTTCTAATAAGAAATTTCTAATTGGAACAATTGGTATCAAAGACATCAAAAGAGTTAAATAATTATCTAAAAAACAGGCGAGCGTTTCTAGTTCGCCTGTAATATCTTTGAAAATTCTTTTAAAAATGGTGGCATATTCTTATAGCTAAGAGTGGTCATATAAATATTCATATTCTTAAGGCCTGTAATAGGTTCTGTATGAAATTTATGATTCTTAGAAAGGGTATGATCAGGTACTACAGCAATACCTACACCGTGCTTAACTAGCGCTTTTATACTTTCAAGAGAGCTAACAACGATCTTTTTTGTGGGAGCCTTCTTTGAAAGCTTGTATAAGTGGTCTAGTTCACTAAAAACAATCCACGTATACTCGTGAAGCTTCTTCTTGTTAATTTCTTCTTTTGAGATAATAACAAACTTCTCTTCAAATAATTTCAATGACGAAGTTAGGTCTGATTGAAAGCCATCAGTTGAAAAGATCATGTCATAGACACCGTCTTCAATACCTCGTCTAAGGGCCGGAGAGTCTGCTACGTGTACATATATATCGCGTTTATAATTTTGGGCATACTTTGCAAGAATTGGATTAAACCAATTTACTAGTAGTCCATCCAGGATTCCTATGTGAATTGGCTTATCTTGATTTTTTTCAAAGATTTCACCAACGTCAACTTCAAAGTGCTCTATCGACTTAAGAAGATCTTTTGCTTTTTTCGTAAGAATAACTTTCTTACTAGAGCGAATAATAAGTTCTTCATTCATCGATTCTTCTAATAGCTTTACTTGACGAGATACCGCAGATTGAGCAATTTTTAACTCTGCTGCCGCTTTTGAAAAGCTTAGGTATTTTGCCGTTAGAGTAAATGCTTTTAGATAGCGATAATCCATATTTTATCCTACTGAATTTTGCTATTGAACTTTTGGAGGAATTTTTGACTTATCTTTACGCCAAAATTTTCCTTGGAACTCATCTTGCTGCTTATTAACAACGACAAAACCTTCTTCGTCGTTAATGTAGTTAAATTGATAATCGATCTGCGTTTCACCTAAGTAGAAAGCAGTAAATGGATCAATGGCCACTTCAATATCCATTTCCTTCACAGGAACTAGAAAGTCATCATCATTTAAGTCGTGGAAACCTATTGAATATTTAAATCCTTCGCATCCTTTACCACTTATAAGAATTCTTAAGTACTTCCCTTGTAGAGTAAAGTCGTTTTCAAGCATAAGATTAAGCTGATCTTGGGCCATTTGAGTAAAACTTAATTTTGGTAGCGTTACTTGAGAGCGGTCGATATTGTACGACGCACTGCTTTGCGCTGATTTTGATTCAGTTTTCATCGGTTGTCTTCCATTAAATTGTGTTGTTAATGGCTTTTAGCAAGTAAACGAACCCTTTTCAAGAGGTTTTTGATGAAATAAATTAGAGTTATCTAACAGTTATAAAGTAAAGATAAAAGGAGCTATAGAAGTGCTTAAATATACGATTGATATTCCAAATCCACACACTCATCTCGTCAATATTAGTTTAGAAGCAGATATCAAATCTCAAGGTGTAGAAGGTGATAATTTTCGTTTCTATATGCCATCTTGGTCACCAGGCTCTTATTTAATGCGTGAGTATGCAAGGCATATTAAAGAGATAAAAGTTGAGGATTCTAAAGGTAATCGACTTTTTCACAAGCAAGTATCTAAGAATGAATGGGAAGTTCAACTTGATCATCCTGTTTTCAAGTCAGAAGTGATTAAAGACGATTCAAAGGTTCTTATTCAATATAGTGTCTATTGTCATGACTTAACGGTTAGAACATCTCACGTGGATAATACACATGCCTTCTTACATGGACCAAGTGTCTTTATTGCATTTGAAAATCAGCAAGGCCCTGCTCAAATTGAGATCAAGATTAATCCTCTTTGGACTAAAGTTACAACTGCATTAAAAGATGTATCTCCTGAGAGAACGACTTTCTTATATGAAGCAGAGAATCTTGATGAATTAATGGATTCTCCCTTTGAAATAGGCTGTCATGAAACTAATGGGTTTATGTATAAAGATAAGGAACATCACGTTGCTTTCTATGGAGATTTTGCTTCACAAAAAGATGTCTTCTCTGGACTAATGGCGGATATGGAAAAGGCCGTTCACGAGACAGCAAAGATTTTCGATGAAGATTTACCTTATGATCATTATTATTTCATCACTCATCTAACTCCTAATGGCTTTGGAGGTCTTGAGCATCTCGATTCTACAGTTCTTCAATTCTGTCCATTTGAATTGGCAAAAGAAAAAGGAAGGAAGCAATTTATTGAATTAGTTGCCCATGAATATTTTCACCTATGGAATGTTAAAAGGATTAGGCCAAAAGAGCTTGGACCTTTTGATTATAAGAATGAGAATTATACTCGTATGCACTGGCTTACTGAAGGACTAACTAGTTTTGTGGATCAGTTAGTAACTTATCGTGCAGGTTTTTATTCACCAAGTGAGTATATGGAGTGCATGAAAAAAAATATTAATAATTTTCTTTCAACACCTGGCCGTGGTTATCACTCTTTAGAAGATTCATCTTTTAATGCATGGGTAAAGCTTTATCGCGCAGGGGAGAATTTTAAAAATTCTTCAGTTAGCTATTATTTAAAAGGTGGCCTTGTATTCTTCGTCCTAAATGTTCTTATGAAAGAAGAAGGTAAGGGGATTAATGACCTAGTCCGTGCTCTATGGGCGGATTATAAGCAAAGGCCTGAGACTGGTTTAACTAAAGATGGCTTCTTTAAAATCTTATCTTCTCTTGTTTCTCAGAAAGTATGTGATGAATTTAAACTTCTAGTAGAAGGTGTTGAAGAGATTGACTTTGAATCTCATCTTAAAAAAATGGGTGTTGAGGTTGAATGGACAACTCCTAAACTTGATCTTGGTGTTAATCTTTCGGATGAAAAGGGAAGAATCAATATTAAGTCAGTAAGACAAGGAAGCTGCGGATATAAAAGTGGCCTAAATGCTGGAGATGAAATTATTGCAATTAATGCTTTAAGGGTAGATAAGAAGATCATCGATAAATTAGATGAGATGTATAGTGAAAATGATCAAATCGATCTTTTAATCGCTCGTACAGGTAAGTTGCAGACTGTAACAGTTACTCTTGGTAATGGATTAAGATCAATTAAAGAACTTAAAGTTAATGATGAAGAATTATTTAAAAAGTATTTGAGTTAATATTCCGCGAGGACAAGGATAAATTCTTTGTCCTCTACTTTTTGCTTTGTTAGTGAAAAATCAAAGGTTTCACCGTTTGGGGCCAACAAAGTCGCGTTTTCTTGAATTTCAAAATCAGTTAGAACAAGTGTTTTTTGCGATTGATCGTGAAATGGATGATAGGCCTTAAAGGCCGCTTCTTTTATGCACCAAATCTCTAGGGGAGAATAGAGTTCTAATTCCTCTTCTTTTGAAACAAAGTATTTAAAGCTTCCATCCCTTATTTTTCTTCCAACCCATTCGATATCGATGCCGATAGAACGTACGTCTTTGCTGATGCATAGCGCACAGGCTGCTAGCTCCTTGGTGTGACTTATTGATACCAACTTAGTCTCGTCATCTTCCATATGTAAGTGATTGGATATACTTAAGTTCTCTTCTTGGGTCAGCTCTTTTAGGCACCATCTGGATAAGCGGTAATCAAGCTTGTGATCCATAAGATAGTCTTTTGGAACTTCTTTTGGTGTCACATATAAAAATGTACTTCGTTTAAAATTTTTATTGCTCATCAGCATTTCTTTTGCAATTATGCATTTATCTATCAATTATTTTTGTAGCTTAAAGTTTTGGAGTTCGCAATGTTACCACCAGATGCATATGAAGCAATATTAAAAATGGTCTTTGTTTTAATGGCAGGTTGTGTTCTTTGTATGTCTAAAATCAAGGCCGAAACAATTGATTACTCTCAAAATAATCAATTCCAAGAAATTCAAATTTCTCAATAAGATTTTGTTGGCATAAATATTCATCCTTTCCTATAATATTGGTAATAATAACTCACTGCCATGGAGAGGAAGTATATGAGTGTTCAAAGTAGTCTTAATGACACTATCAATCAAGGCTTAAGTTTTTTTCGCCCTAAAGATACAGCTGGAAATTATCATAAGATATCAGATTATTTCGGTGAAAATACATTTGATATTCAAACAGCAGAAGAAATCCCTGATTCTATAAGAGAAGAAATTAACGAAGTCATTAATAGTAACGCTCAAATCACAGAGTCTCAGGCGCAGATTGTGGCAAAGGCCGTAACTGCTTGGGCCCTAAATAAAGGTGCAACTCACTTTTGCCATTGGTTTCAACCTTTAACAGGTGCAACTGCTGAAAAGCATGACGCCTTTCTTGATTACGATTATTCAACAGGCCAGCCAATAGAAGAATTATCAGCGACTCAACTTATTCAAGGTGAGCCGGATGCATCTTCTTTCCCAAATGGGGGAGCGAGATCAACTTTTGAGGCCCGTGGTTATACTGCATGGGATTTAACATCTCCAATGTTCTTAATCGGCTCTGGACAGTCAAAGACGCTTTGTATTCCAACGGCCTTTGTTTCTTATCACGGAGAAGCTCTTGATATTAAGACTCCATTACTAAGATCAAATTCAGCTCTTGGTGAAGTCGCAAAGAAATTCTTGCACTTAACTGGAGAAACTGATGTTAAGCGCGTTATCGCAACTTGTGGGGCAGAACAAGAATATTTCCTAATTGATAAGGCCTATTACTACCAAAGACGCGACCTCGTAATGACAGGACGAACTCTCTTTGGTGCTGCTTCAACAAAGAACCAACAACTAGATGATCACTACTTTGGCGCTATTAATGAAAGAGTTATGGCGTTTATGGAAGAGCTTGATTTTGAACTTCATAAATTAGGGATTCCTGCAAAGACTCGTCACAATGAAGTTGCTCCAGGACAATTTGAAATTGCTCAGATTTTTAGAGATGCAAATATCTCTGCAGATAATAATCACATGGTAATGGCGACAATTGAAAACGTGGCCAAGCGCCATGACTTTGAAGCTCTAATGCATGAAAAACCGTTTGCTGGAATCAATGGATCAGGTAAACACCTAAATTGGTCACTTGCAAGTGATACTGGAATCAACTTATTAAACCCAGGAAAAGAGCCTCACCAAAATTATCGCTTCTTAGCTTTTACTGCTGCCGTAATTACTGCGGTAGATCGCCATGCAAAATTACTAAGAGCTTCTATTGCTTCTCATAGTAACGATCATAGACTTGGTGCAAATGAAGCTCCTCCTTCTATTATTTCAGTTTTTACTGGATCAACAATTGAGAAAATTTTTAAAGCAATTAAAGAAAAATCTGACTTTGCTCCAGAGTCTCAAGAAATACTAGATCTTGGTGCTGGACAACTTGCCAAGCTTCCAAAAGATAATACGGACCGAAATCGTACTTCGCCATTTGCTTTCACTGGAAATAAGTTTGAATTTAGAGCATGTGGTTCTGATCAATCAATTGGGTTTCCACTAACGATTCTCAATGGAGCTGTGACAAGTGTTCTTGAAGAGGTTAATCATAAGCTTGAAAGCAAAATTAATGAAGGAACACCTGTTGATCAGGCCTTATTAGATGTTTGTCATGAGTTATTAAATGAGTCATGGAATGTAATTTTCAATGGTGATGGTTACTCTCAAGAATGGTTAGAAGAAGCTGAGCGTAGGGGACTACCAAATCTTAAAACAACTGCAGATTGTTTAGAGTATTTAGTTAATAAAGACGAGACTTCATTTTTAACTAAGCATGGTATTTATCGCAATTCTGAATTAGAGACTCTTTATAACGTTCACTTAGAAGCTTATATCACTAAGCGCGAAATTGAATTTAATACTCTAATTGGAATGGTTAATCAGCATGTAATCCCTGCAGCTATTCAATATAAAGAAAAACTTACGAATTCTATTCTAGCTAGTAAGTCATGTAAGGTAGAGGCAACTGTGGAAAAAGAGCTTCTAAAAGAGCTACAATTCTCTCTTGAGGGTGCATTTGAGCAAACGAGAAACCTAAAGAATGCCCTAAGTGACTTACATGAGAAAAACTCAGAAGAAGAAGCTGCTAGAAAAATTGCTTATGACTTAATGCCTGTAAGTGAATTGATTGCACAAAATTGTGCTAATCTTGAGCAGATCATTCCCGATGACATGTGGCCAGTTCCAACTTACTTTGAAATGCTTTTTTGTATTTAAGATATGTAGAAGGCCAGCTTAATGCTGGCCTTATTTTTTACTTTGAAGCGTATAATTCTTCTAATTTATCGCGTCCACCAATCAACTCCCCGTTGATAAAAATCTGAGGAACTTTTGTTTGGCCTGTGATAGCGAATAAGGCCTGATTTGAAGTATCCTTACCAAGGATTATTTCATTATACTTATGGCCTTTTTCTGTTAAAAGCTCTTTTGCACGATGACAGTGAGGACAACCTGGTCTTGTAAATAGAGCAATGGCCTCAGGTGCTTTCGCTTGCGGGTTTAAGTATTTTAACATTGTATCAGCATCAGATACTTCAAATGGGTCACCTGGCTTATCAGGTTCAATAAAAGACTTTTCTACCACACCATCATTAACCACCATTGAGTAGCGCCAAGTACGTGACCCAAAACCAATATCTGATTTATCAACAAGTAGTCCGATACCTTTTGAGAACTCACCATTACCATCAGGTAGGACGTGAATATCTTCTGCGTTTTGATCTTGTATCCAAGCATCCATTACAAAAGCATCGTTTACTGAGAGAACATAGATCTCATCAACACCTTCTTTTTTGATTGCATTGGCCAGTTCATTATAACGAGGTAGGTGTGTTGATGAACATGTTGGCGTATATGCACCAGGTAGTGAGAATACGACAACTCTCTTTCCCTTAAACACATCATCATAACTTAAATCTACCAGGCCACCATCTCTATAAACTTTAAATGATGTCTTAGGTACTTGTTTTCCATCAATACTTTCAAATGCCATGTTTTTTCTCCTAGTTATTTACTCGTTTATTGATTATTAAAACTTCTTAACGTTCAACGAATTTTATCGTTATATTCATTATCGAACGCTTTATAGTATAAATCCAGTAAATTAATATTAAGTCGCATTAGATAATATCTATCACTATTTAGTCGTAAATATATGAAATTAAGCCAGTGTTAATAATGGATAAGAAAAATCTTGCTTCGCGTCGATAAATGAACGAACATCCCTTTTAGGCTAAGAATCTGTATTGCACGTTAGTTTCCGTTTCTTTTCCTACCAAAAGTCCATTGTGGATAGTCCGCAGGGGAAATAGGGGGATGAACCGTGAACACTAAAGGTAATGCAGAGAAGAACTTGAAAACTCTACTTCTCATTTTAACATTCACAACTTTTACTAATCTAAATCATGCTTTCGCACAGACAGGGCAGGAATCTGTTCAATTTTCTAATTTCAGTGTTGATAAGTATAAGTTAGAAAGTGAGTTTTCCGATACAGATCTGGCCGACATATCGCCAATTTATAAAACGATTTATGATAATTACGAAGCAAATTACCAGTCCATTGGTGATCGATTAAGTAATGAATCAAATGGTTTCTTTGGTGGTGTCAATCTTGTGGGGTGGAGACACGCTGGAAATTTTCATGGTTTTAAAGTTATGTTTAATCGCTCAGCTGCACCTTCTCTTTTTGATGAGGATCAGTATCTTGTAAATGATGAAATGGTGATTGAAATTTCTGCCCGTAATTTCCTAAGCGCTCTTCAAGAAAAGGGGATCATTGATATAGCCCCTGGGGTTTTGAAGTCTTATAGTAATTTATCTCTTAAAAGAACAATTCGCTACAATCACTTTGCTGCAAATGCAACGGATGCACTTCAGACAAACTTTGATCGTTTATTCTTTATGTATCGTTATTTGAACCCAGAAAATTTTGATAAATTAAGTGATTACGATTTTATCAAAAAAGAAGATGCCCTTACTTTTGCTGCTGGAGCGGCAGCAACTGCTTCCTATCAAGGTATTGGTGTTGCAGCTGGTGCACTTGCTAGCTATGAAAGAAAGTCCTCTGTTGAAATACAAAGACTTGGCCCGGCAGATAATGCAAAAGAAAATGAGTTAATACGTCTTACAGCAGAAGATTCTAAGTTAATTTCAGCTGGAGCAAATATCACGCTTATGGCGGACTTTTTAAATATTGTTAAGCTTACATTATTTCGCTATGACTTTAGTTATAGTTTTGAAAAATCATATAAGGCCTATATGTCTATTTATGTTCAGGACTTACATGATAGAGAGAAGTTATCTGAGTTAAAAAATGTAACTCGTTTTGGAAAATTTAATTATTCAAAATTAGCAGATAATATAACTAGCTATGAAAATCGTAAGAAAGAATTAAAAAAGAGTAAGTACTTGGCCTTTATTATAGGTGGGGTCAAAGACTCTCAAACAGAGTCGACAGAGGTCGTAAAAGATGGAAAGGTTTATAAATTCTTTTCTCATCGCTATGAACGTCTATCGTATACACAAAACTTTTTTACTAAATTACTTAATATCGTTCTTGGTCAATTAGTTGGCTATGATCAATTAATCTCAAATGATCGAGTTGATTCTAAGGTCGTTGATATCAATTATGAATCAAATGAGGAGCTTATTAAGTCTCGTCGTGATTTTGATATCTTTAGCTCTAATGTCTATACCATGACCCTTGATCAGCAAAGCAAGGTAAATAAGGACTATAAGTGGAGTAAGAATAAAACCGAAAAAAAGATGAGAGGTCTTATTAGAGATCGCACTCAAAGTTATGGTAACTTTGCCTCTGTCTTTGAAAACTATACAGTTAAGGCACCTGCTGAGTTTTCATCTACTATGACAATTGATAATTCTAATATGGCAAACTTCTTAAATCGTAATTCATCTGAAGTTTACGATATCTTTAAAGAAGCTTGTGGTGGAAAATCAAAGAACTTTTTTAGACGCCTAAGGTCTTTTTTCAGTGCTTGTCGTCACAAGCTTTATCGTTCATATGGGACATTCTTAAAAGAGTGGTCCGTTGGAAAGTATACTTCTGAAATAAAGAGAAAGTGCGAAAGAAAGTATCGCTGGAAGTATTTCTTTAGGCCTTCAAAGCGCAGAAGAATGGTCGCAGCATGTATGGAAATTGGTTCAAAGCAGCTCTATGCAAAGTATAAGCATGAACTACCACTGTGGCGTTTTAAAGATATTGCTTACAATATTAATAATCACGTTGAAAAAGACTATCTCATTCGTCGACTATTTGGTTCTTATTCAAATAAAGGAAGTTTTAGTGCTAATTTAAATGGTTCAATACCTTATAAGAATTATTATTCTGAAGGAGAGAATAAGGAGAATATCTTTACTCAATTTCAGATTGAACAAAATCTTCGTTCACCTGCATCATTATAATTTCAATATACTTGTGTATACGCCCATAAATAATTTATGGGCGCATGTGCATATAAATCATGTTAGGATGGGCCTATGAACGATTTTTACTTATTTTTCTATCATGAAAAGCTAAAGGATCTTCTACTTGAAGAAATTAAGTTAAAGCATCCTAAGCTTAGATTAAGTTTCTCTAATAAAGAATTCATCAGTATGAAAGGCCCTTCTTCATATGAAGAACAACTAACATCAAATCCCTTAATCTTTGCACGCAGACAAGCAGTCTTTAATGAGAAGAGTCAGGAAAAACCATCTGCTGGAAAGTTTGTCGCAGTCTCAGAGAATCAATTCTGGTCTTATCGTACAATTTCTACTTCGGTCGATACATTTGATATTGAAGAGGTTGAATTAGCGCAGGAAGTTCCTGCTCGTGCTTATCATAAGATTAACCAAGCATTTACACTATTTAATATAAAGCTATCATCAGATGATCAGGTTATTGAAGTAGGGAGTGCTCCTGGTGGAATTTCATACTATGTATTAGAAAGAGGTGCTAAGCTCGTCTCAATTGATCCTGCTAAGATGGATCCAATTATTAGTGAAAAGTTTGGTGATAATTTTGAACATATTAAAAAGAGTGTCTTTGATATCACTCGAACTCAATTGCCAAAACATTGTGATTGGTTGATTTCAGATCTAAATCTAAATGGTGACTTAAATACAAATCAATCTCGACGCATTATGGACTTTTATAAAGATATTAAAGGTGGCTTTCTTACGATTAAAACACCAGTCTTAAGTGATTTAGAAAAGATTGATTTGTGGGTAAAGAACTTCTCGGATAAATATGATGTGACAGTTTTTCATTTACCATCTCATCGCAGAGAGATCGGCTTTATGATAAGGCCGCTTAATAAGTAAGATCTATTAAGCGGCCGAGATCAATTATTGATTTAATACTTCAATTGCTTTTGAAATCCATCCTGACATGTAGTTTTTAGAATCTTCTAATGTCTCTACATATTCAATATCTGCCTTAACAGGTACATTTTCTGAATTTAGTTCATAGGCTGAGTCTAAACCTAGGTCTTGTTTGTAGCTAACTTCAGATTGTCCGTAACCAAATAGCATATTAGGAATCTGAGTAGAGAATACATGAAAGCGGTCTTTAAACTGTGTATTGTATTCATCATTTGAGCGATAACCTGCCCCTGTTCCATTAGCATGTGTACCTATTAACTTAGCTCGTTTTGATCCTTTAAGAAGAATACTTGTGATATCACACGCTGAAATACAATTTGGAGAGATAAGAGCTACGATTTTTCCATTGTAACCACCAACTTCTTCATCTGCTTTAATATCTTCATTTTGTACAGCTCTAGAGTATGGACGTTCGTTATATGCTGCTTCAAAGAATGCATCTGATTGTCTTTCCCAATCCATTCCATTGATATCTTTAAATAACTCTCTTACCCCATAGTATTCTATTAATTGGCGCATATAGCGTGTTGTTGCTGTTGCCCAAGTTGCATTTGGATAAGTCTCATTCTCTTGAGTTAGCATTGAAAGTAGTTGTGCAGGGTAACCACCGTTACCACCACCATTATTTCTTATGTCTAGAATTAGGTCTAGGCCTTGATCTTTAAAATATTTAATGTTTTGTCTTAAAGCATCAAGGAAGCTTTTGCTTTGGCCATTGTTATAAACAGTCGATACCGAAAATGAATTTACAGCAAGGTAAGCATAGGCTTTAGTGTTTTTAAGTATTAAAGCTGAGTGAACAATTGGACTTCCTCCACCATTTGCAGATGTCCAGTTCTCTAGTTCAATTGCACCTTTTGGTAGTCCTGAATCGAAGCCTTTTACTTTTAGGCTAGTGTTCTTTACAAATTTTCTTTCTTTATCTGAAAAAGTAAATCTTAACTCTTTAAGCTTTAGGAAACCTTTTTGCTCAAGGTAGTATGAAATATCTTTCTTTCTAATAACTGATGTATCACCAGAGAAATAAAGTGGTAGGCGTACTTTATAAATGCTTCCGTTTTTAGCACTCTTAATTTCTGCATCAAAGAAAGGTCTCGATGGAAAGAGGAAGTATCTTTCTAATAGAAAACGTCCTGCTTGTGACTTTGCAAAACCAACACTTGATGCATCCATATATGGCATAAGGTTTTTCATGGCCTCTTTTACTGGTACACCGTCAACGCTTAGTAGCTCATCTCCAAGTTCTACTTGCTCGATAACACCTGAGCGACTTTCTAAAACTGTCTTTTGAATAACTTTCTCATACATTTGTGCAATAACAACTTTATCACTAGCTGGGATGTATTTAGTATTAAAGCCAGATACAATCCAAGGTGCAGGTATATGAGTGTTAAGTCCAAAGTGAGTATCTTGGAAAGTTGCGATGATCTTTTTAGTACGATCGTAGAAATTCATATTGCTTCTTGCTTGTGCAATTGCACCATCGACATCAGCAATTGTTTTTTCTGCTTCGATTGCCTCTTTAAATAACTTATCTCCATCAACACCGATACGCTTTTTCTTAATTTCCCAAAGAGCGTATTCTGCTTTTGTTTGCTTATAAAGATCAGTTAAGATTTCTACACGGTCTGCCTGATCGATATACCAAAATTCTTTGCCAGAAAAGGCCGTTTTATTGATTGCCTGAATATTAAAAGAAATATTGAGGATGGTTAAGATTAAGACATACTTTATCGTATTCATGGGGCTCCTTTTGTGAATGAGGGAATTTACCAATCCTTGATGTACACGTCATGACTCTTTGCGTAAATATCTGAAAGCATTACAAAAATGACTCTTTTCATATGGTGGCATGTTGACACTAATAATTGTTGTAAACAGATCTTTTTTGACGAATATGGCCAAAACTGTTGTTAGATTTTGAATAAGATTTTCATTGGCCCTTTATAAGCACCTATTTTTATAGGTATTATATGTGCACTCAAGGAAAATGGGGAAATCTTAATATTTGGATGAGATTTTACTTTTGGTTACTGCGCTTTCTAAGATGGTCCCCGGTTACATACTCTATGGAGGAGAGAGATATGATTAAGCAATTAGCTGTACTACCTGGTGTTATTGTAGGAACAGGACGCCGCGTAAAGCGTATCTACCGTTCGGAGCTTAGAAATATTACTGAGGTTGATGAACTAAAAGAATTTCAAAGATTGGCCTACCAAAGAATTGGAGTTAAGTTTCCAATCGACTTTCTTGCTAGAAATAAAACATTCGCACTTTTTAATCGTCACGGCGTTATGTGTGGTGGTTTTACTTTTGCACTAGGAAGTGACTCACGTGTTGTTAAAAGTCTTCCAGATGAGGCCTTAGCAAAACTTAAAAAAGATGTACCTGACTTTGAAAATGATCTCTTCGAGGCAACTGCTCTTTGGATGTCTCGATATCAACGTTGTCGTATGCTTGGAGTTTACTTCTGGCTTATGATGTATCTTGAAGCTACTAAGATGAGAAGAAACTTCTATATCTATGCATATTCAAGTTCTAAACCAAAATTAGGTGAAATTTATAATACTATTAGACCTTTTAGACTTTATAAAGGATATACTAAGTTACTTCCAGGGATGACTGAACCAGATGATGAAGTTATCGAGTATGGAACAATGATGAATGTCCACTTTTCATTTGGTCGTATTGTTACTTTCTTATTAAAGAGATTAGTTAGAGCAAGATCAGTAAGAAAAGTTAAATCTTACACTTAGACTTTTTTTAGTCAGATTTAAGTCCTTAAGGAGGCGTCTATGTTGACCTTAGAAGAGGTCATGGAACCATATAGTCATATCAGACTCGCTACAAAATCCGATAATGACGCCATCTTAAACTTCTACAAAGATATACATATGCAAACAGGGACAGAGTCCCTGTCTTTTGATCGTGGTGATAACTTCTTTGAATTTTATGAAAGAAAAGGAAATCACTACTGGAGCTTCGTCTTTTTAAATGATGATGAAACAATTTGTGGAGTAGGGACTATTATTAGACAAATTCGCCATGTTAATGGAGAGTTTCGACCAGTTGCTTATTTCTGTGACTTACGAGTTTCTCCCGTTGGAGGCAGAAGAGCTAAAGTTCAATGGAGAAAATTGTTTAAAGATATCATTGAGGCCCTGCCAAATTTAAGTGAAGAGTTAAGATGTGAAATGTCTTATACTGCAATTTTATCTGATAATGAGCGTGCCATTAAATCCTTGACGAAAAATGGCCGAGGTTTCAATTACCGTCATATTGATAATTACCATGTTTACTCTGTTGTCTGTCCTCCAGTTTTTAATCCAGCAAGAGGGCGAGTTCAAAATATAAATTTTAAGAAATTTAATGATTTCTATCGTAGTGAAAACTCTAATCTTGAACTTAGAGAGCAGATCACTGATGAGAAGGACAATAAATACTTTGGTGTGTTTGATGGAGCAAAGCTTTGTGCAGTTTTTATGATTACAGACAAGTCATTAGGACGTCGTTATAAATTATATAATATGCAAGCACCTAAGAGGCTATTAACAAAGCTTGTTCAATTAATGGGAAGGCCAGGGGTTAGTAACGGTATCTTACAAACTCTTGAAGTTCTTTATTTATCATTTGAAAGATCATTGAGTAATGAAGCAAAAAAAGAAATGATAATGAGTATTCTAAAATATTTCAGTCTTAATAAGACGATGAATGATTTTCATATTTGCAATTTATATACAGGTCAGGAAAAGTTTAATTTCTCGTACTTTATTGATGGGATAATCGTTGAATCGACAGGGCATATGTTTGAAATTCACGGTGATACAACAGGTCCTCTTTGGCCAGTGAGAAAATTTCGATTTGAAGGAAGTGTTCTGTGATCTTTTCTATTTGGCCATTTAGTATTTTAAAAAACCGTTACCTCTCTAGAGATTGGGTTGGTGTTTGGTATGAGATTCTAAAAGAAAGAGGAGAGAATGATCAATGTGTTATTGGTAGGGCCAAATATATTGATGGTGATATTCATGAGCCTCAGTATTTTGAATACTCACACTCCTTAATGGATGGTAGTGCTTCAATTCCTTTTTATCTTACTAAGCTTGGGGCAAAAAGAGGTCCAATCTTTTCTAATTACAAAAAAGAGATTAGTTTCTTTGATCATATTAAACTTGCTTTTAGAGCAAAGGATATCTCACCAGCACACAAACCTGATTGGAAAATTCAAAGTCAAAAACGACCTAAGAATAATTATGAGTTTGCGCTAAAGGCCTTAAGTGTAGATGAAACAAAAAAATTTAACGATTACTTGAAAGAGAATAAACTTTCGCAAAATATCGTCATCTTAGAATTATTAAATCGTTTTGTATTTGAGTTAATAAAAGAAGAAAGTCAAAATGAATCATATTCTTGGTTACTTCCAATTAATATTCGAGGCATCGTTAATAAAATTAATCCTTATGAGAATCATACATCATTTGTCCAGATGCGCTTAAATGCAAACTCTACATATGAAAGTATTAGAAATGTTTTTAGTGCAAAAGTTAAGACTTTAAATCATATAGGACTTTGGTGGGTACATCACATAGGTGTGCTCTTTGGTCGAGGCTATATGGCAAAATTATCTCGTAACTCAGCAGGTAAGAATTTTTGGCTTGGTACATTTTCAAATGTTGGTTCATGGGATGTGAGAGATGAAACTTATGATAGTTTAGGGGAGCAAGAGGTGTGGTTTGCAACGACTCCTGGCTCAAGAAATTTTCCCATTGGATTAGTGGCCATGGAGTTTAATGCTAAACTTTCTCTTACTTTAAAGGTACATCCTTTCATAAGCGAAAATCATGTTGATACTGCAAAACGTATCTTAGATAAAATCACCACTGAAATAAGATCTAATTACAGTTAAGAACTTGCACTGGTGGTGTAGCGCTTTGAAGTGCGTTCGCTGTTGCTTGTGGAATACAATAAACATTAGAGTTCCACTTCATTCCTTCAAGGAAGTAGTCCACGCGTCCTAATTCATTATCATTATCATAGTTTTGCATGAATCTTTTTACATTACCTGCACCAAGTTGATCAGCGTCCTCAAGAGTCTCTTCAGGAAGTCCGTATTGTCCGTGAACAAGTCCAAAAGCAACAAAACCTTCTGCACACATTTCTCTTTCACATGCAATTACCGCTAGTTTCTCTCGGTCTGTCATCATACCTGTTGTTGCTTCAAACTCTGTGTCTGGTAATGTTTGTAGCTCACTTGAGACATAGCGATTTGTATAGGCCGTTACATTAGTATAATTCTTTAGCTGACATTTATTATTTTGTGGGTTGATGTATCCCGTACAACACATATTAGGATCATCTCCTGCTGCCATTTGAGTTCCTGCTGGCATACAACATGCAAACTCATCGGCCTCAAATACTGTCTTAAAGTCTTGTCCGGCCTGTGTTGTTGTATCAACATCTCTTGTCGCGTTAGTTAGTCCATTTAGAGTATAGAAGTCATCAGTATATTCATCTTGATTAACATCAGGAGCAGCTCCATTTGAATATTCTGGAGTCGCAGCTGCTGATCTATATATTGGCTTTCTACACATCGGGTAGGAAGCTGATGTATCATGAACAGATTCAATATGATCCTTTATGACAACATTAGGAATACCTGTTAGTTCATAATAACTAAGCCATTTCGTTATATCTAAAGCGATAGGCTCTGGGATATCGAGTAGAGAACATAGATTACCGTTTAGAGCATTATTCCCATCACATGTGGCCTTGTCTTGCTCAGCATAATTATAACATTTGAAATCAGATAGGGTTTGTTGACCATGGGCCTGCATCTTATTAGGACCCCATTCATGGCCGCCACCATTTTCATCTTTATTAAAACTTCTGACCCAGTTTTCAGAACAACACATCTTCTTACCATATGTTGTTAGTAATTTGTATTGTCTATCAACAGATGGTGTTGTTGGGTCTGAGATATCAACTGTGAGATCATTTCTTTGGATTTCCATTGTATTAAGAGAGTCTGTATTTCTCTCGTACTCTGTTAGAACATTTCCTGAGAAGCGTGTTGCTTCCTTGGCCCCGATTTCTGCTGCAGGAACTCTTTCAAGATCAACAGTGTCTGTTGCTGTAATAGATGAATCTGTAGAGATAGGTGAGCCAGTCGTTTCTAGAGTCGGAAGTTTAAATGTATTTCCAATTTCTGAACAACAGCGATTATTTCTAATATCATAGTCACTGTCTGTTACTCTGGCCGGTTGAGAACACACAAGTTCTGTTTGCCAGAATGATAATTCATATTGGCTTGTTAGAGTTAAAATATCTTCTAGTGCAACACCTTTAGTGTTGTTGGCCACAAATTTTGAAGCTGAGCAGTCTAGGTCTGTGAAACAAGTTGAACCTGGCGCTCTTAAGCAAGCGTTGACAGGTAGAGATAGACTTTCGATTATACTTGTATCACTTTCATTTAGATCTGTTAGAAGCTTTTCGTTTGTTAGACCATCAAATACTTCTAAGAAGTATGTACTTAAGTTTTGAGAACGTGATAGTAATTGAAGTTCTGTTGTCTTGGTTGTTACATCTTGAAGAGGATCAAATGCTACATAATTTCCATTAGTATCAAAAGTAGGGCAGCTTAAGAACATATTCTCATTAGTATTATTTTGCATATCTGATACTGTATTACCCATATTTCCAATAAAGTCAGGCATGAATTCAGATGGCTCATCCATAGATGTTACGACATCTTCTAAGTTTGCATCACGGCCTGGTAGACAGAGTCCTTTTACATCATTAAGGATAAGATTTCTTCTTGCTTGGTAGTTTGGCTCTTCATCACCTCTATATTTAAAAGGTCTTCCAAGGCTTGGTGCCACTAAACCTACAGTTGAAACCATTTCAGTATCATTGTCAGCTTGACCATTTTGAAGAGCTAGAGAAGTTGCTTTTCTAGAGATACGATTATTAAAGTATTTGTTGTCTGCTCCTTCCAGAGGTTGACAGTGATTATTAAAAGAGCAACCGTGAAGTTTCTTTGTCCCCACAGCAGTATATGAAATTGATGATGAATTTGTTTCATTATACTCTGGTCGACAAGCAGCACCACGACCTCTATATACACATCGTTTCACATTACCTGAAAAAGTACCATTTAAAGATAGTAGGCGATCTATATCTAACTCTTGTGGAATTTCATTAGCGTTTATATCAAAGTTTGGATATGGAGAAGATACTGTTGAGATATTCTCACATACATAATCCCAACCAAGAGATGAAACACATTCATTATCTGTGTTACAAGTATGAACTTGCTGACAAGTGGCACCATCGGTTTCAAAGTCAGTTGTTGGAATACTAATACTTCCATTAATAGTAGAGTCTTGAACAGTTACTGAATAACTATTTTCAACTGTTTGATCTGAAAATTTAGCATTTATTGCAAGAAATAATTTATTCGTTGTGGCCTTGATACGTCTCTTCGTACCTACAGCAAACCATTTTACTCCATCAAATGAACCAATGACTGATCCATAATTGAAACCATACCAATCGCGATCATAACCATTGGCGACCATGAAGTGTTGTGTACGCATACGATTTAATCTCTGCTCTTGCACATCTTCAAAAGTCTGATGGGCCCATCCAATCATTGTTGCTGGAACAAAACAGGCGCGTCCAAAGAGAAAATCATCAGAGCGGTATTTACTTGTCTCACTTCTTGAAGAAGTGGAAAGGTCTGGCTGGTAACCAGCAGGACCATTTTCAAATTCATTAGGGAACATTTTTACAGAAGAAGCGTAGTAGTCATTTCCACAAGATGAACAGCTAGAGTAGTTACCACCTGATACAAAAATATCATACGTTGTACCTTCTTTAACTTGAATCTCTTTAGCTGGTTTTGCTGAACTACTTGTTAAGTCAAAACTTCCGTATATTTCATTAAATCCAACATATCCATCAATATTATTTGGCTTCGCCTTGTCTCCACTAATATAAGCAAAAGCAGATCCTTCTTGAGCAAGTGTAGGGTCGGCGATGACATCTGAAAGAGTTAAGTCTTTCTTTGCTACACCGTTTGAGTCAAAGTATCTTTGAGGTGCAGTCTTAGCAGAAAGATAAAAGTTTTGTTGTAGCGGAGGATCATCTTGTGTTGGTTTTAAATAACACTGATAATCTACAACTGTATCACTCGTGTTTCTAACCTCTTCAAGAGCACATTCTCTTAGTGCACACTTACAATATGATGCGATTTCTGCTTGTGCCTTTTCTTTTGCATCAAGTATTGTTGTGTGATTAGTTAAATCAACATAAAAGATGATCTTTACAGTTTGTGAGTCTTGTACAATATGTGAGCTATTAAAGACAACTTCATTGATTGCACCAACTTCTAAGTTCCAAGATGTATTTTGTGTACGAGTTACATCATCAACTTGTACAACTAATTTATTTCCTAGATTTGCATAGTATGGAATTTGAAAGCGTTGTGTACCAGGGTAGTGGTCTGTGATAAGGCCTTCATTTTGTCCTTGTTTATACACCTTATAACATTGTGCCTGGAAGTTATTGATTCTCTTACATGAAACATCAGTATAAGCGTCTATTTCTAGATTTTTATATTTATTATCTTCATCATATGCTGTGGTAATTGTAAGCTTTGTTGTGTCAGTTAAGTTGTCATTTTCACCTGAGATTGATACCTCTCCAGGTCTAACTGATGAGCCATCTTTATAGATAACTGCATTTTGATATCTTACTTCGTGTACAGAATTTAAAAATGGTTTAGTCCCTTTATAAATATAGTCAAAGTTTGTATCATCGATATTCGTTTCGTAATTTGAAACGAGATCTGTACGCGCACCTTCATAAATAGTTGTACAAATACCTCTTTCTCCATCGATTGGAGTTGTACACTGATATAATTGTTTTAAACGATTAAAGCGAATAGCTGCTTCTTCATCTGGAGTATATTGATCTTCGTTATCTGTAGGTGGAGTGCTTCCTACTGTACAGATATTGTAATAATTTGGATAATTGTAAATAGCAGATGGATTGAGTTCAATTTCATTAAGAATTGAATTTGGTACTGTTTCTGTTTTTTGTGAAAGATCTTGAACACATTGATTACTTAAACAGCAAAAATCACTTCCGTATGTTGCACATGCACTATCGCTACTACAGAGGTTATTGCTCCCACCACTATTGTCGCCATTGTATGTAAAATAAACTTTAAAGGCCAAGTTGTTTCCAAGATTCGTTGATAGGTCTTTTCCCATTGAGGTCGCAAACTTAAGTGGCGCGGAAGTAACTGAAACATTTGATAAACTTGAAGAAAGGTCTGAAACTTTGTATGTCACTTTAGACCAGTCAAGACCGTTTGCTGTAAAATAAGTTTGTAAGTTACCGCAATAGCTCTGTGATAATCCGGCATCATCCTTACGATAAGTGAAACGTATAAAGTATTCACGTGATGAGTCTTCTACATTTATAGTGTATTGTGGAAAACCAACCACAAGAAGAGGTGTTCCCGAATTAATAGAAGGAAAATTAACGACTGCACAATAAGTGTCTGCTAGGTTTTCTTTAACGTAATTGTGTACACCTTCACCTTTAAGTGTAATCTGATCATCAAAGTAATTATCAATTTCAAAGACTGAAGAGTAAGTGCTGCCACCATATTGAATATATGTTGCCGACGACTCAAAGTCTGGTTCGTTGATGTTACCACCAACGTCTTCACTATCTGTACTAGAAGTTAGACGATTATTGGCCGCTTCAGGTACACACGATGACGCCATCACTAGCACTAGTGTACTTACCAGTATGAATTTTAACTTATCCGTGTATTTCTTCATTTACTATCCCAAGTAATTATCGTCTCAATCACGTAACTACTTAAGATTAATATAAAGTAAGGTTAAAAAATGCCGTAGTAATTTTCAACTTTTATGAGCTTTCAGCTAGTTGCACCTGAAATCTGAGGGCTTAAACTTGAGGGATTAGCTCAGATAGTGGGCATTCATATCTTTTTATTTAAATGAACTCAATGTGACTATTTTAATTGTCAAAATATCACCATATTTAAAAAAGCTGTTTTTGGCCCCTAATATGCTCAGTAGAACTTTATCTATCTGATTTTATTGATCATTACTAAATATATAGCTCTGTATGCCATGAGTATCTTTTATAAGACACAGAAATCGCTATTCTAGGTGCTATTCGAGGGTAGGATTATGAAAAAAGAAGAAAGAAAAGACGACGGATCAATCTGGAGTTCTTATTCAGATATGTTTACGACAGTTGCTGTTGTTTTCCTAGTTATGTTCGTTTTTGCCATGATCAAGGTCGGGGTAAAGTCACTCCAGCAAGCTCAACAGAAAAAGAAGCATGAAGAGCAGATGCAGGGGATGGTTTCAAAAGAGCAGAAAATCAAAGAAATGAAGGCCAAGAATAAGATTGAGCAATCAATCAATGAGGTCACTGACTATAAGAACGTCATTAATCAAAAGATGGTAGAGCTTTCTAAATTTGTTGAGAAATTAGAACAAAACAAGAAAGTTATGCAGGATATGGTTAAGGATCAAATCAAAAAAGAATCAATTGTTGAAAAAGTTGGAAAGCAACTTGATAAAGAGAAGTATAAATCATCTAAAATTTCTCGTGAAAACACAAAATTAAAGAAAGAAATTAATGAGAAGTCAGAAGAACTTAAAAAGCGTCTTGAAGAAATTCGTAAAAATAAAGACGATTTAAAGTCAAAAGAATCTCAATTAGACAAGCTATCAAAGATGATGGAGCGTCAGAAGAAAGAAGAAAAAGAGCTTGAAAAGAAGATTAAGAAAATCGTTCAAGAAATGAAACAAAAGTCTAAAGAGAACGAAAAGCTTTCTAAGAATCTTGAAAAAACAAAAGAAGAAGTAAAGAAGAAGGCAGAAGAAGAAGCAAGAATTAAGCAACTTTTGGAATTTAAAGAAAAGTCTCTCGTTAATCTTGAAAAGAAGATTGAAGATCGCGACTCTATGCTCGCAAAGGCAAAAGATAAGGAAAATATTCTTTTCTCTAAAGTCGGTGAATTAGATAAGAAAAAGAAAGAAGTTGAGGAAGAAAAGAAGAAAATTGAAGAGATGCTTGCTTCAGCTAAGAAAGTTAAGTCTCAGCAAGAAAAGAAGTTAAAAGAGCTTACAACACAAGTATCTAAGCAAACACAGAATATTAAACAAATTGAAAATGTTAAAACAAAGTTAGAAACAAAACTTAAGCAAGAGCAGCAAAAAGTACAAGAACAAGTTGCAGAAAATAAGCTTGTGAATAATGAAATCGTAAAGGTTCGTTCAAAATTAGCGAATACTCTTCAAAAATTATCAGAAGATACTAAAAAAATTCAAGAACTTCAGCAAGTAAAGCGTAAGAATGAAGAAATTATTGCTAAAGCTAATCGTGAAATACAAGGTCGAATTATTGCTCAAGAGAAGCTAGAGCAAAAGATTGTTGAACAAAAGAAGGCCCAAGAGCAGGAAGTTCAAAAGTTAAATCAAGATCATACTCTCAAAGTTGAGAGCCTTAATAAGAAGTATGCCAATATTATTTCAACTAAAGAACATGAGATTAAAACTCTAAATGCCCAACACCAGAATAAAGTTGCTGATCTTACTAAACAATTTGAAAAGAAAGAGCAAACTCAAAAAGCAGGCTTTGAAAAGAAGGTTGCAGATTTAAATAAGAAGTATCAAGCAGAACTTGATACGAAGGCCAAACAACTTGCCGGACAGAAGAAAGAGTCTCAAGAAACTATTGCTCGTTTAAACTCTGACCATCAAAAGAAAGTTGCTGATTTAACGAAAACTTATCAAAAGCAGCAGCAAGATACGAAAATGGGCTATGAGACGCAAATAGCAAATCTTAATAAGAAGTATCAGTCTGAACTTGATACTAAAGAGAAGCAATTAGCAGGACAAAAGAAAGAGTCTCAAGAGACAATTGCTCGTCTTAATTCTGATCACGCTAAAAAAGTCGATGACCTAACGAAGTCTTACGAGAAAAAGCAGCAAGATACAAAGATGGGATATGAATCTCAAATAGCAAATCTTAATAAAAAATATCAAAGTGAGCTTACATCTAAGCAACAACAACTTGATGGTCAAATTAAAAAGTCAAAAGAAACAATCGCAAAACTAAATGCAGATCATGCAAAGAAAGTTGACTCTATTACAAAGTCATATGAGAAAAAGCAACAAGATACAAAAATGGGTTATGAAAATCAAATTGCAAATCTCAATAAGAAATATCAATCAGAGCTTGATACTAAAGATAAGATGCTTGCTGGTCAAAAGAAGAAGTCTGATGAAACAATTGCTAAGCTAAATGCTGATCACGCAAAGAAAGTGAATGATTTAACTAAGTCATATGAGAAAAAGCAGCAAGATACAAAAATGGGTTATGAAACTCAAATTGCTAACTTAAATAAGAAATTTCAGTCTGAATTAGAGACTAAAGATAAGCAATTAGCAGGAACAATTAAAAAATCTCAAGAAACAATTGCAAAACTTAATTCTGATCATGCTAAGAAGATCAATGATTTAGAAAAAATGCACCAAAGAACAGAAGCAAAGACGAAAGCTGGTTATGAAAGTCGTATTGCTGATTTAAATAAGAAGTATCAGTCTGAGTTAGATACAAAAGAAGCACAACTTGCTGGTCAAATTAAAAAATCAAAAGAGACAATTGCCAAGCTTAATTCTGATCATGCTAAGAAAATTACTGATCTTGAGAAAATGCACAAGAAATCTGAAGCAAAACAAAAAGCAGGTTATGAGTCTAAGATTGCTGATCTTAATAAGAAGTATCAGTCAGAACTTGATACAAAAGAAAAGCAACTTGCAGGTGTTAAGAAGGATGCAAAGTCTCAAATTGCAAAACTTAATGCTGATCATAAACGTGAGCTTACTGACTTAACTAAGCAATTTGAAAAGAGTAAGGCCGATCAAAAAATGGCCTATGATAACCAAATCAAGGATCTTAAAGGAAAACACGCTCAGGCGATGGACTCTCTTACAGCTCAAAAAGATTCTCAAATTAAAAAGCTTAATGCGGATGTTGCCGCTCGTGATGGAAAGATTGCAGGTTTAAATGATGATGTAAAAGGTCTTAAATCAAATCTTGCACGCTCTCAACAAAATAACCAGGGTTTAAAAGGTGATATTAAAAACCTTCAATCAAAGCTAGCTCAAGGAGACGCGAAGAATAAAGGTCTTGCTGGAGAAGTTGATCGTCTAAAGGCGATGGTTGGAAAACTTGAAGGTGATAAGAAGTCTTTAATGGCACAAAATGGTGGACTTAAAGATGCTCTAGGGCAGGCCGAAGGTAAACTTAAGGGAATGGCCGAAGAAAACGGTGGCCTAAAGAAGGCCCTTGGTCAGGCCCAAGGAAAGCTTGCAGGTATGCAAGAAGAAAATGGTGGTCTTAAGAAAGCTCTAGGTGAAGCTAAAGGCAAGATGAAAGGAATGGGCGAAGAAATCGGCGGTCTAAAAAAGGCACTTGGTCAGGCCAAAGGAAAACTTGCTGGTATGTCTGAAGAAAATGGCGGACTCAAGAAAGCTCTAGGTGAAGCTAAAGGCAAGATGAAAGGAATGGGCGAAGAAATCGGCGGTCTAAAAAAGGCACTTGGTCAGGCAAAAGGCAAAATGGCCGGTATGGGTAAAGAGATCGGTGGACTTAAAGAGGCACTTGGTCAGGCAAAAGGCAAAATGGCCGGTATGGGTAAGGAAATCGGTGGTCTTAAAGACGCTCTTGGTAAAGCAAAGGGTGAGCTTGCCGGACTTGGAAAAGAGAACGGTGGGCTTAAAGAAGCTCTAGGTCAGGCAAAAGGTAAGCTTGCTGGTATGGGGAAAGAAATAGGTGGTCTAAAAGAGGCCCTTGGTCAGGCAAAAGGCAAGATGGCCGGTATGGGTAAAGAGATCGGTGGACTTAAAGAGGCCCTTGGTCAGGCAAAAGGCAAGATGGCCGGTATGGGTAAAGAGATCGGTGGACTTAAAGATGCACTTGGTAAAGCTAAAGGTAAGCTTGCTGGTCTTGGAAAAGAGAATGGTGGTCTAAAAGATGCTCTTGGAAAAGCTCGCGGTAAGATGGCCGGTATGGGTAAAGAGATCGGTGGGCTTAAAGAGGCTCTTGGAAAAGCTAAAGGCAAGATGGCCGGTATGGGTAAAGAGATCGGTGGACTTAAAGATGCTCTTGGAAAAGCAAAAGGTGAACTGGCCGGTCTTGGTAAAGAAAATGGTGGCCTAAAAGAAGCACTTGGAAAAGCAAAAGGTAAACTTGCAGGTATGGGAAAAGAGATCGGTGGACTTAAAGAGGCCCTTGGAAAAGCTAAAGGTGAGCTAGCTGGTCTTGGAAAAGAGAACGGTGGTCTTAAGAAAGCTCTTGGTGAAGCACAAGGAAAACTTGCAGGTCTTGGAAAAGAAAATAAAGGACTTAAAGATCAACTTGGTAAGGCCAAGGGTGATCTCGATAAGGCAAAAGAGAAGATTGCAACTCTTAATAAAGATAATAACAATCTAAAAGGTAAGGTTGCGGGTCTTGGTAAAGAAGTTAATGATCTTCAAAATGCACTTGCTAATAAGAATGATGAAAATGGTAACTTAGGTCGTAAAATCGCCTCTCTTGGTAATGATCTTAATAACTGTCAGGCAGGTAATGCTGACTTAAGCAAGAAAGTTACAGAACTTGGAAATGGGCTAGATGGAACAACTAAGAAGCTTAATTCTTGTTTAACTGAAATTAATGATAAGAAAGACTTAATGAAGCAAGTTAAGAAGATTGCTAAAAAGGTTGATGATCAAAAGCGTAACCTACGTGCCAATATCGCAAAGAATCTTGCTAATAAGTTTAGAGAAAACGATATTGATGCAGCAGTTGACCCAGTTACAGGTAACGTAACTCTACTTATGAATAAGAACTTATTATTTGAGACAGGTTCGTCAAAACTTAGTCGCCATGCAAAGACTAAGCTTAAAGGCTTAATCCCTCTATATTCTGAAGTTCTATTTGAAGATGATACTGTTAGAGAACAAATTGATAGCTTCAACGTTGAAGGGCACGCTTCACCACTATTTGCTGGTAAAGCAGTTGATCCAATGATGGCCGAAGCATACTCATATAACTTTAACTTAAACCTTTCGTCACGAAGAGCTCTTGCTATCTCTAACTATATCTATAGTGATGGCATGAACTATCCATATAAGTTTTATATGAGAAATGTGACGAAGTCGATTGGTTACGGGTTCTCAAGACCTGTTCCAATCAAAAAGGTAATTGAGCGCCAGCGCGAATCAATCGCAGCAGAGCTTATCGAGCCTAAAGGATTTATCCTTGAAGACCGTGCTCCTGCAAGTGTGATCGCTGTACCACTTCAAAATGAAGATATGAAGTGTGGTATTTACAGCTGTTCTGAATCACAACGTGTTGAGCTTAGCTTTACGCTTAAGGATGATCCAAAAGCGATGGAGCGTTTAATGAAATTAGATCCAATAGTGAAAAAGGATAACTATACAACCAAATAGTCGAGGATTTGGTAAACAAAGAGGTACGTATGATTGAGTTAGTATTAGGATTTTTCGGTAATTATCTTATCGAATTTATGATGGGGCTACTATGTTGTGCTCTTGTCTTCCGCTACTTGGCCTATCGCCACAGTAAGGATGATGATGCTTATTATTCACGTTTTACAAGAGAATTAGATGCTTGTATCGATGATGATAAGCAAAAGAATATTCCTATTGATGATATCGATTCTTATATGTCTAATTTACTTGGACGTGTAAATGCTGCATTACCTGATAACGCTCTTCGTTTCAGTAATAATGCTAATATTCAAAATCGTCACTATGACGGTAAAGAGGCTATGCAACAAAGAGAAATTGATAAAGAGGCGCAGAGTTCTGATGGAACAAGTATTTCTCTAAATCAATACATTGGTTCTAAGCACGGTCTTATTGCATCCATTCATGGGGAGAGTTCGGTTTTTAAATCAACTGTTCCACCAAATTATACAGAACTTACTGATCGTATTATGAGTGATGATAGAAATTGGACGAAGCTCTATGGGCATATTCCAATTGATGGTGCTTCTCGTATGATCGATATTCTTCCAAACTTATTCATTGTATTTGGGGTTTTTGGTACCTTCATTGGTATTGCCATGGCACTTCCTGAGATTGCGGCCATTGACTTCAATAATATTGAAAAGTCGTCAGATAATCTTACAAACTTCGTTATTAACGTAGCCTTCTCCATGAAGACATCGATTGCGGGGATTTTCTTCTCTTTAATCTTAACTTTCCTAAACACTCTTTTCCCATTACCGGAGAAGCGTTTTAAGATCTTTAAGAAAGTTGAAACAAGTATGCAAAACCTTTGGTATCACCTGCAAAGAGGTAATGCTAAAGAGCAAATTGCAATGGAAGGTGTTTTAAAAGTTCTTCAAAGTATTGAAAGGTACTTAAAAGAAGATGCACCTTTAAAAGAGCAGCAACACGCAAAGCGTGATGATAAGAAAGATGCTGCTTAATTAAAACTTGTAATACTAATTTTAATAAAGAGAGGAAGATATGAGTGTATTATCAATCGTTAAAGGTTGTCCGCTATTTTTCGACCTTTACGACAACGAAATTATGACTATATGTGAGCGCTGTAAGGTTCTAACTTTAAAGCCTGGTGACTATGTATTTAAGCATGGCGATGTGGGTGAAGAGCTTTTTTTGATTCTTAACGGTTCTGCTAAGGTCTTTAATGTAAATGATAAAGAAATTGCTAAATGTAAAAAAGGAGACCTCTTTGGTGAGATGGTTCTTCTAAAAGAAAATGTCCGCTATGGGACAGTTCAATCAGATAATTATACAGATGTTCTCGTTATGAAGTACTCAGACATATTCGGCCTGTACAAAACCAATCCTCGAATATTTTCACTCTTGATACTCAATCTATCAAGGTTACTGGCCGGACGTTTACAAGGCGCAGGTAAACGGATCTCTAACCTTATCACGGAAATGGAAGAATCTAAAAAAGCTGCCTAAGTTGAAGTACAGATGGGGGGAGGGGCCTGGTCACGAATCTGGCCCCTCTTATTTTGCAAGAGTAAACGGTACGCGGCACCTTTATACAATTTCTATCACTTAGCTACCACTTAAGCATTGAATCACAACTAATATTTCGTTTTTCTTGTATTAGGCATTCAATTAAATGTTAATTTATATATTTTAAAGAAATATTCTCTGTGTTTTTGATATTTAGCTCATAGAAATGTGCTAAGTATTTATAAATGCACAAAGGTGTCGCGTACTTCGAACTTGTTTACCTAAGAATGACTTGTTGATTGAGAGATGATGTTCTTACTTGTAGTTTTATCGAATGCCAAGACCTAAGCTCATCAGACAAAGTAAATTTCCTTATCATGTTACTTCGCGAACTAATAATAAAGTTCCATTTCCTGTCCCAATATACAAAGCCTGGGACTTTTGTAAGGAGTCACTCATTTATGCAGGAAAACATGCGAAGGTTGAGGTTAATTGTTTTGTTTTAATGAATAATCATTATCACTTACTCGTAACTACACCTTATGAAAATATTGATCACTTTATGAAGTATTTCAATATGCGATTTTCTATCCTGTTAAGGAAGGCGTCTGGCCATATTAATCATAGATTTAGTAATCGTTATAAATGGTCAATTGTCGAGGATGAACAGTATTTACAAAATGTTTATCGCTATATTTTTCAAAACCCTGTAAGAGCATCAGTTGTCGAGAAGTGTATTGATTATCCATATTCTTCTCTTCATTTTACACATTTTGAATCTAAACTCATTAATTATCGTCCACACTTTCATTACGCTAATGATAAAGCTTTCTATGAAAGGAAGTTCTCTAGTAATACAGTTAATATATTTAAAAGGTCATTCAAATATCGCTACTTCAAAATATCAAAACGTATATCAACTTTTGAAAAAGAAGAGTTTAAGATTCGTTAGCTTTGTCTAATTTCATTCAATAAAACGATTAATCCTTGCTGACAGAACTTATTCTTCAACCTTTTTCGGTCACCGCGAAACTCATATCTGCTTGCACTTACTCCATTCTTAGTAGCAACTCCTATGCATACGGTTCCAACAGGCTTACCTGGAGTAGCTCCGCCTGGACCAGCAATACCGGTATAAGAGATGACAATGTCTGCGCCAAGGGTTTTTCTTGCGCCATTGGCCATCTCACTAGCTGTTTCAATACTTACAGCTCCATTTTCTTTTAAGGTTTCTTCTTTAACGTGAATAATACTCTCTTTGATGGAGTTAGCGTAACTAACTACTGAGCCTAGAAAAACCGCTGATGATCCTGACACATCTGTTATTGTTGAACTTGCAAGACCTCCAGTGCAGCTTTCTGCAAATCCAATTGTTAAGCCTTTTGCACTGGCTTCATGAACAATAACTTCCTCTATATTACGAGGCCCATAAGTCCATATATTATCTTTTAAGGGAGTTTCTTCTAATATTACTTTTAATCTTTGACGACTTTCATCGTTTTGATGCTCTGGCCTTAGGTCTACAGTAATATCCACACCAGAGATAATTGGAAGAGAGCTGACCTTTCCAAACTCCTCTAATGTCTCCCACAAGTTGGGGCAAAGTTTAAAGAAGATGGTTTCTTCAGGAATACTGTGAGTTCTACATATGAATAATTCATGACCACTTTGAGCACGATCTTTTAACATTGGAACGATTGTCTCACGAACCATTGCCTGGCATTCTCTTGGAACTCCTGGGGTGCAAAAAACTTCACACTTATCAATTTTAGCGTGAATTCCTGGTGCCATTCCCGCAGGATTGTATAAAGGTAAAGATCCTTCTGGCATCATATGATAGTGACTATTTTCTTTTGACCACTCTCTACCAAAGTTGGCATATTGCTTTATTGCATATTCTCTAGCAAGCTCATTTTCTACTAATGAGACACCTAAAGCATTAGCGATAATCGACTTCGTAAGATCATCTTTAGTAGGGCCAAGGCCACCAGTGATGATTAAAATATCATTTTCTTTAGATTGTTTTTGTATCTCATCTGTTACTTGATCGAACTTGTCGCCTAAGACGGTGCATTTTTTAAAGCTAAATCCTAAAGGTGCGATCTCTTTTGCTAGTATCTGCAAGTTAAGATCGTTGATTTTAGCGTTTAATAGTTCATCTCCAATAATTATCATGGAGACTCTAAGGGAAATTTTAACCATGTTAATCCTTTAACTTTACCAAGATAGGTTATAATATACGCTGATATTTTATCATATAAATTTACAAGAAAGAGATTGAATGAGTAAAATTACAAATTTTAAATTAGACTTTGATCAAGACTTAGAATTCTACTTAAATAAGAACTTTCCAGGTTTTGAGGATTATCGTATTCATAATAAGGCACTTGATGCACGTGGTGCTAACCGTGGAAAAAAGCCAATCTATAATTATAAGATAGAAGTTATTTACCCTGGTGAGAAATTTAGTGCTTATCAAGAGCAATTCAATTTTCTAGGTGAGTTCAAAGAAAAGCCTATTATTGTAGGAGCAGGGCCTGCTGGATTATTCTGTGCTCTAAGACTTGCTGAATATGGAATAAAGTCAATTGTCATTGAAAGAGGAGATCGTGCCCATAATCGTATGAAGCATATTGCTCGTTTTTGGCGATATAATGAATTTGATAAGGATAATAATGTTTGCTTTGGTGAGGGTGGCGCGGGCCTATTTTCAGATGGTAAACTTATTACTCGTATTAAATCTCCATATGTTCAATATGTGATGAATAAATTTGTTGATTTTGGTGCTCCTCCTGAGACGGCCTATGTTTCAAATCCACATCTTGGATCAAATAAAATTAGAGGATTAATAAAAAAGATAACAGATCACCTTAAAAAAAAAGGTTGTGAGATCTACTATAACGTGAAGGTTGATGAGGTTCTCTTTGATGAATCTCAAGCTCGTGGTGTAAAGCTTAGTGATGGTAGATTATTAGAAAGTAATAATATTGTTCTAGCAACAGGCCATTCAGCTAAAGAGATGTATCGTCATTTAAAAGAAAAAGAAGTTAAGATGGTACCAAAGGACTTTGCTGTTGGTGTTAGAGTTGAGCATCGTCGTGAGTTAATTGATTTTCTTCAATATGGACGCTTTGTTCACGAAAACCTAGGTGCTGCTCGTTATAAGCTTACATATCACAATAAAGATAATGACAAAGGTACGTATTCTTTTTGTATGTGTCCTGGAGGATATGTTCTTTCATCAGGAACAGATGAAGATGGTATTGTGGTTAATGGAATGAGTAACTTCGCTCGTAATTCACCATGGTCAAATTCGGCCCTTGTTGTTTCTGTTCAAGCTGGTAAAGACTTCTCAACTGATGATGTCTTAAATGGCCATTACTTTCAACGTGATATTGAGAAAAAGGCATATGAAGCTTCTATGGAGCATGCTGAAGGTAAGCAGGTCCCAACCCAAAGACTTAAGGACTTCTTAGAAGGTAAAGTTTCAAAAGATCTTCCTAAGACTTCTTGTCCATCTGGAATCTTTTCTCATTCATTAAACTCAGTTCTACCTGACTTTATTGCAACGGGCTTAAGGGAAGGACTTGAAAGCTTTGATAAGAAAATGCCAGGTTTTATAAATAATGATGCTATTCTAATGGCACCTGAAACAAGAACCTCTGCTCCTGTAACGATAAAGAGAAGCCGAGCAACTTTTGAGTCAGAATCTCACAAAGGCCTATATCCATGTGGTGAAGGTGCTGGTTATGCAGGTGGGATTACATCTGCTGCTGTCGATGGTGTAAAAGTCGCCATGGCCATGATTCGTAAAGAAAAGAATGTTTAGGTGATGAAGTTATTTTAATTTAATTTTTCTAAGATCAATCGACATTGAAGCATTGGTGTAGAATTCCATATAATCCGTACCTAGATTGTCTTGAATCTCTTTTGATGTGAGAGGATTACTGCGCTTTTGATCGGCAACAGCAAAGAAGAGTCCAATTATATCACCAGTCTCTAAATTCATTACAGCACTTCCAGAGTCTCCTGATTGAGCATCACAGGCAGTGAAGAAAACATCTCTAACTTTATCTTTATTGAAAGTTATATCGATATTTCCATTTAAATAAAGGCAATCGCGATCCATTGATATTTTAGCATCATATCTTCTTAGGTTTGCTTTTCCCGCGCCAAAGCCTACACTCACAAGCCTGTCTCCGATTACCGGATCAGAGAAATCAGTACGAACCTCACTTATTTGAGATAAGAAGTTTAATCTCTCTTCTTTATTTACTTTAAAGTAAATATAATCACTTCCTGACTTGATTGTACCTTCTTGAATAACTCCATCACATGAAGCGTAGCGCTTATTGAATTCAGAATTAATAAGAAGAAGTTTTGAGTCGCGACATTCTCTGTGGCCTGATATGACGTGGTAATTTGTTAGGAAAATATAGTGGTCAGCATTCTCTTTATAAAAGAATGCTGTTCCAACTTTTCTTTTTTTTGTATTTACGACTTTTACAGTTCTTAAGATTAGCTCTTTTATAAACTTGTCTTGCTTTATAAAGAAGCTTTTATTTATACGTGGCCTATTCCATTGGTCACCACCTATATACCTCTTTGCATTAGTTGATAATGCGAAAGTAAGAAGAGTCAATAGTAAGCTTAACCTAATCAGTGCCATTGCTTTCCTAGTTATTCTTTGAACCGTCGTCTTTTTTATAACTCTTTAAGAAGTCTTCTTTCCACTGTGAGTAACGATTATCTAAAATTGCTTCACGAGCTTCTTCTGCCATATTCTTATAAAATTCAATATTGTGCATTGTTGCTAGAACTTGTCCTAGAATTTCATTTGAATCAAATAAGTGCTTCACATATGCGCGTGTAAAGTTCTGGCAGCAGTAGCACTTACAATTTGGTTCAATAGGAAAGAAGTCACGACGATAATTCTTATGACGTATTCTAATCTTTCCTCTTCTTGTAAAGAGAGTTCCACCGCGAGCAAATTTCGTTGGAATGATACAGTCACTCATATCAATACCGTTTTCCCATATCATACAAAGATCTTCAGGATTACCAACACCCATTACATAACGAGGCTTATCTTTTGGCATCTTAGGACCTGTGTACTTTACGATCTTCTCCATTAACTCAGGGCCCTCACCAACTGATACTCCACCAATGGCATATCCTGGTAGATCTCTTTTTACGAGTTCATCGAGACATTCGTCACGGTAGTCATCGTATGTTGATCCTTGAATAATTCCAAAAAGTGCTTGTTTTGGATTTGTCCAAGACTCAATACAGCGGTCTAGCCAACGATGTGTTCGATCAATTGACTTCTTAGTGTATTCGCGTGTTGCAGGATATGGAATACACTCATCAAAGGCCATCATAATATCTGATCCCAGCTCTTGCTGAATCTCAATTGATGTTTCAGGAGACAGAAGAATTGTCTTACCTTTATGGTCTTTAAATTCTGCTCCTTCTTCTTTGATACTTTTTCTCTGCAAAGAGAATACCTGGAACCCACCAGAATCTGTTAAGATTGGGCGTGGCCAATTCATAAATTTATGAAGGCCTCCTGCTTTCTTAACTAGTTTTGAACCTGGTGATAGGTGAAGGTGATATGTATTTGATAGAATAATTTTTGTATCTAAGTCTTCTAGAAAGTTAGGTGGTAATGCTTTGATGGCACCATGTGTACCAACAGGCATAAATACAGGTGTCGGAATTTCTCCGTGAGGAGTAGTGATGACACCAGCTCTTGCTCCAGACTTTTTATCTTCGTGGACAACTTTAAATTGAAAATGTTCTTTGACTTGATCTTGAATGCGCATGGACTGCCCTTTGTCGTAACTCGACTTATGTATTCGTTCTAATAACTTTAGTTATTTAAAGTATTTAGCATTAATAAGGCCATTAGGCTTGCTTGTCTATTTAAAACTCTCTTATCTGTAAAAATTAAACAAAAGACGCATACACAGTTAGTGATGAGAGAAATAAGCAAACCATAAAAAATAGGATAAAAAAGTAGTTCATAAGCTCAATTAAACATATCGAGTCTATTGTCACCATTGTTATGAAATATTTATAGAGCAGATAAGGCCAAGATTGATTTGCTTGGCCTCATTTATTGAAGTTTTAGTTACTTAGAATATTTAGATTCAGAATTTGTGTTGCAACTCGATTGGCCGATTCATTACCTGAGGCCTTAAAATATTCCACAAGATATTGAGTGAAGTCTCTAAATGCCTTTCTATTTTCACCATTATCTGTAACGGCAATAATCGATTGAATATCTTTTAATTCTTTTATTAAGAAAGAATCATTTGTTCCTTTGAATGCTTTTTCTACTGCATCAACATATTCAATTCTAACTTTAGGACGTGCAAGGAATGTAAAACCAGAAAGCTCGCTTGATCGCATTGTGCCAGCGACTTTTGCAAATTGCATTAGCGAATTATCATTTATGTACAAATAAACATCCTCAACCTTTGAGCGATAAAATGATGTGAACTTGTTTAAGTTGCGATATTCAATATATGGAAACTTAAAATGATTGAATATCTTCTTTGATTGATCAATTGCAAGAAAATCTAGATACATTAAATCTTCCGTTGCCATTCCTTTAATGATTTCTCCACCCCATAGAATCTTAGAAAAATCTTCTCTTACAAGAAATGATGATTTTTCATCTTTTAAGAAACTACTTAGGTAAGGATAGCGATATTTAAAGAATGGTATAGTTTCTAAAGTCTTTTTAAATGAAGCAAAGAAAGTAGAAGATGTGTTCTTTAAATAGAGTGATCTTCCAGACTTCTTATTAATAATAAAGTAGCTCGGTCGAGTCGCTGGTATTCTTAGAATAATATTTTCTTGTGAGAATTGTTTTGAGATAAGAAGCTCTTTCATTTTTAAAGGCCTCTTTCCTAGGTTCTTAGGAATATTTATTTTTTCTGGAGGATTACTATTAGATAATCCTTGTTCAATAATAGGGTAGCCAACACAAATAAATGTAAATATTGAAAGGGTTACTAGTGGAATATAGCGAAAAGCTCTTAGGCGATAGCTGATAGGGCCCCTCGTTATAATCTCTTTCAAAGATGGAGTATCAAAAATAACTGGTGTTTCAAAAATTGGAAAGAAATGTGCAATAAAGTCAAATGGCGTTCTTAAAATTGCCTTTGCTCTCTTTGTTAGAAAGCTTCCTTTTGTTGTTGCCCCACAAATAAATAGTGTAGGAGAAACACTAAAGAGTAAATTTGAGATAAAAAGAATAATAAATAGGACAATTAGTGACTTTGTAATTTCTGGATTGAAGCTAAAGTCTACAAATTTTGCAATTTGTGTGTTGATGATTTCAGTTCCCTTATTGCTCAAAGAGTTAACTGCTTCATTTTCAACTTGAGCACTAAGTAAGACTGTCACAAACATTAGAGATAAAGCACTTAAGAATCTCGTAAATGGCCCAACTAATTTATGATCATTTAAAAGTTTTGATCTTGATCTTGCTTTCTTCTTTGAGTCTCTCTTAGCGCGATTTCCTTTGTAATCACGTGCCGTTGTGATGGCCAATCCTGAGTCTGAGGCATTCTTGCTCTTTTTCTTTCCCGATTTCTTCTTGGCCTTCTTTTTACTCTTTTTCTTTAATGGCCTACTTACATGCTCATCATCTTTCTTTGATGCTTGCTTTTCATCTTCTTGAAGTCTTGCAACATTTAGGACTTGAGTGATACTCATTGTACCAGAGTCTTTTTCTTCATCCTCATTTGTATCTTGAGCAAGGTTAGTATCTAATTGAAATGAATAGCCATTTCCTGAATTCTCAACATCAGACTCATCTTCAGAATCAGGTGAGTCAGCTGAGTCTGGAGTCTCTTTTGATTCAGAGATCTCTTTGGCCTGTTTTTCATTACTTTCTTCATCATCTGCATCTTCAAATTGAATACTATTATGACTTTCTTCATTTTCTAGACTTAACGATGGTGATTGATCCAAGTCCTCATTGACTGAGTTTGGCGCTATTTCATCATTTTGTGTGATAGTTGGTTCTGGAATAGGTGATGAGGTATCAAGAGTTTTTAATTCATACGTGCTGTCTTTGTATGAAAGTTTTTCTCCGATTTCCATGAAGTAAGTAGAACCCTCTTGGAGGCTTGCTTCTTCTAAAATGGCATGTGGGATTTTTTGTATGACTTTTAAGATTAGGCAATCATCATCAATTTGAGCACGGATACTTCCTCCGTTTTCAGAGATAATGAGTTCACTATTTTCTTCTTTAAAATAAAATTCATGATTAGAGACACTAACTTCCTGTGAGTCCCCCTGATTGCTGTGGGTAAAACCAACCTGCATACTCAACCTTTTCTTACGTAATCTATTAATTTAATTACTATTTTAAGGTGAATATATAAATTTTCCTACTAATTTTTTCTCTCACGCTCATGGTAAAATCAGTTAACAAAAATTTCATGCTTTATTAAGTTCGAAAGATTCGAATAATTATAACAACTAGGGGACGTTGATGTTTAAAATGAAGAAAAAATCAATCCTAACAAAGGCCGCTTTAGCGACTCTTATGGTAGGACAGGTAGCTTACGCAGCAGACGCTGATTACAATGTACTTGATCGCTTCCGTCTAATGGAAGACAAGTTTCAAACTCAAGAATTCTTAAGAGAGCCAGGACATGACTTTCTAATTGATATGTCAGTCTACGCTAATACTGATATTATGGAGCTTGCTTCAGATGTATCAGATGCTGAAGATTCAAGTGCTGCCGCTGAAGTTCTTAGCGAATATGCTGATACAGAACAAAACTTAAGAGTAAATGTTGAAGTCGGAGTTCCTCTTCCTTCATTTAGTGCTTTTAAAGGAACAATTAGCCCAAGTGTAAGACTAGGGGTTAATGTTGGCTCTCTTATTGGTATTGGAGAAGAAGATATTGAAAAAGATACTCTTATTGCGGCCATTCCAGCAGATGCTTCTGCAAAGACAATTCTAGAAGATAAGTTAACACAAGACATTGTTGATGATATTCTAGGTGGGACTACTAATACTGTTTCTGATTTAGCAACGGCATTAGGACTAAGTGGATCAGAGAGAACTCAATTTGAAACAGAATTAACAGAAGCACTAGGTGGTACAGCTATTCCATTTGCAGGATCTGGACAAACTGCAGCTATTATCGACGCTTATGTAAAAGCTGATGTTACAGCTGGATTAAATTTTGATTATAAGAATGAGAACCACTTTGGTGGACTTTCTCTATATGGCCTATATAGAGCTGACGTAAGACGTGTTCTTGATCAGGATGCAATTGCTGGAGATGGTGATGCTATCGACACTGAAAACCTTGATCAGAATATGACTCTTTATGCTATGGCCGATATTACTTATGGTTTCAATTGGCTAACAAACTTTAGAACAATGTTTAAGATTCAAGATATTGCACTTGCAACAATTATTGAAAGTGATGAAGGATATCTTCCAATTTATGAGCCAGAAGTTGGTTACCGTATGCACACTGACTATAGTTTTGACCTTTCTAACTTAAAACTTCGTCCATTTGTTGGTTTCCATATGAGAGATGGATATGATTTCGCAGATGGTGTTTATGCTGGTACAGATGTTATGCTTCACGTATGGAAGCAAAGAATTGCCTTAACTCTTAGAGGGATGGTTGATTCAGAACACCTGACTCTGACTCCAAGATTTAAGCTAGGATTCATGGATTTCATGTATTCTCTTAAGCAACCAATCACTTCTGAGGTAAAAGGTGTGGAAATTGCAACAATTCACTCTGTAAATTTCAGACTACACTTCTAATACAACTGCCATTGTGTTACATATTGGGGGATCTTTGATCCCCCTTTTTATTTTTACCGTGTAGGCTACGGGGAGCCGCGAGCGGAATTGTCACTTTAGGAGAGTACATAATGGCAAAAGACTCACAAGATTTTATTGATTTAATTAATATGGACCTATTTGCAGGTTTTCTAAAAGAAAATAAACTTGCAGCACCAACTGATGTTCAAGTTCAGTCAATTCCTGTTTTTCTAGATGGAAAAAATATTCAAATTCAGGCGAAAACTGGTAGTGGTAAAACTCTAAGCTATCTTCTTCCACTTTTTCAAATGCTTAAAGAAAGTGAAGCAAATCTTAGTAAGAACGATCAAAAACTTGGTTCTCCACGTGCAATTATACTTCTTCCTATTAAGGAGCTTGCAATTCAAGTTGCCGATGAGTGTAAGAAGATCTCTCACCATGCAAAGCTTCGAGTTAGATTGGCACTTGGTGGAGAGAAGGGAAAGAAAGTAAGTTCTCTAAAGAGTCAGAACTTTGATATCCTAGTGGGTGGCCCTGGAAGAATTAAGTCTATGATTGAGAAAAAAGAAATTCGTCTAGATAATCTTGAATTTCTTGTTATTGATGAAGCAGACCAACTTCTTGATATGGGATTTATGCGTGAGCTAAAATCCATTAGAAGACATTTAACAAATGATTATCAAGCGGCCCTTGTTTCTGCAACCATGGCCGATGACTTTGACCTATTAAAAGCAGACTTCTTCTCTGGAATGGAATTTGAGACCATCAGCTTAACTGATGCTCACGGTCTATCTCAAACTATTGAAACTTATAATATCGCTCTGGAATATACTGAGAAAAATGCCATGCTTGATGTCTTTATGAAAAATGAGGCCAAAGGCAATGGTATTATTTTTGTGAATCAAAAAGAGAAGGCCGTTGAAGTTTATAATTATATGAAAGAGAAGAAGCTTGCAAAAAAGCTTTTCCTATCTCATGGTGATATCAGCGCAAGAGAGCGAAGTGATAACTTTAAAAACTTTAAGTCTACTGGTGGTGTTCTCATCACAACAGATATGGCCGCTCGTGGAATCGATATTAAAACACTGCAATGGGTTTTAAATTATGATCTTCCTTTTGAAGCTGTTTACTATATTCACCGTTCAGGACGAGTTGGACGTGCTGGAAGAAGCGGACGTGTTTATAATTTTGTTACAAAGAAAGATCAAAAGCTCATTGGTCAAATCAATGATGCCATTAAAAATCAGGATACACTCAAAATTGATCCAATCTTTCTTAAATCGACAATGGGTAAGGCGAATAAGGGAGCTTCTAAGAAGAAGGCACCTGCTAGACGTGGGCGTATGCCTAAGAAACCTGTTGTATCTGGACGAAACACGCCTAATAAGTCAAAAAAATCTCGCGGCCGTCGCGGTTAAGTGATAAAATGCTAATATGTCTAAACATATTAGCATTGTCTTTCTATTTACATTATCTCTACTTTTTACGTCTTGTTCTGAAAAGGATATTTACACTCCTTTAGAAATGTTTGATATGGCCTATAAATTTGATAATACAATTGAAGAAGTTCGTATTGCAGCAAAGGATAAGGATCGTCATTTAGAGTGTAATGATTATCCTCAAGAAGGTTGTCTTAAGGGCTCTCCTAAGCGCTTCAAGGTTCGTCTTGTGGAAATGATCGTTGTTCAATACATGACAACTCGTGATGCTTGTCGTGCGGCCGCAAAGATTGGTCAATGGCATGCTCGTAATTGGCTTCTAGATGATGTGACAGGTGAGCCTGTTCTTGAGGATTTTGTTAAAAAAGTTTATAAGGCCAAAAAACCTAAAACTATCGAAAGTTGTAATTAGCTCTTTATCCAATTTCTGAGTTCTTCATAAATTTCATTAATCTCTTTATTTGACTGAAAAGCATCAGTTGTCATAATTTTTAGTCTCTTAGAGTTATTCAATTTTATTGTAATAAAGTAGTTGCCTGCATTCCCGCTGCCACGTCCTTTATTAAGTTCAATTTCTTCAATCTCATCTAGACCAAAGTTTTCAAACTTCTTTCTTATAAGAGAGCGTGTTTCCAGTCTTCCTGTGTTGCGAGGTTTATTGAGCTCAAGATGACGCTTTTTTAATATTGAAACAGTTGCAATAATTGGGATGAGAAAAATTATAATGTCTTTTGTTGCAGGCCTTGGCTCTTTGAAGATAAGCGTTAAGATTAATGCTAGTAAGAAGAAGGTGCAAATTAAGAATATATTTCTAGAATAGCTGTCAATTGTGACATATTGAATATTCTTCTCATATTTAATCATGCCTATCCCTCAAAAAAATACTTTTCAAAGCCTACTTTAAAAGTGTCAATCTTATGTTCCCAAATATTAATAAATTTTGGATCTTCAGATCGATTTTCCTCTAGTGTTTGTTTAAACAATACGACCCATCGACCTAGCTCTCCCTTTCGGATCTTTAAATACTCGTGGGCCGATAAGAGGTGATGGGCCCCTTTAGGTAATTTTATTCCTAGTAATTGGGCCTGCCAAAAGGCATTTATTGATTTTAGATGCTCGTTGAAGTCTTCAATATTTGAGATCGGACCGTTGTTTGAAGTTAATTTACGAAAGTGATAACCAATGAAAACGTCATTTATGGCCTTTTGATAAAAAGACCGAGTAACTTTCTCGATTAACTTAATACTTTCTTCCTGATTTTTCATAACTTAAGTCTACACTAAATATTGCATCATAAATACCGATTCATATGTATGAAGAAAATTTTAGATAGCTCCCGAGTATTCTTATTTATCATGATTGTGACTTCAAGCTCACTATTGGCCGGTCCTTTAACTTCTGTTGGAAATGATACCTGCTGGTATAAAGAAGGTGACTATCGTACAAAAATTGCTTCATTCAATGATCAAATAAGTTTAAATACCTCTCGTGATGATATTTTAGCTCCCGTGGTTAAGTTTTTTCATAAGAAAGGATTTAAAGCTGATCAGATCGATGCCATCCATACTTATGGAATTTGTGGCCCTCGTTTGGCCATCGCATTTCGTGTGACTTACGATGCAGTAGAGTATTGTCTTCGTGCAAATGCCAGTAAAGATGGAGAGTTAGTTTTTGATAAAGGTGAGGATATGTTACCATTGGCCGCTTCACGAAAAGGTGCTTGTGAAGGGATAAATCCACATCGTCTTATCGTTTCGATTAAATCTGATCTTGTTGTGGATCTACAAAAATATTTAAATGCCAAAGGGCATATTGTTAAGAAAGCACAACACTTATCTGGCTCAGTTTATGTCTTAGATTTTTCAGTTGAAAGAGATGAGATTAAGAAGATTAAAACTTCGGTCGAGTCTTCTGGTCTTGCCCGTTCTGTGAGCTTCTCGTCCGGCCAATACCATATTGCAGATGAGTTTGAATTACTTAGTCTTAGTTATTTCAGAAAATAAAAAGGCCGCATAAGCGGCCTTTAGTATCTTTATCTTTTTCCAATTTCAGCAATTGTTTTTCCAAGAGATTTCGAACGCTTTAGATAAACATTTGATTTCTCTTCATGCTCAGCTTCTTCTTTACATGCAATACAAAGTTCTGCTGTATTTCTTGCCATAAGGCGATCGTAACCGATTTCAATATCACACTCATCACAAAGGCCATATTCGCCTTTTTCAATTTTTTGAAGTGCTTTATTGATTTTCTTTACGTAGAAGTTCTCACGATTTCTGAAACGAATTTCCTGCGAAGTTTGGACATTTGCTACTGCCTCATCTAGAGGATCAAGTAGTTCATTCTTGTCCATGCAATACTGCTCTTTCTCACTGTTTTTGTTAAGAATTCTTTCTTTGTCAGCAAGTAGTGCATCTTTTAGTGCAGCTATTTGCTTGTCCGATAGATACGAGTTTGCTCTTTTCATTTCGACTCCCTTGTGCCGTGTTTCTTCCAGTGAAACAAGTTGCTTGTAGCTGTAAAATTTCGATTTGGCAAAATTAAAGCTATTTACAACAAATATTGTGTTCGTGTGTTGTAGAAAGAATTTACTGGTCTAGAAAGTGTTAGTAAAAGGTATTTTTCTTACAAAGATTTACTTTAAAACGAAATTTCAGATACTTATCCGTGATTTTTTGGAAACGGTGCTTCACAGTAGGGGCAAAACTTCCAAAATTGCTGATCAATCTGAGTTTTACAACTTGAACAAGTGATTATTGCGCTTAATTCCTCAAATGCTTCGTCATGCATATTTGCAAAAAGATCACTTCGCATTGCGGCGATAGTTGTTGGGTGGGCGCGAAATGTTCCAGGCATACTTTGATTTGGAATAAATTTAGCTGGAGAGACACTCTTATCTGGATAGATTTGAACTTTTACTTCTTGTGAAGGGCGCTTTTCATACATTGCCCGTCCTGCAATATTGCGCTCATTCTTTAACAATTCAAAATTTTCATTAGCATCAAACTTTCTATTCATAGAGCTATTATAACATCTTAGCCCCAGCGACGCTCTAGAAGCTCAATTATTTCCGTGCACGCCTTCTTGTGCTGGTTAAATCGAGCAAAAAAGCCTGGTTTTGCCTTTAAAATGGCCTCTTTAAAGAAGATAGACTGTGAGCCAAGTCCTTCTATTAGCCTTAGATTCCATTCGAATACTTCCGGATTACTATGACCGATAAGGCCCTCAAGTACCTCTAAGAAGTCAAATGGAAGTCTCTCTCCACGCTTGTGGTGCTCATCAATAATCTGCTTTCTTGCAACTCCTAATATCAGAACAAGAACCTCATTATCATCACATTCTTTTATTGCATGGATAATTTGGGGATATAAGTCGTGATCGAGTGTTATCGTATTATCGAGAATACACAGAAGGGGAATTAAGGCCTGCCAGTCTCTCTTGTCATTGAGTCGAATAAATTCATCTTTAAAGACTTTTATATCTTGTTTGGAATAGCTGCAATTTGGTCTTTTCCCACTTTGTAAGTCCTTAATGACAGCTTGAAACTGTTCATTTATATCAATCATAATCATTGCCTTAAGTTATTTCGTGTAGCTTTTACTTGATTTTACATAATTCTATGACATTTTAAAGGCTTATGCTATATAAATAGGCTTAAACATTGGTGTTTAGAAGGTTTCATGGAATTTTTAATTAACGATATTTATCGCGCTACAGAAGGTGAGGGAGTCTTTGTCGGACGCTCACAAGTCTTTGTGCGTTTTCAAGGATGTAATATCGGTTGTGTTAATTGCGACTCTATGGACACCTGGAGTTTTGATATTGAGAGCACTTCTCTTAATACAATCTTTGAAAGAATTCTTGAAGAGAGTTATCAAGGTAAAATTAATTGGATTTCTATTACTGGTGGTGATCCTCTTCATCCTAAACACGTTCCAAGCGTTGTGGAGCTTACAAAGTTTTTAAAATCGAAAGGTTTTAAAATTAATCTTGAGGCCGCTGGAACTCGAGTTGTTGACGAGGTTTTTGATCTTCTTGACTATATCTCTTATGACCTAAAAACTCCTTCAACAGGTGTTAGAACACGTCTGTCACTTATCGAAAAGATGGCACAGCAATATCCTAATCGCTTTCAAGTGAAGGCCGTGATTGCTGATCGAAAGGATTTTGAATACACATTAAGCGCTTATCGCGAACTTGAATCAAAGCTTGGTAATATTGAATTTCCTTGGGTTTTGACTCCTTGTTATGAGCCAAGTGAAGAATTTCCTATGCAGCGATTTATCGATATTCAAGAATGGAATCAAATCGAAGGTGGTCCTTTCCGAGTTATTGGACAACAGCATAAGTGGATTTTTGGCGCAGATAAGAAAAGTGTCTAATGGCCTTTAAGAGGCTTGTCTTTGAGCTCTCTGCTTGGCATCGAGCATTTCAACACCGTATTGCTTAATCGTACCTAGAGAAGTGATTGTATACTGGCTGGCCTCTGCTTTTGAACGATCCTCATCGGTAAAATCATTACAGATTACCACTAGGCGAGTGCCTTCTGGAAGTTTCTTGAGAGCTATTTTTATAATACCCTGAACTTTTTCAAGTGAGTTTGTGCAGTAGACGACATACTTCTTATCGTCTTTAGTTACGCTAAAATGCCAAAGATTCTGCTTATTCTTAGATTCAACTACATTGTAGTCGTAGGACTTAAATACTAACGTACATTGAGTAATGAATCCTCTAATAATCTTTTTAGAATTTGCTATTTTTGCCATTTACACTCCAAACTTCACATTAACACATATCGGAAATCCGCTCAAAAGTTTTAGATAATCTTTAAATAAAGCGAATTTTGTTACGGAATTCAGTAAGTTATTAATTTTGTGGAGGCTTTGCCATTAATGCCTTTGCCAATTTTAAATGACTTTCCCGCTTTATTACCTAGGCTCCAGGCCTTTGGATCAAAGCTTGAAGATTGGCTCGATTGAGAGCTAACGCGAGGATAGACACGATTGCGATGGGCCGAAGTTAGGCCATTTAAGTGGACGAGCTCACGAGAGCTAATATGTTGTTGAGATTTCTTTAATTCTTGTAGAAAGGATTTTGTGAAGCTTTTAAAGTACGTATTCTTAGCTCGAACACCTTTAAGGTTAGATGACTTCTTAGCTTGAAGCCAAAGGCCGTTCATGGCCTGTGTAGTGTAGTCATAAATATAATGGGCCGCTTCGACATTTTCCTTTGCGCCGATAACTTCAAGATAGCCACCACCACGGCCACTGCTAAATACAGGTGCAACTGAAAACTCTTTTAGAATATCATAGAGGCAATCATGTAAGAGGTTTCGTCTTTTAAATGAGGCGACTCTTTTAACATAGGTGTCTTCAAGCTCACGCATATCGATCTCATTGCGAGTGAAATTAGTAAGTCTTACTTTTTCTAGATTGTGTTTTGCAATAAGATCATTGGCCTTTCTTGCTGCAAGCTTGGCCTCAAATTCGTTATCAGATTTAGCAAGTTCAAGTAGCTTTTGAATTTTTTGAGTAACTTGGTTACTAGTCTTTGTGTAAGCAGCTAGATTAATCTGTGATTTTGAAAAGTCCTGATTCCATGCATATCTTTTAAAGATATTTCGAAATTCAACGCCATGTGCTTGTTCACTTATGCCACACGTTACGTGTACCATAAAGTGAGCTATTTCGTGCTTTAGAACATTTTCTAAGAGCTCTTCATCATTCATGGTCATAAAGCACTTATTAATTCCAATTTGGTATATAAGTGGATCGTAGAAGCCCAAGACTTTATCTGATTCATTAACCACAAAAGATAGGGGATACATAACACCCTTATAATGCAGGCGACTTCTTTTGAGCTCAAGTCCCATGCCCGCAAAAATATCACGGGCCTTGAGACGAACTTTCTTTATAAATAATTGGGTATTTTCATTATATATAAACATTAGTATTTAACGCTACATCCATATGGTTTAGTTTTTGCCGTTGAGACCTTCTCTCCCTTAGCAATCTCTTTTATAGCTGTTTTAACATAGTTTTCGGCTTTTTGAATATCGCTTTTATCGGCCGATGGGATACTGTCAATCGCGCCCATATAGTCGATTCTTCCCTGCTCATTGATAATGAAAATCTCTGGTGTCGTTTTCGCATTATAGAGTCGACCAGTGACTCCTTTCGTATCAAGTAGAAAGTGTTGCGCTCTAGATCCCTCTGCTTTTAAGCGCTTCTTTGCCGCTTCAGAATCCTCTATATATCCTTGTTTTCCTACATTTGAAGAATTAATTGTCAGCCATGTGTAGCCATGTCTCAATGCAAACGTTTGAGTCTCTTGCATATTCTTTGAATCATAATGTTTACGAACAAATGGACAACCTTCGTTATACCATTCAAGGACAATTCTTCGGCCTTTTAAGTTCTCAAGCGAGACGAGCTCTCCTTTTTGATTCATTAAAATAAATTCAGGAGCTTTCTCTCCTGGAGAAAGGGCGAAAGTTAGGGATGTGAGTAATATTGCTATAAGTAACTTCATCAAAACTCCTTTTTTTGTTTTCTACATTTTAGAAGAACTTTTCTTAAGTCCCAATGAAATCAATAAAAGTTTACTAGAAATTAACAAAAAAAGGCCTACTTTCGTAGGCCTCTTAATTATCTTTTAACTGTTAAGCTAAATTATACTTTTGGTGTCGTTTGAGAAACAACAGCAGCTTTTAGAAGCTCTCTGTTCATACGAGCGATATTTGTGATCTCAATTCCTTTTGGACATGATGCTTCACATTCTGCTTCGTTAGTACAGTTACCAAATCCAAGATCATCCATCTTCTTAACCATGTTTTGAACACGTTGAGAAGCTTCAGCTTGTCCTTGTGGAAGAAGTGCCATTTGCGAAACTTTTGCTGAAACGAAAAGCATTGCAGAAGCATTCTTACAAGAAGCAACACATGCACCACAACCGATACAAGCAGCTGCATCCATTGCAAGGTCAGCGTTTTCTTTAGGAACTAGGATAGCATTTGCATCTTGAGCGTTACCAGTATTTACTGAAATAAATCCACCAGCAGCGATGATTTCATCAAATGCACTTCTATCAACCATAAGGTCTTTTTCTACTGGAAAAGCTCTTGCTCTAAATGGCTCGATTACAATCGTATCACCGTCAGAGAACTTTCTCATGTGAAGCTGACAAGTTGTTGTTTCAGCTTCTGGCCCGTGGGCCTGACCGTTAATCATTAGTGAACACATACCACAGATACCTTCACGACAGTCGTGGTCGAAAGCTACCGGCTCAATCCCTTGTGGGATCAGTTCTTCGTTAAGTTGATCTAGCATTTCTAGAAAAGAAGCATCTGGAGATACATTCTCTAGTGTGTAATCCGCCATTTGACCTTTGTCTTCACGGTTTTTTTGACGCCAGATCTTTAAATGTAAAGTCATATTATTATTACTACTCATATTAATACCTCTTACTTATAACTTCTTTGCGTTAGTGGAACGTTAGGGAAGTCTAATTCTTCAACGTTTCTAATTGGGTCGCTATCTTGACCAGTGAATTCCCAAACAGCACCATGACAGTAGTTCTCATCATCACGTAAGGCTTCACTTTCTTCAGTTTGAGATTCCTCTCTAAAGTGTCCACCACATGACTCTGGTCTCTCTAGTGCATCACGTGCCATAAGTTCACCAAGTTCTAAGAAGTCGGCAAGTCTATTTGCTTTTTCAAGCTCAATATTGATTCCATCTGGAGTACCTGTAACTTTAACGTCTTTCCAGAATACTTCACGAAGTTTTTTGATTTTCTCAATACCTTCTTTAAGAGTCTTTTCATTTCTGGCCATACCAACGTGGTTCCACATAATACGTCCAAGCTCTTTGTGAATTGACTCAACAGATCTTGATCCATTGATTGAAAGAAGCTTTGTGAATCTTTCTTTTGAATCAGTAAGTGCTTTGTCGAATTCAGGATGATCTGTACCAACTTTTTTACCCATTAGTCCTTCACTAGCTAGGTAGTTTGGAACTGTGTATGGTGCAACGAAGTAGCCATCTGCAAGACCTTGCATAAGTGCAGAAGCACCTAGACGGTTTGCACCGTGGTCAGAGAAGTTTGCTTCACCAAGAGCAAATAGTCCTGGAATAGTTGTTTGAAGATTATAGTCAACCCATAAACCACCCATTGTATAGTGAACAGCAGGGTAGATTCTCATTGGAACTTTATATGGGTTTTCATCAGTAATTCTTTCATACATATCAAAGAGGTTACCGTAGCGCTCTCTAATTGCATCTTCACCATCGCGCTCGATTGCAGTTGCAAAGTCTAGATAAACAGCTTCTTCACCTTCACGTACTGACTTACCTTGGTCGATTTGTTCTTTTGCATTTCTTGAAGCAACGTCACGAGGAACAAGGTTACCAAAAGATGGATACTTTCTTTCTAGGTAGTAATCTCTTTCTTCTTCTGGAATATCATTTGGAGCTCTATAGTCACCAGCTTTCTTTGGAACCCAAACACGTCCGTCGTTTCTTAGAGACTCTGACATAAGTGTTAGCTTCGACTGGTTTTCACCGTGTCTTGGAATACAAGTTGGGTGAATTTGAGTGAAGCATGGGTTAGCAAACATTGCACCTTTCTTATAGGCCTTCCATGCTGCTGAACCATTTGAAGTCATAGCATTTGTTGATAGGTAGTAAACGTTTCCGTATCCACCAGTACACATTAGAACTGCATCAGCTGCGTGCTTTTCGAATTCACCAGTGATTACATTTCTTGTGATAATACCACGGGCCTTACCTTCAACAACTACTAGCTCAACCATCTCACGACGAGTAAGCATTTCTACTTTTCCACGTCCTACTTCTTTCATTAGAGAAGAGTAAGCACCTAGAAGAAGCTGTTGACCAGTTTGTCCACGAGCATAGAATGTACGTGATACTTGAGCACCACCAAATGAACGGTTAGAAAGTGTCCCACCGTATTCACGAGCAAAAGGAACACCTTGTGCTGCACATTGGTCGATAATATTATTTGAAACTTCAGCAAGACGATAAACGTTAGCTTCACGTGCTCTATAATCTCCACCTTTTACAGTGTCATAGAATAGTCGCCAAATCGAGTCACCATCATTTGGATAACTTTTAGCTGCGTTAACACCACCTTGAGCTGCAATCGAGTGAGCACGTCTTGCAGAATCTTGTAGGCAGAAACATTTAACATTATATCCTTGTTCACCAAGAGTTGCTGCAGCAGATGCTCCAGCAAGACCTGAACCAACAACGATAATATCAAACTTACGTCTGTTGGCAGGGTTAACAAGTTTCATTTTGAATTTATGATCAGTCCAAACTTTTGTGATGTCATTTCCCGCAGGAACTTTTCCATCCATTTTCTTAATATTTGTCATTACATTCCTCCCTTAACGTGACACCAAATAGCGATAGTCGAGTAACCAACAGTTAAGATCACAGCATAAAGCTTAGAAATGAATTGAATTGCTGGCATATACTTAGGGTGGTTAAAGCCAATTGATTGAAATGCTGACCAGAATCCGTGAGATACGTGAATCCCAATTGTAATCATAAATAGTACATAGATTCCAACATTCAGTGGTGAAGCGAAATAATCAATAACAGTCTTGTAAAGATCACGAACTTCCATTCCATTAAGTGTTGTCATGTAAACATCACCGTACTTAAAGTTAATTAAGTGCATAACAAGGAAGAAAAGAATCAACATACCTGTGTAAGGCATAGTTGATGATGCAAATGTCGAACCTCTTCCTGTCGGTTGCTTCATGTAGTACTTAACTGGGCGAGCTGCCTTATTCTCAATCGTAAGCTTAAGCGCCATAAAGATGTGAGATAAGAAGATCACTAAAAGAACTGCTTCTGCTAAGTAAATTAGCGGGTTGGAAGTAAGGGTGTATGCATACTGATTGAATGCATCCTTACCTGCGATTAATAAAAAGTTTCCTAACATGTGTGAAAAAAGGAATCCACATAGAAGTAGTCCCGTCACTCCCATTACCTGTTTCTTAGCAATGGAGTTCGTCAAATAAAAGCGTAATGCTGACATTGATCCATTTCCTTTGTCTGATTTAATAAAGTTTTAAATGTTATTTGATTTGGATTATAATCCTTAAATCACCAAAACTTAAGCGAATTTTTAGTAGTTTTTTTACTGCGTGGTGCAACAAGTTGTTAATGAGAAAAGGAGTTCTAAATGTTGGTTCATTCTATCTTTGATAAGGTCACTAATACAATGACATATATCATTTATTCATCGGTCTCAAAAACGGCCATTGTTGTTGACCCCGTTCTGAACTTCGATTACGCAAGTGGTAGTGTTTCAAGTGAAGATATCCATCAAATAGATTTATTTCTAAAAGAAAATGAATTGAGTTTAAAGTATATCTTTGAAACTCATGTTCACGCCGATCATTTGTCGGGAGCATCTAAACTAAAATCGCTTTATCCCACTGCGCAAGTTGTTATTCATAAGAATATTAAGTTGGTTCAGGGTGTATTTAATGCTGTCTTTTCATCAAATGTTAAAGAGGATGGTTCGCAATTTGATATTCTTACACAAGAAGGTGAGAGTTTTGATGTTTGTAGCGATATTAATGTGAAAATTATTGAGACTCCAGGCCATACACCTGCGTGTATGAGTCTTTATGTAAATGAGAAGGCCCTTTTTGTAGGTGATGCGATATTTATGCCTGATATGGGTACCGGACGTTGTGACTTTCCAAAGGGAAGTGCAGATAAGCTATACAATTCAATTCAAAAGATTTACGCACTTGATGATGAATGTGAGATTTATGTTGGCCATGATTATGGACCTGGTGGGCGTGAGATAAAATATAAAACAACAGTAGGTGAGCAAAAGCGTAGCAATATCCAATGTAAAAGCTCGACTTCTAAGGAAGAGTTCTTAGAGTTTCGTACTAATCGAGATGCACAGCTTAATGAGCCAAGATTAATTATACCTAGTATCCAATATAATATGAATGGCGGAGAGTTTATATTTACTGAAGCTGATGGTGGCCCTTATATCAAAGTTCCTTTAAAGTTTAAGTAGGAACTTGAGTAATATAACTATCTAATTTTATTTAAGTTTTATTATTCGATGTCGACAAGTAAGATGTTGGAGTAATTATAATGACAAACGAATTTCATTCTGAAATTGAAAAGACAATGCAATTTACTAAAATTGGTATTGCCTTAAAAGACTGGCCGTCTCTTTCGGAGTCGCAGCGTCTTGAGATTTTTAATAGTTTGTCAGAAGAAGAGGCAAGTGACTTCTTTGATTCACTAGATTCGAATTACCAAGCTGACTTATTTGAACAATTTGATCGTGACCTGAAAAGAAGATGGGCCAATGACCTGGCCTATGATGATCTTGCAGATATTCTCCAGCTTCTTGAGCCTGAACAAGTTGAAGAAACATTAAGCTTATTAGCAAAACACGCTCGTATCGAAGTCATGGCCCTTATGGCCTACGCAGAAGATGTGGCCGGTGGTTTAATGAATTCGAATTATATTCGACTTCGCGCCAATATGTATGTTGAAGAGGCCATTCGCTATATTCGAACTCAAACTTTAAGTAATGTTGAAACAATTTATTATACTTATGTAATCGATGCCACTCAAAAGCTTCTAGGTGTTGTTTCCCTTCGTGAACTATTTGGTGCACGAGATGGTCAAAAGGTATCAGATCTGATGACTAGTGGAGATGACCTCATTGCAATTCCTGATAATATGGACCAGGAAGAAATTGGACGCGTCTTCAGTCGTTTTGAGCAAGTTGTTCTTCCGGTTATTGATGATGAGTTCAGAATGAAAGGTATCATTACAATTGATGATATTATCAAGGCCGTTGAAGAAGAGACCACGGAAGATATGCAAAAAATTGCGGCCGTCGAATCTCTTGATGCTCCTTATCTTGAAGTAGGCTTCTTTGAGATGACAAAAAAGCGTCTCGGTTGGCTTGTTATACTCTTTATCGGACAAATGTTAACTGCGACGGCCATGACTCATTTTGAAGCGGCCATTGCTCACACAGTAGCATTAGTAACTTTTATTCCTCTTATTATCTCATCTGGTGGGAATTCAGGTGCTCAAGCTTCGACTCTCGTTATTCGTGCGCTTGCCCTAGGTGAAGTTAAAAATAGTGACTCTCTTCGCGTCTTCTTTCGGGAATTAGGCTCAGGTCTTTTTATGGGATTTATTCTTGGAATCTTTGGATTCATGAGAATTTACTTTTGGCCTCATGCTAATGAAGCATACGGTGTGAACTTTGCTCAGATATCTTTAATTGTTGGATGTAGTATTATTTGTATCGTAATGTGGGGGACACTTGTTGGCTCAATGCTGCCATTTCTCTTAAAAAAGTTACGCTTTGACCCTGCTACAGCTTCAACTCCCTTTGTTGCAACGATTTGTGATGTCACGGGAATCATTATTTATTTTTCAATTGCTCACGCACTCTTATAGAAAGGCCCTGAATTTCAGGGCCTAGTATTAGTATTTATTTTGATTTTTTCTTAGCAGCTTTCTTGGCTACTTTTTTCTTGGCCGTTTTTTTTGCAGCTTTCTTGGCCGTTTTCTTGGCTACTTTTTTTGCTGTTTTCTTTGCTACTTTTTTTGCTGTTTTCTTTGCTACTTTCTTTTTCGCTGTCTTCTTAGCAACCTTTTTCTTCGCAGTTTTCTTTGCAGTCTTTTTGGCTACCTTTTTCTTAGCAGTTTTCTTAGCAGTTTTCTTGGCTGTTTTCTTTGCTGCCTTTTTGGCTGTTTTCTTTGCTGCCTTTTTTGCTGTTTTCTTTGCTGCCTTCTTTGCTGTTTTCTTTGCTGTCTTCTTGGCCGCCTTTTTAACAACTTTCTTCTTTGCAGCTTTCTTTAAGTCACTTGCAACTTTCTTCGTTGTTTTGCGTACCTCTTCAACGGTTTCTTCCATCTCATCAGAAACATCTTTGGCCGCTTTCTTAACGCGATTTATCGCTTTCTTAGTCCCTTTTTTAACATTTTGATATGTTTCCCCATGGCCAAGAGAAGCAATCTCTTTTTCAATCTTCTCTTCATATTGGGCCAAGACTTTCATTGGATCTTTACCAAGACGATCGAGTTCTTCTTTTAATTCTTCATAGAATTTTTCAAGTTTATGCTTTTGCACATTTACTTTGTCGTAACGAAAACGAAAGTGGTAATAGAGTTCATCGTACTTCTCACTACCTTCATCTTGAATTCGCTCTAGTAAATGCTTACACTTTTTTAGAATCTCATCACTTGAAGAAGTTAGGGCGTGTTTTGCCTGTTTATTCTTCTTCTTTAAAAAATCTTCTAAGCTCATTTTTATCCTCGCTATCGATCTTCTTGGTTAAAATCTCAACCGATTCATTCTTGAATGGGTATCAATAATATTACCTTAATACGGTAAACTCATTAGCAAGTATTTTCAACACTTTAATACCCTGAATAATTTAATATTTTCTTGCTTTGGAGTTAAGAATTCTCTATATATACTTATAATAAATAGTTGGACGATTATGGATAATGATATGGAAGAAACAAAAGTAACAAATTTGAACGAATCTGCGGATCGCGCGGGACTTATCGTTTCTGTCCTATGTTGCCTACATTGTATGGCAATCCCTTTATTGGTGATGTTTACGCCTTCAGTGGCAAGTATCTTTGAAAATCCATTAATTCACAGTCTTTCTATCTTCATCGTGGTTCCTGTTGGTCTCTACGCTTTTGTTAAGAATCTTAAGGTTCACTCGGATAAGAGACCTCTTATTATCGGTGTTCTTGGTATGGCGGCCATTTTATTTGGGCATTTTAAGCATCTCTTTCTACTTGCAGAACACGCAGGACATGCACACCATGTTCATACTATCGGTCCAGTTGAAATCGTTGCTTCTATTATCGGTGGACTTGCATTGATTGCTGCCCATATGCTCAATATTAAGCTTTGTCGCTGTCATCACTGCGATCACTAAATATTAATATCTAAGATTTGTTCGAGCTGACATTTTAAGAGAAGAGTTTGACATGAATTGGTCAATGGCCTCTTTGTACTCTTGTAGCGTCTCAAGTTTAAAGAGCTTCTTTGAAAAGCTATGCCCAAAATTAAGCCAAACGTGTCCCACTTTTAGAAAGAAGCGTATTCTCTTTAAAGCATCTTTAAAATCGTAATAACGAAAACAAGCTTCAATATAGGACTTCACATATTCTCCATATAAGACAGCGTGGGCACTTGGGTCTTTATTTATTATTGCTTCTTGGTATTCATTTAGCTGATGTCCACTTTCGTAAGCATATTGTGTAATAATCCAAGGTTTTGCTGTTAAGGCCCTTCCAAGCATAGCGGCTTGGCAGCCTGTTTCTTCAAGCATGCGAGTGATATCTTGAGCTTCTTGAATATCTCCATTGCCAATAATTGGTATATCGATACTTTCTTGAAGAAGTCTAATTTGTGACCAATCTGCACTTCCTTTTCTTTTTTGCTCTGCTAGGCGAGGGTGGAGGATAAGCCAATCTGCTCCTCCTTCCTTAAGAGCATGGCAGAATTCAAGTAAGAAGCCCTTATCTGATTGAAGTCCGGCCCTTAGCTTCACTGATACTGGAACAGTGGCATATTTCTTTACACAAGAAACAACTTGGGAGGCATATTTAATATCACCCATTAACGAGACCCCGTAATTATGTTTTAAGGCCTTTTTTACTGGGCAACCCATATTTATATCAATTGCTTTTGCTCCCCATTTTTCTAGCTTTGGAATTGAATCTTTAATATATCTTTCTTCGTTACATAGAATTTGGGGATAGAGATTTATATCTTGTTGTGACTTTAGGGTCTCTGGTGTTTCCCCAAGCCTTTGGCCTGGAATTCGACGCGAATTTAGCATCTCTGTTGTCCAAAGTGTTGGTGTATCCTCTGGAAAGTAGGCACGTAGGGCATCTCTTAGGGCCACATGTGAGAGTCCAACCATTGGGGCCAGGAGGGCCTTAAATTGGACTAGCTCGTTAAATTTGTGCCAAGAAGGGCCTTCAGGTTTTGCCAAATTCTATCCTTTAAATCATCAATCTCTATTTCTTGTTTTTGAGCAAACTTTTCATAGATTGTTTGGATATTAATATCACCTCGCTCATCTGTCTCAAAGAAAATAAGATTCAAATCAATTTTGTGATCAGAGATTGTATGAGCAATCCTTGCGGTTTGAGATTCATAAAAGCGTGGCCCAAGGCTCATGGCAATGCCTCTTCTTTGGCATTCTTGGATATCGCTAAGGCTTCCATTAAAGTCGTGTAAGACCCAATTCGAGTGATTTGGGTATTGCTTGTGAAGGCGAAAAATTTCGGACAGGCATTTCACATTATGAATGATAAGTGGTTTTTTAAGCTCATTTGCTAGCTGAATATGCCACTTAAAGACTTCTTCTTGTTGCCCTAGGTCACTATCATCCACGATTGAGCGATCAAGTCCTGCTTCTCCAACCATTAGACAATTACTTTCACCACATAATCTCTTTATCTCTTCAAAGCTTGTTCTTGCATCTTCAATCTCCCATGGGTGTACTCCTGCGGAAAAGAATTGGCCCTCTTTAGGTAAGTCATTGATTTTGGGAGAGTAGGAATAAATATATAAGAAGTCTCTATCTTCGCTTTTAGAAGAGCTCTGATGGCCGTGGAGGTCGATAAATTTTGCACTCTGGGATTCTTTGCTTGTCATATGACAGATATTTTAATACATTACCGTTCTAATTAAAAATTTGAAAAAAGATATTGCTTATCTTTTTAAAATCAATTATTTATTTAGAAATATTTAAACTGATTATTATAGCGTTACTATAGATGTAGGAGTACTTAATGTTAACAATTAGATTACAACGCGGTGGTAGAACTCACATGCCTATTTACACAATCGTTGCTGCAGACTCAAGAAATGCAAGAGACGGTAAATTTAGTGAAAAACTAGGTCAATACAATCCACAACTTAAAGAAGGTAACCTTATCGATGTTAAAGCTGAGAGAATTTCTGAGCTACTAGGTAAAGGTGCTACAATTTCTGACACTGTTAGAACACTTCTAAAGAAAAACGAAATTACTCTTAACTAAGAATTTCGATTTTTCTTAAATTAAGCGATAACGGCATTTTTGTAGAAGGAGTTCATGATGAGTGAGTTAAAAGATTTAATCGACACAGTTAGTCGCGCACTAGTTGATATGCCAGAGCAAGTAGAAGTAAATGAAATTGTTGGTGAGCAGACAACAGTTATCGAATTAAAAGTTGATAAGACTGACCTTGGTAAAGTTATCGGTAAGCAAGGTAAAACAGCTCGTGCACTAAGAACAATTCTTAATGCTGCATCAACAAAATTGAAAAAAAGATCTGTTTTAGAAATTATAGAATAATTTACTTGAATCAATAATTTTTATGTTTTAAAAAAGCCTATCGAAAGATAGGTTTTTTTTTGCTCAAAATTGAGCATCTACCAATAAACAAATTTCCAATCCTAGGAGGATGTGTGGAAAGAATTATGAATTCAAAGCGTATTTTACTTGTGGATGATCAGGTTGAGATATTGGAGCTTCTTCAAGATGCACTAATTTCTGAGGGCTATGAAGTTGACGCTTGTGCTGGTGCTAAAGAAGCATTAAACGCTTTAGGAAGTAATCATTATTCTCATATTATTTCAGATTATCAAATGCCTGAGGTGAATGGAATGGAGTTTGCTAGTCAGGCCAGAGGCTTTCTTAAAGAGAATATGCCTTCGTTTATTTTGGCCACTGGTGATTGCACAATAAATGATGATTCTATTAAAGGTATGGGTGTTTCTGGAATTCTTCCAAAGCCTTTTACTCTTAAACAAGTTATTTCAGTGATCCAAGAATAGCTTTTAGCTATTCTTGGTGTCATCTTTCTTATTTTCGCTCTGTTCTGTTATTTTCTTTGCTGTATTCATTTCTTCGTTTTGCTCTTCTTTTAGTCCTGATTTAAAGCCTGTAATTGCTTTTCCTAGTGATTTACCAAGTTCAGGAAGCTTCTTACCACCAAATAATAGGATGATAATAGCTAAGATGATTAAACTTTCTGTTATTCCAAGACTCATAAAATCCTCTTTTATGCTAAATTAATAAATTTTAGATAAGTCCATTGTATACTTACCTGGGGCATATTCGCTAAACCTTTTTGCTCGAATTTCCTTATAAATCTTCTTATTATTGGAATTTGAGGCATATGGATAGATACAAATACCACCACGAGGTGTGAATTCACCAATAACTTCAATGAACTTTGGCTTCATGAGCTTTGTTAAATCGTCACAAATTTTTTGCACACAATCTTCGTGGAAATCTCCGTGATTTCTGAAGCTGAACAGATATAGTTTTAGTGACTTAGATTCCACCATTTTCTTGTCTGCAATATAGTTGATATAGATTCTTGCAAAATCTGGTTGTGCTGTTTTTGGGCATAGAGAAGTGAACTCTGTACAAACAAATGTTGTCCATGCATCACTGCCTGGATTCTTGTTATCAAATGCTTCTAATACTTCTGGAGCATATGTATCTGGATATTGTGTATTTGCGCTACCAAGGGCAAATGCTGTTAGCTCTTCTACGTTACGACCTTTTTTAGGCGCTTTCTTAGTCGTCTTCTTTGTCGTCTTCTTTGTCGCTGCTTTTTTCTTTGTTGCTTTCTTTTTGATAGATTTCTTCGATGCACTCATTTATCGACTCTCTTGAATTATTTTGATAGGTTATAGTCATCTAATTTAACACTATCAAGGACCAATGACAATGCGTCATGAGCAATTAACTTTTCCAGCATCTAAAAAAAATGCAAAGAAAGTCATTAAAGTCGTTCTCGTTCAACTAGGCTCTCCAAAGAGTCCAAAAGTTTCCGATGTACGATCATATTTAAAAGAGTTTTTAGGGGACCCAAGAGTTGTTGATATTAATCCAACTCTATGGAAGATTATTTTAAATCTCTTTGTCATACCATTTAGGCCTAAGCGCTCAGCTGCTTTATATAGCAGGATTTGGGAAGGCAATGAATTTCCTCTTACTCGTATCACACGGGAGTTTACTCATAAGGTAAATGAGTTAACGCCTGAGCATATTGAAGTTGAACACGCTTTTCTACTTTGTGAGCCTAGAGTTGCAGATGTCTATGCGAAGTGGGAAAAAGAATTAGATGAGAGAAGGGATCCTGCCCAAAAACTCATCGTTATACCTATGTTTCCACAGTATTCAGAATCAACAATTGCTAGTGGGATAGACTTCCTAGGTAAGCTATTAGGGACAAAGGTTAGGATTCCTAACTTTGAGGTCATTACTAACTTCCATCGTCTCCAAGCTTTTATTGATAACTCAGCAAGACTAATTAATGAAAAGTTAAAAAGTGAACAGATCGATGATTTAGTTATCTCATTTCATGGTATCCCAAAGAGGAGAGTGATTTATAAAAAAGATCCATACTATCAGCATTGCTTTGAAACTTTTGAGTTGATTAAAGATCGCGTTTCAGAAATTGATAGTCATCGCATACATTTTACTTTTCAATCAAGATTTGGAAGTGAAGAGTGGTTAACTCCTTATACTGATGATTATGTTTGTGAGCTTGCTAAAAGTGGAAAGAAGAATATCGCTGTTTATTGTCCTGCATTTGTTGCAGATTGTTTAGAAACAGTTGATGAAATTGGTACTGAGTTACAAGAAGAAGTTGAAGAGTTTGGAACAACAATACATGCAATCCCTTGTTTAAATGATGATCAGAAGTGGTCTGAAGGTTTTGCCAATTATGTAGAAACACTTTGTGACAAACCTAATGAGGTTGCACAATTAGAATATGAAGTTGAAGAGGAAAAGTATATGGATATGCCAAAAGTTAATATGGAATCAGAGCCCTTAAGTGACAATGCTAAGAAGTCTCTAAAAATTGTGTTCTTAACATTATTCTTAGACCTCGTTGGTTTCTCAATTATCTTTCCATTATTTCCGGCCTTGGCCAAATACTACTTAACGGTTGACGCTGATAACTTCTTTTTAAAAGCAATCTTTGGCTCAATTGATACACTCACAAATGTAGGAGGAGCAGGAGAGTTTTCTGCTATCGTTCTCTTTGGTGGTGCCCTTGGTGCCTTATACTCTTTATTGCAATTTGTTGCTGCACCAATTTGGGGAACTATTTCCGATCGAATTGGGCGAAGACCAGTTCTACTTATCTCTGTATTTGGACTCTTTGTAAGTTATGTTCTCTGGGCCGTTGCTGGCAACTTTACTATTCTCATTCTTGCGCGTTTTATCGGTGGAATTATGGGAGGAAATATTTCAACAGCGACAGCAGTTGTTGCTGATGTGACAACTAGAAAGAATCGCTCAAAAGGGATGGCCATCATTGGTATTGCCTTTGCACTTGGATTTATTATTGGCCCTGCAATGGGTGGTATCTTATCTCTTTTTGATTTAACAAAAATGTATCCAGCACTAGAGTCTATTGGAATAAATCCTTTCTCTATGGCAGCCATTGTTGCTGGACTACTTTCATTATTTAATCTTGTTAATTTATTTAATAAATTTGATGAGACATTACCTGAGGATAAAAGAGGTAAGCATGAGACTGAAAGAAGTGCTAATCCTTTAAAGTTATTTAAGCCACTTCCATATGAAGGAGTTAACTTAACAAACTTTGGATACTTCTTATTCCTATTAGCATTTTCAGGAATGGAGTTTACTCTAACATTCTTAGCTGCTGAGAGACTAAATTATTCATCAATGGATAATGCTTACATGTTTATCTTTATTGGATTTATTCTCGCAATGGTTCAAGGAGGATATGTTAGAAGAAAAGCTCATCAGGTAGGTGAGAGGAAGATGGCCCTTCAAGGTCTTATTGCAATTATACCTGGACTTGTTCTAATTGGATTGGCCTCTTCAAGTTGGCTAGTTTATGCAGGTCTTTTCTTCTTAGCAATTGGATCATCATTAGTTGTACCTTGTTTAACTTCTCTTGTTTCAATGTACTCACCATCAAATCATCAAGGTCATGTTATTGGTGTATTTAGATCTCTAGGTGCTCTTGCCCGTGTCTTTGGGCCTATTATTGCATCTCTTATTTATTGGAGATACAACTCAGCAGCACCTTATTTTATTGGAAGTGTATTTTTAATTATTCCTATTATAATGGTGGCGAAGTTACCTAAGCCTAGTGAAGCAAAAGCAGACTCCTAAGAGTCTGCTTTATATTATGCGGCCTTAGTGGCCAGATGATTTCATTTCGATTTGAGATTGCATGTAGTTCTCAACACCAACTTTTTTGATAAGTTCTTGTTGCGTTTCTAGCCAATCAATATGCTCTTCTTCAGAATCAAGAATCTTCGATAGAAGATCACGTGAAACATAGTCTTGCTTCTTTTCACAAAGCTCGATTGCTTCTTTTAATAATGGAATTGTTTCTGCCTCAGTTTCAAGGTCTGACTTGATAATCTCTTCAACATTTTGACCTATTCTGATTCTTTCTAGCTTTTGTAGATTAGGTAAACCCTCAAGGAAGAGAATTCTTTTAATTACTTCATCAGCAAATTTCATCTCATCGATACTTGCTTTGTATTCTAGATGACCGATTTTATCGAGTCCCCAGTCCTCAAGCATGCGTGCGTGAAGGAAGTATTGATTAATTGCTGTAAGCTCTTTTGTGAGAACACCATTTAGTGCTTTTATGACGTCTTGATCACCTTTCATGATTAAACCCTTTCATTAAATTAATAATTGTATGGATTAATGCTATAGAAGAAGTGAATGTGTTTCAAGAAATTATTTTTTTGGTTGAGTTAAGTTTTTCTTTGCCGTCTGTTGACTTGCTTCAGCTTTCTTTTTGGCCGCAAGAGCTGAGCTTACTTTTTCAAGTACACAAACACCGCATGAATTACCAATGCCTAACTTATTCATGACTTCTTTTTCGCTCTGACCCTGCTTTATCGCATTGTCTAGCATATCTTGTGTAATGGCGTTACATATACAAATATACATATAAACTATCTCCTGCTTCTATCTTATCGACAAAAGTTTCAATAATCAAACAAAAAGTTGAGTTGCGATATATTTTTTAGAGTCGCCTAATATGATTTCAATACGTTATACAAGTCTATTGAAATCTGATTTTAGGTATTGAAGATAAGTTTCAATAATATTGGTGGACTTTGACTGCCTTTGTAACAGGTTTGATACCCCTTCAAAGCCTGGTGAACTATTGATTTCAAGAAGCTTTATCATAGCGTTCTCATCTTCTAAGAAGTCGATGGTGATAAAGTGAAAATCAAGTTGTGATTTCATGATGATACTTACCAATTCGTTAATAACCTTAGGTACTTGATTGTCTTTGATTAAACTTGGCGAGGAGTTTTCAAAATTTAGAATATAAAATGGAGACTTCTTATCCAGTGGTCTTTTTTCAAGATATATTAATTTAGAATGTTTCGAATCTAGGCTTTTAAGAATTAGGACACGAATTTCTCTCGTTAGAGGGAAGTAGGGCTGAATAATATAATTGTGATCACCTTTAGCTATAAGGTCTTTGGCATCTTTTTCAAGATCGACGCTTGAATGTATCCCTTTGGCCTTTTGTCCTCTTCGTGTTTTTATAATCCACTTTTTTTGTTCTGGAGAGTCGATAAGTGCTTTTTGATATTCTAACAAACTATAGGTAGCAATTAGGTTTTCATTAGGGATAAGACTTCTTAAATATTCGGCCTGCCGTAATTTATCTCTTAAGGTCCTAGAGCAATTAAGAGAGTTCGTTAAAAGCTGTTTATCTGGCCTGAGTACTTCTTCAATAAACTCTAGATCATTATCTGAATAATTTAGGCCTGTGTTTCGATTGATGATAATATCAGCACTTTTTAGTGTATCTATTTCAAGACTTTTAGGTGAACAAATGTTAATTAGATGACCTTCTTTCTCAATATGATTTTCTAACTGCTTAGCAGCATAGACATTGGGGTTTGTGGTGATAATGAGGAAGTTGATGGCCTTGTGCATAAATAGTCTTTTGACTCGATAAAATATTGATAATATTTGTTAATTATATGATATTATAACACTTTAACAATATGCCCTTTTGGTGATTATGAATTTAGTAAGTAAAATCTCTCTTTTCCTTTCCTTAACTTTAACACTTATTAGCTGCTCAGGTGTTGAGATGCTTGAAATCTCTAATGAGAAGAAAGAGGAGTTAAAGGTTGCGCGAAAGAAAGTCGGGCCCCCAAAGACTAAGAAGACTGATAAGAGCAAAGATATTTTAGATGATTCAAAATTTACAGATCATTCTCATAAGAATGAATTTGTTAAAGTTGAAAATACGAAGGCCGTTTCAGACTATTGTAATAAGATAGATGAGAAATTTCGTAAGTATGGTTGGGGTAAATCTCATTGTGATTCTTATAAGTGGATTCACGTAAGAAATAGCCACCTAGGTCAGCCAATAATGTGGACTGTTTTTGGTGATGAAGTTGAACACCGTATCGAGCCAAAGAATATGACTCTCGTTTTTTGTGGTGTACATGGGGATGAGATTACACCAATTAAATTCTGCTTTGATATTTTACATCACCTCTATCATGAAGTCGCTACTGTTGAAGGGCAGAAGAAACTTAAAAATAACTTAGTAGCAGTGGCACCAATTGTTTCACCAGATTCTTTTTTCAAAAGAAGACCTACGAGAACGAATGCTCGTGGAATCGATCCAAATCGCAACTTCCCAACGAAAGATTGGGATAAGAAAGCCTTAAAGCTTTGGAAGACACGCTACCGAGCAGCGAAGAGACGCTATCCTGGAGTTCGTGCAAATTCAGAACAAGAAACGATCTTTCAAGTAAATATCATTGCTAGGTATAACCCAGATAAGATTATTACTGTACATGCTCCTCTTACAATTCTCGACTATGATGGCCCAGTTGTAAGTAATCATGTTCATGATGAAGATGGCCTGGCCCTAAAAGCAGAAGAGTTATTAAATGTTATGAGTGAGAAAGCAAATGGCTATCGTGTTAAAAATTATCCCTTCTTTCCTGGAAGCCTAGGCAACTATGCTGGGAATGAAAGGAAGATACCAACTTATACACTTGAGCTGCCTTCAAGTGATAATCGTAACCATAAGAAATATTGGAAGATGTTTCGTGAATCAATCGATTTCGCTCTCTTTCATGCACCCATGACTCGTCGAGAGTTTGCCGCTAATAGGAATAAAGAAAAGTTAGATTAGACTTTTTGGAGAAGTGCAATGTTAAAACTAAAAGGGCCAATCGCGCCTGAAACTCCATATGATATGTCAATTGCTACTGATGAACTTAGAGACTCATCTGTTTCTCTCATCGGTTTTGGCTTTGATGGTACCGCTTGTTTTCGAAAGGGAACTCGCCTTGGGCCTGATGCCCTAAGAGAAGTCTCTGATGGTATAGAAACATATTCACCATATCTTGACTTAACAACTGAAGATTATACTTTCTATGATCTTGGAAATTTGCCAGTAAAAGATCAAACTGAGGCCAGTTGGCAAGAGGCCACGAAATGTTTCGAGGATAACTTTAGTCAAATTAACTTTAAAGAACATGATATCAAACTTATGACTTTAGGTGGTGAGCATTCCATCTCATATGCTCCGATTAAAAAATATCTGAATGATTTTGATGATCTCGTTCTCATACATTTAGATGCCCATGCGGATCTAAGAGATGGTTACTTAGGCTATCATTATTCACATGCTTCAATCATTAAAAGAAGTCTTGATCACTTCAAAGAAGGGCATGAGCTAATTCAATACGGTATTCGCTCTGGAACAAAAGAAGAATATGAATATATGAATAGTTCTGGATCGATTGCTAAGTCTCGCAAGGAATTTCTTGAGAGAGTATCTAAAATCGACTCTAATAGGCCAATATACTTAACTTTGGATCTCGACTACTTTGATCCAAGCTTCTTTCCTGGAACAGGTACTCCAGAGCCAGGTGGTGAAGATTTTCATTCTTTTATTAGTTTTGTTAAGATCCTAACAGAGAAGAATATTGTTGGATGTGATGTAGTTGAGCTTTCTCCTGAAATTGATTCAACAGGAAATAGTTCTGTATTTGCAGCAAAAGTTGTTAGGGAATTAATTCTTCTTCTAACTTCGAAAACAAAAGGGGCCATAAAATGACAAATGGTACTTGGACAATTGATGATTCAGACCGACTCTACAATGTTAGTAAGTGGAGTAATGGTTATTTTAAAATAGATGAAAGTGGAAAGCTTAAGGCAACACCTAATCCAAAAAAAGATGTCGGAATTCTCATCGATGATGTAATCGAGGATGCTAAAGAGCAAGGCCTAAGCCTTCCTCTTGTTATTCGATTCCATGATATTCTTCGCTCTCAAGTAAAGCTTCTCAATCGTACTTTTCAAAAAGTTATTGATGAAGAAGATTACGGTGGAAAGTTCTTTGGGGTTTATCCTGTTAAGGTTAACCAAATGCGAGAAGTTGTTGAAGAAATTGTTGATGCAGGTTCACGATATAATTATGGGCTTGAAGCTGGGTCAAAGCCTGAGCTCTTATCTGCTCTAGCATATAATACAAATATCGATTCACTAACTGTTCTTAATGGATATAAAGATCGTGATTATTTAAGACTTGCTATTTTAGGAACTAAAATTGGGCGTAAGATCTTTGTTGTTATTGAAAAATTTTCTGAACTTAAGATGCTTGTTGAGCTTTCAAAAGAATATGGTGTTATTCCAAATATTGGAATACGTGGAAGAATGACTGTTAAAGGTCGTGGTAAGTGGGAGTCAAGTGGTGGAGAAAAGGCCAAGTTTGGTCTAACGACATCTGAAATTATTCTAGCAATTGAATATTTAAAAAAGCATAAGAAATTAGGTGCACTAAAATTATTTCACTTTCATATCGGCTCTCAAATCACAGATATTCGCTCGATTAAAGAGGCCATTGAAGAAGGCTCTCGTATCTATTGTAAGATGCAAAAAATTGGTGCACCTCTGGAGTATTTTGATGTTGGAGGTGGACTCGGTGTTGATTACGATGGAACAAATTCAACGAATGATTCGTCTATAAATTATTCTATTAGTGATTATATAACAGATATCGTCTACGGCCTTAAAACTGTTTGTGATCTTGAAAATGTTGAGCACCCACATATTATTACTGAAAGTGGCCGTGCTATGACGGCACATCACAGTTGTGTCATTACAAATATTATAGGTGAAATTGATAATACAAAGATTGAATTTTCAACGAAGAAGAAGACAGGAGAGCATCATCTTGTTACTGAGATGAGACAAGTAAAAGATCTCCTTGATAAAAGTAAAAATTGGCAAGAAGCTTATAATGACTCAGTAAAGATTAAGTCTGATTCAATCCATGCTTTCAAACTTGGTATTTTAGAATTAGAAGAGCGTGCAAAGATCGAGACACTTCACTTACAAATTCTTAAGCAGATCAATAATCTTGTTCCTGATGAAGATTTTCAAACCGAACAAATAGCAGAACTTGAAAATAGCTTAAGTGGCCAGTATCTTTGTAACTTTTCTGTTTTTCAATCTGCATGCGATAGCTGGGCAATTGAACAAGTCTTACCTGTTGTTCCATTAACAAGATTAAATGAAAGGCCAACAAAGCGTTCAACTCTTGCTGATATTACCTGTGATAGTGATGGGAAGATCGACCGCTTTTATGACCCAGATGAAGGCTTTAAGAAAACACTTTCTGTACACGAGTTAAAAGAAGGGGAGCAATATAATATTGGTATTTTTCTAACTGGTGCTTATCAGGATGTAATGGGTGATATGCATAATCTTTTTGGCCGCGTAAATGAAGTACATGTATACGCTGATAAGCATGACCCTAAAGGCTTCTACATTGAAGAGACTGTTCCAGGCTCTTCAGCACGTAATGTTTTATCGACGATGCAGTATAATCCAGAATATATGGCGTTTAAGGTTAAAAGATCAATTGATAAACAAGTCGCGAGGGGAACAATTAGACCTCGTGACGGTGTGTCATTAGTTGATTTCTATGAGAGCTGTTTAAAGAGTTATACCTACCTTTCGTAAAAATATTGGTCCCTGATAATTGACTTACTTACTTTAGTGTCTAATAATTATATTAACATTGAAGTTAAAAGAGTTTATCAGGGATCGATAACATGTCATTAAAATTTGATCAAAAATTAAAAGAGGCCACTAAATCAGCTTCTGGAAAGAATACAAATCCAAAATCAAAAACAAATTACTTAATTATCTGTGCATTGGCCTTGCTTACGCATGGAGCGTTAATATATAACTGGTTCTTAAATAGAAACCTTCTAAACTTAATTTTTATGGCCTCTGCCATTGCTTTTGCTATCTTGGCAATTATCCCAATGATCAAAGAGTATTATGCAAAAGTAAGAATCCACAATGATAAAGAGTTACTAAGTTTAGAGCTAGAGCGAATCAATGAAGAACTTTCAGAATTAAAAGAAAGTAAGCATTCGCTTCAAATTAAGCTTTCTCAAGAAATCGAAGATTCAAATCGTCTAAAGTCTGATATTGAAAAAATGGAAGCAGATGATTTAGAAGTTATTGCAGCAAGCGATGATATTAACGATCAATTACTTCTCGTTGAAGATACTAGCAAGTCACTAGATACAGTTGTTAATTCTTTAATTGATGCTCGTAGAGAGCTTATTGATTTTGAAAAAGAAATGTCTGATAGCTTAAAGCATAAGAAAGATAGTGAGCAGACTCAAGAACAGGATGAGATTAAATTTCATGAACTCTTTGATACATTTATGAATGAGTTTAAAGATATGAAAGATCTTATTTTTCAGCTTAAGACTTTAAGTTTTAGAGTTGATGTACAAGCTTCACTTAGCAATGATAGCGAATTAACTCAAAGTAGTGTCGAGCTTGAAGGGTTAAGTCGTAATTTGGCCAAGTTCTTCAATAATACCATTGGGCTTCTTTCTAATCTCGAACAAGAAGTAAGATCTGGACAACAGGATCTAACAGATCGTCTCACTAGTTGCTTAGAGCAATTTAATTTAGAATTAGAGGCCAAGCAAGATCTAAGCTCTCAGTTGATGGACTTGAAAGAACAGCTAGATAGTGTGAATGAAATTTCTTGTGATAAATTAGATCTTGTTAGAGAGATTCTAGTTGACTCTGTCGTTATTGCTGAAGATGATCTCGATGATCCAAATATTGATGCTGATAGTGAGGAAAGCTCTGTAATTACAGATACTAAAGCCTCTGCGGGCCTTGTTTCAAGCTCTCAGGACCCTTTAGTTGAAACAGCTTCATTAATTCAATAAACCGCCAAAATACTCAAATTTAATTTTTACTTAAATTCTACCGATACTCTATTTAGCTTTAATAAAGTTAAGAGGGTATTGGGGAATTTATGGCAGCAGAAGACTTTGGTAATCAAGAAGGTGGTGGAGCAAAGGTTCACCAGTTTGGTGGTACCCACGGCCATAATGATCTCTCACATCTTTCTCTCTATTACAAGCAGCCAATTAAATCATTGCTTGGACGAACGGGAATCGTAATTTTAAGCTTCTTTACAATTGGCCTAATCTTAAGCTTTGCAACTCTGTTTTTGAGTTATACAAGTTTTGGACGTGAGTTTCTTCAAGGTCTAGTTTTTTACATCTTTTAAAATTAATGTGGCAATCTTTTTAGGGATAGGCATTATAGATAGGCGAGAGCCTTTCTTTACAAGTGGCATCTCATCATATCGTTTATCAGCTTTCATCTCTTTTAAGCTAAGTTGTTTTTCAAACTTTTCTTCAAACTTTATATCAACGAGAAACCATCGCGGTTCTTCATTTGTTGCCTTAGGGTCATAGTATTTTGAATTCTTATCAAATTGAGTTTTGTCAGGATGTGACTCTTTAACAACTTCTGCTATTCCAACAATCGCTGGCTCTTTACAACTTGAGTGATAAAAAAAGACCTTATCTCCCATCTTGATTTCATCGCGCATGAAGTTTCGTGCTTGATAATTTCTTACCCCATCCCAAGATTCAGTTTGCTTGGGCCTTTTGGCAAGGTCATCAATTGAGAAAGCATCAGGTTCACTTTTAAAGAGCCAGAATTGCATGACGATTCCTTATTATGGATTTTGTATTAGTCCTTCAAGATTCTTCTTCATAAAAGTTGGCAGATAGAATGCCGCCTTATGAAGTCCTGCATTGTAGTAAGAGAACTCAAGTCCACTTGCTGCTACTGCATCTTCTCTAAAGTCATTGATTGGGTGGGTGTCACCTTTTGTTGCAAATGTAAATGACCAAAGCCCACCTGGATAAGTTAGGTTAGAGAAATTATAGATAAATGTATTCTTAAAAATATCATTTAAAACACCAAGCATGCTCTTTTGAATCTCTGCTTCAAACCAAGGAGATTCTCCTTGAGAGACAACGATACCGTTATCAGCAAGGCACTTATTTACATTTGTGTAGAACTCTGGTCCAAATAGTGGAGCAGCAGGCCCGATTGGATCTGTTGAGTCGATGATAATGACATCAAATTTCTCATTCGTAGCTTGGAACTCCTGGACAAATTTAACACCGTCACCGATGATAAGATCTAATTTAGGATGACCTTTTAAAACTTCGGCCGTTTGTGGAATGAATTCCATACAAGCTTCGCAAACAGCACCATCGATTTCTACCATCGTACACTTTTCAACTGAAGAGTGACGTAGAACTTCACGAGCTGTACCACCGTCACCACCACCAATAACAAGAACATTCTTTGGATTTGGATGAACAAATAATGGAACGTGAGCAATCATATCGTGATAAGCGATTTCATCTCTTTCTGTTACCATAACTAGGCCGTCGTTAAGAAGCATCTTTCCATGTCCTTTCGTTTCAACAACGTCTACAGTTTGAAATTCAGTCTTCTTAGAGTAGAGAACATTTTCTACTTTGTATCTCATTCCGTAAAAATCTTTATATCTTTCTTCGATCCATAGATTGCTATGCATGGTAACTCCTATTCATTTAAAGTAATTTATAAGGCTTTAGGCGATTTGGGCGTACTTTATAAAAGTGTGAAAAGTACATTATGTAGCCACATTTTAGATAGCTTTCAACTTGGGTTTTAGCTATATAATCTTCTTTCTTTAGATTTAATCCACAGCTTCCATCTTGATTTGGACAGAACTCGATAAAGTCATATGAAATTGGCTCCATTGCTTCGATTAGAACATCTGCAATTTCTTTCATATTGATATCAGTCTCAAAACTAATATATGGGCACTCTTCCTGAGGTGTAATATGACATGTGAAATAATTATCATCTTTGATGGCATTTAAAGAGTAGCCGTATGGATTAAATACGAAATCATCCAATTCAAAACCAGGTAAGATCTTATCAAGTTTTAAAAGTTGGCGAATTTCATCTTTTGTCACACTCTCATTAGTTAGAATTTCTCTCGCTTTACATGAGATTTCATACATAAGTAACTCATGAGTGTGATCATCTGCACTTGGTGCATACTCTTGATCGAGAAAATAGATGAAGTTGTGATGATCGTCTATATTTCCAAAGCGTAGTGCTTGTCCTGAAAATTTATTTTCTAATAGCTTCACATCATCTGCAAAAGTTGAGTGTTGCATATGAGAGAAGTACTCATTCTTTCTTTGAAAAATTAATTGTTTGATTACATCTTTACCAAAGCGATCTGTAAAGAAGTCGATGGCCTTGATTAAGGTTGTTTGTCCACATGTGATTATCAGCATGCGATCTTTCCAAACAAAAAGCGAGGATTCTGATAAGAGAAATGCTTTTATATTTTCATTATTAATAGTGGATAAAATTGTTGCTTGTGCTTTTTCGACTAATTGAGACCAAAAGTCGTCTGAGATATCCAATAGATTTAAGTTAGGCCCAACAATTATTTCGGCCTTCTTTTCAGAACCTTCAAAAATCATTTACTCTTCCTGTCACTCTTGCAAGTGTTTAAAATTACGATCTTTTTTTAAGCATCATCATACGCAAAAGCTTAAGTCTAGGCAAGTAGTAAGGAGTTGATTTTCGTGTAACGTATAGAAATTATAGCCAATTTTTGTGGGCATTTACCTAAAGTTTAAAGCAAATTTACCGATATGTTCACAGTATAGTTTAATGAGGGGATTAACATGCTCGCTAGTTTTTCAGAATTTAAGTTTTTTCAATCGTTTCGTATTCCAGTTGAGGAAGCCGATAATCTAAGGTTTTTGATACAAAAAGAAGACGACATGGGGAGGCTTTCTTATATCGATGATGCAAAGCTTGTGGACATTTCAGTTACAGGATTCGGTTTTAAAACACATGAAAGAATCTCTGTTGGAACTGAGTTGGAAGTTTCTCTACAATTTAAAAAACGTCACCTTGATCTAACTGGTCGAGTTGTTCGTGCATTTTCAAATGTTTTAGAAGACGAAGAAATTATATATGGAGTTGAACTTGATGTTGAAAAAGGAATTAATAAATTCCTTGAAAGTTACATTATGAGTTTCTCTTCAGAAAGATTAAAAGACTGTCTTATTCAGTCAGCACTTAAGGAGCGATATACAGACCCTAATGAAGGGTTTGAAATGTTTTCTCTACTTCTTTCATTATTTAAAGATATTACACATTTTGGAGATAAAGAAGGATTCCTCGATACAATGCTTGAAGAGGTTATTCGTATCCTAAATGCTCAACGTTCTTCTATCTTTTTAATTAATCCAGATACAAATGAATTAGAAGCAGTTGCTGCTCTAGGTTTGGATAAGACAGGATTAAAGTTTGATTATCGTCTTGGTATTGCTGGGTCTGTTTTTACAACAGGTGTGGCCTTAAATATTTGTACTGAAAGTGATGACTCTCGTTTTAATAACGCATTTGATGAAAAGAATGGATTTGAAACGAAATCAATTATTTGTTATCCGATTCATAATCGTGAAGATAAGATAATTGGTGTAATTGAAGTTATCAATAAAAGAAATGAAGATCGATTTACTATAGAAGATGAAAAGACGATGAAAGTTCTTGCTCTTGTTTTCTCTTCAGTATTTCATAGTTTTAATCCAATTTCGACGACTTCTAAAATTCGCCGCTTCTCAGCGCCATATGATCGTCAATTTGCAATCATTGGTAACACGCCAGGTGTAAAATCAATGAGAAACTCTATTTCAAAACTTAAAGACTTAGATAGTCCTGTACTGATCACTGGTGAAAAAGGAGTTGGTAAAAATCTTTTTGCCACTGTTCTTCACTATGAAGGTAAACGTGGGCTACATGATATTACAACAGTTGATTGTAAGCTAAAAGATCTCAATAGGCTTGAAGCAATGCTTTTTGGCCCTAATGAAGAAGAATGTGTTTTTACTAGCACTCAAGGTGGAACTGTTGTTCTAAGCCATATTGAGCACTTGTCGTTTGAGTGGCAAGAAAGACTATTTGAACTTATCGAAAAGAAAGGCCTAGAAGGTGGAATCGTAAGTTTTGATTGTCGTATTATGGCCACATCAATTAAAGATCTTGCCATAATGACAGATGAAGGAAAGTTCTATCGTGATCTGTTTGAATATATCTCACAGGCCCAGATTAATTTAGATCCACTTCGTCGTCGTGAAGAAGATATTGAAATGCTTGTTGAATATTTCTTAAAAGTTGAATGTAAACGACAAGGACTTCTATTAAAGAGCTTCTCTAAAAAAGTAATGGATCAAATCAAACAATATGATTGGCCAGGAAATGTTTATGAGCTAAAGAAATGTGTCGAAAGAGCTGTTCTTTATCATCCAAAATCTCATATCATATCTGATATTGAAATTAATGATGGTGTTGCACCTCTAGTTGATATTTCAATGAAGCAAAAGCAATTTGGTCAAATTGATCATGTGACAGACTTCACACTTCCTCTAAAAGAGCGTTTAGCTCTTGTTGAGAGACAAATGATTTTAGAGGAGATTAAGCGTAATTTTGGTAATAAATCAAAAGCTGCTAAGGAGATGGGAATTTCTCGTGAGGCATTACGTAAGAAGTTAATTTATTCTCAAGAGGTTCTTGATTCTCTTGAAGGAAATGAAAAGAAAGCTGCTTAATAAAAGCATAAAAAATATCAAGGCCTCATACGAGGCCTTTTTTATTATAAATTAATTATTGGTGTCCATTCTAGCCATTCTTCCTGCGCTTTCTTATGAACTTGAAAATATTGTTTCTTACGCATTGAAAACTTCTCTGGGGTTGCAAATTCGACTCCACCAGAAAGAATACTTTCAATTGATTGGGTACTTATTTTTGCACCTGAAAATAGGCCAAACTCTACATCGACACCACTTGTATTCCAAAACTTTGTTTCTTCCTTTACCAGCTTGTGATAAGGAGAGTTGATAAAGATTTCTGTTATAACATTCTTTGCTCGTGTATTAAGTCTAACATCTGTTATAACACCTACTTGAACGCCTCTATAGTAAACTCCCTGGCCTTTTGCTAGTGAATTTCTTCTTGAACTAAATAGGTTTAAATGGGTCCCGTATTTATTGTGAACTTCTTTTAATGGAGCTTGGGCAAGAGCTGTAAAGGTTCCTGCAGGCTTTGATTTCTTAAAATTATAACGACTGATATCAACTGCGATATAGTTGCCAGTTATTGCATCAAGATTATCAATTCCTTTAAGAGAGATTTTTGGTTTAACTTCCCAAAACTTCGCACCTTTAACAATAATATTCTCAAATTCTTTCTTTATCGTCGCTTCTACTAAGAGCTGGGCCTTATTGCGATCAACTTCTGAACCTGTAACAACTCCGATATTAATATTTCTAAACTTAATTGGAGTCTTCTCTTTTGCTACAGCACTTCCTAGAGGAAATATTACTTTTATTTTTTTTCCTGGGACAGTATGAGCATAGCTAGGGTAGAGAGTATATTTCTTTTCAAAGTTAGTTGTTACTTTCTGATTATTCTTATTCTCTTCTGATTCATGATTAACAAATGCAATTCCGCCTTTGATGATTGAAATAAGTGAGTCTGATTGAACCTTTACTCCTGCTAGAGAAGCATCTAATTCAAAGCCGCTAACATTGTAAAAACGCGACGTTGTTAGAAGTAGGTTGCGATAATTTTCTTCAATAAAGATCGTAACTTCAACACCATTGCCATCCATATCGAGATCAAAATTTGTAACCTCTCCAACTTGTACCTTATTAAAATAAATAGGTGAGCCAATTGAAACTGAGTCTAGTTTTTTACTGTGAAGTTTTACATAAAGGCCGTCTTTTCTTAGACCTCTTGGTGGCTCTTCAAAAGCGTTGAATACTTTTACGGCCTTTCCCTTCACTGGAAACATATTGATAAATTTTCCACTTATAATGGTACTTAGCCCTGAGATACCAGATAGATTTACTGTCGGACTTACAAGCCAAAACTTTGTATCTTTAGATAGATAGTTTTTCATTTGTGGAGACATCTCAATATGGACGGCAACACTTGAGAGGTCCTTATTTAATTCAGTATCTTTTACTCTACCGACAATCGTACCTTTGTAGATAACAGTGGTCTTTCCTGGCGTGATACCATCCGCATTTCTAAAGTTTATAGTGATATATGAGCCACGGGCCATAATGCTAGTATATAAAAGCCAAAGTCCAATCGATACAGCAGCAACAGGAAAGAACCATATAGGATTAATTCCTCTTTTGTTTTCTACTTTAGGCGTGGCATTACTCATACTTTTCCTTATCATCCCAGATTAACCTAGTGTCGACTTCATTTGACGCTAGAATGGTCAATATAACAACTGCAGTGAAATATAAGACTGCAGGCTCAGCTCTTATCTCTGATATAAACTCAACCTTGACGAGAATAACTAATAGGGCAATAACGAAAATATCTAACATGGACCATTTACCGACAACATGTACGACTCGATAAAGTCTTGTGAGCATTAGTTTTTTCTTTTCATTTAAGGTGTTTATATTATCTATGATATACCAAAGTGAAACTATTTTAAATATTGGAACAATTATACTAGCTGCAAAAACAATCATGGCAATGGGATACATTTTCAGATTGATCAGATTGACGACACCTCCAACAATTGTACGAGGGATACCATGGTTGAATTTTAAAACCGTCATAATTGGTAGGATATTAGCAGGGATATATAATGCAATTGCTGCAATTAAATAGGCTTTACAGCGTGAGATACCTTCATAGTTTCGAAGTTTGATGGGAGTTCCACAGCGCTGGCAGGTGAGTATTGAATTTACTTTATAGCACTTTGGACAAAGGGCCTTTTGATGATCAATTCCTCTCATATAGCTTCTTCCATAACTCATCATAGTGAGTAACTGATTGTAGTAAGATATTATTAACCATTAATAGGATAAGGCTTAGTGTTCCAATAGTGAGCTCTACTTCAGAACGATCAACCATTTTAGCAACCGTTACAATGATTCCCATAAAATAGACATCAATCATAGACCATTCATGTGAGGCCCTTAGAAATCTGATGAAAGTTCTTCCAAGGTGATGATTGATAAATTGGTTTTTAAAGACAACAGTTAAGTATGCAACGAGGCGAAAGAGGGGAATTAAGATTGCAAAGAGAACAACACTAATTGCTATTGGCCAATACGCTTTAGTTGTAAAAGCAAATATTGATTCGTAAGTTGAAGTTTCAAGGTTTGCTCCGGCCATCTTTATTTTCAATACTGGTAGGAAGATTGCTGGATAAAAAAGTAGTAGTCCTGAAATCGTTAAGACTTTCACCATCGTTATGGTGCTGTCTCCATTATAAAGAATTTCTCCACAGCGATGGCATTTTGCCCTTTGTCGCTTATTGATCATTTCAAATAGATAGATTTCATCACATTCTGGGCAAAGTAGAAGCTTTGAATTATCCTTCAAAGTTTCTTCATCAATTTGACTTTGATAAATGTTTTCGTAACTGTTGCCCATACTACTATTAGGCCATAAGTTATGGATTTTTTTTAGAGAGCAAAATGGTGCATTCTTAAAATTTGTTAAAAATTAAAAGACTTTATGATCGTGTATTAGGCTTCCATCTTGAAAATGGCGACAATGTCCGTCGGCCCTTAATTCGATATAGCCGTGGATAATCTTCGGTTTTTCTTGGCCATCGTCAGCGTTCTTCATTGATTCGTCTACGCTAGCTGAACTGAATGCTTGTGCCGTCTTAAGCGCTTGAGTATTTGTGTCGTATAGATTTGAAATTGATAGGGAGTCATAGTAACCAAGAGTTCTCTTAACTTCTGTTGAACCAAGTTGTGGGTACATTATTGATTGAACTGTTGATGAGGTTGTATGTTTAAGTCCTAAGAGGTGGCCTAGTTCATGTAAGATGACAGAAGGAAGGTCGTAGTAAGTCGTTGACTCCTGAGTTCTGGCCTTATCAAATGAGAAATAATAATCACGGAAATTTACAATAATATCACCATGAACCATTCTTAAGTGATCAGTTCGTTGTTCTGCAAAATATGAAGTGATTGCCAAAACACCATAACCAATACTTGAAAACCAATTCTCTGTTACATAAATTCCGATCTCTCCGTCGTAATAGTCATCTAGGTCAGTATATGGATCTGCTCCAGCGGCTTGGCCGTGGTCAAGAACAAAGTATTCTCTTGCATCATCAGCATCATTCCATGCCTTTTGCATCTCCTGCATTAAATCGTAATCATCATAGAGGCCATCATCAGCGGCCGCTAATGGAAGATCATCTGATGATCCATCAATTGCATTTAAACTGCTAAAATCTGCATGAACTTTTACTGTTAAAGGAAGTGCACTTTCACGCCATTTTAAAGGCAGGGCCGTAATAGAAACTTTTTCTGGCTCTTCGACACACGATAGAGTCAGCAGAATCACCAAAACTGATAATATGGTTCTATTAATCTTCATCCCAAAAATACCTTGAAAATACATTTACAGGCACAAAGTTGAGCTTAAAGCTCGACTATGACGTGCTTTGCACCATTTTATACGATATCGGTATTTAAGATTTTAAATTTAGAAAAAATAAAGAAACGGGGACTGTAAGCCCCCGTTATTATATAGATATTATTGAATTAGTTAATAAGTCGCCTAATTGGTATTATTTTTGCGACTTCTCATAATCGGCCAAAAATTGTGCCAGTCCTTTATCTGTTAAAGGGTGGTTAAAAAGTGACTTGATAACTTTATATGGCATCGTTGCAACGTCTGCACCTACCATCGAGCAGTGCTTTACATGGTCTGCGTGACGTACAGATGCTGCTAGAACTTCTGTATCAAAACCGTAAACATCATACATATGACGGATCTCTTGAATAAGAGTCATACCATCTGCTCCGATATCATCGAGACGGCCGATGAATGGAGAGATGTAAGTAGCACCATTTTTTGCTGCTAGTAATGCTTGGTTTGAGCTGAAACAAAGTGTTACGTTCGTTTTAATATCATTGTCACTAAACCACTTACAAGCAGCGATTCCGGCTTCTGTCAGTGGAAGTTTAATAACGACATTCTCGTGAATCTTTGCAAGTTCACTACCTTCTTTGATCATCCCTTCAGTATCTGTTGCAATAACTTCTGCTGAAATTGGTCCATCAACGATTTCGCAAATGTCTTTGATTACTTCTTCTTGAGTACGCCCAGTTTTGGCAATAATTGATGGGTTAGTCGTAACTCCGTCAATTAGGCCCCATTTTACTGCTTCTTTGATTTCTTCAATATCACCTGTATCGATAAAAAATTGCATTCTATTCTCCTAATAAATTTTCTAAAAATTTATCATGAGCACAGGTAATGGACAAGTTTTCTCCCCCTATTGTCTGCTTAGATTTGCGTTATAATGAACGTATGAGAAGATTTTTTCTATTCATTTCATTGAGCTTAATAACGCTGGTCTCTGTTGCAAATAGTGATGGCTTTATTATTAAAAGAGATGAGGTTAGAAATAAAGATATCAAAAATGATTATGATGCCTACGATAATTATATCAAGGATCATGGTTATGATACTTTCTACGATCCTAGCATTGATTATTCAAAGTTCTCTGGCCGAGTTACAGATAAGGACCCATCAAGTACTGTGTTTAAAATTCAAGTCGAATCAAAGAATGTTAAGTTCTTGAAGCCTTCTGATATTGTATACTTCAATGTGGCGCGACGTATGGATGAAGATAAGTGCAAGGGCCACGTCAGAAATAGTGAAGATATGTATATTACAATCTACGCAAAAGACCTTGAGAATTGTTGGGGACAAAATTCGACTTTAAGACGAGGAACAATTCTTGTTTTTGAAAGTGATAAGCTAGCATTGAGAATTAAGGAAGCTTCTCGTTACCGTTTAACATTGTTGGCAAAAAAAAGAGATTTCACATTTCAATTAAATGAAGTGAATAAATTTGTCTGGGGCTTTTCACAGAAACAAGTTGAGGTCGCTGCAGAATACGACAAGCAGATTCTTGAGTTACAACGAAAAAAAGATGAGGCCTTAAATTTACTTCTTTCTAAGAAGAACGATCAGGTCAGACTACAATCACAGCTAATCTATAGTTTGGATAAATTAGATAAAGATCTCGACTTCTATCGTATTGAAAAAGATGAGCTTTATACAGATCGTTGGCACCTCGATAAGGATACCGGCCTTCCTGTTTATGATAGGCCAGTTCCAATTAAGCAGCCTTAAATCAATTTATCTTCATTAAGTGCCAATTCAATAAATTGTTGATTATAGAAATGTGAGTCCATATGCTCTTTATAAAGTTTTAAAGAGTATGCTGGCGAGACACCAAGCCATTCCTTTATGGTTGTATCATTAACCCCGTCGTGGAGCCAGGTAAAGACACAGGCCTGTCTTAAAGTCTTTGGTGTTATTTCAATCATAAGTCTAGAGCGCCAGTCTTCAAAGAGTAGCTCCATCCCACGTGCAGATAGCCCACCTGATAGAATCTTATGAGCGTTGGCATTAAAAAGTAAGTGATCAAAAGAGACACCTTGGGCCTTTTTAACCTTCTCTAATAGCTCAACATATTCATAGAAAATACGGCCAAAGATACTTGGAAATGTGACGGTATATGGGTCTCTTTTTTCATGTGTAATAATGGCCTTGATTTCATCGCGAAATGAGAAGCTTGCAACTTTAATTTTAGATAGTTCTGAGACCTTAAGGCCTCCTAGATAAACGGTTGCAAAGATGATTCCATTTCTTTTGGCCTTAAGTTTTTCAAGATCACTTTGTGCATTTCTTTGATCATTGAGTAATGTGTGCCAAAGACTTTTAATATGTGAAAACGAAGCTGGCCTTGGTATATCTAGGAACTTTGGAGAAGTTGGTATTTTTCGTACTGGATTGACGTTAAAGACACCTTCTTCTACTAGGTGATCAAAGAATATTCTAAGGGCCTGGACACGGCGTCTTCGTGAATTATCTGACTTATATTTTTCTTCTAAATACTTTCCGTATTCTTGAATCTCTGGAATTGAATATTTTTCAATATCCGTTTGTTTCTTATGTTCTGTTACATATTGATTAAAGCAAGCAAGGTCAGTGCGATAGTTTTTCAGGGTATTATTTGAACGGCCCTTAGCCGCTATTTTCTTGAAAAATGCATCTTGCCACTTATCTAATTTCTTTTTATTGACTTCTGTTAGTTCCATAAACCACCCTAAGGACTTATAACTACGTATATTACTGTAAGAGATTTTAACGAACCTGTTATTCTTTCACAAGTAGAAATCTTGCACTTGCAAATGATGGGCAGAAGCATTATAAATCGTTTAACAATTTAATATTAGGTGATTACATGCTTGAGACGACCTCACTCAACCCACAAGGGAAGAGTCCTACATTTGCACACGCATTTTATAGGCTAACTATTGCTGATTTTAAGCAATTAGGTGCTGGTAATGGCGTGTCTAAGCATGAAGTCACAGATCTATTTTTTGATCAATCCAATATTCAATCAATTTTCTTAGATAAATTCGACCTAAAATTTAATGACAATTCTCTTGTCATGAGGGCCTTTACTCATAGTTCATATGTTCATGAGGCCAAACTAGAGTTTAAAAGTTATGAGCGCCTAGAGTTCTATGGCGACTCTGTTCTTGGCTCATATGTGACAAAGAACCTCTTTTTAAACTTTGAAGATATGAATGAAGGGCAACTTTCAAAATTAAGAAGTGCACTTGTAAATGAAGATAGCCTAAGCTCATTAACTGACTTTTTAGGACTTTCTCAATTTCTAATCGTTGGAAAAGGTGAATTAGACCAAGAAGTAAATAAAGGGATTCGTTGTGATCTTTTTGAATCAATTCTTGGGGCCATTGCCATTGATCAAGGAAATGATAAAGCAAACTCTTATCTCGACCAGGTCATTGCGACTTATGAAAAGGAAAGTGGAGAGATCTTCTTTAATGCTCAAAAACTTGTGGATTTTGATCCAAAGACAAAATTACAAGAGGAGACATTGGCACGATTTAAATGTCTACCTGAGTACCGCACAAAGGCCTTAAATAAAGGTCAAGAGTTTGAAATCGAACTTTATATAAATGGAGAGTTAATATCGAAATTAATCTCCAATAGTAAAAAAATAGGAACAAAAGAAATCGCAAAAGAATGTTTAGAAAATAATCTATTAGACAAAATTAAATAAGGACAACGGAGAAAATTATGTTATTGACTGATCAACACCCAGACAACAAATCCATTATGGCAGCAATCGTTGGTGCACCAAATGTAGGAAAGAGTTCACTTGTAAATTACTTACTAGGAATGGACCTTTCAATTGTAACGAGTAAACCACAAACAACACGTAATAAGTTTCACGCAGTTTTCACAGTTGATCATACTGAAGTTGTTCTAGTTGATACTCCAGGTCTACACACTTCAAGCCAGGAGCTTAATAAGCGTATTAATCAACAGGCCGTTGAAGGTGTTGATGGTGTTGATGTTAACTTACTTCTAATTGACCTAACAAAAGATATTCTTGAGCAAATCAAGGCCTTCAAAGATTTCATTGGTGGAAAAGAGAAAGAGTTATCGAAAACATGGCTTGTTTTCACTAAGTCAGATCGTGTTGAAAATGCAGAAAATATGCCACTAGATAAGGTATTTGAACAAGCAAAAGAAGTTATTCCAGCTCTTGAGCAGTACTTTGTTATCTCAACTAAGTCCGGAGATAATGTACACCTTTTAACAGCAGCTCTTTGTGATAATGCTCAGCCAGGTTCACACTTATACCTTGATGGTGCTATCTCGAATAAGAACCAAAGATTCTTTGCTACTGAGTATATTCGTGAGCAGGCATTTGACCTTTTAAAGGATGAGCTACCATATGAGATGGCCGTCATTATTGATGAATATAAAGATTTTAAAGATAAGACAGGCGCTTTTACTTCTCACATCTCAGCTTCAATTCTTGTTAATCGTCCATCACAGCGAGCTATCGTTGTTGGTTCCAAAGGCTCGATGATCAAAGAAATTGGAACACGTGCTCGTAAGAAGATTGCAGCAATGACTGATGGTAAGGTTCACTTAAACCTACACGTGAAAGTATCACCAAAGTGGTTTAAGAATAACTTTGTTCTAGAAGAACTAGGACTTCCACGTGCAATTAACTCTGCCCGTGTATGGAAACAAAAATAATTATAAATAATAAACTTAAATAGGATTTTGAAATGCAAAAGCGTTCAATGATTATTTCATTAATTGGTAGGCCAAACGTTGGAAAAAGTTCCATCTTTAACCGCCTAATGAAAAAACAACATAAGGCCATTACTCACGATATGCCAGGTGTAACACGTGATCGCCACTATGGAATTACATCTTTTAATGATAAAGATGAAGACCGTCCATTAGATGCGATTCTTGTTGATACTGGTGGGTTCTATCCAACTCAAGTAGATGAGAGTGGAAAGAATGATCAAGAAGTTAATGCTAATAAGTTCTTCAATATTATGACAGATCATGCTCATCAAGCGATTGAAGAATCTGATCTTGTTCTCTTTGTTGTCGATGTAAGAGAAGGTGTTCTTCCTTTTGATAAGACCATTGCTAATTATATTAGAAAGCAAAAGAAGAAGATGTGGCTTGTTGTTAACAAGTACGATTCTGAGTCTCAAAGTGGAGATGAGTATAGTTTCTATGAACTTGGTGTAAATGATGACGAAATGTTTGTTACTTCTGCCGCTCACGGTAGGGGAATGGAGACATTGCGTGAGAATATTCATGAGGAGATGATGCGTTTTGATGACTCTGCTGATGTTATGAATATTACAGCTCTTCAAAAAGGTGTAACTCCACGTGAGAATGTTGTGGCAAAACTTGCACTAATTGGTGCACCTAATGCTGGTAAATCAACTCTACTAAATCAACTTCTTGGAAGTGAACGTGCTCTCGTTTCTGATATTGCTGGAACTACAGTTGATCCAATTGATGGATACTTTGATATCTACCTTGGAGATGATGCTAGAAAGCTTGATCAAGCAAAAGAGCATTTTAAAAATGATAATCTTCTTCAGTCTCAATACGAAGACTTTAAAAAGAATAATCCTGATCTCTATAACGAACTTGTTTCATCTTATGATGTTGAAGAAGAGTTAGATACTGATAGCTATGAGCTTGAAGGTCTTGAGGATGTAATGCTCGAGCAGGATGAGCAGCTGGATGAAACATCTGCTAATCGTATGGAAGCACAGGTTTTCGGTGAAGAAGCTACTGGTGAAGAAGTCGAGCAAGAATTAGTAGATGATGAGCAAGAAGTTTCTGAAGGAAGTTTCTGGCGCTCAATTCACATCGTAGACACTGCAGGAATTAGAAAGCAAAAGAAAATTGATGACTTTGTTGAGTCACAATCAGTTTATCGCTCACTAAGAAGTATTGCTGATAGTGATATTTGTATCTATATGATTGATGCAACAAAAGGTGTTTCACACCAAGATAAGCGTCTTCTTGATATCGCTATAGAAAAAGGTGCTTCTGTAATTGTTTGTCTAAATAAAGTTGATCTGATGGGTGATAAGTTTAGAGATCAAGAATCACGTAAAGAATGGCTTCTTGATATTCGCGATAAACTTCCATGGCTTAATTATTGCGATATTATTCCAATCTCAGCAAAGCATAAAAGAGGTCTTAAGCGTCTTAAGAAGATTCTTACGAAAACGATTTTCATTAGAAGACAAAATATCGCAACAGGTGCGCTTAACCGTTTCGTATTTGAGCTTATTGAAAGACATCCTATTATCCTTAAAGGTTCTCGTGGTAAGAGATTCCGTGTTAAATACGCTTCTCAAATTAAAGCGAATCCACCAACGTTCTTATTTTACACAAATAAGTCACGTGGAATTCCTGAAAACTACCGACGCTACCTTAAAAACGGTTTAAGAGGGGCCTTCCCGCTTGATAATACGCCGATTCACCTGATCTTTAGAACAGGGACAGATCTTCAAAAGCGTATGAAAAAAGTTTCAAAATAAAATAGATATTAGCCAATGACCTCTTGAATATAAGGAAAGAGGTCAGAGGCTATACTTCCTCGTATTCCTCTTGTATTTTCCCTTAATAAGTCACTGGCCTTGCCATGCACCCAAGTACCAAGACAAGTTGCTTCAGTTAAGCTCAGGCCTTGGCCTAGGAAACTTCCGATAATTCCTGCTAGAATATCTCCTGTCCCGGCCATTGCTAAGATAGAATTTCCTGTATCGTTTTCATAGATATCTTGATCATTTGCGATAAGAGAATGGTCTCCTTTTAAGACAACGCATTCACTTATTTGTAGAAGACTTTTAGCTGCTTCTTTTTTATCTTTTCTAATTTCTTCACTCGTGCAATTTAGAAGACGTGCGGCTTCGCCAAAATGAGGGGTGATTATTGCATTTTGATATCTTTGCTTTTCACTTCTTTGGCATAGGTTCCAAAGAGCGTCAGCATCTAAAACTTTTGGTGCCGTGAAATCTTCAATCATTGAACATATATGGTTTGCCCATTCGTCTCTTCCAAGGCCAGGGCCAATAACGATAGCATCTGCTTTTTCTAGGATTGGTCTGGCCTGATTGATTCCAGAAGTTTGTGTGTCAAAACCTCGCACCATTAGCTCAGCTCTTGTTGAAACAATTGAAGAAACATTCTCTTGCCTTGTAAGGACAGTAACTAAACCTGATCCTGAGCGCAGAGCTGCTTGTGCACAGAGCTTGACTGCTCCTGCATAACCGACATTCCCACCGATAATTACAACGTGACCAAAACTGTACTTATTTGATTCTTTTGTTAAAGGTGGAAGCTTTTGTAAAAGTTCTCTTGAATCAATTTTTTTCATAATATGATCTTAGTATTTAATGAAAAAAAAAGCTCCCTTGTGGGAGCTTAAGATTATGCTTTAACTGAATATTTACCACCATTAGAGAAAAAGAGTCCGATGTATATAATTGCATACATTATGGCCTTTTCTTTTCCAGAGAATGGATCGCTTGCGTGAACGACAAAAGCCGCTACAAGCATAGTAATTGCTGAAATTGCAGCAAACCATCTTGTTTTAAATCCGATGATAATAAAAATCTGGCAAAACACTTCTGCAAATACTGTTGCAGAAAGTGCAAAAGGTGAACCAAGTCCAATTGGATCTGGGAATTTTGTCATTAGAGTACTAAAGCCTGCAAGTTTTCCCCAACCATGCCCAAGTAGCATCGCTAGTCCAACTGTGATTCTAAGCCATAACCAACCTAAATCTGAGTTTAAACGATTCATAAATACATCCTTTTATTTTATGCAAATTAAGTTTGCGCTTTGCGATCATCATCGAGCTAAAGCTCAATGAGATTATTGTTTCTACCAATTCCAAACATAATTAACTGTTAGTGAGTAAGCGAACCCTGATAAATCAGGCACACCAGGCCCTCCATCCTTAGATGCGTATTTTATCGTACGCACATCTTGTAGAGCTACAGTGTGAAGAAGTCCTTCAATATTCACATATGATTCTTTTATTTTTATTGGAAATTCAAGTCCGCCACCTAGTGCAACACCTGCGCCACCAAAGCTGTCTTCTTTTTTTTCACCTACAGTTTCAATCTTTTCTTGTTCATACCAATATTCAAATCTCGCCGTTATATAAGGATTTGAATAAGTTATGGCCGTACCAAGGTTTGAAGTGTCGATATAGTAACGGTATCCAAAGTACATGCGAAGCATTGAAATATCGATTGATGCTGCACTACTGATTCCTTGAGTCGGCTTTGTTAAACTTATATTGTGCTTAGAATATGCAAAACCAATATTCCATGCCGATTGAAAGTCTGAGAAGTATTGAACTGTTAGGTTGAAAGTAGGAGGTAGATCCTCATACATCTTTCCACGATTGCCATCCCAAGTTGTGTAACCAATACCCATTGAGAATGAAAAGAAGCGTCCGTATTTGTAGTAACGTTCATCTTCATAGATTTGTTGTTCTTGTAGGTCTTCATTAAAATCTGAGAAAATATCGCCACCGATATTTAAGTCATCATCTGCACCGATCATCCCATCTTGTGCCTTTGTAAATTGTGGAGACACAATTGCAAATATGAAGACAAGAATGAAGGCCATGTATTTAGATATATGCATTCAATAATTCCAATTTAAAGATAAAAGTGAATACCTGCATTTAAGAAGTTTTCACCCATTGTCGTAACTTCAAAGTCATCCAGATTTTTGAAGCGTACGCCAAATTCAACGCTAAAGCCTAGGCTGTCAATTCCTTGTAGAGAAAACTCTGCTCCAAGTCCTACATCGCCTTGAAATCCTGATTCGCTATCTTGGCCAGGTACTTTTTGGTTGATCAATGTCGCGGCGCCAACCGTATAAAATGTGAGATACGGTTCATCAAAGATATTACGGTAAAGTCGAATTCCTCCGTGCCATCCACCGTCGTCAGCAGTGTTTACTCCAAAAATTGCTCCATATGAGAATGTCGAGCTTCTTTGGACCTTGATTGACAGAGAAGGGATAGAGTCAGAGATAGTATTTGAAAAACCAACTCCTAATCTTCCTACTCTTTCAATGGCAAAAGAGTTAAGTGAAATAAATAAGGTAATTATTAAAAATGAAATCCTTTTCATGGTGCGTAATAATCCTTTATGAAATTAATTAATTTAATTCTAACAATACTCATGTATTTTTGACAACTTTCAATGTTATTTATTAAAATGATAAAAATTTTTAACTAGAGGGTAATGGATGACAACACAAGTAGCGCCAAATGAAGGCCTAAATTCTGAATTAAATTCAACTGAGCTTGGTGCTTTTATCGCTAAGAATAAGGCATTGGTTATTGGATTAATCTTACTTATTATCGGTGCGACTGCAGGTTACGGTATTTTTTCATATGTTAAAAACCAACAAAATGAGAAAGCTGCCCAAACTCTTTATAGCTTTGAAACTGGAAGTTTAGAGAAGTTTAAAAAAGGTGAGATCGACTCTGCCGCAATGGTTTCTGAGCTAAAAACTATTCTTGGTGAGTTTGGTGATAGCTCTGCTGCTATTTCAACAACTTTATTGGCCGTAGATCACTTAACGAATAAAGGTCAAAATCAAGAAGCTTTTGAAATTATTAGTCTAATAAGCGCATCTAATTCATTACAATCATATTTTATCAATGTCCGAAAGGCAGTGATACAGCAAGATTTAAAAGACTACGATGGAGCAATTGCGACACTTAAAGAACTTAAAAGTAATGATCGTGCACTATCAATGGGTCGAATTGAACTTGAACTTGGACGTAGCTACCTTGCAAAAGGTGACACTGCTTCGGCCAAAGGACACTTTGAAAGAGTCCTTACTCTAACAACTGAAAATGTATATAAGTCGTTAGCTAAATATCACTTAAATACAATCAAATAAGCGGAATTTATGAAGTTATATCGTAATATTTTAGTGGTCATAGCAATGGCCACTTTGCTTGCCTCTTGTTCAAGCATAAAAAAAGTAACAAGTAAGTTAGAAGGCAAGAAGCTTGAGGTGGACCCTCTAACTCTTACTTGGACTAAGAATCTAGAGCCAAGTTACGAGTCTGGAAATCTTCCGATTTCATTATCTTCACCACTAATTGCTGATGGAATTCTCTATGCTGCTGATGGCCGTGGTAATTTTAATGCTTATAATGTTGAAAATGGCCGCCTAATTTGGACACACAAGATTAAAGGGCAAATGACAAGCGCTCCAATTATTTTTGAAAATCTATTGATCTTTGGTGATGATACTGGACGAGTTTATGCAAGAGACCTCAATAAGGGCGAGCTCGCTTATGAGTTTGACCTAGATGGTGGAATCGATTCAACTCCTGTTACATCAAATGGCCGATTATTCATTCATACTCGAAATCATAAATTATTTAGTATTGATGTTTATACTGGTCGCGTTATTTGGTCTTACAAGAGATCTGTTCCATACTACTCAACAGTTCAGCGCGCTTCAACACCATTAATACTTGATGGGCGCTTATACGCAGGTTTTGCTGATGGATACTTCGTCTGCTTCTCTCTTGAAGAAGGTCAAGTACTTTGGGAAAGAAGGCTAAGCCCTGGGCAAAAATTTGTTGATGTTGATATGCGACCTGTCATTTTTAATGAAAAGATCCTTGTTGGCTCAGTTGATGATCGTACCGAAGTGATCGTGCCGAAGTCTGGTGTTCTTTTTAAGAAATTGAACTTCCGTACAAACCGCGCTGGCCTAGAAATTGGTAACGGCCAAAATATGGTCTTTGGTAGCGTTAATGGTGAACTCATTTATATTGATAAACAATTTCAAGAATATAAGAGAGTGAAACTTTCAGATGAAGCAGTGTCGTCTCTCGCTCCTTGGAAGGGTGGTGTTGTTGTCACAACAGTTGGTAAAACTGCTTTTTTCATCGACTCTAATGGAATGATCAAACAAGAGTTTGACTTAGGTTCTGCCTACTCGGCCGTATTTGGTCACATGAGCTATGACGATGAGTTTTTAGCTTTTATTTCATCACGTTATCGTCTTTATACTTTCAGATAAAACCTAAAATTCCCTTGTGTGTGTCTTTTCGACAATGATATTATGACGTTGAAATTACACACACGGGATTGTTATTTTAGGGGAGAGTATGGATTTAACATTCAAAGCAAATGGTATTTTAAGTCGTGGAAAAGGTTTAACTTTTGATGACGTTTTATTAATTCCTAGGTATTCAGAGATTTCTTCTCGCAGACACACGAATTTAAAAACAAAAATTACTAAGAACCATTCAATTGATATTCCAATTATTGCTGCAAATATGGATACAGTTACAGGGCCAGAGATGGCAATGGAGATGGGGCGTCTAGGTGGCGTTGGTATTCTTCATCGTTTCATGTCTCCTGAGCAACAAGTTGAAGATGTAAAAGCAATTCAAAAATATTTCAAAGAACATTCTATCTCTCTTCCAATCGCAGCTTCTGTTGGTGTTAAGGATGAGGGAAAAAAGAGAGCAGACCTACTTGCTGAATTAGGAGTAGAAATTCTAACTGTTGATATCGCTCATGGTGATTCAATTATGATGATGGAAGTTCTCGAGTATATTAAGAAAAATTATCCATCAATTGATGTTATTGCAGGTAATGTTGCAACACCAGATGGTGTAAAGCGTATGATTGATAAAGGTGCTGATGCTGTTAAAGTTGGTATCGGTCCTGGAAGTATGTGTACAACACGTATCATTACAGGTCATGGCGTTCCACAATTAACAGCTGTTGCAATGTGTGTTGCAGAAGCACAGAGAGCAGGGATCCCTGTTATCGCAGATGGTGGACTTAAGAACTCTGGAGACATGGTAAAAGCATTATGTGCTGGAGCTAATTCATGTATGGCCGGATCACTTCTCTCAGGAGCATTAGAAACTCCAGGAGAAGTTAAAGGTGGAATGAAAGAATATCGTGGAATGGCTTCAAAGGCCGCTCAAGTTTCTTGGCGTGGGGAGCTTCCTAAAGGTATGGCCGCAGAAGGTGTTGATACAATGATTCCTTGTAAAGGGCCAGTTGAGAATATTATCAATGAACTTACAGGTGGTATTCGCTCAGGGATGACTTATCTTGGTGTTGATCAACTTGATCAAATGAGTGAAGCCGGATTATTTATGGAAATGTCATCTTCTGGTATGGCAGAGAGTAAACCACACGGAAAACAATAAAAGGCCGCTCTATGCAAACTGATATCCTAGATGACTTATTAAGTTATCCTAAGATCGTAAAACGCATCAGTGATAGTAAAGATCCTGAAGCGACTAGGAAGAAAGTAATTGCAAACTTTAAAGAAATGCGTGCAATTAACTCACCTTCATATATGAAGTCGATGGAAAAGTTCTTTGATGCTACTTTACCAAGACTTTATGATGGTATCAGTTACAAAGAAAATGACACTGATCTTCGAGCTTTGCTTGAAAAAGACAGTGTCGTTCTCGTTCCAAATCATCAATCACATGCCGATTATATTGCTATTAATTACAAATTCTTTAAAGAATACAAACGCATGCTCTATGTTGCAGGTGGTGATAACTTAAATATATTCCCAATTGGTAAAATATTTAGAAAATCTGGATGTTTCTTTATCAGAAGAAGCTTTCAAAACGACATTCTCTATAAATTTACTATGGAAGCCTACCTCTTTGCTTTATTAAAAAGGAAAGAGCCCATTGAATTCTTCTTTGAAGGTGGGCGTACTCGCTCTGGAAAACTTAGGCCACCAAAATACGGCCTATACCAAATGCTACTAGAGGCACATTCACATCTTCCAAATGCAAAAGAGAGAGGATTAGCATTTGTTCCTGTAAGTATTGCTCATGAGTATGTTCCAGAGCAAAAAGCACTGGCAAAAGAGATGATGGGTGGAAAGAAAAAGAAAGAGTCGACAGGACAACTCTTTGGCCTTCTAAAACTTATGGCCTATCAATTTGGTAAAATACATATCAATCTTGGTAAGCCTCAATATGCATATAAATTAGATGATCCAGATGAGAATAAGAAGCATGTAAGAGACCTTGCATTTAAATGTTTTAGAAGTGTTGGTGATCAAATGGTTATCACGCCGACTAACTTACTTGTTCTAATTCTTCTTGATGAGCCAACAGGTGCTCTTAAGTGGACAGATATCATATTAAAAGCTCAGGCAATTTTAGAATATTGTAAGTCATATGATATTCCTTTTACTGATGGTTTAAAAGACTCTCTATTAGAAGACTCTATTGGCCGTGCAATGGACATCCTTATTGGTAATAATAAAGTTGATGTTATCGGACAAAAGGAAGTTGGATCTTCTCTATTTTATTCAATTAAGAAGGACTCAAGAGGAGAGCTTCTCTTTTTCAAAAATACAATAGTTCATCACTTCATTATACCTTGGACCATATCACTTGCTTGGTTTAATGTTTTTAGTGGAGAGATTGAAAATGCTGATTGTTTAAAACAATTCTTCATTAAGCAAAGAAGCTTATTGAAGATGGAGTTTTATTTACCAACTGTAAAACAATACTATTCAAAGACTCTTAAGATACTAAGTAATGTTGTGGGAAGAGATATTGCTAATTTAAACGAGGCCATTGAGTTCACTAATAAAGATCTCTATGAGGTCGCTTCCAAATTAAGTATCTTTGCTCGCTCTCTTACTTATATAAACGAAGCATACTTTGTATCGGCCTTGACGTTAGAAAGTTTTCAAAAGAATAATGTCTCTTTTAAGACGGCCGATTATATGAAGCGATTTGCGGATGTTTATAATGCAGAAATTCAAACTCAAAGAGTCATTCGTTTTCCAGAAAGCCAAAATGTTGAATTAATGAAAACTGCTCTGCAGTATTTTGAACAAGTCGGTGTTTTAGGTTACGAAGACAATTCTTACTACGTAGCAGATAGAGATAAACTCGCTGATTTTATCGAGTCTACTGAGAAGATTCTATTAGACCAACTCAAACTTAATTTTAAAGTGGTATAACTAAAAGGTTGCCTTTGAAGACTGAATTACTATCAAGAGAAAGTGCGATAAAGAAAGTTTTACTAATAACTTTCTTCCTAAATATCGCAGTCGCTTTAATTAAGCTCTTTGCCGGTATTCAATTTGATTTTCTCTCTCTTAGATCTTCTGGGATTGAGTCACTCTTTGATGGCTCTTCAAATATCTTAGGTTTAATCACCATAGCAATCGCTGCAAAGCCAAGTGATCGTAGACATAACTACGGCCATTATAAATTCGAAAATCTTGGAGCACTAATTATTGCTCTAATGTTATTTGGTTCTTCAATTAAATTAGGTATTGATTATCACGACTTTGTTTTTTCTGGGGAGCAGACCAGAGGTTTATTCGGGGCCATCCCAATATTATCAATACTCATCTCAATTGCAGTAAGTGCATTTGTATCAAGTTATGAAGGTCGAAAAGGGCGTGAGTTAAATTCTAAGATTTTAATTGCAGATAGCGGGCACACGTTCGGTGATATGGTCATTAGTATTGGTGTTCTTATCTCAATAGTTTGTGCTAAGTTTGAAATCTTTATTGTCGACTATATTGTTGGTGGACTTATTATCTTCTACCTCTTTTATCTAGCGATTCAAATTACATTAGATAATTTAAATGATCTTCTTGATGTATCACCAGTTATTAAGGATCGTTATCTAAAAGCATTAGAGGATATGCAATATGTCCGTGATATACATGAGTTTAGAGCGCGTGGAAATACGACCTGGATGCAAATAGACTTTCATCTTCTACTTGATCCTAAGCTCTCATTAACTAAGGCCCATGAAATTTCACATGAGGTTGAAGATCGCTTAAGATCACTACTTAAGGATTATTGTCGCGATATTGATATTTTAATCCATATTGAACCAGATGATGAGACTCACGAGGACTAAATGGATTTAGGTAAAGATAAAAATATTAGAAAAATTGGAAATATTCGATTGGTTCACGGGGCCACTCATAAAGAATTAGGCAGCATTTTCTCTGAGGCGGCCCATTTAATGTCTGAAATAGTCCATGGCAATCTCATTCATTTCAAATACGATGAACTCTATCTTCTCGTTAGTAGGGATGAAAAGCAGGACTTAGAGTATATTGTAGGGATTCCTATTATAGGTAATATACAGAATAAGAATCTTATAACTAAGGATCTAAACTCTGGAGATATTGAAAGTGTAGAGATTGGCCTAGAAAAGTTAAGAGAATATAAGAAGATTTCTGAGTTATTTAATGATTTAGGTATAGATGAGGACTATTTTTTACGAATATCTTCACATGAAGGGGATTATCAGGTTTTTTATGAGAAATATCTCCTTCATTAATGTATACTCGAGGAATATTTTTTGTTATGTTTGCAATCACAATTGTAAACTATTAGAATTGTATATGATCAATTCTTGATATTTATTTATTATGAGACCAACCGCTAATAATTGGTCTTATTTCCGGAGGTGTTTTATTAGCAACAATTTTAAAGGTGGAAGGGGTAGAAGAAAAGAGAGAGGCCCTAGAACGAATGACCAAATCAGAATTCCAGAATGTCGTCTAATGAGTGATGAAGAACAGTATGGAGTCGTTTCTATTGATAAGGCACGTGAAATTGCTGAAGAACTTGGCGTTGATCTCATCGAGATCGCACCAACAGCTAAGCCACCTGTTGTAAAGCTAATGGACTACGGTAAGTTTAAGTACGAACAACAGAAAAAAGCTGCTGAAGCAAAGAAGAAGCAAGCTAAGGTTCAACTTAAAGAAATTCAGCTGCGTCCAAATATTGAAGCACATGATCTTGAAACTAAGCTTAAGAAGGCCTACAAATTCCTTGAAAATGGCGACAAAGTAAAATTTGTTATGCAATTTCGTGGACGTGAAATGGCCTATAAAGATATGGGGAAAGAGAAGTTTGAGTCGATTCTTGCAGGAGTTTGCGAAGAAGCCTCAGCTGCTATTGAGTCTCCAATTAAGATGATGGGGAATCGTATTATTACAATCGTTGCCCCTGTTAAAAAGAAATAACTCTTTTTTATATGTAAGTGCTTGATTTTACGTCAGGCACTTCTTCTCATATACTTCCTAAGTACCTGATATTTTTTTACTAAAAGATGATTATCCTTTGCATTAAGTGTGCAAACCTGCTACAAATATGCACTTATAGTTTTGTTATATTTTGTTGAATTCTCGATCTGTGTTTTAACACAGAAAAATTTAAGGAGTATTTAATGCCAAAAATGAAAACAAGAAGAGCTGCTGCTAAAAGATTTAAGCCAGTAGGTAACGGTAAGTTCAAAAGAAAAAGAGCAAACCTAAGACACATTCTTGAAAAGAAACCAACTGATGCGAAGAAAAGAGCTGGTAAAACAGATTACGTTCACGCTTCAGATACTGGTCGTGTAAAAAGAATGTTACCTTACGCTGCAAAAAACTAAGCGCAAGCAATTCAAAAATTAAGTTGGTCGAAACTATAAATCGACAAAACAATTTGTTTTTTTAACCTGATTTTTGGGAAGTACAAGAGTTGACGATTAATGAGTTAACCCCCAAACGTCAAAAAAATGGAGTAAATTATGTCTAGAGTTAGAAGAGGTTTTAAAGCAAGAGCGAGAAGAAACAAGGTTCTTAAATTAGCGAAAGGTTTTCACTTTTCAAGAAGAACTAAGTACTATCACGCTTCTGAAACAGTAAAAAGAGCATTACACTACAGATATATCGGTAGAAGGCTTCTTAAAAGAGATATGAGAAAGCTTTGGATCGTTAGAATCTCTGCAGCTGCTAAGCTTCTTGGTACTTCTTATTCAAAGTTCATGGGACAGCTTAAGAAGAACAATGTTGAAATCAACAGAAAGATGCTTGCGGAAATCGCTGCTAGAGACTTTGAAGGATTTAAAGCAATCTACGAATCAACAAAGTAATTCATTAAACTATTGATTTAATAAAATAAAAAACAAAACTATATAACAGGGCCTCTTTATGAGGCCTTTGTTATTTATCCCTCTATAAATTTCACTTTTACTTTTCTTTCTTGCTTGTGATCTCGAAACTCACAAAGATAAATGCCCGACCATCTGCCAATATCAAATTCTCCATCTTCAATAATTAGGGTCAGTCCTGTTTGCATAAGAATAGACTTCATGTGTGAAGGTGAGTCATCTGGGCCTTCTGCCGTATGTGTGATGAAGCTTAAGTCTCTTGGAACAAGATATTTTAAGAAGTTTTCCATATCTTCTTTTGCACTTGGATCAAATGCTTCGTTAACACATAGTGCCGCGCTCGTATGTTGAATTTGTAAAACAAGGATTCCATCACGCTCTTGTGGGTTAAGCTCTTTTGCGCAGTGACGAATTTCTTTTGTAATATTATAAAAGCCTTCCCCTGATGTGTTTACTATCTGCGTTTTTATAGGCATCATTAAACTCCAAACATTTAATATTATTAATAATAAAAGAATTATATATGACTTTATTCTCCACGCTATTAAAGCAGCTCAGTATAAAAGACTTTTTCGATATGGGAATTGTCGCTTTTATGATCTATCAAGTATTAAAGATTGTAAAAGGTACCAGAGCAATTCAAGTATTATTGGGGATGGTTTTTTTGGCCATTCTTTACTTCTTAGGAATTAATTATAATCTCTACACTGTTAATTGGATTTTAGAACACTTTTTTGATTATATTTTCATCATTTTCATCGTTATCTTTCAAGATCAATTAAGAGCAGCACTTGCGACTGTTGGTACTGGACGTAAGATGTTTAACTTCTTCGATCGTTCTCCTGTTAATTACGACCTTGAAGAAGTTATAAAAAGTGTTACGGCATTATCAAAAGAGAGAACTGGTGCACTAATTGTTGTTGAAAGAAAAAATGGACTACAAAATTATATCGACACTGGAACTGTCTTAGATGCTCAGGTTCACTCTGATTTAATTTATTCAATTTTCCAAACGATTTCTCCACTTCATGATGGAGCAATCATTTTACGTGCTGGAAAGATTCTGGCCGCTGGATGTTTTCTTCCTCTATCTAAGAATATTGAAATTGACCGCCACTTTGGTACACGCCACAGGGCCGCTCTTGGTATCTCAGAAGTTTCAGATGCTATTGTAATTATCGTTAGTGAAGAGACTGGAAAAATCAAACTTTGCTATAATGGAGAGTTCTTATATTGTCATAACGAAAACGAATTACGTGTACTTCTTAAGAAAGCTTGGTCAGGTAAAAGGCTTGATTCACAAACTCATCTTACAGGACAGGGAGTTTAGAGATGTTACGTAAAATTGAAAATAGTCGACTATTTGAATTCTTACAAAACCAATTTCTTATCCTAACAAGTTTAGCGCTGGCCGTTTTTCTATGGTTCTACGTTGTAAACTCTGAGCCAATTGAAACTGAGAGGATCTATAATCTAAGTGTGCTTCCTGCAACAAGTGTTGATGTTACATCTGTTTCTGCAAAAGAGATTCATGTCAAACTAAAAGGTGCAAGGGCCTTTTTAAAGGACTTTCATGGTGATGATCATTTAAAGTTTCAAATTGATTTGAAGAAATTGAAGGTAAAGCGCAATACTAAAAGAATAAAGTATACGATTAAGGATAGTGATCTGGTTGTCCCTTTTGGTGTTGAAGTTGTAGAAATTTCTCCAAAATATGTAACCATAAACCTTGATAAACTCATTTATAAGAATGTCCCAGTAAAATTAAATTATACAAATAATCTCCCGAAGGACTTGAAGCTTATTTCGGCCGATGTTCAGCCTTCTAAAGTTAGAATTGAAGGAGCAAGAGATATTATGCGAGGAGTAGGGCTTGTTAAAACTCGTATGATTGATCTATCTGAGTACACTGGACAAGGTGAGGCCCAAGTTGAACTTGAAGAGCTGCCAGACTTCTTAAGATACGGGGAAAAGAATATCGTAAAGTTTAAATATGATATTAGGCCGCAAAAAGCCAATTTAACATTAAAGAATATTCCTATTCTTTTTGTCGCACCTAATATTAAATTTCGCTCTCGAGTGAGAAAAGTTTCCCTAGATGTATTAAAGACAGGAAATGATAAAATTAAAGAAAGTGATATAAAGATTTATGCAGATATTCCTGCAGATATGGGTAAAAGTGCAAATATTCGTTTAAGGGCCGAACTCCCGGATGATGTGCACTTATTAAAAATACACCCAGAAGTAATAAAAGTGAGTCGTTAAAATGAGTGAAAGAAAATTATTTGGAACAGATGGAATTAGAGGAAAAGCTAATATTTACCCAATGGTTCCTGAGATCGCAACGGCACTAGGCCGTGCAGTAACATTTTATTTTCAAAAGAAAAATGAAAATAAGAAAGCACCTCTAATCATTATCGGAAAAGATACTCGTTTAAGCTGCTATATGATTGAACAAGCTTTCTCTGCTGGAGTACTTTCTCAAGGTGGACGAGTTATTTTTACGGGACCTCTTCCAACTCCTGGCGTGGCTTTTGTTACGACTTCCATGAGAGCAGATGCTGGAATTATGATCTCGGCCTCTCATAATGATTTTGATGATAATGGAATTAAAATATTTGATGCTCATGGTTTTAAGCTTCCTGATGAAGTTGAGCTTGAGCTTGAAGAACTAGTATTAAATCCTAAGCTTATCCCGCCAAAGGTTGGTGGTGAAATTGGCCGTGCTAAGAGGTTAGAAGGTGTTGAAGGGCGATACGTTGTTCACGTGAAATCAGCAATCGCTGAAGAATGTGACCTTACAGGAATGAGAGTCGTTGTAGATAGTGCCAATGGTGCTAGTTATAAAGTCGCTCCTCTTGTTATGAGTGAGCTTGGAGCAGAAGTTTTTTCAATTGGAGTAAATCCAAACGGTGAAAATATTAATTTAAATTGTGGAAGTCTTCATCCTTCAGAGGCTGCAAATGAAGTTGTAAAGCTTCGTGCTGACATTGGCTTCTGTCTTGATGGTGATGCTGATCGTATTCAGGTGATTGATAAGAACGGTGGATTAATTGATGGTGACCGACTAATTGGAATTTTTGCTAAGTTACTTCTTGATCAAGGTAAACTAAAAAAGGGAGACACTGTTGTTGGTACAATAATGTCGAACTTAGGACTTGAGAATTATCTGAAGAAACTTGGCCTTAACTTTCATCGCACTAAAGTTGGTGATCGCTATATCATGGAATATATGAAGAGCGAAAATGCCCTTTTAGGTGGTGAGCCTTCTGGTCACATCATCTTCCTAGAGCATGCAACGACAGGGGATGGAACACTTGCTGCACTTAAGGCCATAGAAGCAACTTTTTACTTTAAGAAATCAATAAATGAACTTTCTGAAGAAATTGAATTATATCCTCAAATCCTTAAGAATGTTTCAGTTTCTCAAAAGAAAAGCATTGAAGAGATGCCTGGCTTTGAAAAAGAATTAAGAGCTTGTGAGGAAGAGCTTGGAAATGAAGGGCGTGTTATTTTCCGTTATTCAGGAACAGAGCCTCTTGCTCGAGTAATGGTTGAAGGAAAGAGCAGTGCTCTAATTGAAGCGGTATGTGATCGTCTGGTTGCCGCTCTTAAAAAGGAAATAGCGTAATGAGTACAAAGAATATAGCTAGATTAGGTGTTAATATTGATCATGTTGCAACGTTAAGACAACAACGCGATGAAGGTTATCCAAGCGTTGCCGATGCAGCTGCTCATGTATTAAAGGCCGGTGCGGATCAAATTACAATCCACCTAAGAGAAGATCGAAGACATATTCAAGATACTGACTTAACAAGTGTTATGGCCGTAACAAAACGCTATGAAAAACCACTTAATCTAGAAATAGGATGTGCCAAAGAGATTGTTGAGATAGCAGCAGACTTTAGGCCAGAGTGGATTTGTCTTGTTCCTGAAAAAAGGGAAGAGAAGACAACTGAAGGTGGTCTTGATCTATTGAGTGATAACTTTTCTAAGGTACAAGATTCAATGAATTATCTTCGCGAAAAGACACCAAATACGAAAATTTCACTCTTTGTAGAAGCTGATACTAAAGTAATGCAAAGATGTATTGACTTGAAGGCCGATGCTGTAGAAATTCACACAGGTGCTTATGCAATCGACTTTTTAAAAGAAGGTGACTTAAATCCTCATTTAGAAAAATATGTTCAATGCTTCAATTATCTTGAAGATAGTGGGGTTTCCTTCCATGCTGGTCATGGCCTTACGATGGAGAGTGTAAAACCTCTTTTAGAGCAGGGTTTATTTGTTGAATATAATATTGGTCACTGGATTGTATCTCAGGCCGTCTTTAGCGGAATAGCTAATGTGACTTCTGATATGCTTAATTTGTTTAGAAACCATCCAATTAAGTAAGGAATGCTTTTCCTTTCGTTGCTTTAAAAATTTTAATCGTTGAAAATATTCTTAAATGAATTTTAAGGAGAAACCGTTGTTTGACTACAAAGACGTTAGACATTGGAAGAAAGTTTACCAAAGCGATATTTCAAATATTATTGTCGAATTAAAAGAATCATTAAAAGAGCCAGCAATCGTTGTTTTAAATGGGCCAGTTGGTGCAGGTAAGACAACTTTTACAAATATTTTTCTTGGTGAAGATAATTCTGGATCTCCAACATATTCTCTAATCAATGATTGCGGAGAAGTTGTCCATGCTGACTTCTATCGTCTTGAAACAGCAGAAGAGATCATGCATTTAGAACTTCCTATGTACTTAGAAGAGAAGAAGTACTTTCTAGTAGAATGGGGAAAAGACTATATTCGTGATATTTATCGTGAACTCTCAGATGATTTCCATTATTTTCAATTAGACATTGAAAGCAATGAAGTTAAAGATGGACACGATGAAGCCTCAAGAAACTACTTTCTGAAAAAAATTATTTTTTAACATCTTCTAACAAGTGGGCAGAAATAACCGAGTAAGTCTGTTTTTAAATAGATTTACTTGCCTCTTTTTTGCCTTCAAGTATCTGAATTTATTAGCTTTCTATAGATATATTAAATGAAAAATATTTTTTCATAATAATTGATTAAATCGAGTTGACTTTAAGTCTGATGGGCTGACATAATATTTAGGAAGAAAGATTTTATAGATAAGGTCTTTCAAGGAAAGGATAGCATGGAAAGCGACTCCTGATTAGCACACACTTGCTTAAAGTATAAAAAACTAATTTTTTATTTAACATTTGGATTTATGGAGGAAGACCAATGAGACTCACTTCGAAAGGACGCTACGCAGTTAGAGCAATGCTTGATCTAACTACAAACAGCAACGGTAACCCTGTTAGACTACAGGAAATTTCAGAAAGACAAAACATTTCACTACACTATCTTGAGCAGCTTTTTAGAAAGCTAAGAAATGGTCAAGCAGTTAAGTCTGTAAGAGGACCAGGTGGTGGTTATGTTCTTGCTCGTTCGATGGAAGAAATTACAATTAAAGATGTTCTTGAATGTGTTGGTGAAAACATCAACCCTGCTAAGGATATTCTTGGAACAGAAGCTGAACAAGCAAATACAGTAGAGTTCCACTTATCAAAGAATTATTTCCAAAACCTTGGTTTCATTATGAGCGAATACCTATCGACAACTTCTTTAGGTGACCTTATTAGAAAATCAGGTGAGGTTGAGTCTGAAGTAAGAGGTAACGAAGAGCGCACTAATGAGCAACCTTCACAAACAGTTGAAGCTCAAACTCAAAGCACATCTACAGAAAGTGCATTTAGCGAGTACGCTTCAGGAATCAGATCAGGCTTAGGTGAAATTAATCAATAATTGTCTTTATCTAGATTATAATGCTACGGCCCCCTTAGTGAAACCAGTTGAAGATTGGCTCACTAAGGGGGCCGCATGCTTTGGTAATCCGGCCTCTACCCATCAATTAGGTAGAAAGTCGAAATCTCTTATCAATGCAACAATTGATACAATTCAATCAACTTTTAATGCTAGGGAATACGATGTCTTCTTTCACTCAGGTGCAACAGAGGCCATTAATAGTGTTGTAAAAGGCTTTAGCTTCAATTCATTAAAAGCAAAGAGGCCATTTCATGTTCTATGCTTTGATAGCGATCATTCTAGTATGGTCAATCAAAGAGAGCACGTAGAAATATTAGGTGGTACGTTTCAAGTTTTAAATACTAAGGATGGTGACTTCAATAAAGAAGAAGTTATTAAGGCCTTAAAAGGACTTGAGGGTGATAAGCTTATTAATTTCACTTACGTAAATAATGAAAGCGGTGTTGTTTGGGATTTAAATGAAGTGTTGGAGATAAAGAATGAGACAGGTGCAACTGTCCATATTGATTGTGTTCAACTTGTTTCTAAGGTTAAAGATTGGCAAAAGCTTCCTTTAGGTCTTGATTACTATACATTTTCTGGCCACAAATTTGGTGCCATGAAAAGTGTTGGCTTTACCCTTATCTCGACAAAGTCTAATTGGACTCCACTTATACGTGGAGGCGGTCAACAGAAGGCCATGCGTTCGGGAACGGAGAATGCATTTGGTACAAATACTATTAAGCTAGCTCTTGAATACAATCTTGAAAAATTTGATTACGATAAAGTAAATAATGCCAAAGTCGAAATTGAAAAATGGTTATTAGAAAACTTCAAAAATGAGATTACGGTAATTGGTGCTAATGCTAAAGGCCGTAATGCCACGACAATCTTCTTTAGTATAGGTGAGCGAGATATTAATACCCTTATGATGGCACTTGATATGGCCGGTATCTGCGGATCAAGTGGCTCAGCATGTGCTTCTGGTATTATAAAGCCTTCTCGAGTGGCAAAAGCCTATGGATTAGATGATATTTCTTCGACTAATGTTCTACGATTATCTCTTTCTCCGTTCACAGAAAGCTCTAGTGAGATCATTCAAAAGCTAGATCCTGTTCTATCTAAATTTCTAAAATAATCTCCGCATGATGCGCCGCAATGTGCGCTTTGACATCAAGGAACTATTTTGAAATGAGTTCATTTTGACCTCAGGACGCATTATGCACCTCGATTAACTATTTGAATTTACTTGAGTGAATCAGTTCAAAAGTTGGCACGTGCATTGCTTTAATTAAAGTATCAATGGTTGGATGGCCTTGGTTCTTTAAAAAGAGTCCCACTTAACACTTCTACCGACCATGCTGAAAAACAAGAATTTGTTTTTTTCTCTTGCTCTAAAATCCTACCTTTTCTTTTAAAGTACAAGCCAAGGCCCCATTTTTATTTTGCACCAGAATCAATAAGTATATTTATACACTCTTCATTTCCATTTCTCTTGGCATAATCAAGTGCACTTTTATTGTGAGTATCTTTCATATTTAAATCGGCCCCCGCTTCAATTAGGGCCATAAGAATTTTAGGGTTACAATTTAAACTCTTATCCATTGCCATGGTAAACTTTCGATTATTAAAGATTATATTTGGATTTGCCCCTGCTTTTAATGCATGAATAACTTCTTCGTCATCCTCCATCGCTAGGCTTGCAATTAAGACCTCATCAAAGTTTTTATAATTGCTATGATTTTTTATATTAGTGCGCTCTAATTCTTTTCTACTCTCTCTTGAGATTTCAATAGGAACAGGAGACTCGAACGTTGTATTAGCGGCCTTTGTTCCGTTACGAGAAATATAAGTAGCAAGACCTATAAAAAATATGACAAGTGGAATGGTAAGTTTATTCAAGTAGCACTGCCTCTGATAATTTTAGTGGGAAGAATTGCTTTGGCCTTTTATAGATAAGAGGTTTTGCCCCTCCAAATTCTTCAATTAAATATTCTGTCATAAGATCTTGAACAATTTTTGCATTATATTGTTCGCTTCCATTGGCCTTATATACATGATGAAAGAAGCCAAAGAATATATCTCCTGATTTCGTCTTTAGCTTACCTGCTAGAGACTTTGTATTCATTAGAGTTCCTGTCTTGGCCATTATTGATCCTAGGTTTCGACGTGCATTTAAGCGATTGGCCAATGTTCCTATATCAACTCCAGCAACTGGTAATATATCGCTAAGTCCTTTACCATAGTCTGCTAATTCTAACTCTAATTGTTCATATGCTTTAACTATAATGGCACAAGTTGCGTAATTATCAACACGCTCATCATTGATCTTTGAATCTAGGCCTGAGCCTGTGTAGAGTAGTGCATGGGGCTCTTGATCTTTAAATCCAATTCGTTTTTGGTAGTAGTCGTTTCCAAATGATTCTTCAGCTAAATTTTCTAGAAACCAGTCTCCATATGATCTTGCGCCAAAGCTTCGATAAGTTATATCTGCAAGCCAATTATGCGACACTGAGTTTTGATACTTAAGATAAGTCAGCAGTTTTGGAGCAGTCAGCGTGAAATTGTAATTATAATCAATCAAAGGAATTCTTGTACTGTAGAAAACATTTTTAGTACTCATTTTGTAATCAGAATATCTTGAAGAGATTCCAAGCTCGTTAAGTATTTCAACCGGAGTATTTTTTAGAAATCTTCTTAGTCTCGATTGAATGTCCTTATTAGTATCTAAATTGAAATATTCTTCAAGTTGCTCAATATTATATTCTTTTGAATACCACGCTTCGCTCATACTCATGCGTGAGTATAGGGCAATTGCAAATATTGGAGTGTAGTTATCAAAACTTAAATTATCTAGTTCTGTTATTCCAAAAGCATTTAATCTGCCTATGAGATAGAAGATTTTATCTTCGTTAAACATGCCATCATCAGATCCAATAAGATGTATATTTCTTCCATCGGAAATGACTTCTGTTTGATGCTCATAGTTTGGGCCTTGTGTTTTTAAGGCCATAAGACTTGTTAGAGGTTTTGAAGTGGATGCTAGCCTCGCTTTTAGATGGGCCGTTTTTCCGTATATTTCTCCATTGTAGAGATAGCAAAATCCATGCTCCTTGCTATCAAGGCCAAATTCTTTAGAGAGCTCTAACCATTTATTGGCAATCCCATTGTGGATATTAGCATTTACACTAATGGCAAAAAGGAAAATGGATATAAGTTTGAACGAATTCATGAAGGGGGATTCTAGGTAATTTGGTCTCTTCGGTCAAGAGCTGATGTCTTTGTGCGTTATTAAGATTTTCTTAAAGTTGTGCTTTTAGAATTGGTAGAATTGATGCCAATCCATTTGTTATCATTTCAACAGACATGGCCAGGAGAAAGAGCCCCATGACACGTGTTGTTACATTAACACCAAGTTGGCCAACTTTTTCACTAATTGTATTCGCATTGATCAGAGCAATGTAGATACATAGAACGGCAAGAAGTAGGATCGGAATACTTAAGGCCCAGTCAATTGGAGACGTCAGTTTTTGCGCGTAGATGATAGTCGTTGATATGGCCCCTGGTCCAGCAAGAAGTGGAATGGCCAAAGGTACTATTCCAATTTCACGAATTGAATCGTCATCCATTTCATCTTGCGTAAGTTTAGATTCAACGTCTTTTGCATTGATCATGGAAGTTGCCATAGAGAAAATAAGTATACCTCCTCCTACAGTAAAGGCCCCTATTGATATGCCAAAGAAGCTTAGGATTTTCTTTCCAATAAATAGAGAGATTACAAGAGTAACAAAGACGGCAATGGAACAAACTCGCACCATACTCTTTCTTTGAGTCTTTGAAAGATTCTTTGTCAGTCCCATAAACATTGGGAGTGCTCCAATTGGATTAACAACAGAGAGAAGGGCAACAAAGAATGAGATCATGTGAGCAGTTTTCATATCTAGATTATGACTGCTTTCAATAAATATTCAAGTTAGAATCTTTACGTATGTTATAATTTTATAAACTAATTTTGGGTGAGACGTGATTCTAGACTTTTTAACATTCAGAGGGCATGGAGCGCGAAAAGAGTTTCTGATATTTGGGCTTATCTTTCCAATAGTGATGACTCCAATTGTAATCTTCGGGCCTATTGCTGCTTTTCCTGGTGATAAAGGAGGGCTTTCTATGTCACCGTCTGGAGAGGTCTTGTTTGCTATTTTAATATGCTTTACTTTCTATATTCTAATCAGTTCATTTGTTAGAAGAACTAGAGATATATTCGGTAGATTCATGCCAGAGTATATATTGCTTGCTCATGGAACAATGATGATACCAATTATAGGACAACTTTTCTTGGCCGCATTTCTTGTTCTTTGTCCTGGTTTTATTTCAAGTGAATATACAAGAGTTGCTAAAAATAAGTATGTATTAAAATTCTTCTCCAATCGACTCGTTTCGATTACAGTTTCTTTGTTTGTTTTTCCAATCGCACCGGTTTTATTTTTTGTCGCTCAGTACTATTACAATTTAAGTAATCTGTAAAAAATAGGAAAATAGGTACGTCGATACTTTTCGACATTTCATAATGTTATATGTTTAAATTTTTGTTTTTTCATCATCTAGAAAACTATTTCTATGTAACATGAAGCATATTAGTAGGGTCCCTAATACAAAAGTCTAAAAAGAATAACTTTTATTAATATTAGATGCTTTAAAACTAAGCTCAATTGTTACTGTCTTGTGTATGTGATTGAAGTGTCGAAAAGTATCGACGTACCGGTTTGTGGTGTAAGCTGCGCTAAATTATCGCTTAAATTACGTGGGCATTCCCATTGCTCCTGAGGCAACAAAGCCGGGCTTGAACCCGGCTTGTTGAATTAAGTATATTAGCTAAAGAATGGGGAGCTGTCGACGCGTCCAATAGTCTGCCTTTGGGCAGACAATGCCGCGTCTACTCATCAATTTTGTCCCAATCTAGATCATTTGAAATCGTTACACCTGAAATTGTTTTTTGAACATCCTTTTTAATAAAAGGGAAGTTGATTGCAGTCGGGTTAAAAGGCTCAAGAACTCCTTCTTCTAACACTTCATCAAAAGCGATAAAGATTGATTTTGGAGAAGCTTCAACTAAGTGTGAAAAGTAGAAGTCTTCAGGAAGCTCTGGAATATCAATTTTGATATCCTCTTCTTCACGTCCTTCTAAGATTGCTTCATTCATTGCCGCTTCTGCTTGTAGTGCCATGATTTGTTTAACTGGAGACTCTTCAGTCGTGTCACGAACAATAATTGATCCCTTGATATTTGCAGGATTAAGATTCTTCGTTAGATTCCAGCTAGCAATATTGAAGAAGTCTAAATAGAAAGTAGACTTTCCATATTTGATCTTTCTTGGAATCTGTAATTGCTGTAAGAATTTACGCGTTGATTCATCTTTTGACTTACGAGCAAGCTTTTGCGCCAACTTCGCATCCTGAACTCGAATGATGTAAGCTCCGGCCTCTTTTGTCGATCTAAATAGCATATATTGGAACGCCACACTAAAGAGGGTATATAATTTATGTTGGGCCAAGTGTACTAATTGTGCATCGCTTTCAACTAGTGTTTTTACTGATTCGTACAGATCTTGTTTGCTTAACTGTGAAGACATACGTTCATTCCTTAATTTTAGTGTGAAAATTTTTTTAAGAACTACGTCATTTTTTGTCAACCGCTTTTATCAAAAATAAATACTTAAATATTCTTTGTTTTGGCCGTAAAAAAGCCTTATAACTCGTTGACTTGAATGGCTTTTTTCTCTAATATGCAACACTGATTATTTTGTATTTAAGGTATCTGTAAATTTGGACATCCATATTTATTTGGACTCTTTTAAAATATTAACAACCTCAAAACGGAGTTAAGAATGGTTAACAACAAATTGATGGCGAAAACGAGAAACATTGGTATCTCGGCTCACATCGACTCTGGTAAGACAACTCTTACAGAGCGTATCCTTTTCTATTGTGACATGATCCACAAAATCGAAGATGTTCGTGGTGGTGGTGCTGGTGCAACTATGGACCACATGGAACTTGAGAAGGAAAAAGGTATTACAATTACATCTGCTGCAACGACAGTTCACTGGAAAGGTATCGAAGGTAAAGGTACGACATTTGCTGATGGTATCGATAAAGATACTCGTGTAAATATCATTGATACTCCGGGTCACGTTGACTTCACAGTTGAGGTTGAAAGATCACTACGTGTTCTTGATGGTGCTATCCTTGTTCTTTGTTCTGTTTCTGGTGTTCAGTCACAGTCAATTACAGTTGATAGACAGATGAAAAGATATAACGTTCCTAGAATGGCTTTCTTAAACAAGATGGACCGTATGGGAGCGAATGCATTCAATGGTAGAGATGCTCTTAAAGAAAAACTAAACCACAATGCTGTACTTATGCAATGTCCAATCGGTGCAGAAGACGAATTCGTTGGTGCTGTAGACCTAATTACAAGAAAAGCATGGTACTACGACGGTGATAACGGTGAAAAAGTTAGAATCGAAGACTGTCCAGCTGATCTAGTGGATAAAGTAGAAGAGCTTAGATCTGAAATGGTTGACGCTGTTGCTGAATTTGATGATGACGTAATGGAAGCATACCTAGAAGGTAATGAGCCAACTGAAGAACAACTTCACCTATGTATCAAAAAAGGTGTTCAATCTCTTCAACTTACTCCAGTTTACATGGGGTCAGCTTTCAAGAACAAAGGTGTACAAGCACTTCTTGAAGCAGTTGCTAGATACCTTCCTTCACCACTTACTTGTGCTCTTCCAACAGCTGTTGATTCAGAAACTGAAGAAACAGTTACGATCACTCCAGATCCAGAACAAGATCTACTTGCGATGGCATTCAAGATCACTGATGAGCAATTCGGTCAGCTGACTTATACAAGAATCTATAGAGGTACACTAAATAAAGGTGATACTGTTTACAATACAAGAACAGGTAAGAAAGTTCGTATCGGACGTATGGTTCGTATGAATTCTAACGATAGAGAGAATATCGATTCAGCTCACGCTGGTGACATCATCGCTATCGTTGGTATCGACTGTGCATCAGGGGATACTTTCGTTGGTAACGACGATAACATGAACCTATCACTAGAAGGTATTCACGTTCCAATCCCAGTTATCGAGCTATCGATTTCTTGTAAGGATAAGAACGAGCAAGCTAAAATGTCTAAAGGTCTTGCAAAATTCCTTAAAGAAGACCCGACTTTCCACGTATACACTGATGAAGAATCAGGTGAGACACGTATCGCTGGTATGGGTGAGCTACACCTTGAGATCTACGTAGAGAGACTTAAGCGTGAGTTCGGTGCTAACGTAGAAGTTGGTGCTCCACAGGTTAACTACCGTGAAACAATCAGAACTGAAGCAGCTTTTGATTACACTCACAAGAAGCAAACTGGTGGTTCTGGTCAATTCGGTCAAGTTGTTGGTCTACTTAAGCCACTTGCTGAAGAAGATAAGGATAAAGAAGATCAAGTATTTAAGTTCAATAACGAAATTAAAGGTGGATCAATTCCTAACGAATTCATCGGTGCCTGTGAAAAAGGTTTCCAAGACGTTATGGACAAAGGTCCTCTTGCTGCATTCCCAGTTATTAACTGCGAAATCTTCCTAAGAGACGGTAAGTCACACGACGTTGACTCTTCTGATATGGCATTCCGTATTGCTTCTAGACAAGCGATGAGACAAGCTATCAACAAAGCACAACCAGTTCTTCTAGAGCCAGTTATGAAAGTTGAAGTTACAACTCCAGATGAATTCCAAGGTTCTGTAATTGGTGACCTTTCTTCAAGAAGAGGGATGATCCAAGGTTCAGAAACTGATCCAGGTGGAGAAGTTATCATCAATGCTGAGGTACCACTTTCAGAAATGTTTGGTTACTCAAATGACCTAAGATCTATGTCTCAAGGTAAAGCATCATACACAATGGAATTTTCTCGTTACCTAGATTGTCCATCTAACATCCAAGAGGAAGTTATGAAGGCACGTAAAGAGAAACTTGCTAATGAGGATTAAAAATTAATATGCCCAAAGGCATATTGAATTTTTAATCTGCTCCCAGAGCTTGAAATTCAGATTTTCAATAAAGACGGCCGGTTTATACCGGCCGTTCTTTTTTCAGGAGCAATGGGAAGGTTGTCGTAGTAAAAGGGGGCGCTAGTCTAGCGCCCACCGTTTGAAATTCAAAATTAATTCAACAAGCCGGGTTCACGCCCGGCTTTGTTGTCTCAGGCGCAATGTGAAATCTGTCGTATAGTTATTGAACAGTGGCCAGAGTTTAGACTACCTATCTAGTTATAAATCCGTTAAATTTCTGGCACTTAGATTGCAATTATAGAAGTGTGAAGAAACTTATCGTTACACTCATTCTTGCAAGCCTAAATGCTAGCGCCTTAGATATGACCTACATATTTGGTGGCATCACACCTCATATCCAGCGTCCAACAGGTGCTAATGCTAGGCCTCTGTGTAATGAGTTATCTCAAGGCAGCGGCGTTATTTATAATGAACTCCATTCACTACGAATCAATTATGACTATGACTGGTCCACTGGACTACTTGTAGGTGAGAATTCGTATTGTGAACCTATTTGGGGAGTGACACAAAGTTATAATCTCTATAGCAATCGTTATCTTGAATTTAATGCTACTGTCGGTTTCTATCACTTTGATGAAGATGGTTTTGATTTTAGTGAAGGTGCCTATTTTTCAAGAATTGGCTCGTTCTACTTTGTTCCTATTGCAGGAGTAGAGGCCAATATAAGTCTTTACAAGTCGAGGGACTTTCAAATATCCTTCATGAATCTCATTACACCTGTAATTACCAATCACGCAATCGGTGTAACTTTCAATTATTAGATATTTACATTATGGAGACAGAGATTTTGTTTACAAAACTCTCGTTTTGGTATAAGCTTCAACTTATACTTAAGATAAGGTTAAATTATGCTTGAAACTAGTCAATTACAAACTTTAGTGGCCGTAGCTCGTGCTGAAAGTTTTTCACGCGCAGCAGAGGACTTGAATGTAACGCAATCAGCAATTTCTCAGTCTGTTAAGAATTTAGAGAATAAAATTGGTGTGAAGGCCTTTAAAAGGACAGGAAAGAAAGTTGTTCTTACTCAAGAAGGGGAGAGACTCTATGAGCTTGCTCAAAACTTTCTGGGTGAAATGGATGAGGCCTTAACTGAAATTAAAGATAATAAAGACGAAATGAAAGGACGTATTCGCATTGGTACCTTAACAGGTGTTGGTAAGTCTTGGCTTGCTCAAGAATTACTGAACTTTGCACTTAAAGAAGATGGACTTTCAATTCATATTTCTCTTGGGTTCCAAGAAGACTTAATTAGAAGTTTTGAAGAAAATAAGATCGACTTCCTAGTACTTCCTGAAGGGGCCGTACCGAAGTCTGGTGAAAAACTTCTTCTTAGTGAAGAGGCCGTAACTCTAGTTTTTCCAAAGGGAAATCCTTTTAATATTACAAAGAACACGTCACTAGAAGAGCTTACTAGAATGCCTACTGTATTATTTGAACAAGGTGATAAGCTCTATCAAAATTGGTGTCTTGCTAAGTATGGAAAAAAACCTAAGAAAGTAAATACTCGTTTTTCTGTTAACTCACATGGAAATATGCTCCAGGCCGTAAAAAATGGACTAGGAGTTGCTGTGGTTCCAAATCACGTTCTAAAGCGTTGGCATTATAAAGATGATATCGAAACATTGGGAAAGGCCTTTGAAGTGTCCCATGACCGTTTCTATATTGTATATCACAAGGATGCTACGGACCTTGTTAGAATCAGAAAGACAATAGAGATGCTAACAAAAGAACAGAATCCATTTCTTTAATCATGAAAGAGTTTGATGTTAATAATATTCCAGCATCAATAAGAGAATTCATTAAAGAGAATTATCGCAAAGGTTTTCGCTTCTGCTTAGTAGGTGGTTATGTTAGAGACTGGGCCATTGGTAAGGAGAGTCTCGATTTTGATTTTGAAATAAGACATATTAATAATATGCAAGGTGAGGAGTGGATTGATTTCTTGAAATCTAGCTTTCCTTCGGCCGAGTATATCGGCATGGGTGTCATTAGAATAAAACTTCCTGAATATGAAATTGAATTGTCTTCACCTCGAACTGAAGAGTTTGATGGTGGACTATCTCATAAGAATTTTACACCTCATTTTGATTCAACACTAAGTTATCTTGAATCTTTTAAAAGACGTGACCTTCGTATTAATGCTATTGGACTAGAGTTTAATTTAGGAGAGGAATTAAGCGCAACGATTGTGGATCCGTATAATGGCCTTGATGAAATTTCAAATAAGGTATGTTCACATATAAATGATGATTTCTTTAAAGATCCAGTAAGGCTTCTTCGTGCAATTCGTTTTAGTGTAAACACTGGTTTTAAATTACAGTTAAGTGATTCATATAAACGCTTTAATCTATCAAAACTTACGCAATATTATTTTGAGTATGAGATAAGAAAGTGTAATTCATCAGCGACTTTTGTCGATAATCTGGTCAATGTTGTTTCTACTTACAATATCGCTCTTGTTAGTGAACTTGTGCCAATTAAAGACTTTAAAAATCAATCGTTGCTATCAGAGACAAAATCTTATGAAGAGCTTCTGCTTTTTGACTTAGGCTTAGTAGAAGAAGGGCCTTTTAAGTTTCTTTCTATGAAAAGGTCTCGTTATGCAAATCTCTGCCGCTTAAAGAAGGCCATCTTAGATAAGGATGCTCTTGAATTCTTAGAGGCCCTATCTAAAATTAAAGTGGATGATCGTTTTAAGTATTATGACTTAAAAGTTGAACTAGATAAGAGCTTAGATTCTGCTAGGTCAAAAGATGAACGAATTAGTACATTGAAGAGCTATTCGTCTAAGGCTTCGGCACTTTTTGCCTAAATAAGATACCACTAGATTTTCAATCTTAATATATGAGATAATAGAAGAAGGAAAATACTTCGGTGGGGGTAATATGGTTGACATTCATTCAATTATTGCAACTCATAAGAATCGAGATGTAAATGAGACGAAGCTTGATGCGAATTCGTTTCCTGTTCCTACGTTTTCTGATATTCCAGAAGTTTTCTTTGACGATATTCTTGTAAATTACCGTTTATCACGAGTTGAGATTGTGATCCTCATGTATCTATACCGCAAGGTTTGGTCAAAGACTAATCCATATCGTCTTCATGGTATCTCACAACTTATGTCTATGTCTGAAGTTGTTGAAAAGCTAAATATTTCACTTGATGAAATTCACCAGTCAATATTGAAGCTGGAAAATTTTGGCTTTATCTCAACAATTCGTGTTGGCCAATACTTTGTTCGTAGGTTCTTTACTAAGGAATTTGACGAGTATTATGGTCAGGATTATGACGACTTTGAAGTGTAGGTAATTTAACTTTCAACAATTTCAAATATTTAACATAGATAAATGAATTTATGCTAAAATAGACTAAATAAGTCTTTGTTGGAGTTATAAATGTCTAAAAAAATCGCTTACTTTGGCCATGATTTAGGTTACTGGGATGACCTAAAGAAGCGATTTATCAATACTTACCACAAAGAGCAATTTGATTTTATCGATCTAAAAGTCGATGAAACAACAGTCAATCATTCAATCTATGAGCTTTTCAAATTTGCTCCCAATGTTGTCTATATTGATATCAAGGAAAATGACAAGGCAAGTATAGACCTTGCTAGGCTCTTAAAGAAAATCAATTTCTTTTCAATGGTTCCAGTTGTTGCTCTCGTAACCAATGTTAAAGAAGTTATGAATCTCATATCAGATCATCTTGATTTTGTTTTTGTTAAAGGTGTTGAAACTCACGATATTGTGTACCACCCTTTTATGTTTAAATATCCAGAAATAGCAGAATCTGAAGAGTTTGCCATGGGGGCCTTAGAGAAGCCTGCTCCAATTAAATTGAAAGAAATTGCTCGAGTTGGCTATTATGGCCTTAGTTCAATGCACGTTGAAACGGCAAATAAGATCGAATCAGGAAAGCTCATCGAAGTGGAACATCATCTACCTTCAGATCATATGGCAACGAAGTATTTCAATGTTTTAAAATCGGGAAGTGAAGATATTTATTACGGTTCAAGATATTGGCTTGATTTAGAATATTTATATGTCGATCCCGCAAAGAAAGAAGATGGAAGCTTCAGCTTAAATGTCGAAGACCTTAGTGAGGATGAGCTCAATAAGAAATTAAAACTTGGTAAGAGTCTAAAGAAATGGGTAAATGAAAATGCCTCTTATGGATCAAGAAAAAGAACCAAGCTTCTTATGGTTGATCCTGATATGAGTTATTTTGAAGACAATAAGAAGCATCCAGACACTTATGATTTTGTATTTAGAATAAATGAAAAGTTTGATTCTGAATTTAAAAATATAACGCGAATAATGCCTGATATTATCGTTTACTCTTTTCCAACTTTTAATGAAGATACATTTGTTGATACAGAAGATGAAGACGATAAAAAGAAAAATAGCAACCCTCTTAGTTTAGACGAGCCTGGTAAGACTGTTGATGTCGAAGGTCTTTCAGAGTCCGCTAAAAAGCTTGAGGCTTTCCAGAGAAAACAAAATGCTATCTTTTCAGAATTAATTACAAGATTAAAAAGCTTTGGTGCCGATGCTCCTTACTTAATTATTTTAAATTGTACAAAGTATACATCTAAATCATTTCAAGATAAGTACTCATATCAATATGCTCTAGTAAACCCGAATAAAATTGGTATGAACGTCTTGGCGCAAATGATTCATCAATTAGAAGAGAAAAGACTTCAAAAAGAAGAGCAAGATATTAATGCTAAAATTGCGGCATTAAGAAAGAAAGATCCTATGAAGTATGCAAAAGTTAATAAGACATACTTTGATCCACCTAAATACTTTGTTAGTAAAAAAGATGAAATGAGCCATGCTCTTATTATTCGTGATGCGAGTCTGGTGGAAATATCAGAATCCACTTGTTTTTTTACTACTAAGGAAGAAATTGGATATGGAAATTATTATTTAACCCATCCTTTCAACTTAGCCGTTAAGATTGTCCCTCAAGAAGGAAAACTGAGCGTTAAAGAAGGTGATACCTATAAGTATCATGGGTTAATTCATGCTATTGGTGAAAAAGAAAAAATGCGTCTTCGTCAATTTGTAAATGATGTTTATACTCAACACAAAAAAGACGAAAGAGAAAAAGAAGCTCAAGAGCAACAAGAGGCAAATAAGCGATTTATTGAAGAAAAAGAAAAGGCCCGCTTAGAAGCTGAGGCGGCAGCATCTGCCGAGAGCGAATCAGATGAGGAGAAATCATCTGCCCAAGAAACACAAGAAAAAGAGCTAACAGAAGATGAAAAACTTATGCAAAGCCTTGAAGATACTGCCAGTAAAAAATAAAACCTTCCTTATTACTACACTAATTTAGAAACATTCTCTTCTTTTCTTACATCTTATGATTTATTTTCCGAGAGCCTTTAAAATAAAAGGATATTTTCATGGAGGAAGATAATGAGAAATCTAATATTAGCATTGATGCTATTTTTATCTAGTAATGTTCTAGCAGCAAATCTGCAAAAGTTTCATGACAGATTTTCATTTGAAAGAGATGACCAAGGTAAGATCGTTGCCGTAAGGGATCTTTCGATACGCAAAAAATTTCGTTTTCAAGACTATATTGATTACGTTAAGAACTCTATTCTTAACGAACAGGCCTTAATGGCACAATCTGGTCTTACTGGAAATTACGAGGCAGAAGTCGAAGGACTATTTGTAACAGGTAATGGTTTTCTAGGAAATGATTTTCAAACTCAAAAGAATGTAAAGAGAGTTGTACGTTCAATGAGAGCATTTGAAGGAATCAATTTTCAAGAAATTTTTGCAAACCCAAAATTCAAAGAATTAATGGAAGAATTCCAAGCAAAGCTTAAGGATGCATTTTATTACATTGATCCAACAATTATTGCAAAGCCAGATAATTCTACATTCTTCTATCGTAAGAATGTAACTTATAAAGTTGTTTCATGGGCCTTAAATCAAGCTAGAAAGAGACTATCTAGTGTTCCTGCACTTAATACTGCTTTCTATGTAATTACTGAAGCAGAAAAGCTTTTTCGTACAAGAAGACACTACCATCAAAACTTAATGCTTCATTACTTAGAATTTGCTGATGCAAGTGCACTAGGACTAACTAAGGAAGAAGTTGATCTGATTTATTCTTCAATTTATGAGTCTCGAATCGATTGGATCGCATTTTGGGAGTCAAGTAGTGCTAAGCTTAACTGGCCAAGATATGGTACTTCAAACTTTTATTCACAGTTTAGAATGGCAACAAACCGTTTCAGACAATATAATTCAAAATACACTGAAGTAGGTGAGAGATTAAATTACAGCTTCCAAGAAGTAACTCTTGATGGTGAGCGTGTAATTGTGAATCTATTCGATGGAAATCATACTTTTGATAGGTCTCCAGCTGTTGCTTACTCATATGATAGACCTGGGCGTGTGAAAAGACTTAGAGCTGTTCTAACGCTTGCTGGACTTGGGCTTAGCTTTGTTCCATTACCGGCCATTATTAAGGATAATGTGGATGCATTTATTAAGTCTTACTATAAGACTCAACAAATCACTGAAGGTGCTTTAGTTGGTTACTTTGAAATGAATGATAATGCATTTATGAAAGAAGAATTAAAGTCTCAATACATCAATCCATTTTCATCTAGTTTATAAAAAATAAAGGCCCACTTTGTGGGCCTTTTCTTATGCTGATTTATTCGAGTGAATCTTTATATTAGTAAAAATTAAAATTAATGTCTGAATTGTAAAGAATGTTCCAAGGAAGTAAGCTCCTCCTTGAGAGAATCCATATGAATGAAGGCCTGTTGCTAGGATATAGTTAACTCCAAACCATGCCATCATAACACTCATAAACGCTCCAGCTACGAGAGTTCCAAAGCGATTATTATTAATCCAGTTTGTGTATTTTCCATGAAGTATTGCCATATAAATACACAGAACGATTAGTGACCATGTCTCCTTAGGGTCCCAGCCCCAAAAACGTCCCCAAGAATAATCGGCCCATACACCACCGAGAATAATTCCTGCTGCTAACATAATCACACCATACTTAAGTGTTGTGTAAATTAAGTCATTGTAATAAGTTTCATCTTTTGAAGAGAACTCGCCAAAGGCCTTTCTAAATAGAATTGTATTGGCCAAAATCCAACTTAATGCTAGTGCCCCGTAAGACATAATAATAGTTGTAACGTGTGTACTTAACCAGAAATTGTCTCTTAGTACTGGTACAAGTGGACTAATCGATGGTGAAACCATATTCGTCGCAAATGTGATCATCATAAGTGTACATAGATTATAAGCAAGCCCCATATATAAATATGTTTTTTCTTTTTTAAGGTGCCCGATGATCATTGAAAGAAGTAGCCCACCATAGCCCGAGAAGATAACTGTTTCGTACATATTAGTAATTGGTGCACGTCCAGAAATATAAACTCTTAGACTTAAGTAAATTGTTTGAACAATAATAGTTACAGCAGCAAGACTTAAGGCCACGCCAAACTTTTTAAATAAAACGAGTGCCGCAAGAGCGATAAGTGTTAAAGCAAATGCAATCTTTGTTAACTGCATTTTATCAAAAGTATACTCAACCATGTACTTGTCACCTTTTAGGTTCACATAGTCTTTCTTTGCTTGAGCAAATGCGTCTTTAAATGGCGTACTAGAAGTTTGTGCTATGGCATCAATCTTTTCCTTCGTTAGAAAGTCAGTAAGAGGTGTCCAATTTATTTCTGCACCTACTTTCACTGGGAGTTGCCAATTTGTTCCCCCGACAATGTCATTGTAGAGGCCAATTTTGTTTAATAACTTGTTTAGCTCTTTCTTATAACCTGACTCTACCTTTTCTTTTTGGTATGCCATTCTAATTGTCGTGCTATGAGTGATGAGTTCATCAAATCCCATCTCTCCATCGCTATCTAAAAGTTTTTTCGTGTCTTTATGCTCAATTTTTGTTTTAAGCTTAAATGGTACTTCAAGTCCAAATGCTTTCGCACTTAAATGACAGAAAGTTTCTACACTTGTGTATCCTTTAGCTTTCTTCTTGCCCGTTAAGTGATCAATAACTTCTTTAGCATGAACCGTTAAAGGCTTAACTCTTCCATCCTGCCTAATTGGCATTTTTTCAAGTTCACTTTGGCAAAAATTAACATTTGCATAAACGTTTGTTAGTACAAAAAAGCTTAGTAGTAGTTTAAGCATTTAGGTCTCCTGTTTCTTCATCAAGTCCAAGTAGGTCCTTATTCTTCTTCTTTGGCCTATAATTTAGGTAATAATGCCAAGAGCAACCAAAAACAAGAAGAAGTGAACCAAGATACTTAATCCAACGTCCTTGGTCTAAGTTCACTGAAAGAGTTGAACTATATTGACCAGTTTGTGGATCTTGTGAATATGAAGCTTGGTAGAATGTGAATCCATCATATTTTAATGGATTATTCATATAGACATGATATGGGGTAGTATTTCCGTTTGTGAATAGGTTTACAAAACTCTCATAACTTGCAGGACGATTCGTCCCTGGGTCTTTATCCATTTTGAAACGAGTTAACGTAAACTCAAATGGAAGCATAAATGATCGCTTTGTTAAAAAGATATTTGTTTTAACACCATCAATTAGAACTGTTACGGGCTTATCATCAGTTAGCCAGTACTCTTTGTCTCTAACTTTTACTCTGGCCGCTCTAGTGGCACCTTTTACAAGAGAACCATTTTGCTGAATTGGTAATGTCGAGTGGGGTACCATTGTCGGTACAAGATTGTCTTCATGGCGTATTAGCTTTAATGTGAAGCCCATCCAAGGTAGAGTCATCTCACCATTGTTATCGAATTCTTGGCTAACCCATTTTTCTTCGTACTTGTCCCAGAATGAAGCCTGGCGACCAAATAGAAAGAGGTTCGGTTTTTCTTTAAATAAATTCATTGAAAAAACACGAATTGGTGCATCCATAATCGGTTGTTTCTTTTGAATATCAAATGCCCATGGGCTGATGTCAGGAAAGAAAGAGTAAACTTTGTCTCCATCTTTTATAGCAAAGAATCTCTTTGGCTCGTCAGTTTCTGTTAGAATGACTTTCAGTCCACGCTCTTCTGCTGTAAAACATGTTGAGTCTCTAGAGTCCCATAGTATAAGGCCGCTTTTTCCTGGCCTTTTTATACAAGGGGCCAAGGTTTTGGGAAGATATGTGATATTTAAAAGGCCCATTGATAGAGATGCTTCAAAGTCATATGCTTCTGGATGAAGACTTAGTGTGAAGTCTTGAGCAACGTTATCGTTTGAAATAATGTAACTTGAAGAATGAGTATTCTCACTATTTTCAGATTCATCAAGAGCTGGTAGCCACTCCATTTGTTTTTCAGCAAATGGCATATAACGTCCAATTTCAACGTCTTTATATTTGACATCAATATTCTTATCAAATGCTGTATATGGAAGAGGAAGAACGGCCCTTGTATTTTCATCAGGGCGAGTGATCTCGATTACATCTTCATTTAAAACAACTTGTCTTGAAGGAGTCATTGGACGAAGGTGAATCGTCCCATCAATACCAGCGATATAGGTAACGAATGAGCCTATTCCAATTACGATTAGACCTGTGTGAATTGTATAAAATCCATAGAGACGCTTTTTAGGAGGGAGTCTTACAAAGGCCGCAAATAGGATACTCAGACACATGAAGAATTGGATGGCCATAAACCACCAAGTCTTATAGATCAAGCGCCCTACAAAATCAGTTCCGTAATAGCTTTCAACAAATGTTCCCACAGTCATTGCTAATGAAAATAAAGCGATAATAATAACTGCAAACTTCATTGAGCCGATTGTGCGCTCAAGATACTTATAATTTATCTTATTCGTTAATTTTTCTGTAATCATTGATACTTGGCCTTTCCTTCTTTGCTACTTTGAATAGCATTTTCCCTGAAGTCAGGCCATTTATTTTGCTTAATTTACAAAGAACTTACAATTGAGAGATCCATTTTGTGAACTGGTATACGACATATACAATTGAGTAAAGTATCACTTGATGCGTAACGTAAATAAGGAATGAATGCTTTCCAAGAAATTGTATTTTTCTCAATGGATAAAGTTGAGGGTAGTTAATACGGTGTAGGCCGAGGTGAAAAAAAGTGATTCCAAGTAGTGAAACGGCCACCCATGGAAATATCGCAATATAATCTAGAGATGCATGATCCATTTGTGGAAAAGGAATTGCATACTTTGTTTGTTCAAGGACAAGGATTATGACGGCAAGAATTGCACTAAGCCATGGCCTATTGCGTAGTGGCGTGATCAAAATAGTCGCAAAGAATATGCAGTGGAGAGTTCCAAAGTATATCCAATTCTTAGGAAACATGAAGTAAGTTGAGATACTTATGATTAAGGCCGCAATTCCAATTTTTGCAAGGCGGATATTATAGGATCTCATGTGTATTTTTCCGGGGTGGGCCATACAGATGGAGACACCAACTGAAAACATAAATAAAGTAACAATAAGTCTTGGTAGGTAATACCAGAAACCAGGCCTAAAGAACTCGACATCAACATATCCAAATATATCCAGATCATAGGTGAAGTGGAAGATAATCATTAGAATCACGGCAATGCCGCGAATCAAATCAATTAAATGAAAGCGTTTAGAATTTTCACTCATGTGATTATGATAACATAAAAGATTACTGCGCTAGCTAGTGGTCAAAATGTAACATTATTGATAATTTGCAGATCTCATACTTTAACAAAAAGATAAAAATGAATATATCTAACCAGGCCCATTCTCTCTTAGAAAACTATTCCGGAAGTGAATTTGGGCAATACTTATCACCAACATTCTTTGACGAGCACTTTATGTCTACGGAAGAGAATGCTGAGGCAAAAAAAGCTTTAGTGGTAAGTGCTCTAAATATAATTAGTAAAATTGGACCTCGAGGACTGTTTATGGCGAGTTTTCGCGAGGCAGAAAGCTTCTTGCGTGATGATCCTACAAAAAGTGCCTGGGAAGGTGTTTTAGAGCTAAAAAAGTGGTTTGAAATGATTCTCTTGGATATCCAAAAGGACTATTTTGATTCTCAATTGATGAGCAATAAGGTTGAAATGAGGCAATGGGAAAGTCTTTCTCTGAGACAGAGAATTGATTCTGTTAGTAATTTTGTTGAAAATACTAATTCTTGTTTAGACCAGTTTGAAATTGGTGAAATTCAGTTGTTTAGCATAGAAGAGAATGAAGTTTGCCTTGATGATAGAATCATATTTAGTGGACTTCGTGGCCCGCAGGCCAATAAATTGAAAGAGGTATTATTTGATAGTATTGCTAGATATTTGAATTTCTCATATCAGAGTACAAAGATAAAATTGGTTGCGCAGTAATATATAAACAGTTAATATTAGATAGCTATAGGTAAATAAATATTAAAAATTTTTGAGTATATAAAAGAGGAAGTAGAATGAAGTTAACGGCCCTAGCACTTATCACACTTGGTATTTTTTCAATGAATAGTGTTCAAGCACAGAGCGCTGCTAATGGTAAGACATTATATAATCGTTGTGTTTCTTGTCACGGTGAAAATGGTGAAGGTAAGAAGTCAATGAAGGCTCCACGTATTGCTGGCCAATATGATTGGTATATTTACTCGTCACTTGTTCAATTTAAAACAGGTGAAAGAAAGAACCCAGATATGTTACCATTTATTAAGAATCTGAAAGACTCAGATTTCAAAGATCTTGCTGCGTATATCTCAACTCTTTAAGATCAATTTTTATATTTAAATTTTACTAGGAAGGAATCATGGTAAAGGCCATTAATGTCGGCGATCTCAAATTTGAATCAGTAACATCTCAGAAGAATGTAAAAGATGTGTATGACTACAATGTTGAAGCATTCTCTGATAGTCCAGATTTTAAGTGGACTCTTGATGATATTAAAAAAGAGATGAGTGATGGTTGGCAATTATTTTCAGTAAAGCTATCAGATGAAATCATTGCAGCTGCTTTCGTAAAGAAAGAAGATAGCAAACTGCTTTGTAAAAATACTTCAATCAAAATGCAACATAGTGGGAGTGGTTACTCTCACAGAATAATGGACTTCTTTGAAGAAGCCGCGAAAGAATTTAATGTCGATGAGATTGTTCATTATTGTTCAATTGATAATTTCAGACAATATTCTTTAAATGAAAGCCACGGCTACCATAAAACTCCTCGTAAGCTTGGCCTAAACGGTCATACGACTGAGTGGGTAAAGCAAGTTAGTAAGTAGTTGCTGGGTAGTGTCTTGTTGCTTGGGGCATTTCATATCGTGTTTTGCCCCAGCTCTTTTCAATTCGACCACTCTTATTATCAATTAGAGCTGTAAATGATTGCGGTAATCCATTAAATGTCTGATTAACGATATAAATCGACTTATTAGAGATTCTTAGCCTTTTTACAATTTCAAATTCACTATCTGCAAGGGCAGGGATATTACTTTTAACCTTGTTGATAACTTCAATATCAGATTCAGTTAATTCTTTCTTTATTCGTCCAAATTGTGGTGTTTCCGTTTCTACTTTATACGGATTCTTATTTAGTGATGTATCCAAAGATGCAATAGAGCGAGACTTTACTTTCTTATTATGGTGATGCTTATGTGTGTTTTTTGTTATAGCTTTATCTGCTTGAACTTTTGACTTTGTGACAATATTTGATTCTTCATTTTGATAAGAAGAGATAATGAATAACCCAGCAACAAAGAAACTTCCAATTACTAATGCTTTTTTCATGATTTCCCTTATGGCCTATTGTCCAATCTTAAAATTAATATTTAAAATATTAAAAGGTTTCTCACCTGCAAATTCAAAATCACTGAAGTCGTCATATGAAGATTGACTATCATGATAGCAATCATCACAATTTGAAAATGTCGTACGTAGGCGACATGTGACTTCCGTTCCAATTGGTATATTTTTGTTAATTTCAAAAAACATTAAATTTGAGTCAGTGAATATTGGCTGTCCTTGTTCATCTTGCATTGTTTCTTGCCAGTTTGAGTTAGGTAGCATGAATGGTATATTCTGTGTGTTAGCACTTGGTATGGCCTTTACGAAACAGTTATTTAAATCATCTTGTGTTCTTTCTTCTCCTTGTCCAAGACAATCTTGTTCAAGTAGTCCAATATCTGATTTCATCTTTTTTAAGAATTCATGTTGATTTAAAATCTTTGTGCTTGAGCCATCATTATATGTAAGCATGCAAACTGGCATGATACGTCCTGAATCATCATAGTTATCTTTTGTTAATTGGTCACATGTTGTTCCACCCTGAGCTAGGGAAGGAAAGTTGTCACTTAAATCTGTACATGGAAGGCCATCTTGCATATGTGCCCAGTCTGAAGCGAGCACTCTTGTTCCTGCCATAATCGAATTGGACTTATTAAAGACATTAGCAAAGATTCCAACGATTTCTCCAGGTGAAACCTGGCCGTTACCATTATTGTATCTTGCATCAGTTGTTGTGACTTCTTCGATCTTCATTTGGTTTCTAATTGTTTGATAGATCGTAGATCTTATATCGAAAACACTAATGTCCGAATATGTCGATCTAGTGTCTTCTATTAAAAGATTTTTACTTATTAGTTCAGATTTTTTTCTATTAAGTTGATTAACAGTTACGTTACCAGATGTACCTGTAAAGTTATAATTAGTATTATATGTTCTAAATAGGAGTAGCCCATAAGAGTCGAGTAATTGCTCAAGATCATCTTTTGAGAATGAATTGAGAGGGCATAGGCTTGTGCTTTGTATAGTCATTTTTAAAACATTTCTAGCAAATGCCTGTGAGAAGTTTCTAAAATTAACAGGCTTTACTGATTTAAGCCATTCGTGTGCATAGTTAATATCCAGATTTATCTGGTCGACAAAACTGTCCTTTGCCTTTGCTGTTAAGTCACCAAGTTCTGCCAGTGTTTCGGCCAAAGTGTAGAATACTAATTTCTTAGCTTGTGTGTGAGTGCCAGTACATTTATTTTGAAATTCTTTTGTAAGAGCAACTAAGAAGTGACTGATTATTTGTCCATCTAAGTGGATATCATCAATTCTTTTTTCAGGTGAATATACATTATATCCTAGGTATTCTGGATATCTTAAGCGTGAATCACTATCACTTGATATTCCTGCAATGTGAAGACTATCATCTTCTGAAAGTGGGCGAGAGGCATTTTTAAATTTACCAAGTCCCCATTCTCCCATATGTTCACGACTATTAACGAAGTACGAGAAATAATCTGATAGGCCTTCGTTGATTGATAAAGCATCATCGTGAGCAAAGTATCCTAGTTGACTTTCACCACTACATACTTCGTATTCATCATTTCCAAGGCAATTATTTACTGCGTAAGAGCGATTACGATGGTTCATTAGACGCTCAACAACAGTATGACCGAACTCATGGTAGATAACTGAAGGGTCTTGTGCCATTTTTAAATTTGTATAACCAGATAGATAACCTAGCCTTATTTTGAAATTACTTGGGCTAAAGCTTGCATTATCTTTAAGTGAAGAATCCGCTTCTACAATAAGTTTTGAACTTGAGTTTGTTAAGCTTTTCCAAAATGACTTATGCTGATCGGAATCACTTGGAATTGTACTTGAGAAGGGACGTGATCCAGTATTTGGATAAACGATATTATAGTAATTTTGCATGTCCGATAGGTATGTATCCATGATCTTTGACATGTGGTAGTAAGCATTAATTTGTAGAAATTCAGTTGATGTAACTGGAAATGCCCATTGACTTGTTTCATTGTAGAAAGGAGAAATTCCTGTATCTTCTGTAACCTCAAGGCAATTTGCTACCATGGTACAATCTTTAATTAGATATTGATTATTTGTGATTGGTACTGGAGAGCGAGTGATAAGAGTTGATAGATCTGTATCTTCATCTGCACTATAATCACTTAAGATCAGTGGATTAGCAGCAAGTACTCGTCCATAACCTGCAGAGACTGTATCTTGTGTATTCTTTAGGGCCTTTCCCCCAGAACCTGTACGATTTTGAGCGGGATCTACTAAGCATGAAGTTGTAAGAAGCCCTAAGCACAAATAAAAGGTGAGTGCTTTTAATTCTCTTTGTTTTTTTCTAAGCTTACGTACCGCTATATTCAATTAGGCCTCCTATGCCTTAATTAATTTTCCTTATTGGATCATCCCATCCTCTGAAGCTATATCGCGATTGATCTTCTCCATAAGTCCTGGGATAAGTCCTTTTTGCCCGAGTTGTGATCCGTTGATGGCCGCACATGCTGTACCACTGTATTTTTCACCAATGCTTTTCCATGCATCTTGTAATCCTGGGTTCATAGTTCTCTTAAGTGTGATAGAAACATCATCAACACCAAGAGCCTCGGCTAGACCGTCCTTATAATTATCATCTTCTCTGTCAATACAGCGCTCATAAGCACTTTTTCCACCATCAGATTCATCACTTTCACCCTCACATTGGGCCTTAGAGTAAGCTGTTTTTGATTTCTTTATTGCACGACAAATGTCTTCACCTAGCTTATTGTTATTCTTTAAATTATAATTTGATTGTTCAAATCCTAAATACGTTTGAACTGAAGTTACTGTTGATGAGTTGAGCTTCTCATGAAGGGCATCATTCATATTGTCGTAAGTCTCTCCAGCTTCAATTTTTGCAAGAGCCTCGCTAATATAAGACTTTAAATCATCTTCACTGTTCTTTTCTTCATCAGTCATATTATCAAAAACAATATCTTTAAGTTTTTTTGCTAAGTTTCTTGTCCCATTCGCTCTAGCACATGCTTTTTTCAAATCATCTGTAGGGTTAGCACTTTCACCATCTTCTGATAGAAGGCCTTCACGTCCTGCTTCATCACAGAATCTATTATATTCATTGATTTGTTCAAAGATGAGAGTACTATTACCACCTGGGTTAAGTATGCTTGCTGGTCCTCGTTGAGGTTGTTGTGCTTGAAGAACTGAAGCAATTTCTACTGCATCAGAGTAGAGATCCTTTGCTGAGTGATCACCGCTACAACCTGGTCCATAGCCTTGCTCTTGTAGACCTCTCATCTTTTGACAAAATTCCATTTGTTTTTTTGAATTATCTGCAGCTTGTTTTCTAGCTTCTTCTAGTTGTGAGGCTATCTTGTTATTTCTTTCTTGAATTGCTCCATTACAGTCTGAAACAAAGTTTTGCCACTTTGTGATCTCATCATTTAAGCTTTGTCCAATTGTGCCTTTTTGTTCAGCAATATGATTCATTTGCTCTTTTTTCCAGTTTTCAAGACTTCCTTTCATTTTAGAAATATTTCCAACCATCTGATCCATTAATGCTTTCTTAAACTTTTCTGGATCTTTTTCAAGAAAGATACCAGCTATTTGTTGATCACTTTTTGGAACATCAATAGCAGTAAGTCCACCTTCAAATGTTAGACCGTTCATTGATGATAATCCAAAAGCTTTTGCTGCAGCTGGTGTTAGGTTAGGGAACATTCCCTTATACATTTTGTCTGCAACATTTGACATGTGTGACTGCATTTGAGTCACAAGGGCCTTGGCCCTTTCTTCTTGTTGCATCATTTGTGCATTATAAAGGTCAGCTTGTTGCTTTAGTTCTTGTGTCTTTTGTTGCACTAAGTTCTCTGTGAATGCACTACATTGTGCAAGGTTTTCAGAACAAGATGCTGCCTGAGTTACACAGAAACTTGAGCTTGATGTATTATAAGTATCTTTAGAACTACAGCTACTTAGTTCAACAGAGCGTCCATTACAGTTGTATAATGCTTCATCGATAAGAGCAGAAATACTTCCTTCTCCTCCTGAAGCGATACTTCTACTTGTATCTTCTTGTAGCTTCTTAGCTTCACTTACTAGTTCTTGAACTTCTGCACGATATGTTTCAAGTTTTGCAGCATCACCAGCTGGCTTTAGGTCACCATTATAGATTGCTGTACATTCATTCTTTAGGTCATTGTAGTATTGACCAACTGATTTTGTTACATCACGACCGCTACTATTAGTAACAGTAATTCTGATATTTCCATCTTCGATTGAGTTAACTGTACGATCAAGTGCTGATAGAGAAGTTGGAGAGCTAAATGCATCAGAAGCAACTCTTTTAAAACGGCTTAAGGCATCACCACTATTTCCTAGCTTTACGTGGTCGAAGCTCTTTAGTGATTGTGCTAGAGGAGTTGAGTATGCAGCTCTATTTGAACCTGACATACACTCTAAGACAAACTTTTCTTGATATGAAGCAGTACTCTTTGCAGCAAGACGTTCTACTTTTGCACTAAAGCTTGGATCTAATGGATCCTTTGGTACGTCTGCATCGCTTACACCAAGTTTGCTCATAAGATTATTGATCTTAGCAGCTCTTGTTCCAAGGTCTGCTCTTAGGTTACCTTTTCCGATATCATTAAATAGTTTCCCAAATCTTAGGCCACTATAAGTACTATTTCTTGTAAGGGCACCTAGTCCGTCTTTTTTAAGAGCAGCAATAACTTTTTTCTTATCACTTGCTATTTTTGCATTTAATTCAGCAAGAGAGTGTCCTCTAAATCCTTTTGCTTCTCTTTCATCATTTGTCATTTTATCTTTTAGGCCAACAAGTCCACCACCTCTAGGGCTTTTGATGATCTTGTTAACATCATATGCATCGACGCAGTTTTCTGGTAGTAGCTTATTAAAGTCAGTATTTTTAAAGTCCTGACTTACTTTATTTCCGCCACCATTTAGTAATGCGTTTAATTCATCAACTTTAATTTTATTCTTCTTTTGAATTTCAATTGTTTGATTTAATTGAGCTTCAAATTGAGCAATCATCTCTTCATATTTAGATGTCATTGATTGGTAATTGTCTTCAATACTTTTTAGTCCCTCTGTAAGACATTGTTCCCCGATATAAGGAGGAACATTGCGAGGTTTTTTAAAGCTCATATATTCATTTAGAATCTTTTGTCCAAATTCAAGAGCTTGCTCTGGAATTTTCATTTGTCCACCAACACTACAGGCACCATTTGGAGCAAGGATTGGTTCAGGAGCAAGAGGGCAGTTAAAGGCAGGGTGAAAACGACGAGCAGACATCTTCTGTTGTGCATCTGCTTGTGCTTTATTGAATGAATGCAGGCCTTGGATTTCTTGTTGTGAAAGTTGTCCTTGGTTATACATCTGCTTAGACATATTACCGACAAGGTTTAGGGCACCCATAATTGTTTTAGCACCAGAGCCAGAAGTGTATTGAGACCATGTCTCTCCATCTTTTTTTACAAAAGCTTGAGCACTTAATGGTAGAGATGAATGAATAAGAGTTAGTGCAAGTACGCTAACCTTAACTTTTTTTAAAGAAGAATTTTCACCTTCTTTATTCAAGCTCTTTGTTTCTTTGGCCTTTGTTAATCTTTTCACTTTAGTTCCCCTGTCAATTCAATGCCTTATACTTATCGACAAATTATCTATTTTCTTTATTTTATTAAGGTTTTCAATTCTGACCTAGTAAGTTGGGTAATTTATTGTTTCGACAAGAAAATAAGTCCTTGAAATTATGAATTGGATCACGTCATTTCATAGTGTTAAAATATATCTAAATTTCAAAATTTCTAAAAATATAGTGCCAAATTTTGTGGCCGTTTGAAGAAATAACTATTATTTGGAAGCAAAATCTCTATGTTTTTTACACCGAAACGATATTTAAAGATTACGGCCACTATAATCGACTTATGCCTATGTTTATTTTTAAGCTACGGATTATTGTCAAATGAATTCGTGTTGGCACTGGCCAACTCTGTTTTTCATATTTCAAAGGATTCTCTCTCGATCCAGCATCTCTTTGTTTTTGTCGTGACTTATTTCTTCTATTATTTCTATTGCGCACTGTTGTTCAGTTTAACTTTTGGGCAATTAATATGTGGTGTAAGAATTATGGCACCTAGCTTCTTTTTGCGAAGATTGGCCGCCATTATGCGATTAATACTTTTACCAATTCGTGTTGTACTTGACCTATTTTCTAGAGAAATTGAGCATCCTTGGAGTTCTAAATTAACAGCATCTCGCTTAGTATATCGTTCGAAAGTAATCTCTTACTTCTTTGCTACGTTAATCTGTCTCATAGCAGTCGCCTTAACACCTTTTAGTCCTTTGATGTATAAGCAACAACTTCTAGGACAGCAACAAGTTGATTATGGCCTAAAGAGTTTTGTGGAAGGGGATATTAAGGACTTTGAATCTTTTCAAGAAATTGGTTCAAAAACTTTGGGATTTTCTAGTTTCACAAACTTGGCAGATGGGCGTTTTGAGCTTATTCCAAGTTATGAAATTAGAAAGGTTTCCTCAAAAACAATCTTTCGTCCTTTAGTATCTCTTTGGGATAAGAAACTTTCAATTAAGGGCAGTTTTAAAATAGCTTCACGTTTTGATCTCTATGAGCTTGTTAAAGTCGCAAAAAATAATCTTTGGTTTTTTAGCCTTTACTATCCCGAACTTGATAAATCGTTGGAGTTATCAATTAAAGATGACAAGGACTACTTCTATATTAATCAACGAGCATCACTAGAGCTGTTTCAATTAATATCAAATGCTTTTCTTGTTGATTATAAAAATATTCCTAAATTAATGATGAAAGGGCATTTCCAATTCCTACCATACCTTCAAATGAAACTAGAACTATCTAAGTTACTTGAATTAACACACGATAATTATGTGGACTTCATTAAAAGTGGAGACACTATATTTGTACGTAAAAAAGATTATTCTGGTGAGAATATTATATACCGTGAAACTTTTTTTAGTCTCTCTCAGTTGAGACCTATTGTTTATAAAAGTGTTTGGGACAGACATCTTGATAATGATAAGTCACAGGCCGCTTTATCTAACGCACTTTTTTTCAAAGCTAGATGGGGAAAGAAAGTTGAGGAGAGATATGATATTTGGATTAAGGAGAGCTTGTTTAATCCTTTATTTGCCTTTGATTTTTTAAATGAAGCTGATCAAAGTAAAGATTATCGACGAAATTTTGAAAGATATATTTTAGGAGTATACGTTGAGTCTTCTTTATCTGCCCTAGAGTCTAATCAGCAAGATTATATTGATACTGTACGTTCAGCTTTGCAGCGTTATTCTTTAGTTTTTAAAATGGCATTAGAAAGAAAAGACATATTTTATTCTAAAGCGACAATTAAGGGTTTCAATGACATTCTTCTTGGCCTAAAATTAAAAGATAGAAAGCCAATTTTAGAAGTTAAGGAAAAGTTGAAATGACATTATGGATGGCCATTGTTTATGGAATAATTCAAGGATTAACAGAGTTTCTACCTGTTTCAAGCTCTGGTCATTTGGCCCTACTTCCATTCATATATGAGTTTAAAGACCCAGGAATATTCTTTGATTTAGCTATGCATGTGGGAACAGCTTTGGCCGTAGGTATCTACTTCCATAAAGATGTCTTAAGAATTACAAAGAATGCAATTTACTTTATTCTACCTGGAAAAATATGTGATGATTTCACTAAGAACTTTATGATCGCAACTTTTTTTACAGGCTTTTTTGCATTAATCTTAAAACCAGTTGCTGAAGCTTATGGAAGAAATGAAGTCTTTATTGCATTCAACTTAGCATTCTTTGGTATCTTATTGTTCATATCAGATCGCATAAGTAAAACAAATAAGAATATGGAAGGGTTTCGTGCCTCATCGTCTATTGTAATTGGACTATCTCAAGTACTGGCAATTTTTCCAGGTGTATCACGTTCAGGTATTACAATTACTGCGGCAAGATTCTTGGGGCTTTCTAAAGCTGACGCTTCTTCATTTTCATTCTTATTATCTCTGCCTCTTATTTTTGCAGCCTTTATGCTCAAAAGTTATAACTTAATGTCTAAGCCACAAGGTGTGCAATTTGAGCTCTTTAATTGTGCAATAGGCATGTTGGTTTCATTCTTTGTGGGTCTTGCTACTATTCACTATTTTATGAAACTTATTAAGAGAATCCAATTTGGTTACTTTTTAGTTTATCGCTTGATTTTAAGTGCGCTAGTTTTTTATCTTCTCAAGTGATTCTTCAATTGTTATTTTAGGTGAATAACCAAAATCAACTCTTGCATTATCATGCTTGAAATAATGAGAAGTTCCCATTTGTAGGGCCACAAAACGTGTCATTGGTGGTTGATCGTCATACTTTCCTAGAAGCTTATAAACTAATTCGAAAATAAGGCCAATAAAGTATACGATCTTAAGAGAAACTTTATTACTAATAGGCTTTTCACCCTTGGCCTCTAGTATTTTATTAATGAAGTCCCATAGGTTGACGGGTTTCTCTTGGCCAATAAAATATGCTTTTCCTTGATTCTTGGCCTCTGTAGATAGCTCTTTTAAGGCCATGACATGTGCATGTGAAGCATTCTCTACGTAGTTAATATCAACTAAGTTCTGGCCATCACCAATAATTTTTAAACGGCCACTCTTTGCCCTTTGAATAAGTCTTGGGATGATATTCTTATCGCGTTCTCCATAAATTAAGTGAGGCCTAATTGAAGTTGTTAGTATTCCATGGCCATTTGACTCAAGGACAAATCGTTCTGCAATAGATTTAGATTTTGCGTATTCATTAAGATATTTTTTTGGATAGGGAAGTGACTCGTCTCCATTTTTAATCTCGTCTTTTCCAAAGACTACGCTTGGTGTACTTGTGTAGATTAAATATTTTGCACCTTGCTCCTTCATAGCATTTACAAGGTTCTTTGTTCCATCAACATTAATGCGATGAAAGTCTTTACTCTTTCCCCACATTCCAACTTTTCCTGCAGCATGGAATACTGCATCGATATCTCTTAAGGCATTTTTAATATCTTCATAATTAGTTAGGTCGCCTTTAATTGTTTCGATACCAAGCTCGTCAACTTCTGAGGTGTGTCGACGAGAGAAGTTGATTACTTCATGTCCATCTTTTAATAAGTCTTTTGCAATATGATAGCCTAAGAAGCCAGTAACACCTGTAACTAAGACTCTCATGACTACCTCAGCTTCCCTGCTTGTGCTAGTTTTGATAAGGCCTTGCGATCAATTTTTATATTGTGGCGAATATCAACTGGAAATTTTGAGCAGATATAAATCTCATCGATATCTTTTGTGTGTGAGTGTTGATTTGCCATGATCTTTAACTCTTGTTTTAAGCGAGATTTATTCATGACAAATGAATTTGGTTCAACACTTAAAGCAGGTCTAATGCGATTATTTTTTAGAATCCATATCAAAGCAGATTTCTCAACTAGTGGATGTTTATTAAATATTGCTTCTATTGAGATTGGATAATATGTAGTGGCATGGGCCTTTACTTGATGGGCCTTGCGTCCATAAAACCAGAGTCTACCTTCGTTATCAATTCTTCCAATATCACCCATGCGATGCCAGAATGTATCACCGTCATAGATTTTTGCTTCTCGTGTTTTGTCTTCTAATTCATGATAAGCGGCAGTAGCTGTTTTAGTTCGTACAATAATTTCACCAATCATTCCGCTAGGAAGCTGCCTTGTATCTTTTATATCTTTAATTACGCCATCTACATCTTTAATAATTCTAATTTCAACGCCTGGACAAGGTAGACCAATACAAGTACCAGAACCCTTAGCAGTTTCAAATTGTGTTTTGGTAAGAACTTCTTTTCCGTTAAAACAGCTAACTGGCAAACATTCAGTTGCTCCATAGGGTGTATATGTGTCTGCATCTTCACGAGTCAGTCTTGAAAGTAGTCTTTCATGTACTTCATTGCGAACAGGAGCACCAAACATAACAATGTATTTTACAGTATCGAGTGTTTGATTAGTCTTTTCTAGATGACGTCCAACTCTATCCCAAATAGCAGGTGAGCCAGCAACAAATGTTGCTTTATTATCATTGATATTTTTAATGAGTGCTTCGGGATCACATTTTGCTGGTTTACTCGGGTTCATGTCTGGGATTACGCTAGTCATTCCCATTGACATGGTAAAAAATGAGAATAAAGGAAACCCTGGAACATCAATATCTTCAGCCGTTAGATTGAATAACTCCTGTAGCACATCAGTTTGTCTGTTAAATATTTCATGTGTGTATTCAACACCCTTTGGCCTACCAGTTCCACCGGAAGTAAAGAGGATGGCCGCTAAGTCTTGAGGGGCAACTTCCTGTGTACTAAAGTCCCTATGTTCTTTATTTCTGAGTGAGCTAATTGTTGTTAAAGAAGAAAGTATCTTACTTTCTGTAGTGAAATACTTCTTAATTGTTTTAAAGCTATCTTTTTTAAATAGCCTAAGAATATGCACAATATTAACTGCGATTAGATAGTCAGGTTTTGCATCTTTGATTGCTTTAAAAAGGTTCTTAAGGCCCATTCCTGGATCGATTAGAATAGGGATGGCCCCTAGTTTAAAGAGAGCAAAAGTAAGGGCAGGGAAGTCAAATGATGGTTTTACAAAAAGTAAGACCTTGTCTCCTTTTTGGATACCTTCTTCATTTAAACAGGCCGCATAGTGAGAACTTAAGTCATTAAACGCTTTAAAACTTAATTGGTCATACTTATATCCACTGCCTGTTTTAACTGGAAACTTAAGACAAGTCTTGTCTGGAGTTTGTTGTGCCCAGTTCTCAATTCTAAGAGCTATATTCATTCAGAAAGCCTTTTATTTCTTTAAGACAATTTTCTCTTTCGTCTTCAATCACATAGTGACCAGCATTTTCATATACGACATACTTAGTCTTTGAGTCATCTTGGGGATAAAACTCTTTCCATCTCTTTAAGAATTTCATATTAAAACAGAAGTCCTTAGCGCCCCAGAGAAACATTTTTGGACATTTTACATTCTTTAGTCCATTTTCAATCTCTTCTAATCTTCCATAACTTGGATGGGACTTTGTTAGTGGAATATCTTTTACAAATCGAGCTGTAGCAATTCGATTCTTGTAGCTATTATATGGGTGAAGATAACCTTCTTTAATATGTTTAGCTAGAGGCTTTGTTGTAGTCATAAATGTTGCAGGCCAAGCAAAAGCATTAAACGTGCGAACCATTGGCTCACCAATAAGAGGAAGCTTACAAAGAGCAATTCTTTTTGGGATATTAAGAGACTTAAATGCAGCTGTATTAAGTAGAATAACACCTGTTACACTTTCTGGTCTTGTTGTTGCAACACCCATTCCAATAGCTCCACCCCAATCGTGAACTAGAAGTTTAAACTTCTTTATTTGGAGTTGATCAATAAGCATTAGGACGTTATTGATGTGATTTTCTAATGTATACTCATAGTCTTGTGGCTTATCTGATAGGCCACATCCAAAGTGATCAGGAACAATGCAACGATAATTTTCTTGTAATTCTTTTATAATATTTCTGTAATAGAATGACCACGTTGGATTTCCGTGAAGCATGATAACAACTTCACCTTCTGGATTACCTTCATCGAGATAGTGATATTTATTGCCATTGATTTCAAGAAAATTATTTCTAAATGGGTATTCGTGTTGCCAAGTATCGATTGTCATATCCATTACCAAGTTACTCCTAGTACAGAACAAGAAAGACCAGAACCAATTCCTACAAGAGCAACTTTCTTACCTTTTTCAATTCCCTGTTCATCATTCATTTTTGCAAGTGTAATAGGAAGCGCTGCTGAGCCTGTATTTCCTAAAGTATCAAATGTATCAAATGTCTGATGTTTATTTAGTCCTAGCTCTGTTAGAACGACTTCTTTATGTGCCTTACCAACTTGATGGCCGATAACGATATCAATCTCATTAGCTTTTAATTGAGAATCTTCAAAAGTTTTCTTTGCTAGTGCCTTTCCGTATTTTAGTAATTCTTCAGAGTCTGTTTCCATGACAAGTGTCTCTGGGTTACCATCGCCTTGGCATAGCTTATTTGCTGTCGAGTCACTTCTGTTAATTATTGAAGTAATTTGAGGTGCATTAGGGGCCTCGCTCTTATGAGCTAGACAATATGCTACACCTGCAGATCCAATTGTTAAGTTTGCAAAAAACTTTTTAACGCTTTTTCTTGTAATCGTTTGATCTTCATTAAGTGTTTTAATTGTGTTTTCTAAAAGGGGAGCGCTATTTTCACCAGATAGAATAATTGCACGCTTAATAGCACCTGTTTCAATCATATTTGCTACAACTTCCCATGCACTAATCATACCTAAACAAGCATTTGAGATATCAAATAGGCTACAGCTTTGTGGCATTTCTAAATTAGAGTGAATAACCGAAGCCGTTGAGGGCTCTAAGAAGTCACGACATACACTGGAATTAATTAGCAGGTTGATTTCTCTTTTTTGAATACCTTTTTTAGAAAGCTTTTCTAGGAGTTTTTCTCCTGCCTGAGTTGCAATTGAGCTTGGCCTAGTTGAATTTGGCCAAAAACCTCGTGACCTAATTCCCGTCATAAGCTCTAGTCTTCCATGAGGAAGTTTTAATCTTGTATATATAGGTTCAAGTAATTCCTCAAGTTTATCACTTGTTAAAACTTCTGGAGGATCTATATATGCGTAGTCTTCTATTACGACATTATTATACTTCATTTCTTTCCTTTCTTATTCCATTAGGCCATGTAAGTTTGCCATTGAAATTCCACTTAGCATTGAGCCTATGATTCCTAGGAATCCTTGATCTGTTCCACATAAGAACAGTCCATTAACTGGTGTTCTACCATCGCGTAGCTTCTGAGTTGAGCCGTAAACACATCCACGCATATGGCCTGTGTAGCGTTCAATTGTATGAGGTGTGAAAACATCTTTGAATTTCACATCAAGCTTCGCATTTGGATATATTGTTTTAAGAGTTTTTAATGATTGCTCGTATATTTCATTTTTCTTAGCTAAATAGGCTTTGCGATCAGTATTGACTAGTTCTTTCCACTTTTCGTAATTTGCCATGTAAGTAAGTCTAATTAGGCCTTCATTATTATCATCGTCTGCAAAATTATTTGGGAAACAAATGACTGCACTTTTGTCATCAATAAAGTCGCTTGGAGCTCGATATTGATAATCTTCTCTTTCATTGTAAAAGAGAATAGTGTCATTCATATCAAAGTCTTTAGGTCTTTCATCTAAACACAGGATAGTCTCACAGAAGGTCATCGGGCCTACTTCTATCTTTTGAGATGTTTGGCCTTGAGTGATTGACATTGTTTCAGGGTGTCCCATACTTGAGATTACTTTTTCACATTCAAGGACTTCACCGTTTTCTAGTGTAACACTTGTTACTTTATCATTTTGTGTATTGATGGATTGGACACTTGCGCGAAAACGAAGTTCTCCTCCTAGATCTTTATACTTATCAAGTAGGAGATTGATAATCTTTCGAACACCTCCATCTGGTCTAGCAAAACCCTCAAGGTAAATACTTTTAAACATGATTACAAACTGAGAGAAATCCATGTCGTCTTCCCATGCAGATCCATAAATCAACAAAGGAGCAAAGATCATTGAGATAAGCTTTTCATTTTTTATATATTTTCTGGCAACATCTTTTGCCATAAATGTTTCATTAGTTAGGGCGACTTCATTGAAGTCTTTTATGTGTTCCACAAATAAATTGAATTCATCAATATGAGTAGGGAACTTTTCTGCAATGTCTTGAACTAAAGTAGCAAAGTCATTGTTGAAAGTAAGAGTTGTATCGGGAAAGATAATTTTTGATTGTTTTTGTTCAATTAATTCTAGCTCTTTCCAAGGAATACGTAGTTGTTTTAAGAGTTTTGTAAGAGGTTTTCCTCTGTCTCCTCTTTGTGCAAAGTTAGTTAGAGCGTGTAGACCTACATCAAAATTTCTTTTACCTCGACGGTAGTATGAATTCAGTCCTCCCGAGATAGAGTGCTTTTCTAGGCAGACAACTTTCTTACCAAACATCGCAAGCCTAATACTTGCAGCAAGTCCACTCATCCCAGCGCCAATAACAATTACATCATATTTTTGTGTCATATCGTTTCTTTTTAAAAATTGGCCACCTTTGGTGGCCATGTATCAATTTATTGAAATTTTGGTGTTAGATAAGCAACACAAGAGTTCATTGAAGCAAGCTCTGGGTAGTCTTCTTGAGGTACTTCTACAGCGTGTTGTTTCTTAAGCTCCATAACGATGTCTAGAAAGTCCATTGAGTCTAGATCTAGTTGGTCTCTTAGTGGAGTTGCATCATCGATTGTTGTTACATCATCATCAACTGCAATGTCTGCAATAATATCTACAACGATTTGTCTTACTTGTTCTGGTGTCATTTTCTTCTCCTGTAATTCTTTTTACTTTAAATTAAGCCTTAGCTTCGTATTTTTTTATAATTAGCGTTGAGTTAATACCTAACATTCCAAATGAATTGTTTAGGATATACTTCACATCTTTTTTTAGTGGCTTTTCTAAAACGAGTTGATCCATTGCACATTCAGGATCGATCTCATCAATTTTGTGACAAGGATGAACCATTCCATCTTCAAAGCTTGGAAGGTTTCCTGCTAGCTCTAATGCACCAGCAGCACCCATTGCGTGACCAATAAGGCCTTTTGTACAATTAACAGCAACTTCTGGAGCATCCTTAAATGCTTCTTTAATTCCTGAAACTTCTTGGATGTCGCCCATTTTTGTTCCTGTCGCATGAAGGTTTACAATATCGATATCCTTAATTGTAAGTCCTGCTTTCTCAATTGCTTTATGTACACATTGCATTTGACGCTCTGGATTTGGTAATACGAAATCTGAGGCATCACTATTTGTATGATAGCCAACGATTTCACCGTAAATTTTTGCACCACGAGCGAGTGCATCTTCTAGTCTTTCAAGTGTATATACACATCCACCTTCAGAGATAACGATTCCATTTCTATTGTTATCAAGTGGACGACTTGCTCTAGTCTGATCTTCTGGGAAGTCTGCTAGTGCACCTTGCGCTTTAAATGAAACGTGGTTTCCAAATGAATTTGCAGACTCTGATACACCACCTGCAAGAGCGAGATCAACTTCTCCAAGTTGTAACATTTGTACCGCTTGGATTAGTCCCATATTCCCGGCCGCGCATGCAGCACCTATTGTATAGTGAGGACCTGTAATTCCTAAATTTAGAGAAACTTCACCAGCAGGAGCATTGGCAACTGTTCTTGGATTGTGGTGATGAGTCCAAAGTGAATTATCTTCATTGTTATTCTTGTAGAATTGGAATAATTCTTCTTCGGTCTCTACTGGCCCATGCTCAGTAATTCCAAGATAGATTCCAATTCGAGACTTATCCATTTCATCGATATTGAGATTAGCGTCTTCTAGTGCTTCTTTAGAACAATAAACAGAGATGCTTCCTACGCGTGTTCCACGTTTTCTCATCTTTCCTTTTTGGTGCTTCTTCACATCAAAGTCACATTTTCCAACTGGAATTTCTCCCATAAATCGAACTTCTTCGTAAGTGATTCCTGACTTTTGTTCAAGAAGTGCTGAGCGGAATTCTCTTAAATTATTTCCATTTGGTGCTGTTAGTCCAACACCTGTAATCACAACGCGTGATAGATTCATTTACCTGCTCCATTATGTTTTTCATTTTCAATTTTTGATACAATATTTAGAAATGAGTTTCTTAAACCAGTCTTAAGTCCTGATTTAAGTTGATTAATATCTGTCATAGAGTTTTTTAATACTTTCGTCACAACTGGGAACTTCTCAATGGCCATATAAGGATTATCTAATTCTTTGCTTATAGAGATGATGAATTCGCTCAATGATTTTGCAAATCGAGTTGTCGTTAAAATATTTGTTAGTCGTGTTTGTCTTTTCTCATCTTTTATAAGGTTTAAAGACTCTGAAGTGATATTTTCAAATTCTTCGATGATTTCAAGTTCACGTTTCTTTACAATATTGGAAACGATGTTGATGGCATCATCATTGGCCTCATGGATTTTCATTCGTTTAATTTCAGGATGATCCTTAGTTAGAACCATCTTATATGTTGAAAGTGTTTTTAAGGCACTTGAAACTGCTGGTTGCGATAGACCTAAGATCTTTTCAATCTCATCAGAGGCAAGGGCCCTTGGAGAATAAACGAGTACGCCAAAAACAGCACCTTCAATGCGCTTAAAGCCAACTTTTGAAAAGAAGGCTTCATAATGAGGTAGATAGTCTAGAAGACTTGCCTCGATAATCTCAATTTCCATATTTTCAGTTACTTTCATCTTGAAATTCTTTACTCAAAAACACGTTAATATTTCAAATATAAAATATAAGTAATATTGTCTAAGTGGTCAATCTTAAAAGGATCTTGCGCGCTTAAGAAGAGCATAGCGTTAAATGATGTGCTGCAAGGTGCATTCTGGTCCTAAAATAATATCTAGTTACATTAAGCACCTGTTAATTTTTCAACTTGGGGCCAGTATGCTACTAAAAACGTCAATTATGTGGTGTAAAAGTTGGCATGAATCTTGAACTAGTTTCACTATTCAATTTTAAATCAAGAAGATTTAACTTTAACACTATCGGCAGCGAGGGGTGTCGAGTTTTTGAAACGTAGGGAGAAAATTACATGAAAAACTTATTGGTTATTGCAGCGCTAGCAACTTTATTCGCATCTTGTGGACGTTCAGGTGGAGGAAGCAGTTCTTCTTCGACTTACGGTACTTACACGTCACCTTATGTTACAGCAAATGGATTTGTATCAGCTCTAAATAGTGTTGATCCTTATTACTATGACCTTAATACACTTGAAAAAGATGAATATGATTCTCTTAGAGAAGACTTCTTTGTTTACTGGGATGCTAAATATAATGAATTTGTAGCTATTGATATTACATACCTTAGAACTCTTGCTTATTGGGACTACTACTCAAATAACCAAGGTCTAGCTGATGAGTTCCGTGATGTTCAAAGTGATGATGCTTGGGACTATGGAATTATCGGTGACGGTTGGGGTGATGATTACGAAATCGTTGATCACGTAGGTTACGATGTATTTGGTGATCCAGTATTTGAAGGTTTTGATACTGGTTACTACTATGAAGATGAAGAAGAAACAATGGATACAGGTCTTATGGCCGCTAATGATGAAGAGTTAGAAATGTTTAATAAAGCATCTCTTTATTCTCAAGCATTTAAACTTCCTTCAGATAAAGCTCTTTCTCTAGTAACGATGGAAAAAGAAGTTTCAAGAATGCTAGAAAATGCTAAAAATGGCGAACTTCTTGAAGAAGACCAAAAAGCAATTGCAAATAATATCAAGCACTTTACAGGTAAGTCGATTGAGGAATTCATGGCCGCAAAGAATGATTTAAATGCACGTGAACAAATCATTGATGATGTAGCTGGCCACTTAGGAACGACAACTCAGAATATCGAAGATGTTATCCTTCCAGAGCTACTATCAATTGAATTATAAGTTGTTGATAAGACAAGAAATACCACACCGTAGAGGGGGCCTAAATTGGCCCCTTTGTTTTTAGAGAACTAATTACTGTTCACATTATTTACATACTTGAATTTGTTTCAATTTCTCCTTATTTCGTTCCATATGTTGATAGAGTTAGGGCAATGAATTTATTTAAAGCAGCTATATTATTTATTGTCTTAGTAAGTATGTCTTATAAGACATTTGCTTCCACTGGTTTGGTTGCTATTAAAGGTGAGTCTTTACCTGCTGCTGATCTCTATAGTCCTAAATATGGTGCAATCGACTCTGAACAAGCCTTCGAATTACAACAAGAAGGAGTGGATTTATCCAAGCTTTCACCTGTACTTTCAAGTCTTTGGAACGGACACAATAACTTCGCTGATCATGAGCGTGATGACAAAGAATTACCAATTTATAAAGGCCATGAATTAGATTTCAAGGGAACAATCAGCTCTCCTGCAAGTATCTTACGATTTAATGCTTCAAATAATGAAGGTAATTTCCAGGTACACCTTTCAAAAAGTCTACATACAATACTTCTTCGTAAGCATTTTCTAAGAAGGCTTGGCTATATTATCCCAGCTTCAAAATATTTAGAAGAAGTGCGTATCAATTTTAAAAATGAAAGACAAAAAGACTTCTTTAAAGACGTTGATCTAGTAACTCAATTAGGAGCATCATATAAGAATTGGTTAGTTGAAGAAGGTACTAATTATCTAGTCCTAAAAGATATCTTTGTTCGTAAGCCACAAGAAAGTGATTTCTATGATGTTGCTCTGACATCTTTAAATGACTCAAAAGACTTGAGATCCCTTAGAAGCTTAATTGTGATCTATTCTTACCTTAATTTAAATGAATCAATTAATAAATTCTCATATAATTTCTTAAAAATAAAAAATGAACATCTCGTTTTTGATTATCCAACAACTTCAGATTTTGATGCAACATATGATGATGTACTTTGGATGGCAAGACTTGTGGCCGAGCTTGATCGTGAAGATATAACGGCATTAGTAAAGGCCTCTCACTATCCTGCAATCGTTGAAAAGATTCTCATCGAAAAATTAATTGCTAGACGAAATAATTTGGTTGAAGTTTTAAAGCTTCAGGCCAAGCAATATGACTTTAAAAAAGAAATAAAACACGAATTAGTGAAAGATGGACACTTAAAGCCTCATAAGTTTGAGGGATACGCTGGACAATTCAGTTTTGGAGCATCTCAAGGACCTCTTGATCATCTACCATCTTTTCTCTTTGGAGAAGCTCAATCAGCAGCTTTTTCTGGAATTATGGGTAAAGTGAGTGAAAATTTAAAGCTATTTAATATTTCGGATGCAAAAATAAAATGGCTGCAAGAAGACTTTGAAGGAAATAAAGAATTTGCTTTAGATTATTTTGAAGAACATGGACAATTTCCACCACTTCCTTTTTCAAGCTGGAAGTCTCCAGTTGTAAGTGGAAATATTTTATTTGGTAGAGATGTTGTCGTAGGTCAAAACTTTGGTACAGATAACTTTGTTCAATTAGCAGATACGATTGGTTTTACAACAAATTTAGGACTCTTTATTGGGCTTGAAAGGTTTATCTCTCAAACAACCAGTGGATCGTTATTTCCTAATATTGGTATTCATACAAGCTATACTCATGTAAGGCCTGTCGAAGATCTTAAGCAAGCAATTAAAACACCTTATAAGAATATGCTTGTAGGTAAAACACTTAAAGTTTTACAAAAGAATCTTACTCAGTATTTATCTGCTTCAAATGATGAGGAGGATAAAAAAGAAAAGCTATTTGATATATACCGCTCAATTTCAGAAAACTTCGGGGTTGGAGAGTCGATTATTATATCAACTTCTGTAGTTCCTGATATTACACTTTCTATAAATGCTCCTCTGTTTGATGTTGCTAACGGTTATGGGAGTGTGAGTAAGAAGTATAAAGAGTTATCACGTATTCATATTACTAGAAAATCAAAATATAATTTTCATATTTATTATGATGATGCACGTGTAAATGAGCTTAGGGTTCGAGGTGGATTATCATATCTTATTCCAATTGTTATGTTTGAAGGAAAGAAGATTGATTCAAAACTTGATATGAAATTATATCAAATCAATCTTGATCCAGACCAGGATGAATTAGATTTTTCTAAGAACGTTGCTAAGTTTATCTCTTTATTAAGAGATCGTACAAACGATGCGATGGGAGAAGAAGATATTCAAGTTTATAATAATTCAAACGACAGTCTCTTTAACTTTAACTTTTTGTTTCTTGTTAAGAAATCTCTTAATACATTTAGTGAAATACTGGTTAAAATAAAGAATCGCCTTGATATAAAATTAGTTTCTGCTAGTCATGGTGAACTTGATGGTGTCAATTATAGTAAGTTTCTTCGCAACATGGGTGGCTACCTTTTAAAGAGATATATTAGTGAAATTGGCTCAAGCTTTGATGTCGATGATCTTCCATTTTTGTCTGAAGCCAAACATTATTATAAGAATCCAGGTAAGAATCTCTTTGGAGCAGCTACTACACATGAGACAACTTTAGAGTCAAAGCTTATTGATGACGAAGGAAAAGTTGAAATCAGCAATATGAAAGAGCTCTATATGAGTTATCGTAAAACATATGAAAGAGCTGTAATTAAAGAAAAAGTTGTTAGAAAGAAACTTAAAAAGGAAAACGAGGACTTTAATTTAAAGCTATATACAAAATCAGATGCATCTGATGCCGGAGATATGCACTTTGCACGACTTGAGACAAAGATTCATTTCTTTGATGGAGCAGTTAAGAGAATTCTTAATATCTCAGATAGAGAATTAGATGAGTTATCAAGTAAGATGATTATTAGAAATTGTCACCAGAGACATCGTCGTCACGACCGCAATACTTCAGGGCAAACACGCTCTCAACGTCTTCGTTGTGGTGATCTTGATGTAATATCTAATAAATTATATTGGTGTAGGAAGTATTTACGAAAAGATAAAGCTCAAAAAGGTTTAAAGTGCCTCTCTCATGTCGGTCATTATTTTGCTCGCTACATTGATGCACGTACTCTTTTAGACTTCTTTGGTGAAAGAAACTTATACGTTGAATCTAAGCTTTCAGGATATCGCGTTGATCATGAATTAATGCTAGCTCCTATTGAAGGTAATTCATATGGAAAGATCAATACGAGAAGCTTTGGTGGGCCTATTGGTAAGTTAATATCTGTTCTTAATCTAATTAAAGCAGAAGTTAAAGGCCTGTGGTATAGGGAGGATCTTAATTAATGAGAACTCACTTGTTAAAAACATTATTGCTTTCTGCTGTATATTTAGTTGTGAATGCTAATAGTATCGATTTAGTTTCTAGACAATGGTCTATAGATAATAATTCACAATCATATTCAAGAAAAGTATCAGAATTAGAATTTAAAGAAATCAAAGGCGTTGATGGTGTCGATATTAATTACTTTTCTGACGAGGACTTAGAAAGTATTGATGATAAAAAGTCTTTAGTTGCTATTATTGATACTGGTGTCGATATCGATCATCCTGAATTAAAAGATAATATTTGGCTCTATCCTGAATGTATTGGTAAGAGTGAAGAAGAAAAGAAAGAATTACCATGTCGTGGTTATAATGTGCTAGATGGTAATGCTGACGTTTCAGATAATGAAGGACACGGTACATTTGTCGCAGGTCTTTTATCCGCTAAGAAAGATGGTGTAGGTATTGATGGCCTATTGCCTAAAAATATCAAAATTATGCCTATTAAGGCCATCACAAACTTTCAGGGTTTTACTTATAAAGGTAAGGTCGTTTCAAGTTATATAGCTCGTGCTATAGCTTTTGCTGTAAATAATGGTGCTGATGTAATTAATCTCTCTCTTGGTATTCCAAAAGTAATCGAAACTCCACAGCTGATTAGTGCAATTGATTACGCCCTTGAAAAAGATGTGATTGTTGTTGCTGCTGCCGGAAATAATAATAAGAAAAAGAATATCTTTCCTTGTAATTATGATGGAGTTATTTGTGTTGGTGGGATTGATATTCAAGGTGAAAAAGTTGCATCCTCTAACTATGGTCAGGTTGTTGATATCTATGCTCCTGGAGAAAAGCTAATAAGTACGATTCCAACAAATATGGAATCAAAAGTTCTTCGTATTGGTCAATATGATCTTAAAAGTGGAACTTCTTACGCTATTGCTCATGTGACAGCACTTGCAGCTGCCTTAAAGTTAAAAGGAATTGTTAAAAATAGCTATGAATTCTTATCTGTCTTGAATCAATCAAGCACAAATTATTCTAAAGACTTTTGGCTTCCTAGTGTTGATTATAAGAAATCTCTTTTAGTTAAGAATCTTTATCCTGTTCTTCTTACTAAGAAGATGGATACATTAGAAGTATCTCCTCGTGGAGATATTGTATTTGAATTTGAAGTTTATAATCCAAATGAATCAATTTCAGCTCATAAAGTATGTCTAACATCTGATAGTGACATACTTACTAAAGATACTTGTTTTGACAAAGAAATAGTAAATGGACGCAATGTGATAAAGCTTAAGTCAAAAATTAAATCTTTTGATATTGAGTCTTGGCAAAATTTTAATATAAAATTAATCACTTCATCTGATGAGGTTCTTGTTTCTAAAAAGGCAAGTCTACAGCTTGTTAAGCCAATTAAGTTAGATGAGGCCAAGGTGATCACTAAGATTGCAGCAGGCGCTCTGTTAAGAATTGCACCTAATATTAAAAGTTCAGCTCTGTTAAAAGTAATCGATTTCACTGCTAATAAAGCAACACAGGATTATTATGTATTAAATAATCGTTCATTAAGAAGTATTTTCTATCTAAATGAAGCAAAAAAAGAATATTCACCAATGCAAATTAAATTTGCAACAGATATCAATGTCATTAGTGTTTTAAAAGCTGATATGAATCTAGATGGTACAAAAGATATTCTTGTGTATGGAACTTCTAAAGATAAGAGAGAATATATCCTCGCTTCATATGATGTAGCTGGAAAACCACTATTTGGTGAAAAATCAACATGGAAACTAAATGCTACACAATTTGGTGGATTGAATTTTAATCGAGGAAGGCCTTATTTTAATTTTATTAAAACCACATCTAAATCTCTTGGTGATGTCTTAGTACCGCTTGTTTCAAGAGTTTTTGACTTGCCTCAAATTGATAATAATCAAGATCCAATCGATTATTTAAATAACGTTAAAAAGAAACGCCCATACTATCTTCTACCTGAGGTTGTTGACGAAGAAGTTAAGTTACAAATTAGAACATTAGAGTCTTATGATTTTGACTCTAAGTTAAGAGAACAGCTAGATCTTGGTTTTTATGAAAATCTACAATTTGTATCACTCCTTGAACAAGATAATAAATCTCTAATGAAGGGGAGTGTGAAGTTAATTTTTGCAGTAGGAGAGGTCAGTTTTAATAATTACTATGTGATTAATTTTGATGATACATCTAATTTTAATATCGTTAAAAAGAAGCGCTCGTTACAGATTCATAAGTCTAATATTACAACGATTAGATCTACTGTTGATGGTGAGTTCACTCAGAACTATCTCATCACAAGACAGCAAGAACGTAACAAACTTGCATTTAAATTCTCCGATTCATCTAAGACCTTAAGGTTTGAGAGTGAGTGGGAAGATCCACTTTCTTCAATTCTTGCAGCTTTTGATGAAGGTCAAGGCGAGTATTCAATATACGTTGAAGGAAGATATAATATTCACTTATTAAACATTGTAGATAATAAGATCGTGAATCACTCTAAGCGTTCTATTAATAGAGAGTCTAGTTTCCCTGGTGCTAACTTTTCTCAAATCTTTCAAATGTCACAGATTAATTCTTCTAAAGGTGGAATCTATACTGATATGCAAAGACTTTTTGGAAACAACATAAGCGTTATAACAAAAGATGGTAACGTATTATCATCGAAACTCAAGTATCACTACTCAATACCTGCGCAATGTGCACTAATTGGTCATGCTCAAATTGATAAAAATATGCAGATCAGGCTACATTGTATGGGACCTGGAAAGCTAAGTTCTGTCTACATTCATAATGTTAAATAAGTTTCTATTTTGTAAATGGAAAAAATAGTGTGGTTAAATTAAAAATTTGATGATCATCAGAGCTACCATCTTCTCTATCAAACTCATCTGTAAATTCTTGGATAAATTCATATAGTTTCTTTCTTGCCTTAGTTAAGTCTTCTTTTTTTACATTAATAAGGACATGCTCAAGAATTCTTTGCTCTTTTGGCATATAGTAACTATCATCTGATAGATCACATATTTCTTGATGGAGAGGGACAAATTGTGACATCTCAAGTTTGTATTGAGGTTCGTAATCTGGATTAAGACTAATTTTTTTCTTTTCTTCTTTGATTATCGTTGAACTTTTCATTTGTTCGATAATTTCTTGATAACCTTCATTTGATTGAAAAATAATTGGTAGCGAGCTTAAGTCCTTAGTTGTATTAAAGTTCTTCCACTTTAACATCTCTCTAATTAGGGCCATCTCCCATTTAAATTCAACTTGCCTTTCTTTTTTGGAGATATCCGTCACACGCTTTTGAGCAATAACTTGAAATACTTCTTCATCTCCTTTTGCATTCTTTTTTGCTTGAACAAGAGATGTAAAGAAGTCTGCTTCTTTTTCATTTAATTTGAGATTCTCTATTAATTTCTTAATTAGCTTAGGGCCAGGATGTCTTTGCCCTTTTAAGATCATAGTTAGACCTGAAACACTTGAGATACCAAGCTCTTTTGCCCACTTTCCAAAAGTGTACTTGCGATCAAGTTTTTTTCGCTCACTAAAGACATCTTCTAAATAAAGTCGATAATCAATATAGCTAAATAGGTCTATACCTCTAATATCCATAACTTACGTTTCGTCTCTTTTTTCAAATAAATTTAGCAAAATCTGTGAAATATTTGAAAATTTACTAATTTATACAATGAACTAAAGATATTACACACATGGTTGAGTAAATGACGCCAATATAGGATAAATAGGCATTAAAAGGAATACACTATATGCTTAAAACTATTTTTCTCACACTCATTATCTCTTTAAACACAAGTGCAATGTTTTCTACTGTCGTATTCGATGAACTCTTACCAAATGTATCTGATGTTCTTGGAAAGACTGGTTGGGGTGCTAAAACTGGCTGGGGTGCACGTGAAATTGAAGACAAAATCCGTGATGTTCTTTTAAACGACTATCGAAATGTATGTCTTGATGGACAGAAGAATTCTGCTCGCACAGATGAAGATATAGAAATTAGATTATATAATCTTAGAGCAGAAGGTGATAAGGCATTCAATGGAAATACAATTAGCTATAATGCAATCGTAAGCCTTAAAAATTCAATTTTTATTCAAGAAAGCTTTGATCAGTATTATATTACTGTTAATTATGATGAAAAGCTTGATGAAATTTTCATTGAATATGTAAATGAATCTGGAGAAAATGCTTCAATAAATTGTTTCTAAATATACAGGCCTAGCTTTTAGCTAGGCTTTTTTTATAGTCGATAACTAATACCAACACCTAAAGATACACCACCTACAGAAGAAACAGTCTCAGTAACGATTTCATCCATTGAATAAGAATTATAAGATACTATTGCTGCTTGAGCATAGAATCCTAGGGCCGAAAAAGGTGCAATCCTTACTCTTCCTCCTGCATTATATCCCCAAGCGCCTCCAGCTGACTTCTCACCAAAGTTTTCTTGTGTAAAGTCTCCAGTTATAATGAGTCCTGCATAGGCCTCAAGTGCAAAACTTGATCGATTGATAATGCGAAATTGATATTGAAAATCCCCGTAGATACTAGTGATTTTTGTATTTTCACTTGAACCAAAGAGATAACCCAGTCCAAGCTTAAAGCCATTTCTCGACTTTGGGTCTCGGTATTCAATAGCAAGGTTGATTCGATTAAAGGCCGGGGCATCTGTATTACTATATTTTTCATGAAAGTCTTGCCAGTCACTGCCTGGTGAAACTCGCATGTAATCAAGACTTAAGTAGCTATTTTCTTTAAGTTTCTCAGCATCACTTTTGAAAATTTTATCAATTTCATGCTCAGTTAGCTCTGGAGTTCTATGCTCAAGTTTTGAGCCAGAGATTGTAAAGCTGATATCACTTGTTTTAACATAGGCTATTTTTCCAGAAACGATTAAAGGGACAATGCTACCTTGTTTTAAACTCGTATCTCCAACCTTAAGCTTCCTACCGCTTCTGATATATCCAATAGGGGCCGCGAGGTCGACATCAGCATAAACAACTGTTTGTCTTGCCTTTGTTATGGCAAAACGATAAGCATGCCCTGTTAAATGGAAAAGAATACAAAATAATACTAAAATATTTTTCATATATACATTATAATCAATTTAAAATTTTTGACTACAATAGTTTAGGAACTACCATGAGATTTCCAGGTAAGAGACGCTCCAAGCACTACTTTCCGGTAAGTGCTAAAGGCAGACTTTCATTTGAAACAGATTTCAACAGTAAGGAAAATGTATATATTGTTGGAATCGATCAATTATTAGTTGATATCGAAATTGATGCCCCAACAGATCTATTAAAGCGCTATAAGCTTTCACCAGGTGAATCTTATATCTTACCTGATCACATCGTTGAAGAGCTTTATCAAGACTGTTTAGAAAACGATAAAATTCTTGGCCAATATGCTGGTGGTGCAGTTGGGAATACCCTTCATAATTACTCAGTTTTATCAGATGATCAATCATTTGCTCTGGGAACTATTTGTGAAAATATAAAAGTAGGGGATTATGCCTTTAAGTATATTTGCAGTACTTCATCTAAAGTAGATTTTAGCTATTTACAGCCTTGTAAAGGGCAAATGGCCAGAGCAATGTGTATGATCACTCCTGATAAGGAGCGTACATTCGCTATTGGAAAAGGAATAATGAATCAATTAGATGAATCATTCATTCCTTATGAATTAATAAAAAACTCAAGTGCCCTCTTAGTTACTGCATTCTTGTTAAGAGATCATAGCGCTCCGTTGTTCAAAGCTACCCTTAAGGCCGTAAGCATAGCCAAGAAATATAAGGTTCCAGTTGTATTTGCTCTTGGAACAAGTTCACTTATTGAAGAGAATCGCGATTTCTTTTATGACTTTGTAAAAGAGAATGTAAATGTCTTGGCCATGAATCGCCAGGAAGCTCATGCTCTTTTAGGAATTGATGATCCACTATTAATTGGACAAGCCGTTTTAGATATTACTGATCTTGCTCTTATTACAGATGGCGATCAGGGCCTTTATATGGCCTCTTGGGCATGTAAGCAAAAGGCCAGAGAAACTAAAGACAAGCTCCATTCAAAATCAATTGAAAACTATAATCAATTTGAATATTCTCGTGGACAACTAAAAGAACATTGTAAAGAGCCTATAAAGATTTACTCTCATATTAATCCTTTTATGGGAGGACCTGAGAGTATTGAAAATACTAATGGTGCTGGAGATGCTGCACTTGCAGCTATTTTGCATGATATCTCTGCTAATGTTTATCACCGAAAACTCTTACCGCATTCAATTAAGCATGATGGTACCTACTTAACTTATTCTTCGATTCACCAATTATGTAAATATGCAAATAGAACTAGTTACGAGGTTCTTAAGCAAAAGTCGCCAAGACTATCGCGCAATTTGCCAGTAAAAGAGCAGAGCTTAGAAGAAAGTTACTGGGATATGTAATTAAGGGTAGTGACCTTCTAAAATCGAATTGGGGTTTTGAGTTATAGAGCGCCCTACGACAAGAAAGTTACTACCGGCCTTAATTGCATCTTCAGGTGTCATGATCCTTGTTTGATCATCACTTTCATCATTCTTTAGCCGAATCCCTGGTGTCACTTTTGTAAAGCTTAAGTTTGTTTCATTTTCCTGTTCACTAATAATGGTTAGGTCCTGGGCAGAGCATACAAGGCCTGTGATTTGTGCTTTTGTAATCTCATTAAGTAATGCGTTTAAACTCTCTTTATATTCTCTTCCCCATATATCTTTAATTTCTCTTATTGTATGAGAAGTTAGAATTGTAACGGCAAGAAGTTGGCAGTTTGGAAGATTTACTTGTGCACTTTCATATGCTGCTTCTAACATTTTTCTTCCGCCGCTTGCATGAATCGTTAAAAAGCTAATTGGCAGGCCTTTTAGCGCTGAAATTGCCTTTGCAACAGTTGAAGGGATATCATGTAGTTTTAAATCGAGAAAGATATCAACGTTAAAGTCATCTGCAACTTCATTAACTATCGAATTGCCATACTTTAAATAGAGTTCAAGTCCAATTTTAACTTTTTTGATTTGAGGATAGTCACTTAGAAGCTGTCTAACTTGATCCTTATCCATATTATCTAGCGCTACAAAGGTCTTTTCCATTTATACCTCTCCACTCATCTCTTGAAGGCTTACTGGTTCAAGTTCTGTGGTATATGATTTAATAATGGAACTTGTTACTGCCTTAATATTTTCTATTCTAGTAAAGCATGGGACAGCATATTGGATGGCGGCATTTCTAATAAATTCTCCATCGGATTGTGAGCGTCCCTGATTTAATGGTGTGTTTAGTACGAAGGCCATATCATCTTTCTTGATAGCATCAAGCATTGAAAGATTGTCACCTTTATCTGCTAATTTATTAATTAAAGTCGCATCTACATTGCATTCTTCTTTTAAGAATTTATGTGTCCCTTTAGTCGCATAGAAATTAAGTCCAAGTTCTGATAGCTTTTGGATATTTTCAATTAACTTTGGATCGTCTTTTTTTGCAAGAGATACAAGAACTGACTTCTTATTTGTTATGTCTGGATAATTTCCTAAGTACGACTTTAACATTGCAAGATCTGTGTCTTTATCAATACCAAGTGTTTCACCAGTAGAGCGCATTTTTGGGCCAAGGATAATTGAATCTTGTACAAATCGATCAAAAGGAAATGTTGACTGCTTAATGATATGATAATCACCTTTGATATTACTTATTGTTTTAATTTCTTTGCCAAGTAATGCTTTTGTTGCAATGGCCGCAAGATTTATATCATAGGCCTTTGATAGGAAAGGAATCGTTCGAGAACCTCTTGGGTTCGCTTCAATACAATAGATATCTTCACCCTTAAGAGCAAATTGGAAGTTTACTGGCCCAGTAATCTTCATAATATCTGCCATCTGGCAGGCAAGTTCTCTCATTTTGTTGATGGTATCATCATTTGCTTTGGCAGGAGGTGATATCATACCAGAATCACCGGAGTGAACTCCTGCATATTCAATATGCTCACATACTGTAAATACAGTATTACCGTTTTTATCTCTTATTAAGTCAACATCATACTCGAGTGCACCAGAAATATAATTTTCGACCTGGAAGACTATCGAGTTTTCATGAAGGCTTTTTAAAATTTGATCAGGAAGATTTTCGATATCCTCTGGGCCTTCAAAGATAAACATACTTTCACCACCAATAACATAACTTGGTCTAATGATGACAGGGAAGCCTACCTCTGTAATAGCGTTAATGAAGTTTTTATAACCTCTAACTTCTTTAGAAGTTGTATGCGATAGAGGAACTTCCTTTGTTAGGCTATCAAAGCGTTTTCTATCCTCAACCGTATCGAGTAATTCAAGTGAAGGTCCTAAAAAGTTAAATTCTTGATGCTTCTTTCTAAATGGTGCCTCAAGATGAGAGCGAATATTAATTCCTGTTTGACCACTAAATGAAGTGATAATTTGTTCAGGAGATTCAAAACTTAGGATCTCAAAAAGGTCTTCTGAAAAGAGAGGAGTAAGATAGAGTCTATCTGAGCTATCATAATCTGTTGAAACTGTTTCTGGATTTGAGTTAAGAAGAATAGATTTTACTCCTTGCTCTTTTAATTCCATACAACTTTTTACACATGAGTAGTCAAACTCAATTCCTTGTCCAATACGATTTGGTCCAGAGCCAAAAATAGCACAACTTTCTTCTGATATAGGTTTTACGTCACTAAATTGTGTGTATGTAGAGTAAAAATAAGGTGTCAGAGCATTAAACTCACCTGAGCATGTATCGACGGCCTTAAAGACTGGTCGTATGTCATTTGCTATTCTTTGGTCAAGAATTGCCTCAAGGCTTTTTCCAGTTAATAAGGCCAAGTACTTATCTGAGAAACCATTCTTTTTCAGATTTAAAAGGGATTCTTTGTCTTTAATTAAATCTGGAGAGTTTTTAAGTGTAACTTCATCTCGATGGAATAAGGCCATTTGATTAACAAACCAAGGAGTGATGGAGCTTATTTCGTAAATCTCTTGTGTAGTAAATCCTTGTCTTAAAGCTTCAAGGGCCGTTAGTAGAGATAGCTCTCTTTGATTTGTTAAGCGATCTCTAAGATATTCTTTTGTTAATGGATAAGGGGTCGTTTTTAATTGCTCAAGTGAAGGTACCTCAAGTCCTTGTTCTGTAGCACGAAGGGCCTTCATAAAAGCTTCATTAAAATTTCCACCGAGTGCAAGAACTTCTCCAACAGATCTCATTTGAGGGCCTAGAACCTGTGAGCTTGAAGGGAATTTATTAAAAGGAAAAATTGGTATCTTTACTGCAACATAATCTAGAGTCGGCTCAAATGCTACTGGAGAAATACGTGTGATATCGTTTAAAATTTCAAATAATGTTAGACCTACAGCTAGGCCAGCAGAGATTTTTGCAATCGGATAACCTGTTGCCTTAGAAGCTAGCGCCGATGATCTTGAAACTCTTGGATTCATCTCGATAACAACAATATCATCTTCATCTAGTGGATTTACTGCAAATTGTACATTTGCACCACCGGCTACGACATTCATATGCTTAGCAATCGTTAGAGACATGGTTCTAAGTTGTTGGTAGCAACGATCAGAGATTGTTTGAGCAGGAGCAACTGTAATTGAATCACCTGTGTGAATTCCACATGGATCGACATTTTCAATAGAACAAATGACTACTCCACAACGATTTTTATCAACCATTACTTCTAGTTCAAGTTCTTTCCATCCTAGAAGTGATTTTTCCATGGTAATTGGAAACTTTACATCACTTGATGATAAGGTCTCTTCTAGCTCTTTTAGATTGTGAACTAAAGCGGCACCTTTTCCTCCAAGAGCAAAGTCACGTCTAATAATTAAAGGAAATTTTACATCATTGTCAGCAAGTTCTAGTGCGTGTTCAAAACTCTTTGCACTAAATCTCTTACCCGATTTATAGCCAAGCTTATCTAGTTCTTTTGCAAATAATTCACGGTCTTCTGTTCTTTCAATTGTATCTGTATTTGCACCCAATAGAGCAACACCGTTGTCCTTTAGAAAATTTTCTTTTTCTAGTTCTATGCACATATTAAGTGCTGTTTGACCACCCATTGTGGATAAGACTGCATCGACATTCTCTTTTAGGATAATTTTTTTAATAGTTTCTTTGGTAATAGGTTCAATATATGTTCGATGACTCATCTCTTTATCAGTCATGATAGTTGCTGGATTTGAATTTAATAGTATTACTTCAAATCCAAGCTCTCTAAGTGATTTTAAGGCCTGTGTCCCACTGTAATCAAACTCAGATGCTTGACCTATTTTGATTGGCCCAGAGCCAATTAAGAGAATTTTCTTATAAGGTGACTCCATTTGGCCTTGGTGATATTCTGGAATCTCTTTAATATCTTCAGGATTATATTTTTTAATATCGCCATTTAAAAATTCTCTAATTTCTTCAAAGAAAACGAAGGCGTCTTTAGGGCCAGGATTTGATTCTGGGTGAAATTGAACACTTCGGATTCTTGAATCGTAACTTCTTAAACCTTCAAGTGAGCGATCAAATAGGGAAGTGAACTCACAAAAAAGTTTTAGATTAAATTCGTTTTCAAGTCTTTTTGAATTAAAAGATTCTGCATCAATTGCATAACCATGATTTTGACTTGTGATAAGTAGGGATTCATCTCCATGATTGTAGACTGGGTGGTTTGCCCCTCTTTGTCCAAATGGAAGTTTTATTGTTTCCATTTCACACGCAAGACCAATTAGTTGATGTCCTAGACAGATTCCCCTAACCGGAATATCTGATTTTAGAATTTCTTTTACTTGTGAAATTTCTTCTTTATATTCTTTTGGATCTCCTGGCCCATTTGATAAAAAGACCATCCTTGGTCTAAATTCCATAACTTCCTGTGCAGGCGTATTGTTAGGAACAATCACTAGGGGATGTCCAAGATCTTTTAAATAATTTACGATTGATTTTTTTATCCCATAATCCATAACGACAATCGGATTTTTACCTTCAATTATCCACTTCTTCTCTTTTATTGAGACTCTAGATAATTCATTACAAATCAATTTGTGATTATTAAAATTTGGTGCTTCTTCACTTGTTGTTATAAGACAGCGGTGATCTTTTGATTCACATGATAAGTATTTTGTAAGAGCTCTTGAATCGACGTCACTTATTAGTGGAGTATCACAATTTTCTAAGAATTCATTATATGAAAAGTTTCGTGCTATTAAACTTTGGGCCAATGGTTTTTGTGAAATAAGACTTTGGGAAACTTTCTCATTGTATTCGTAATTTCCAACATGGGCCGTTGTGAAAATGATATGTTGACCAAGAAAGGATGGATCGGTAGCTGTTTCTTGGTATCCGCTCATTCCCGTTGTAAAAGCCGCTTCACCAAAAATACCATCTTTTAGTCGAGAGTCGTTATTAGGGAGATTAATATATGCTTGGAATTTTGTATGATCTGGAAAATGAAGAAAAATAGGAGTTTGTTTAAGAGAGGTTTGAAAATTAAGTTCCGACTGTTGTGATGATGTCAATTGACCATCAGACTTTGTTTTCTTCATTTGTCGTTAATCCTTTATCAAAGTTAATTGTGTTATATTTTGCACCAATATTTGTATCGCCATTAGTAACCATTGCCTCAATGATTGCCATACGTACATATACTGAGTTTTCTACTTGCTTGTGGGCCATCCATAGGTTTGAATCTACTAATTCTTGATCCACTTCAATACCTATATTTGCTGGTCCTGGATGAAAGACTGGAATCTTGCGGCCTACCTGACGAATTAAATCTAAGTTTAGTCCCCATTTCTCATTGTAAGTGGACATATCAAATTGATTCTCATGTCTTTCAGCTTGAATTCTTAACAGATAAACAGCATCTGTTTCTTTTAATGCTTCTTCTAGACTTGCATTCGTTTTAATACCTACAGGTATTTCTTTCGGTAAGAACTCTTTAGGCCCACATAGGGTAATTTCAATACCAAATTGTGGCAGAAGCTTCATAAGAGAATGTGTTACACGAGAATGAGTACAATCTCCTGCAATACAAACTTTCTTTCCTGCCAACTCACCATTAAATAATTCATTTAAAGTATAGAGATCGAGCAGGGCCTGAGTTGGATGCTCATTTGTTCCATCTCCACCGTTAATCATTTTTATAGGTGGCCTTTGTTTAAATTGAGATAAGAGCTTCGTTTCCTTTGTTCGAACGATGCATATATCAAAACCTTGATAGTTAAGAGTCAGTAGTGTTTGCTCTAGACTTTCACCTTTTTTAAGTGAAGACTTCTCTGCCTCAAAATCAATGTGAATACCTTTAAGTAGGTTTATGGCCATTATGAATGAAAGTTTTGTACGTGTTGAATTCTCTAGGAAAGAGGTTGCAACTGAAATTTTTCTTTTTAGGGGAAGTCTAGCAGGGGAACCAATTTTTAGTTCCTTTGTGCGAGCGAGGAGTTTCTCAACTTGCTCTCGATTTAAGTCTTCTATTCCTTCCAGAATAGATGGAAATCCAATCATGACATTCCAATAGTGTTGAGCTAGTATGGTTTTTAAAAAGAATAATAAAGTCAAAGCTTTATGGCCACAAAAAACTTCACTTTTTTTAAATAGGGAATATGGTTACCAAGAACTTTAAAGAAATACATAATAATACTCAATTAGAAGCACTTAAAAATGAAGTGAAGGGCAATCTTTTTGAGTTTTTAGTGGCCCGTCAAATTGCTATTGTCAGTAAAGTAGAGTCTCTATTCTTGAAGAATGTGGATAGTGAGCTTTTAACTATGATGAGAGAGTATGAAAGTTGGTTAAGGCAATATGATCGTAACCTATTGGCAAAACTTCCTCTTCTGGCAATAGAGATGGCCAAGGATTTAAGCTCAAATATTGAAGGTGAAATTAAAAATGTTACCGTCGTCGGTAAGAGACACGATCATATTATTAAAGAACGCCTACATGAAGCAGATATCGTTGTACAAGTTCAAGATATAAAAAGCGGTGATTTGAAGATTGTTCCAATTAGCTTAAAGCTTGTTAAAAGTGGTGCCAATATCACAACTAAGTCTGCTGGTGCGAAGAGTATTTTTGAAAAGTACTTTAGATCCTATGACTCAATTGGCTTCGTTCAAAATACTTTAAATGAATTTATTGATAAGGAATTTGATCGTTTCGCTAGCTCTCTTTATAATAGACATGGACTTGAATATAGTGGACGATTTGACTCCCTTTGGACAAAGACTCAACTGCCAGGAGAGCTTAAGGGTGCAGACCGTGATGACCTCTATATTCTCTATCGTCATTTAATTAAGCATTATCACGAAATATTTACTAAATTACTGAGTCAAGATAAGGCCAAGTTTATTGAATCCTTACTTCCTTTAATGGGACTTGGAAATAAAGATGTTGTCCAAGGGATTTGTTTTTATAGGCATAAAAGTTATGACTTAGATTATTGTCATGTCGTAAATTACACAGAAGTTGAAGAGATAAGAATTCACGAGTTAAATCCCGAGATCTCTTCATTTAATATCTGCATTGGTGGAGATAACCTTCAAGTAAGGGTTAAGCCTATGAATAAGTTTACGGCACCTTCTTACAAAATTAACTGCTCAATGAAGTTTAAGCGCAAGGATTAAATATGTTTGATATTGTTCTCTGTCAACGTGACTATAAAGAGATAAAAGAACTAGAGTGTGATCTTTTTCAAGTTTTAGAGTTTGAAGACGATGGCCAACTAAAGGATCTAGTGAATGAAGGTAATAAGGTTTTGTTCATCACTTATAAAAGTAGTGTGAGGCCAGACCTATTTAATATTTATGACTTACCTAAGAATGGTAATTGTGAGTACTACTATTTATCAAAACTAAATCTCAATGGTGAAGAGTTGGAAAATAATGAAAAATTCTTTCCTGAAGTAATGGATATCACTCTTTGCTCTGAATATTACGCTGCTAGTGGTGTGTTCTATGTTGATGCTGTTGATCCAGTGGGAATGCCTCATTTTGAGAAAGCAGTGATGCCAATAGTTAAGTCTTACCATAAGAAGCAGGCTTATCGACCTGCTGTATTTCTTGATCGCGATGGTGTTTTAAACGTTGATCATTCATATGTGCATAAGGTTGATGATTTAGAGCTTAAAGAGGGGGCATATGAATTCCTCTTAAATGAGTTCAATATTGAACGTCTTAAAATCGTTTTAACTAATCAATCTGGTGTATCAAAAGGAATGTTTGAATATGAAGATGTTGTTCATTTTAATAATGCATTAAATGATTCATTACAAAATCTCATCGATGCTTTTTATATTGCACCATTTGAATTCTTAAAAGGTGTCGGCCAGTATAAATTCCACTCTCTTTGTCGTAAGCCTCATCCAGGAATGCTATTAGAGGCGTGTTATGACTTTCCGATTAAGCTTTCTGATTCGTATATGGTAGGTGATAAAATGAGTGATGATCTCGATTTTCCTCTTGTTGAAACAATTCATTTACGTGGAAAGTATGAATTGGATAGTGACGTCACAATTGCTGATAACTTTAGCGAAGTAATAAATTTTGCCACTGCATTGCCAAAGAAGACAAAATAAGTCAAAATTTCTGTATGTAAAAGGAATTACATATGAAACTTAACTTAAAAACCTCATCTATATTAATCATTATTGGTTTTTGTATCAATATTGTGAACGTGTCAGCTCGTCGTTTAACTCATAAAGAACAGGAGATCGCCTCCTCTTTAAATGAGTTAACTCGTTTAAATAGTGAATACCTCTCTAAGATAAACGCATCTGTAAAAATTGAAGAGCTTCCCTTATCAAAATACCTTTCTCTCTTGGTCCTTAAAAACGGTTGTGCGCCATTTAAGCAAACGCTTGAGAAGATAGAGATGGCAGATGAGTCTTTTCCTGATCAAAGCCATGGACTTGTTGAAAAGCTAAGTATTTGTAAACGATCAACAAATGGCCTAAAGGAGTTTGATGTTTTTGCTAAAGTAGAAGAGGATATGGATCTTCTTTCTGATGAGTAGCTTCTCTTGTGGCCTATATGATATCTTCTAAGCTAAAACTATATCTTCTAGAATCTCTTAATCCATTTGTTAATCTTGCCTATGAGAATCATTTACTTCGCTCTCACAGTGAAAATGAAAGTCAAGATCAGATCATTCTACTTTGGAAGAGTTCCCCTAGTATCGTAATGGGGAAGTTTCAAAATCCATGGGTTGAATGTCGTGTAAAAGAAATACGAGATCGAGGAATAAATCTTGTACGAAGACAAAGTGGTGGTGGTTGTGTCTATCATGATCCTGGAAATTTGAATTACTCTTTTATAGGCCCCCGCTCACATTATGATAAGTCTGCTAATGCTGGCATTATAGTTGATGCCCTTAGAAGCTTAGGGATTAGTGCATTTGAAAATCAACGTCATGACTTAAGAGTCGATCATGAAGGTGAAGATTATAAGATATCGGGGTGTGCTTTTAAAGAGATAAGAAATAGTGCTCTACACCATGGAACACTCCTTATGAATGCAGATTTAGATATCTTGAATGAGTTATTACGTTCTAAATTTGAGGCCAGTACGGCACTTGGAGTAAAGTCAGTAAGATCTAATGTTATAAATCTATTTGATATTTCTAACAGTCTTTCAGAAGAGAAAATTAAAACATCGATTCAAGACTCTTTTGGTAAGTACTATAAAACGGATGTCGAAGTTTTACATATTACAGAACAAGATATCTGTATGCTTCCAGATATGATCTCAAAGATATCTGACACTTCTAGTTGGCAACATATCTATGGTGGAACTCCTAAATTTAGCTTTAAGTTAAATAATATCGAAGTTATTTCTAAATATGCTAGAATAATACAAGTAAGTAATGACGATAAAGATCTTTTGGATCTCGTTATTGATAAAACTTATTATGAAGAAAATATTCTAGAGAAAGATAAGCTATCACAAAAGCAGCATGACTTTATTAATGCATGTCATGAGGTTCTTTTTCTTTAAATTTAAGGCCTAAGATGAGAGAAAAAATTAACTTAGTTCAAGGTGAAGTTTTGATTGAAGAAGGTGGCGCAAGTGATTGTATGTATCTTCTAAAAGAAGGAACTCTTGCTGTTTTTAAACAAACAACAGATGGACAAAAGCAGATTGGAACCATTTATCCTGGAGAGTTTGTTGGAGAAGTAAGTTTTCTTGATAATAGGCCTCGATGTGCAACCGTAAAGTCTATTGGTGAAAGTGAAGTTGAGGTATTTGATGCTCACAAATTCCAAGCTTTCTTAGATTCACAACCAAAGTGGCTTCAAACTATGATGAGAACCCTTGCAGATCGTTTAAGAACTACTAATGAAAAGATAAAGGTGTAATTCATGGCATCTCCTACAACGGTATTTGTAAATAAAGATCAATATTTAATTCGTGAAGGTGAAGAGAGTAACGAAGTATATATCGTGGAAGAGGGAAGTCTTGGTGTATTCAAAGTAAAAAATAGCCAAGAAGTAAAAATAGGTACTATTTTTGAAGGAGAGTTAGTTGGGGAAATGAGCTTCTTTGATAATTCTCCAAGATGTGCAACAATTAAGGCCTTAACCGATTCACGTCTTCTTGTAATCCCTTCATCGAAATTTGAAATGTATGTTAATAAGCAACCAAAGTGGTTTCGAACTTTATTAGAAACACTAATTGATCGCATACGAAAGGCATCAAATCGTGTTAAACCTGAGGTTTAACTGTTTAAGAGTTGTAGGAAATCTCTTAATTTCTGTTGACCTATTTCATTAGCATCACATGAAAGATGGTTAAGTTCACAAAGGTTCGCAAGGACTCTTGGAACATCTTGAAATAGGTTATTGTCCAAATTTAATCTCTTGAGGTTTTTGAGCCATTCAAATTCAATTGGAAGATCAGTTAATTTATTTCTTTGTAATTCTAGTGTTTCGATTTTAGTGAGCTTGTAGAGCCAACTAGGGACCGCATGTAGATTGCACTCAGTTAATTGTAGTATCTTAATAGGTGAGCTCTCATGAATATGTATATCATGACAATTCTTAACTCCTCTCATTTTGAGAATCTCTAAAGGTGCCTTGCCTATTAGATTTAGGCTACATTCACCGTCAGCATAAATATAAAACTTCTTAAGGTTTGTTAAAGCATCGAGGTTTAAGTGGACTTCACATTTATGCTTAACCATTAGCTCTAATGTGCTAATACTTGTTAATGACTCATCTTTTTCTTCAAAGAAGTCATTAATATCAAAGTTACTATATCTTTTTGATATCTTTATAAGCATAAAGAAATTGTAACATATATGATTGTCAGTTGAGTTAAATTATAGATATTGGACGAATTTGTTATTCTTATCGACTAAGATTTGCTTTGGCCTAATGTCTTTCTTATCTGTCATCTGAAAGCCAATTATAATAACTTCGTGGCCTTCGTTAATTAGGTGTGCAGCGGCGCCATTTAAACAAATCTCACCACTACCGCGCTCTCCCTTGATAACGTAAGTCTCAAGTCTTGCACCGTTAGTATTGGAAACAATGAGTACTTTCTGACCAGGCCATAAGTCTACGAGATCAAGTAGCTCCTCATCAATAGTAATTGAGCCTATATAGTTAAGATCGGCCTGAGTAACGACGGCCTTATGTATTTTTGATTGTAACATTTCGCGCATGAAACTTATTTATCAAATTCTTAGGCGAGAACGCAACAAAAATGAAGATTTTATTAACGTAATAAGCGCTTTCTATTTATATTTCTGCTTCAGGACCTGGAATACCTAGAAAGTATAAAATAGATGTCATTGGGCCGTGACTCATGTGGTTTTGCGCGTTTTTGCGCACTATGTCTTTTGCATGAAAAGCGATACCAAGGCCTGCTTGTGCTAGCATAGGTAAGTCATTGGCCCCGTCACCGATTGCCACAACTTGTTCTAGAGAAATACCTTCTTGTTGAGAGATTAAGTTTACAAGTACGGCCTTCTGGTCTGCGTTGATAATTGTACCTTTTACCTTGCCTGTAAGTTCACCATTTTCAAATTCAAGCTCGTTTGCAAACGCATAGTCTAATTCAAGTTTGTTCTTTAAGTAATTTGCAAAGTATGTAAAACCACCTGAAATTAATGCAACTTTATACCCATATTTTTTTACTGTTTTTATGAATTCTTCAACACCCTCTGTTAAGGGAAGGTTTTGGCAGATATTTTCTAGCGTTGATTCTTTAAGGCCTTTTAAGTGCGAGACTCTTTCAACAAGTGACTGATTAAAGTCGAGTTCTCCATTCATGGCCCTTTCTGTAATCGCGCTAACTTTTGCGCCAATACCATGTACTTTTGCAAGTTCATCAATGACTTCTGCTTGAATTAAAGTTGAGTCCATATCAAAGACAATTAGTCTCTTTGATCTTCTGTAAACATCGTCTCTAATAAAGGCTATATCTGTACTATGTGTATTACTTATAGCAAGTAGATCCTCTTTAACCTTGTTTAAATCAACTTGCTCAGGAACGTCAGTTAAAACTTCTAGAGAATTAAAGCCTTCTTTAGATACATTATCAATTCGATATATATTGATTCCATTTGAGGCGATATTTTGTGACATATCAGCAATGAAGCTTGCAGATATTTTCTTAGGGGCCACACAATTTACTATAAAACTATTGTAAGGAGACTTGTATTTAACGTCTTCTTTAATAATTGAGTATTCTAACTTTAATCCCATCTCATGGGCCGCAAAAAGTAGCTCTTTTAGAACGTTTTGATCATGATCCTTGTCACTACTGATATTTAAGACAAATGAAAGAGAAAGTAGGTTGTGAGTAATGGCCTGATTGATATCAGTAATATCGGAATTATTATCACTAATTACTTTCATTAATTTTGCCGTAATCCCCGGTCTGTCGGCACCAGATACTGTGATAATGATTTCTTTAGAGTTGTTATTTGATTTATCTTCCATGAGCTCAACCTAGTATGTATTTTTAAACTTTTGCTTTCTTTGCTTGCCTTACTTCAGTGATTCTCTTTGCAAGTCCAAATGTATAAACTAGCGCAGACAATACAGAGAAGAAAAATGATAAATAAATCAATATCGTACCAACAAGTGGGAATGAGAAACCAAATGGTTTATCCCAGGCCATAAGCATTGGAATGGCCATCATTTGAAATGTTGTTTTCCATTTACCTAGTTGATTGACACTTACTTTTAGGCCTTTCTCCATTGCAAGTAATCTCAATGCCGTCATATACATTTCTCTAATTACTAATACGATAACCACTAGTACATTTACACGATTAAGTGATTGAAGAAGAATGAGAGAAGAAACAACTAAGAATTTATCAGCAATAGGATCTAAGAAAGAGCCAAAAACTGTGACAATATTTCTTTTTCTAGCAATATATCCATCTAAGAAGTCAGTAAAAGAAGCCGCTACAAATGTCCAAGCAGCAATATAACCAAGAGTTTTTTGCGTGGCCTTAAAGATATTTTCTTCAAATAAACATAGATAAAGAGTCAGGCAAATAACAGGAATTAAAGCTACACGAAAAATAGTTAAGCGATTAGGTAGATTATCGATCTCCCATTCACTTAATAACTCTCTGTCAGTCATTGTATTCGTTGCGCTCTTTTTATTATCATTATTTTTATTGTTATCTGACATATCTACTCAATGAAGAATTTTCCTATTAATTAAACTTTAAACCTTAAGGCCATAAACGTCTATAATAATTAACATAAATTAGATAAAACAAAAAAAACAAGGATATCAGAAGCTATGAAAAAGCATCTCAATTTAATCAAAACTGGTCATCAATCTATTGAAAAGCGTGTTTTTCCACGTTTTCCATTTAGCTACTTGGTCTTTAAAAGAGATGATAATTCTGTAAATTACCAAGTAAAAGATATTTCATATGGCGGTATGAGTCTCGCTCTAAAAGATGGTGTTGTTAATGCTAAATTAGATGATGAGTTCTCGGGAGAGATCCACTGGTATGACCAGAAAGTAAATGTAAAATGTATTGTAAGAAGAGTTGAAGAAGATAATATCGGAGTTGAATTTGTAAAAAGTGATATCTTTGATAAATCACTTCTAAACTTTCTATCTGTTTCTAATGTTTCAAGGAATTTAAGACCAATTCATGAATATGATGAACAAATGGATCTGCCTATCGGTCTTAAGACATGGTTGCGTTGTGATGGCCCATTTGAAATTTTTGTTTGGCACCATCGCGATGGTGAAATTTCTAAAATTCAAATTCTTATGATGGACTCAATTCTCGAATGGACTGATGGAGAAGGTATTCAGACTGGAAAAGTCTTAAGTGTACGTCCTTCAGACAAACCTCTAACTCATGAAGAAGAAATTGAATTCCTAATTGACTCACCAATTGATCAAGATAAGCTTGAATTCGCTAATGAACTTGTGCAGCATATCCCTGAATCTTTGATTTCAGAAGGAGATCTTAAGTTTTTAACGCGTAAGATTAGTGGATAATTCTTAAAACACCTCGAGATTCTTCATTTGATTTGAAACAAGGCTTTTCATTTGGAAATTAACTTCCTAAAATATAGCTAAATATTTCAAATTAAAAGGATTACCAATGAATAGAAACCTCGCTTTAGAATTTGTAAGAGTAACAGAAATGGCCGCTATTAGCAGTGCTAGGCTTATGGGACGCGGTGATGAAAAAGCTGCAGACCAAGCAGCAGTTGATGCTATGAGAACAATGCTTGACTCTGTTGAGTGTAATGCAACGGTTGTTATCGGTGAAGGTGAGCGAGACGAAGCTCCAATGCTCTACATTGGTGAGAAGGTAGGCTCTGGTAATGGACCTGAACTTGATATTGCTCTTGATCCATTAGAGGGGACAACAGTTTGTGCAAATGGTGGTTGGAATTCAATTGCTGTTATGGCCATTGCTGAAAAGGGTAATTTCTTAAATGCTCCTGATACATACATGGAAAAAATCGCAGTTGGCCCTGAAGGTAAGGGCCTAATCAATATTGACGATACTCCTGCTGAAAATTTAAAGAGACTTGCAGAGGCCAAGAAGTGTCGAATCCAAGATTTAACGGCCGTTATTCTAGATCGTCCACGTCATGAAGAATTAATTAGACAAGTAAGAGATGCAGGAGCTCGTATCCAATTAATTGGAGATGGTGATGTATCTGCTGCTATTGCATGTAGTGAGCCTGATTCTGGTATTGATATTCTCTTTGGAATTGGTGGTGCTCCTGAAGGTGTTATTGCTGCAGCAGCACTTCGTTGTATTGGTGGAGACTTTCAAGGAAGACTTAAGCCAAGAAATGATGAGGAAATTGAGCGCGCTAAGACAATGGGAATAGATGATATTAATAAGATCTATAATATCGATGAACTAGCGGCCGGAAACGTAATGTTTTGTGCAACTGGTGTAACGGATGGAAGTTTCTTAAACGGTGTTAAGTTTAAGTCTTGGGGTGCTGTTACTGAGTCGATTGTTATGAGAAGCCAGTCAGGGACAATTAGAAGAATTGTTGCTGAACATCGCTTTGATACAAAACCACGCTATTAAAATGAGTTACTTTATTGATTAAACAGGGAAGTTGATTATGGCAAAGGCAAGCCGAACTGAAGTATTTGATATTGATATTAACAAATTATACGACGTTATTGTCGACTTTGAGTCTTATCCTGACTTTGTACTTGGTGTTAATGATATTAAAGTTCATGACATGACTGAGACAAGTGGTGTTGTGGAGTATTCAATTGATATGATTAAAAAACTTAATTATCAATTGGATATGGAAATGAGTCGTCCTAATAAAGTAGCTTGGACTTTTAAGAAAGGTGACCTCTTTAAAATCAACGATGGTGGTTGGGATCTTAAAGATCTTGGTGATGGTAAGACTGAAGTCACTTATAGCTTAGAGATTGAAGTAAAAGGATTTATTCCTGGTGCTAAAATGATTGTTAATAAATTAACTGAAACATCTCTTCCGTCAATGATGAAGAGTTTTTATGAGAGAGCTAAATCTTAATGACTGATTCAAAAGACAATAAGAAAGAATATCATAAAGAAGGCCTACTTGGTGATACCATCAAGAAGGTAGTTTCAATAGGAATAGGCGCAGCCTTTATGACTGAAGAAGCAGTCAAGAAAGTGATTGATGATTTGCCTCTTCCAAATGATGTCGTTAATGGACTTCTTGCTAATGCAAAAAAGTCGAAGCAGGACTTTATCGATTCTGTTCAAGAGGAATTAAGACATTATTTAAAAAATGTTGATCCAAAAACACTTTTAGAGTCGATACTTGATGATTATGAAGTCGTAGTACGATTTAAAAAAAGAGATGATAAGAAAACTAAGTGATCACTAAAAATTATCAAAAAATTCTAGATGAAATCGGCGATAAGAATAAACTTATGGCCGTCACAAAATATAGTGAATTTGATGATATTAAAGAAGTTTACGATCTAGGCCATCGAGACTTTGGAGAGAATCGAATTGAATCCCTCTTGCCTAAAGCACTTAAAGCTCAAGAATTAGGCTTATCTGATATAAGGTGGCACTTTATTGGTCACATCCAGTCAAAGAAAATATCTAAGATTGCACAAGTTCCAAATTTAAAGTCAGTACAATCACTTGATTCAATAAAGCATATGAAAATCTTTGATGAAAAATTAGCTAGGCCATTAGATTTCTATATTCAGGTTAATACGAGCGCAGAAGAACAAAAAGGTGGCCTGTGGGATAGCTCAACTGTTCAAGAGTTTTATAATGCAGCAAAAGAATTGAAAAATATCAATATCGTAGGACTCATGACAATGGCCGCTGCCAGTGGCCTTCCTCCTAGAGAATCATTCCAAAAACTAGTAGATATTAGAAATGATATTGATCCTAATCTAAAACTTTCAATGGGCATGAGCGGTGATATGAAGGTGGCCTTGGAGCTTGGAAGTGACTGCATTAGGGTCGGAAGTGCCATATTTAAGTCCTAATTATTGTATTCTTACTATCTAATTTCTAAAATTACCCCTCTAAGTCATTAAAAATACAGCAAATATAAGTTTGAACTAATTCTAGGTATTATTGACTTTAATTTATGCGCACTGTAATAAATTTTTATCAACTAATTTAATTCGACTTTAAAAACGGAGAGTCATTATGAGTAATGCCAATAATAATGAAAGAAAAGTACCAGAATTAAGTCTTACTTCTTACACTAAAGGAAGCCCTGAAGAGCAAGTACAATTTGTCGATACTTTAATGTTTGGACTTAAGGAATATGGATTCGTTATTCTTAATGATCACACTGTTGACCAGAAAAAAGTTGATGAAGCATATGCAATGGTAAAGCAATTCTTCGCTCTACCTGTTGAGAAGAAGAATGAATACAAAGGTGAGAATGGTGGACAGCGCGGTTATACACCATTTGGTATGGAGCATGCTAAAGATAGCGAACATCCTGACCTGAAAGAGTTTTGGCACGTTGGACGCGAATTGGCAGCGGATTCTCAATATAAGGGTATTTACCCTGAAAATATTTGGCCAGCTGAAGTTCCTGGTTTTAAAGAGAAATTTCTTGATCTTTATGAATCAATGGATGCTACAGCTAATGTTCTTTTAGAGGCCATTGGTAAAGGTCTAGACGTTCCTGAGAACTTCTTTGCAGATATGGTAAAGGATGGAAATTCAATCTTAAGAACGATTCACTATCCACCAACTGATGGACACGATACTACTAACTCAATCAGAGCGGGTGCACACGAAGATATTAATTTAATTACAATGCTTGTGGGTGCGACTTCATCTGGTTTACAACTTCTAGATCGTGATGGAACTTGGCTAGATGTTAACTCTAAGCCTGGTCAATTAGTGGTTGACTCTGGGGATATGATGGCAAGATTAACTAATAATGTTCTTCCTGCAACAACTCACAGAGTTATTAACCCAGATAACTCTGGTGAAGAGAGATATTCTATGCCATACTTCGTGCATCCACACTCTAAAGCGTCACTTGCTTGCCTTGATAGCTGTGTAGGTGAAGGCAAGAAATGGGAAGATATCACTGCTGGTGACTTCCTAAATCAGAGGCTTAGAGAGATTGGTCTAATCAAATAATTCAAATACTGGGAAACCAGAACAACAACACTACGAATAATAAGAGGCCTCCTTGACGGAGGCCTTTTTTGTTCAATCTTTGTAGAAATGTTTAAAAAATGAACACTTTTTAAATATTAAGTGCTTAATATTTAGACTTCGTCTGTGGCATATGAATTGCACTTACTTTCGTATGCAAAACTTAAAACAAAGCTCTAGGTCTCTAGTGGCCACATTTTATTTAATAATAACAATCCTCGTTTTATCAATGAGTACAAACGCAAATGCAAATACTGCAATAAAGCGTGAGATTCTTGAATCAAAGCGAGCCTCTTCTAAGATTTTATCTCGCTTAAGACAAGTGGCCCGTCATAATAAAGGTTTCCTACATGAAGAGGAAACGCAAGAAGCTTATCATTTTTATTGGAATATCCATTCAAAAATTAAAAACCTTCATAAGAGAGTTCTTAAAAAAGGAGAGCTTGGAAAAGATGATGATGGAAATTATTCAGATGAATTGGCCTATAAAGAATTAGATGACTTTATTCAATATGTTGGCAAGTATATCATCACATTCTCAGAATTAGAAGGATATAAAAGACTTCCTTCATCACGTAAGCTTCTTGTTTCACAAATTGCAAACTCTGTTGAAACATTAATTCAATACTTAAAAGAAGATGGTTATAACATATCAATACCGGCAGATATCCTAGATGGCCTAAAGAAACTTGGCAAAATCTATAAGAAACAAGAAGAGTTCTTGGCTCTAAAAGAAGAATTACTAGGTGATTACTTTGAGGCCTTAGACCTTTTAGAAGAAGAACTTTATAAACTTGAAGACAATCTGAAGCAATTTATTAAAAGAGCGATTGGACCTAGACGTGAAAGACGTCATCGTATTTATACAGATGAGTCATATCCATATTTAAAATTTAAAAGGTTAGCAGATAGTATTGCTGATGATCTAGAAGACTTTGATATCAATGACCTTGGTGAGTATGAAGAAATTTCAAAGCAGGTGTTAGATTTACAACACTTAGTAAAACTTACAAAGGCAAATAACAAAAACACAAAAGTACTCTTAAATCGTGTAAATATCCTATTCAATAGATTTTCTTTGGAGGCGGCTAAAGTAAATAGCAAATTAAGGCCAACGAAAATTGAAACAGACTTAGGAATTAAGTCAGTTGAATATAAGTATTATCGAGCAACACAGGTGTGTTCACTACTAGGTGGGCCTGGGAATATTCTACTTAGAAAGTCGATTGAAAGTGATATTGACCTCTTTGAAGACTTTAGCCCAAGAACAAGTGGTGCCATTAAATTAGTTGAATTTTTAAAGTTTAATGATCGTCAGCTGGACTTTAGACATGCTGAGATTATTACAGATATTGAAAGAGATACAAGAATTACATCAATGGGATTCTATCCTTTAAGTTTTAACTGGGGAAAAGATGAAGAAGATAAGATGCCTCCATTTTTAGAAATTAAGAAGGGGTATCGTCGATGTGATTCTAGTGGTTGCGATACATATAACGATTATCGAACAAATTTTGCATGGATGAGTGTTAACGCAAGTTCAGCAAAGAAGGTAACAAAGAGAAAAGAGAAAGCCTTAAAGAAGGTAGATAAGAAAGAGAAATATTCAAAATTGGGTGTTTGTTCTGACTTTGTTAACTGGGCCTTTGGAAATGTTATCTCTTCTAATTGGAACCAAATTCCAATTATTAGAAACCTAATACAGATTGTATATCCTCCAGAAGGGTTACAGACACCAGATAATCTGTATGAATCATATATGACAGACGTTGTATGTGAAGTAGAAAAAAGAAAGCTTAAGTATCCACAATATGTGAATGCTCACAATTTAAAAGAGCAGATACTAAGAGATATGAATTCATCAAATGAAGCAATTAGTGTGCATGCGAAGAATTCACTTAATGAATTAGTAAAAAAAGGAATTATAGATAAAGACTTAAATTTAAAATATGACGTTATTGAATTTGAAACAAAATAAACAACAAGAAGAATTAATTTATGTTTCTAAAAGGAGAGAAGGAATGAAACAAAAACAACAAAACACAAGGAGCAGGTTACTAGTAGCTGCTTTCTTAATGACTCAGGCGCCGGCCGTAATAGCTGGTTATTACAACTCATCAATCGATGGGATTTCTCTTGATGGTATTTATACGCCAGAAAATTTAAGTAATATCTCAAAAACAGTTTGTAAGAAAGTTTACGATGATGCAAATATGGACAAAGAGCATACGCAAATGTGTGAGCGTGGTGTTCAGTCTGCTCAACGTATGGCCGCTGTATATGCTGCTGGTGAAGGTACACACCTAGGTTGTGTTGATGGTTACCAACAAGGACTATATAGAGGATTCAATATGACGTCTAACCCGTCTATTGAGATTCTAAAAGAGGAGCAGCGTGCTCTTAAGGGTGTAACACTTGAAAATGCAGTTGCACGTGGTAAAGCAAAAGCATCAAAGGACTCACGTTACTCAACTGAGAGTGAGATCATTGCTCGTTTTAGAGACAATGTAAGAGATAGTGAAAATCAACAAATTACAGCTCCAAGCTCTGACTATTCAGATGTACTTAAAGTACCTCGTTTTGAAGGTTTTGGAGATGGTTATGCAGCTGATGGAAAAGGTGGATCTTTTAAAGATGTAATTAATGCTGGTTGGGTTTCATCATCAAGTGCAATTGGAAAAAGAATCCAAGCACGTGCTGTTGCAAGACAATTTGGTATTAAAGCAAATTTAGCAGATAAGTGTTCTTCGACACCAATTCTATTTGATCGTGGACTACATACGATCTCTCTTTGGGATCTATTCTCTGCATATGGAGAGTATAACTTCAAAGATTATGGTTGGAAGTCGACAACTAGAGCATGGAATAAGTTCAAAGCTTCAGAAGAACAAGAAGCAATTGCATACAGAAATATTCAAGATGTAAAAGAAGCTTACCAAGCTAAAATTGGTTACCACAAGAAAAGTGTTGCAGTTGAAGTTGATGAATTAGATGCTAATGGTCAACCAACTGGTAGAAAAGTTGTAAAAAGAGATGCAAATGGAAATATCGTTTATAAGCAAGTAGACGATACATCACGCCCTATTTTTGAAACTCGCTACCGTACAGTCCAAGGTAAGTCAGCGCAAGATCTTAAGGCCGTTTATGAAGATGCATTCTTTGAATCTTATAGAAACCTTGCAAAAGAGCACTTTGGAAAAGCTTTCGTATCAACTCACAATATGGCACGTAACCTAGGTGAAGATGCTGGTAAAGCGGTAGGTGCAATCGTTGCACGCGATGTAGCAAAGCAAGAAGCATATGATGGTGTTTATAAAGCACAATCAGCAACTTCATTTGCTAAAGAATATGAAAACCTATTCGTTACTTCTTGGAATAAGAATTATGATTACTTTGCAAATAATCCTATGGTTGAGATCACTGGTTTTGACCTTTCAGGTGATGGAAATGGAATCTTTACAAGAGGTGAGTCTTTAAAGTCTGTTTTAGGACTTAGAAACTTAGGTCTTAAGTCTGGTGCTGTAAAAGTATCACTTAATTCATCATCTTTTGAAGCTGGAAGTGCCCGCTCTGAATACGTTACAGCACCTGCTTCACTAAACTTTACTCATAAGTCACAAAGTGCTCAAGGTAAATTAAGTAATAATCTTGAAGTATTTGATACAGCTTATTTAACAGTAAGTATTGATGGAAGTGATATTAAAAAGGTATATGAGCTTAAGAGTACTGATTCAAAGAGAATTGAGATCTTAGATGTTGCTCCTGTGTATAAAGCAGATACTAAAATTAATTCTGTCGTAGCTGGTGATGCAACAGTTTATGTAACAGTTAAGAACCCATCAAACTCTGAGACTTCAGCATCTGTTGATATTTCGGTAGCGATGAATGATGGAAATACTTATACTGCATCGACGACTGCGCTAAAAGCAGGTGAGTCAAAGCGTGTACCAGTACGTGTAACAGGACTTGACCCACTATTTATCATCAATAATGGTGTAAGTGGTAAAGCAACTTCTAAAGTTGGTGGAAGAATTATGAACTCTCGTAGTGCTTCTGGTGACAGTGTTGATTATGACAGAGCAGTAGCAGATTACTTCAATTCTATTCTTACAAACTCAACGACTAACTATGGTAGCGATGGGTACAAAGAAGACCGTGTTGAGACATTAATCACAATGATCCTTAACAGAACTGAAGCTCAAATCGATACTGATTGGGATAACAATGCTAGAGTTGCAAATACTTTAATCGGTGCACTTCAAAAAGAATACAAGGCTTCAGCAGCAGCTGGAAAGCTAAATGAAGAAGCTAAGCAAACTTATGTTGTACTAGCTCAAGAACTTGAAGCTCTTTACGATGATGTATTTGGATACAAGGATTATGTAAATCAACTTAAGGTATTCAATGGTGATCTTGAAACTCGTAAGAAGAAAGATCGTAAGAAAGACTAATTGGTAGATACCGAATTAATAAAAAGAAAGGCCCTCATCTTGAGGGCCTTTTTTATTTCTTTAATTTAATTTTTTAATTAAAGTTGAGCTTGTCCTTCAACAATTTGCTCACCTGGCTTGAACCAACATAGTGGTCTTAGACCATTTGTGAAGTTCTCATCTCTGTTACAAGCACCTGTGTTTACATCTGAATCTGAAAGATCAGTGTAAGCATCGATTGTACAAAGAGCACCTTGGTAGTAAGTATCTAGACGACACTGTGGTGCTGGGTGATTGTGGTTAGTTCTAGAAACAACATTTGAATCTGGAGTATCAAACTTAAGATCAGTTGTTAGGTTTCTTAGAGCTCTAAAAAGGTTAGCTAGTGACATACCTGCCATTGAACCTCTTAAACACATTGCATATTCGTTCTCGTTAACAAAGTTCTTTGCACAAGACTCTTTAGCGATTGCTGGAACTTCAACTTCGTTCATCATTTTGATGTTGTTGTCGTTTTCCATGTACTTTCTTAGACACTTAGAAGTTGCGAAGTAATCAGCTTGACCTTCGTTTGATGCCCAAGATGATCCCCACCAGCTTGATTTCTTTGGTGCTCCACCTAGGTGGTGACCAAGTTCGTGACATACAACTGTTGCGAATCCGTCACCTGTAATTGTTTCGTGTCTTGCAAGACCACCAAACATACTTACTTTCCAAGTGTTTCCTACTTGTTGTGCGTAAGCATTAACAGTTCCGTCATCCCACTTTCTTTCGATTTCAAGAGTTTTACCTTTTGCTTCAATAATAGGAGCATAGATAGCTTCAATTTTATCGATGATTGAGTTGAACTCACCTTCTGTAATTGTGTTGATACCTTTAACATTTGATGGAATCCATAGGTTGTTGTCTTCTACGATTCCAGTTTTTCCGTGCTCATCACATGCGTATGAAAAAGAAGCCACACAAGTGATCAATAGAGCTAAAATTCCTTTTTTCAATTCAGTCCTCCCTGAAAGTATGTTGTCTGATTTGCTTTATTAACTTGACTAATACAATTTGTTTTAGCGTAGGTTTGATTTTTCTAAAAAGTTCACGGTATGTCTAAGGGTTTTTGCCCAAAGTAACTAAATGTAAGTTTTTGTTGGTTTCTTTGTTGTGTGATGCATTATTTTGCTGGTATAATATTTTGTCGATTATTGCCTAACTATCTAGAATTATGATAGAATCCTCTTATGAAATCATTGTTTTTGTTTACATTGTTAACATTCAATTTTCTTGCATTCTCACAATCAAATGATCCAGTGATGGAACAATTGAATCGAATGAGGGAAGAAATGATGAAGCAGATGCAGGCAACTGATAGTTTTGACAGTGAAATTCAAAAGATGTTTCAAAGAATGCAGAAGATGGGGCAAATCCAAGGCCTTCCCGATCGCTTTAATACGAATGTTCAAGCAATAGAATATTTTTGGAAAGACTCAAAAACCCTTGTTGTTAAGGTAAATAAGGACGATGAGGTTAATATCGATGTAAAAGAGGGGATGGTTGTATTAAGTGGGATGAAGGTCTCTAAGTCGAAGAACTCATTTTCAAAATTTAACTTCTCACAAAGTATTCCTATTAAGTCGAGCCTCGATACTACTAGTGTCGATATGAAGATGGATGATGGTAATATTGTCTTATCCTTTAAAGAAAAGCTTCCTAAGAATTCTATTTAATATAAAGACTAAGCCGCAATAATCTCACCATTGAGATTTTCAAGAATTGCATATAGCTTATGATTAAAGTCTTTTGCACTAAATGGCTTTGTTAGAACCTGCTCCACATTTATCTGAGATGCATTATCAATTTTACCTAAATCGAGGTCTCCAGAAATAAGCATTATATGAGGGTAGTTCTCCTTATTTCTTTCTTCTAGATGATAAAGTCTTTCAATATATTGTAAGACTTCTTTTCCTCCCATCTCTGGTAGGTTTAAGTCTAGAACAATCAGATCATAGCGATCCTTTTTAATTTCCTCGCAGGCATCAATCCCATTAGTTACTGTCGATACATTAGAGAAGTAGCCACTTTGTGAAATAAGTAGTTTTAAAGATTCTGATATTCTTTTGCGGTCATCAATAATTAGGGCCTTCATGTTGATATCCTCATTGATTATTGGGCGTTAAGCTCTATTAGTTGTCTAGACTCATCTTAGATCTAAGTATCAATAATTCTTAGTTAAAAAACTTTAAGATTTATTAATAAATATAACTAGCTGGAATTACGATAATATGCCTGATCTTTTTTTGGGCCAAATTTGAGCAAGAAGCTAAAGTATGGGGCATAAAATGCCGATAAAACAGTTATGAAAAGCTTCGTTATGACTCTATTTGCGCTCTTCTTATCAATTGATTCTTTTGGAATTGAAGAAGACTATTTCAAAAAAACATCCTTTGATGTTCCAAGAAGAAGCATTTCTGTAATAGCAAGTGAGAAGGGTTTCTATCCTGAAAATATCACTGCATTTGTAGGGGAAAGAGTTAGCTTATTTGTAACGGCCGCTACTGATCGTCCAAGCTGTTTTATTATGAAAGAGCATGATGTTTATGTCGAGGCCAAAAAGGGAGAAGTTCGTGAGGCCACGATCTTTCTCGATTCTCCAGGGCGCTTTAAGTTCTATTGCCCATCAGGAGAGATTAGCGGAAGCTTTACAGTTATTGATCACCCGAAGGATCAAAAGAAGAAAAAGAGGGATTTAGCTTCTACTCGACGTGATAACGTTAGAGTATGGCAACCTAAGGAAGAGTAGGAATTTTACTTAAGCTTAGGAATAATTAGCATGTGAGGGATTATGTCTTCTGTATTTACGGATGCAATTAAAAATTTACTTTCACCTATTGGGGATCTTTTAGAAGATGAAGGTGTTTCTGAGGTCATGATTAATGGGCCACATGAAATCTTTGTCGAAAAGAAAGGATTAGTTTTTAAAGTTCCTAATGAATTTGAAGATGAGGGTACATTGATTTCAGCAATGCGTGCCATTGCTCAATCTGTAAATCGTACAATTGATGAAGATAATCCACGTCTGGATGCAAGATTACCAGATGGCTCTCGTATCCACGTCGTCCTTCCTCCAATGGCAAAGAATGGTACCACTGTTGCCATTCGTAAGTTTTCAAAAGATAGCTTAACTTTAAAGGATCTCATTGAGTTTGGCTCGATGTCAGATGTTGCCGCAAGGTTCTTAGATATTTGTGTTTACCTTGGTAAGAATATTTTGGTATCAGGTGGTACTGGTTCTGGTAAGACCACTATGCTTAACGTTCTTGGTGGGCGTATTCCTAAAACTCAAAGATTAATAATTATTGAAGATGCGGCCGAGCTACAAGTAGATGCTGAGCACGTTGTAAATTTTGAAACACGTAAGGCCGATGAATTAAAAGGTCTAGGTGAAATTACTATTAGAGATCTTGTTATCTCGGCCATGAGACTACGTCCTGATCGTATTATTGTAGGAGAGGTTCGTGGGGATGAAGCGCTTGATCTTGTTCAGGTTATGAATACTGGTCACGATGGTTCAATGGGGACAGTTCACGCAAATAATCCTGTGGATGCTTGTACTCGTTTAGAAACTCTTTGCCTTATGGGTGAGACTAAAATACCACCGGATGCGATTCGTAAAATGGTTGGAAGTGCACTGCAAATCATTGTTCAATGTAGTCGCTATCATGATGGTGGTAGACGTACATCACATATCTCAGAAGTACTTGGTGTTGATAATAATGGGAATTATATAACTCGCGATATATTTAGATGGGTTCAAACAGGTAAGGATCCTGAGACTGGAAAGTATATCGGTGAAATGGTTCCTTGTAATTATGTTCCTACATTCTTTGAAGATATTGTGGTTCACAAATTACCTTTTCCAAAGCAGAATTTTCTTGCTCCAGACTGGGCAAGACCACTTGTTAAGAAAAAAGCTGCTTAGGAATTATCTAAATATCGACTTCAATACCGTCTTCGTAGATTTCCACGATAAAGCGCTCTTGCTCTAGCTCTTTGGTCTTATCAATTATGTCATCAATGTCATCAGGACTGAGTTCTGGCTCAAGCTCCATATCGGCACTGAAGACTTTAATAATGGCAATGGCCATCTTAGAGTCTGTTAAGTCGTTGAATTCACTAAGGGGGAAAGTAAGCTTATAACCCCCTGAAAACTTGTCAATATCTACATCAATCTTCATATAATTAATTGTAATTACAATAAAATAAAAAGCAATTATTTTGTACTACGCAGATTCCTGTAAGTGTCTGTAATCTTTGACTAAAATTTAGTGACAAAATTTTTAACATGGCCTTTCATATTTTCAACGAGCAAGAAAATAGTCTTTTGAATTGATAGAATGAATATGGAAAAAGAACACACACAATAGGACGAGAGGATAGAAATAAATGAAATTAAGTGCTTTCAGTAGAAACATTCTGAAGTTGGCCCTAGTCACTTATGCAGGGTTAACATTTGCCACAGATGCAAATATTAAAGACGATATTAGCTCTATCTCAGTTAGATTAAAATCAAAGCAAATTTTTACGATGAAAAATCACGGTAATGGTGAGTTTAAAGAACTTGCATTTACTCGAATTGAAAGGCCATCGTTAGAAGTTGAGATTAAAGATAAGAAGAAGCAAGTTGAGAGTGTTGAAGTGGCAGTTGATGAGTCGATTTTCACAACGAAGACAAGTCTAATTAATCTCGATATTTCGAAAGAAAAAATAGTAAAAATCAATTCAAATAAGGCCACTACAATGGCAAAGCTTTCTCATGGTGGATTAACATTGGAGAGTAAGCAAGCAGCTAAGGTTCTTAAAAATGATATTACTTCAAACCTTAATCGTTTAATGTCTAGAATCGGATTTAAAGATCAGACAACTGTTAAGTATGAAATTAAAAAGTTAAAATTTGAATGTCCGAAACTTTCTGGGCGAATCACTAATTGTCGTGCAAGTTATGAAGTTGTAGCAACACTTAATAATACTCAAAAGAAAGATAAGGGATTAGTTTCGATCTTTAAAGAGGCCAAGAATAAAATGCTAGGTCTTGGTGAAGAGATTCAAATTAATACATATATTGGTGAGCTTAAGGCAATTAATAAACAACTTGAGGGCCTTGCTAAGTCAAATACAGATAAGAAAAAGCTACAAAATATATATGTGCTTAAAAAAGATGTTCAGTCTGAAATTTTAGATTCGTATCAATACACTGCAATCTCTAATACTTCAGCGGTAGCATTCGTCGATAAACTTGATAAGAAAGTAATTAGAAAATAAAAATATATAGGCCGCAGTCTCTTACTGCGGTCGATTTCTCACTTCTTTTAATTTAATAAATACATTTATTATTTCATTTAATACTTCATTGTGAAGTTGTTTAAATGAAGCTTGGTATAGCTTTGCATTCTCATCAAAGTCTTGACGGTTTTCTTTATTTCTAACTTCTAGAAGAAGCTCATCTTGAGAAAAGGCCAACTTAATATCAAGATTATAAATCATAAAGCGTAGAATAGGATTTTCTTCCCATTCACCAAAGTATATCTTGTAGCTTTGTATCGTTGTTTGATGATCGATTTTATCAAGAGACTTCTTTAACGTTAGAAGAGTCACTTTAAGCCATTCAAGTGATTTATCTTCGTTGTTAAAGGTTGCTTGTGGAGTTATTTTTGTCAGTTCTTTAATGGCATTATCAATAATGAACTTTGTGGTCTTATCTTCGATTTGTGCAATATCAAATTCGGCCATCTCTTTTTGGTATTCAATATAGCCATCTTTAACAAGGTGCAAAGTTGAATCCTGATCGAGATGAATAATGTGACCAGCTTGTTTTCCTGACTCTAAGTTGTAGTCGAAACTTAGGTATGTATCATGTAGGTTTTTTCGCAAATCTTTTATGGCGACTTTTTCAAATGTATTGTGGGCCAGGCAGATCCTTAAATTATTAATATGATCTTCATTCTTCTTATTTAGAAGATCATTAATATTTTCCAAAAGAATCTCCTTCGTGGACTCTTTTTCTAATCGCTTTCTTTGACTTAACGTCATAAAGTTCTTTAATATTTTAAATAATGCCATAAAGGTAAAATAATCTTTTTTGGCAGGATGTCTAGTTTAATTTTTCAAGGTGTATGTATTTGAAGATTGGAATTTTTGATTCAGGAATTGGCGGATTAAGTGTCCTTAAGGAAGTGGCCCATTACATGGATCGTTATGATATTTACTATCTTGCAGATCGTCTAAATGCACCTTATGGAAATAAGACTAAGCAAGAGGTTTACTCTTATTGTGAAGCTATTGTTAATGAATTTCTAAGTATTGATATTGATACCATTCTAATTGCATGTAACTCTGCTACAGCAATGGCAATTGATGAATTAAGAAGTAACTTTCCTCAAATTCGCTTTTTTGGAATTGAGCCATTTATCAACGTCATAAATTTAAGGCCTGAACTTATTAGTAAAAGGGGAGTTTGCTTAACAACACAGTTAACGGCCGACTCAAATCGCTTTAAGTACCTTCAGCAAAAATACGATGCGAATCATACACTTGAGTACCGAACATCAAAGATGCTTGCTAAGCTAATTGAAGAAGCTTTTGATTCAGGACGCCTTGATACACATAAAATTGAAGAAGAGATTAAGAGTTCTGTTTTTACAAAATCTACTAAGGACAGTTTTGATTACATTATTTTAGGTTGTACACATTATCCATTTGTAAGTGAGGTTTTTGAAAAAGTCTTAGGGACTACTTCCATTTCTCCTTGTGCCCATGTGGCCAAGCATATGGCCTCTTGCCTTGTTAATAAGCTTGATGAAACACAGGAAATCAGAGACCACTTTTATTTTCGAGATACTTCAAAAGCTGCGACTAAAGAGCAATGGCGCATTGTCAAAAAGGAAAACCTTAAAGGATTTCCGTTTTTTTAGGTTAAAAAAGTGACGATCCTTGAATTTTAACGATACAATATCGGCCAGCTTTGTATAAAGATAATGATATTTAGATAAAACTAAGGATTTGGATATGTCTGAAAAAATCGCAAAAATTAAATCAATTACTCCCCGTCAAATTCTGGACTCAAGAGGAAATCCAACTGTTGAAGTTGATCTTGTGACTGAAAATGGGTTTATGGCCCGTGCCGCTGTTCCTTCTGGAGCATCAACTGGTTCAAAAGAAGCACTTGAGCTTAGAGATGGTGACAAGTCTTATTATCTTGGAAAGTCTGTTAAGAAGGCCCTTTCAAATATTACTGAATATATTGCACCAAAGTTGATTGGGATGAATGTATTTGATTTGAAGGCAATTGATGAGCTTATGCTTGAAATTGATGGTACAGAAAATAAGGAAAAACTTGGGGCCAATGCAATCTTAGCGGTTTCAATGTGTGTTGCACGCGCTGGTGCTCTCGAATTAGGTAAACCACTTTGGCAATACTTAAGAGAAGACCTTAAGGTACCAACTGCAAGTAATAAAACACGTCTTCCAGCGCCTCTAATGAATATTATCAATGGTGGTGAACACGCTTCAAATAATCTCGATATTCAAGAGTTTATGATCGTTCCTCATATGGATAAGTCATTTAGTGAAAACTTAAGAGCTGGTGTTGAAACATTTCATTCGCTAAAGAAAGTATTAACTGAGAAAAATTATTCAACAAATGTTGGTGACGAAGGTGGATTTGCACCAAGCCTTGCTTCACACGAAGAGGCGCTAGACCTTATTTTAGTGGCCATTGAGAAGGCCGGTTATACACCAGGTAAGGACATTAGTATCAGCCTTGATTCGGCCGCTAGTGAGTTCTACAAAGATGGTAAGTATAAAATGCAAGGAAAAGAGTTATCAAGCTCTGATATGGTTGATTATTACTCAAATTTAGTCTCAAAGTATCCGATATATTCAATTGAAGATGGCCTTGATGAAGCTGATTATGATGGTTGGGTAAGTCTGACTGAAAAGCTTGGTGATAAGATTCTTCTAGTAGGGGATGACTTATTTGTAACAAATAAGAAAATTCTTGCTGAAGGAATTGAGAAGAAACAGGCCAATTCAATCTTAGTTAAGATCAACCAAATTGGTTCTCTTACTGAGACATTTGAAACACTAAAGCTTGCTTTTGATAATAATTTCCAAGCGATTATTTCACATCGCTCTGGTGAAACAAGTGATGCATTTATTGCAGATCTTGCTGTTGCAACTTCAAGTGGATTAATCAAGACTGGATCAGCTTCAAGAAGTGACCGTCTTGCAAAATACAATCAATTATTAAGAATTGAAGAGGCCCTTGGCAGTAATGCCGCCTTTGATGGTTTAATCTAAATCTTTCAATACAAGGCCTCTCCTACTTTGTAAAATATGAAGAGAGGCCTTTTATATGTCGAAGAAAATACCAGAAAATGAAGCCATTCACTTCTTACATGATCTTCTCAATCACACTCATGGCCTTAAATTATTTCTCGAAGCAAGAGAGAATGATGTTGAAGGAATGGGCAAAGAATCCTTGGCCCTGATTTACCAAGAGATTCAGGCGCTGGAAAATCAAATAGCCTCGCAATTTGATAAGCTTACGGCCAAAGCAAAAACGTTAACGGTTGAACAACTTACAACGTATATTTCTGAGCAATTTAAACTTTATAACTTAGAATTCTCAATTAAGCTCGATAAGGACTTAAGTGATAGCACTCTTGATCTTGATATCGCCCTTTTTGAACGAATGATAAAAAACATCGTAAAAAATATCTTTCTCTGGTCGAATAAGAAGGATTTAAAAGTATTTATCACATCTATTGATGAATCAATTGAGCTAATCTTTGAGAATACGATTTCACAAGACTTCAGTGAACAGGATCCATCAAATAGTGTAGGCCTTCATTCTTTGGCCTCATTAGCTAAAAAGCAAGATATCAGCTTTAAGTCTTGGGCCAAGAATCACAAATGGTATACCTCTATTCGTATAAAAAAACTCGGTTACTCACAGTATAAGTTGGTTAGCTAGGTAAAAGAATACTACTTCTATAAAAGAATAAAAATGTACGTTATTCTATTAAACGTATGGAAATCATTAAGTTATTCGTTTTTTCTTTAGTAGTTATACTATCATTATTTGCTAAAAATAATTCCTATGCCAATGATCGAATCTATCGATCTGAAGCAAAGCTCTTATCCAAAGGTGCTTCTTGGGTTGATCTTTCGTTTGATCTCTCATCGACTCTTTCTCAGCATGATGTTGATGGAAATGAAGTAATCTATAATGATGAAGTAAGCTACTTTCTATTTGATGCCAATATTGATTATCAATATGCAATCATGGATAACTTTCAACTCTTGGCCGGGTTAAAGGCCCGCTACGTTAGTAGTGGAGACTCTGTAGAGACGATTACTAATGCAGGTCTTGAATCATTTTATGCTGGTGTTATTTACGGGCTTGGTAAGAAGAGAGGTCGCGACTTTGCAATAAGCGCTTTGTATCGATTTAGGCCCTACTCTGTTGATACCTATGCAAATGCAGCTCCTAGTGATGAAGTTATTCTCGGAGATGGCGGAAACGATATTGAGTTTAATTTCCTTGCAAAATTTGATTCTACTAAATGGACCTCATATGATTTTAAAATTGGTTATCGAATCCCTGGGGCCCCTATTTCTTCAGAAATCCCATTTGAAGCGAGATGGGTTAAGCACTATGTCGATTGGGCATTTTGGCTATCAGCAAATGGAGTCTATAGTTTAGGTGGAGATGAGTATACAGATTCACCACAGACAAAGCCAGCTGTATCAAGTGGCTATACATCAAGATGGAATTCTATCAATCGTCAATTCTTGGCCCTTGATGCTACCGCTCAAACCATCATTAAAAATAAATATTTAATATATGGAAAAGTCGGCTCAACTGTACTTGCGACTTCTACAGATAAGGATATCTATGCTTCACTAGGTGTTCAATGGACAACTGGTGGGGTTAGCGCTCAACAAAAATTTGAAGAAAGCTTTAAAGAATACACCATTGAAGCAAATGTTATTAAAGTTTCTCCACGAGGTGTCTTTATTAAGATTGATCACGGAAGCCTAGATGATATTCAAAAAGGTAATATTGTGGATATTTATAAAACTGACTACTTTGGTGGAAATATTTTAGTGGCAAAGGGAATGGTGTATGAAGTTGCAAGTGCCTCTTCAATTGTGAAGATTGTTACTCGTTATAGAAAGATGCCAATTCAAAAAGGCTTTGCGGCCAGAATTAAGTAGTTGATATTAGGAAATATTTAACCTTTGATATAATTTTAAGTTAAGATAAAATATTGAATATAAACACAAAAAGGATTTATTGATGATAAAGCATATTCTGATTGCTTTCTACTTATTGGCCGCTTCAAGTATCGTTGCCAAACCTTATACATCTAATTTCTTGGAATTTGAGCTACCTAATGGTTGGGAATGTGCAATTGAAGGAAGTGAATATGTTTGTCAGTCGACAAATGATCGAAGAAAGAAAGAGGCCATTATTATTTTTGCTGCCAAACATCGTGGTAAGCAAGATGATCTTATTCAATACAAGGCTTACTTAGAACAAGCAAAAACTTTTAAACTGCCTGGTGGTAAGAGTCAGATCTCTGAGCCTTCATATACAAGAATGAAAAAGATTCAAGGCCAAGGTCACACATGGGTTGATTCTCTTCACTTATCAAGTGAGGTACCAGGTTTCTATACTCGTTATATGGCAACAGTTAAGGGAGAGCTTGGTGTTGCGGTAACATTCTCTGTAGCAAAAGAGCACTACCAAACTTATAAGCCAATTTTTGATAAAATTATTGAAACGATGCAGGTATTCTCACGTATTAAGAGTAATGCTGACGGATTAAAACTTGCAGGAAATAAAGGTGAAGCTGTACCAGGAGCATCAGGTGACTTCCTAGATAGTGAAACAGGTCTTCAGGATATTGGAGTTGGCGGACAACGCAAGCAAGGTAAAGGCTCTGGTGGCGATGATATGACTTTATATATTATCTTGGCCCTTATAGTTGGAGCAGGTGTCTTTATTGCAAAAAATCGTAAGAAGAAAGGTAAGAAGAAAAAGAAAGGTAAGAAGAAAAAGAAATCATAATTTAAAGGCCTCTCAAAAGAGAGGCTTTTTTATTTCTAGTCTTCTTCTTTTTCTGAATCAAGACACTCTTTAACGGCCTTATTAAACTCTTTATTTAGTATAATACTTGTACCCTTATTCATTGTATTCGAGTAGTGAGTCATATTACATCCGCCGTGTGAGTGAACTCCAATGACTTGATTATTCTTTGCTTCAACAATACTTGAGCCAGAGTTTCCACCCATCGTATCTACTTTATGTGAAATTAGGCCTGGCAGGTTTCTATAGCGCTCCTGTGCACCATATGATTTTAATTCTCCAATATTAGTTTGTTGAGCAAAGTTTTTCTCAAACTCATCGTCGTATCCGTAACCTGTGATCTTTACAAAAGCACCTGCTTCAGGCATTTCGTTTGCTATTTCATAGTAGCCTTGTACTTCTCCAGGGGCATAGTTAGTGAATTCGTTATTTTCAACTTTCATAACTGCCCAGTCATCTCCTGGTCCATTATTCTTATAAACTAAGCTTTCTTGATTAACGTAGTATATATCCATTGGAGAAGGATGCTGAATACCTTCTTTAGTTGACTCTGGTGTGTTGAATTCAATAATCTTGAGGTCTTTTTTACAGTGGCCAACAGAGATAGCGCACGAGTTAGAGATCATCGTTACAGTACAACCATGTCTGGACGTTAGCGACTTTAATGCACGAGCTACTTTTGGGTTTTTTGATGGTACACGATCGTCAAATCCACAAATGGACTTATTATTTGCTAATGTCGTTATAGGTAATACAAATAGTAAGATGAATAATGTTTTCAAAGTCTTCCCCGCAATTAATTAATATTTGAATGATTCAAAATAACGCACGGTGAGATCAGAATCTATATTTTTGAATCTTTTATAGACAAAAAAAGCCTCCAAACTGGAGGCTTTCTATAGATTTAAATTTTATTTATTTGATATTATTCAGATGCTAGACAGCTTTCAACTGCTGCTTTGAATTCTGGGTGAAGTTGAAGAACTGTTCCTGCATTCTTGCTGTCATCACTTGTGTAACATCCACCATGAGAGTGAACACCAATGATTTCACCAGTTTCAAGATTGATAATACTTGAACCAGAGTTACCACCCATTGTATCAACTCTATGCTCTAGAAGGGCAGGTCTGTGTCCACCATTCCAAATTGATCCACCAACAGTTTTTAGCGGTCCAAAATTATTTTGTTGAGCGAAGTGTCTTTCATATTCACCACGGTCACTTCCATATCCTGTAATTGAAAGCATTGTTCCAATTGGTGGAACTTCTTTAGCGATTGGGTAATAACCTTGTGCTTGACCTGGTAGAAGTCCAGTGTGCTCATTTGGTAGTGCTTTTACAACTGCCCAATCATCACCTTGTCCATTGCTCTTATATTTAAGTGTTGTTCTATCTGCGCGATAGATATCTTTTGGACCTGGGTGTCTGATACCTCTTCTTGTTGAAGTAGGTGTATTGAACTCTAGGTAGTTTAGAGTTGCAGCACAGTGTCCGACTGAAATTACACATGAGTTTGAAATTAGAGTTACAGTACAACCTGCTTTATCTCTTTTATTTTCTAGTGAACGCCCAACCTTAGGGTCACTTGATGGTACACGTTCATCCATTCCACATATAGACTTGTCCATTGCAAAGACGGTAAGTGGCAATAATGTCACAAGTATTAACTTTTTCACTACGATCTCCCTTTGTTTGTGAACAAAAAGTCTATGACCTCAGTCACACTCCTGCAAATTTCGAGAGCTTATAGTAAGAAGTTGTAAGAAGTTAATCTCTTCTGACACAAAAATAAGCATTATTTCAGTATTTTATGAAGAACTTTTAAGTAATCTTTTGGGGACATGAGGTGAGTGTTGTGTGAAGCATCTGCTATTTCATAGGTGAATGCACCATGGGCCTTGAATTGCTGGGCGTATTGAGAATATTTTGTATCAAGTCTGCCGTGTATATAGTGATACTTTATTCCTTTAGGCAGTTTTGTAATGTCCAAAAGGTTTTCTTGGTTTGCTACAGATAAAGTCGTGGCAGCTTTTTGCCAGTAAGTGATCATAGAAGGAAGTTGTGCTGACTTCGTTTCAATCATGTTTTGATATTCACTATGTTCATTTACTTTTGTAAAAACACTCTGCTCGTACCAGTTTTTGTAAAACTCTCTTGCATCTTGATTTGAATTATATATATCAAAGATTCGGCCATCATGGGCCATACGTTTTTTTCGTGAGTCTTCATCTGTTAAGAAGCCTGGTGATCCAGACTCATTAATAAAATTATCAATATTTTGGATCTTAGAAAGTCGTTTATCAAAAAGAATTTCCTGGAATATACGGGCCGACATTGAATAAGTTAGGAAATTTATTTTACGATCCTTATTATTGGCAGTTTTTATGAAATTAATCATCTCATTTTTAAACTCTTCTAAGCTTTCTAATTTGCAATTGCTCCCATGGCCTGGAAGATCGATAAAGATAATTAAATACTTTTCTTTAAGTTCTTGAATCAAGTTTTCAAACTCTAGGGCCTCTCCCATAAATCCATGAGAGACGATAAGAATATCGCCACTAGGCCTACCACAAGCGTTTAAATAGAGCTTCTCACTGAAGCCATCGTGTAGCTCATTTAATGTTGACGCAATCTGCTTGCGACTAATTTTAATTCCTTTCTGGTAAGAGCTTATATCATCACATTGATAAATGAGATGTGGCCTTTCAAATGGAATTAGGGAGTCATTAATAATTTTATTTACTTTCTTAAGAGTTTCTCTCTTATCAAAAATTAAACTGATAAGGTTTTCATAACGATTATTATCAATAGGGACGACATAACAATTTGTTTCTAAGCCTACGTTTATTTTTGCTTCAATATTTTCTGGGTTTATATTTTCAGCTGCTTTTTGAAAAGTGTTATCACTTCTTCCTATAATTGAAATATTATTATTGGCATCATAAGTGGCCTTGTCATTGGTCATTAGTCTTGAATTAAAGTTTTCTCCATTAAGGTAACCTAGCGCAATACTGTCACCTTCTAAAATGAGGTGATCATTTTCGATAAAGACATGGCCATTCATTGGACTTCCAACACTCATAAGCGTTTGCAGATCAGTGGTAAATGGTGTTGCTAAGAATTGAGCACAACTCTCTGTTGCTCCATATGAATTTGAAAGCTTTAAGTTCTTTGAGATTGCCTTTTTCATTAACGTTGGATCTACTTTTGATCCTCCGAGAACGACTCCCTTAAGCTTTTTAAAATCATCCATGCTCGCAATATTAACAATTCGTTCAAGTTGCAATTGTACAAGTGAGGCCATTGTAACTTTCTTACTATTAATGATTGTTTCTTGCACATTATCAGGGCGTGCTAGAGTCGTGCTAGCGCCTGCCATCAGGCATCGCCATAAGATCATAAGTCCACCTATGTGATATAGGGGAAGTGAGAGTGCCCAGTTATCTTCTGATGTAATTTGATAATGCTCAATAGTTGCTTTTGCACTAGAGATTAAATTTTTAAGTGAGATACGTACACCCTTTGGTGTACCTGTTGTTCCTGAAGTGTAGAGTATTGTTGCACAATCTTCATATCTTTCAATTATATGAATTTGATTTTTTTGAAATGATTCAAAGACATCTTTTATGTCATAGTCACCAGGAGAGTTTTGTAATCTTCTTTCATCAACAAGGATGGGAATAATGCCAAAGTTTATTAATTGAAAATAGCGACAAATAAACTCTTTATTATTTTCCGTCCATTTTAAGAATGTATAAGATTTATCACTTTGCTTTAATTGGTCTAGCTGATCTAAGTTAGGCCTTTTACTGATTGCTTCTAATAATTCTTGGTATGTTAATTGGACCTTGTCATCTTTATAAAGAAGGGGAGAATCCAATCTAATATTAAGATTGTTAATTATATGAGAAATGAAGTTCTTGTTATTCATAACTTCTTAGAAGGCCTACGACGATACCAGCTATACGAAAATCATTTTGCCCCGTAATAATAAAAGGTGAGAGTCGATCATTGGCCGGGTGTAATTCAATAGAATTCTTTTTCTTGTAGAAGTTCTTTACAGTGGCCTCATTATCCACAACAGCAATAACGGTTTGACCTTGGTTTGCATTTTCTTGTGCTCGGCAAACAAGAATATCTCCTTCAAATATACCGTCATTAATCATTGAATCACCCTGTACATTTAAAGCAAAGTATCGGCCTGGTTTGGCCACCATGTGATTTGGAACCATTGTGTGCTCTGATGGGTTTTCAATGGCCTCAATGGGATTTCCGGCGGCGACATCACCAAGCAGTGGGACCTCACTAAATTGTGCCTGATGTGTTGTTACCATGGCCGGTGGGGCAGTGATTTCTTCAAGTAATTTTATTCCACGTCTCGCATTCCAATCGATTTCGATTTTTCCTGCTTCTTGAAGATAGTGCATGTACTTATTGACTGAACCAAAGGACTTAAGCCCAAAGTGTTCTTTGATTTCTTTCTGAGTTGGGGCATAGCCCTCTTTATCAAAATACTCTTTAATATATAAATAAACTTGATTCTGTTTTTTAGTTAACGCCATATTCATATGTTATGCGTAAGTACTGCGTAAGTCAAATTGTTAAAAATTCACAAAATTAGTGAAAAATGTTCACGGTTTTTGTGAAAAAAACTTACAATGGCAGATATCTCCCTTGTTTTATTGACGAGTCTCCTTTGAAAAGGATAGTTATGTCTTAACAAATCATTGGGAGGGTTAAATGAAATCATCAAACTCATTTTTAAGTTTATTTGTTACCGTTGTAACTATTGTTATCGGATTCAATTCGTTCGCTCAGGTTCCTGAGGTAGGGACAAGAGAGTCGTTCTTAAAATTAGATAACGTTGATCAAGAACAATATTTACATATTGTATCAAGAGAGGTTGAAGAAGTCGCTCCTGATTATGAAGCTGTCTATGAAGGTTTAGTCGAAAAGTCTGGTGCCGCTTCATTGGGTCAAGTATTTATGACAATTGATAAATTCATTGCCTTGGGACAAAAGATTTGGAAGATTGTTGAAGCTGGTAAGCCAGTTAGTAATTCAAGTTTTGCTAAGGCCATTAGCGTAATTCCAAATATGGATGATCCAAACTCAACGTTTAGTTCAATGTCAAATTGGAAGATGCCAATTGTTCGCTCATTTAAAGTAACTTATAAAAATGGCTTTGGCTCAGAGGTTATCTCTTTTGTTTATACTGTAGCATTTCAATACGGTGGTAAATATGAAGGCAAGGGTGCTTATTTAACAGGATTATTTGTTACAGCAAGTAATATTAGTGTTTCTTGGGGATTTAACTTTAATGCTTCTAGTGAAGTAATCTCAATTGCTAACCAAGGAAGTCTTGATAGCCCAATTGCTTCCGCTATGATTAAAGTTAATTATAAGGCCTCATCTGTTCTACGATCAATTGATGAAAACGATTTATTCTTCGTAAATGGGCAGGGAATGCTTCAGAGAATGAGATAATTTAAATTAAATTCTATATAATAAAGGGCCTCTTTTTAAAGAGGCCTTTTTTATTTCTTAATCATTAGCTTCTTTAAGTGCCTGTGTGATCATTTCAGTAAGCTTTCCAAGTCGCTCTTCTTGTTGATTTGGATATTTTCTGTCTCTGCTCTCAAGTGCACTTAAGTCTTCACCTTTAATTGAAGGGGCGAGTATTTCTTTAATCATGTACTCTCGTGCTCTTTGTCCAGAGCGTGTCTTTGTTAGGATATCCCATTTGAAGTCTTTACGATCAATAATATTAAGAATGTCACCAAACTTCACTTTGAACTCTCTAAATAGTCCTCCAAAGCCACTTGATCTTCTTCTCATCTTATTTAATTGTATTTGAACTAGGCCTTCAGCAAGTCCATCTCCAAATGATCCTTCTCCAGTATCTTTTGTTAGGGCCTCGGCCAATAGCTCTCTAAGTCTTGTGTCTTCGGCCAGATTATCTAATTCACCCTTTTCAATTTTATCAAATATATATGATTTTAATTGCCTACCTTCAGGCGTTGCTAAAATATTAGTTAACATGCGATTATTTGTAATCTCGTCAATCTTTCTATTAAGAAGGTTAGAGCTATCATTATATTCGTTTAACTCTGTTTTAAAAGTTTCATTAAGAGTCATTCCTATTTGAGAAGCGATGACGTTGTCCATGATAGGGCTATTCATAAAAGCTTGCGTATTTTCTTGTGTTGTAGCATTTGGATTATTTTGAAAATGCCTTGTGAGTAAAATCTTTGCGTTGTAAATATGCTGCTGACAGACTGCTGTATTATTGTCGCAAGAATATTTCATCGTTTCCCCAAGAAGCTCAAGTGTTGAAATCAATTCACTATTAGGAGTTCCTGAAGTCTCTTCATTACTTTTATATTCTTGTGCTTTATCTTCTCCTGGAATTTGTAAGATAAGATCAATTACTTCATTGATTTCTCTTGGGTTGTTTTGGCCATAAACATGGACAAATCGCTTTTGTAATTCAGTTTTAGCGCCTCTTTCAAGATCTTTTATACAATCATTCATATTCTCAGTAGCCTCGCTAAGTGAAGGAGACTCAAGACGTATAAGACACTTTTCAAATTCTTGGTAGCTATTAGAAGCGAGTAGTGATGGTTGTCTTCCATCTTTATTTGCAAAACTATTAAGGTCTCCTAATAGTTGAGATGCTATAGTTGTTGCAATTTGTGGTAATTCATCAATAACACATTTTTCAGCATTAGCTTGTGCGTTTTCATCATCTTTAATTCTTGCAAGACAAGGCATGACATTTCTCTTTGCACGATTTGTTAAGTCTAGAACTTTTTGTGGCTCTGAATTAAATAGAGGTGCGATCGACTCCTCTATTATAGTTGGTGCTAATGTAATAAAGGCATCCTTAGCTGTAACAGAGATACAAATATTTGATGCATCAGTAGCATTAAAAGAAGTATCTTTTTCATTTTCAGACATAACCTTATCAAGGCATGTATTTAATTGGTCTTGAATTTGATCACGCTTTGTCTCATATTCTTCTTTTGTCATTGTTGACTTAAAGTCACTTACTGTTCCCTCAATGGCCTCCGATGCGACATTTCTTATCAGTAGAGGAGTTAGAGTATCAATTCTTTCATCCATATCTAGTGGAGTACTTGCATTGATATGACTAGAGATTAATTGTCTAACTTCGTTAGTCTTATTCTCGCTTAAACCAAAGTCTCCAATCTTATCTGAGGCCATCTCTTGTGCGATTGATTCAATAACTGTTTTTTGCGTTCTAAAGGTACAATTTTCAATCTCTTTATTGAGGTTTTCTTGGTAAGTACTCATTGTTTCATACTTTCCTAGGCCCTCATCAAAACATTTTTTAATCTCTGTTTTTAGTCTTTCTAGTTTCTGACGGTCAACTGCTCGGGATACGAGAGACACATCGATATCTTTTTCTGCTGTTGCCTTATTTATACTGTCTTCTAAGATACTACTAGATAACTTTTTAATGGCACCTGTTAAGCAGTTGTTTACTAACTTTTCATTTGGCTCTTTCGTTAAGTCTTTGTAGTATTCTTCTTTTGTACGTTGTGCACAAGCTTGATATTGTTCGATTATTTCATCTGTTAATTCATCTCTTCTTTGTTGTGGTAGGTTTAAGTCTTCAAATTGTGATTCAAACTCATTTCTTAAAATTGATTCCGCAGCTGTTAGTGTTGCCATGGCCGTAACGAATTTTGCACATTCATTTCCATCACTCGTCTTACGTGCCTCCATACATGCTCTTAGATGAATATCTTTTAGTTCTTGAGACAATAGTTGCGCTTCATCTGCACTTAAGTTTTCTACGATTTGTTGATTTGTTCTAACGGCAATTTCAACAACATCACCAGCTGCTACTCTTTGTAATCCATCGATGCAGTCTTTTATTTCATTAGTAAAGCTATCCGTGCTCATTTGAGCTAAAGCAAGGTAGTCTCTGTCATTGTGATCTGCTTTGTTTATCACAGGTGCAAATCGACATGTATTTGTCTTTGAAAGGATGGAAGTTACAATCTCTCTATTATCATCTCTTCCAGTGTATGACTTTAGGGTATCGTTTAAGCGAGTTCTTCTTGTTTCTTGATAACTTGCTATCATTCCCTGGTAAACACATCCTTTAACAGTCGCAGTGGCATCAATTATTTTTTCAAATTTACCTAAGTTTTTATCAAGGCAACCTAGATATTTATTCTTTGCTTTAAGTTTTAAAGAAGAGAGGTCATCTTCAGGTGAAAAATTTAGTCCAATTTGGCGATCTAATTCAACTTCACCAATGGCCGTTGAAATATTATTAGTGAAAGTATTTGCACATTCTTTAACTTGGGAAGAGTTTATTGTTTTTGAAAGGCATACTTTGAAATCATCCATATACGATTTTAGAAAATCGTTTTTTTCTTGTGCCGTTTCAAAAGTTCCCATTTCATCAAGAACCTTATGAACTACTGTTTCAGAGTAGGCGAGGGCCAATTCTCGTATTTTCTCAAAGTTAGATAGATCAAGCTGGTTAACTTTATCAAAAGTTGCTTTGATCTCTGCTTCACTTAAGTTCTGTGCAATTGCTTCAGTGTTTTTAAATTGACTTAGTAAGAAGTCTTCATCATCAAATGGGTTAACGCTTTCAATGGCCCTAAAGACACCAATAACACCTTTTTCTAAAGCACCCATTGCTTTATCACCCATTCCGGCGTCATTACCTGTATTGTAATCGATTCTGGCCTCTACATTTGTTCGGTGACATTTTGCTTCAAGTTCTTGAAAATCTCGTGCAAGTTGTTGACGTTCTTCTTCTATTTGTTTATTTGAAAAGCGCTTTAATATTTCATCTAAGTCTTTATTAAGTTGATTTACATCTTCAATTAATTCACTTACACACTGATAAGCACCGTGACATATTTCTGATATTGAATCTTGTTCGTAATTACTTGTATCTAAATTTACCTTAAAGTCAGATTCAATTGAGAACTCATTATTTAAACTATCAATGTCCTTGAAATGACCATTCTCATCTAATGTACCCATGAGCACAACTTCGTCATCATTCGTACTCTTACAATAGACAGGAGCATTACTTAAATCTTTTTGAAAATTTAAATTTCTTGTATCTTCTTTGAGCCTGTTACTTCTTAAAGGAACTTGTCTTTTGTGGGTTTCAATAAAACAATTTGCTAATGTTGAATTATCGACTTGATTAGAATGCTTTGTCGGGATGAAAGGAAGCTCATCTTCAAATGTGAATAATGTGGAACTTCTTTTAGGACGAAAAGTGTTTATTCTTGGAAGTTTAAATGTCGTTAATCCATTGGCACAGCTTACGATATATCTTTGGTTTCTTCTGTTTCTAGGGTTTACGCCGCCCTGGCAAGAAGGATCAAATAGAATATTGTGTTGATCAATTAAGGTTGCACTACATATGTCTCGAACACTATTGCTCACTGTTGATTCTTTTTGAACCACACATGTTGAAGTCTGCGCACCGTAGGCGAAGTTCAAATGTAGAATGAATGTTAAAACAATAATGATATATCGATACATTTCGTTAAACTTTTCGGCTATGTACAGGTAATACTTGAGTATTTAACGAAAGTTTTTTTTGAGAAAAATAAATTAAAAGAGGTTAGGGCCTGAAATGGAGTCTAAGTAACTAATAATACCTTTTGCAGCGTACTTTGCATAAAGGTGGTGAAACCAGTTATCCAATACCAAACTAGCTTCAGAGTTATTTGTTAAAAAACCAGCCTCCAAGAGAATTGAAGGTCTTTTTGAAAGGGCCAAGACATAGAAGAGACCTGGTTTTAAACCTCGGTCTTTCATTTTATAATTCTTTGTTAAGAGTTTACTTAGTTCTCCGTGAACATTATCTCCAAGCTTCTTAGACTCTGGAGCAACTCTTTCAACAACAAGGTCTGTAAGAATATTATTGATAACAACTTCTTTGCCGTGAAGATCTCGGTTTTCGACATTTTCAATCTTTGTTATTGCCGCATCCTTATGATTATTTAAATAATAAGTTTCAAAGCCATTTGAGCTCTTATCTGTTGCTGCATTTAAGTGAATTGAAATGAAAATATCGGCCTTTATTATGTCGGCCATATCGGCCCTTTTTTGTAGGGTGATTGTTGTGTCGAGAGTTCTTGTTAAATAGGCTCGATGCCTTTTTGTTTCATTGATAAACTTTTTGAGTTTTTTTGCAATTTTTAGTGCGATATCTTTTTCGCAAACTACCTTTAGCTTTTTCTTCTTCCACACTTTTGCTTTGGCTCCACAGTCTTCACCCCCATGTCCTGGGTCTATTAAGACCGTTGCTGCCATTATATTGGTGCAAATAATTAATGTTGTAATCAATTGAAAGAGAAGTTTTAAACTCATGTATTACCATTATATGGACAAAATCTAGCAGTGCAAATTTATTTTATACAGCTTGTGTATTTTTGCATCGTGAAAGTCTTGTGGAATACTCCATTTGGTGAGGTCTTTGACGTCAAATGATTCTTGAACACTCTCATCAAGCTTAAAGCTGCGTAAATTATTTGAAAAATAGAGAGTCCCATCTTTCTTTAAAAGCTTTGCACAATTATTTATAAGTTCAACATGATCACTTTGAATATCAAAGAGCTTCTCCATTTTCTTTGATTTAGACATTGATGGAGGATCGAGGATGATGAGATCGTATTTTTCTTCTTCTTTTAAAATCTTTTGAGCGTTATGTGCTAAATACTTTAAGACATCTTCTCTTATAAATTTGTGCTTGTTCGGATCGATATCATTTAATTTAAAATTATCTTCTGCCCAATTAAGATAGGTGTTAGACATGTCAACGCTGGTAACGATTGCACCAGCGTGGGCAGAGGCAACAGAGAGGCTTCCTGTATAGCAAAATAGATTTAAGACATTTTTATCTTCTAGCTGTTCATTTGCTAGTTTCTGTCTAAGGGGCCTATGATCTAAAAAGAGACCAGTATCAATATAGCGATTAAGAATTAACTTAAACTGAATTTCACCTTCTTTTGAGTTAAAGACAAGATCTTGGTGTGTGCTCTCTTTTGTGTATTGAAAAGTTTCGTCTTGAACTTTTCTTTCTTTGATAACGATATTCTTTTCACTGTACTCACATTCATTGATTAAGGCATCAATGAGTAGTGGGAGATGATTTTTCTTCTCATCAATTCGATCAATCTCTCTTCGATAAATCACGCAATATGGGCCATGACAATCGACAATAAATGGGAAGTCAGGAATATCTCGATCGTAGAGTCGATAGGAATCGATTTGATTTTTTCTGGCCCACTTTTTCTTATGTCGATAGAGTTTTTTTATTCGACCATGTATTGCACTCATTTCTGTCCTTGGTAACTAATCAGATTTACGTAAATTATGCTCTAATTTGAAAAAAAAGCAATTACTGGACTCAAGTTATCAGTTAATTCACCCGTTAAGTTGAATGATATTTTAGCTATTTATCAAATTTATTGATAAGTGAGGAGAGATTAATGAAATTATTTGGCAAAAGTGCGCTACTTTTCTGCGCTTCAGTTGCAATAACGTTATCGGCCAATGCCAGTGTTTTTACTTTAGGTGAAATGCTTTTAAAGCCTATTTCAATTAAATCAAAAATTGTAAAAGAAGGTGTTTCAGGGGCATCGGTAACGACATTAAAGGATTCTATTCGTACAAGTGTTGTTTCCTTAAAGCATGGTTATCCTGACTTAAGTACCGCACTGGCCGATATTAAAAATCGTGCCAATAGAGAAGACCAAGCAAAGATTGGTCGTGTTATGGCAGCATTGAAGATGTCTCATAAAGATGTAGAAGGTGAGACTTTTAGAGATGTTGTAAATGATCTCGCTTATATTGCTTCAGTATATGGTGAGCAATCTGCAAAAGTTCTTAACTGTTCGTATTGTAAAGCAGATGAACTCGCAACATTAGGTTTTAGTAACAATCTTGTGAAAGTTGCTGATTCAAACTTAATGAGAGTTGTTCAAAGAGTACCTAAAACTCCTGCAGGAGTTACAAGATACATTTCTAGATTATCACGAAACAATAATATCAAAGATGCTTCTCGCTATCTAAATAGTAGTGAAAGAAGATCATATGCAATTTTCTTAAGCTTCTCTGAGCAAAGAGCTAAGAAGGAGTATCGTGAATTCTTTAATGCCGTTGCAAAATTTAGCAAAGGTAATTCTAGAGAAGTAACAATGGTCGGGCCAAGAGCTAAAAATTCATTTTGGAAGATTATTGATGGAAAGTTTTCACCTGAAAGAGCTGCAAAGCTTGCAAAGGCCATTGATGAAGCGGCCAATAAGCCTGTTTCACAAAGGGAAGATGCGTTCTTTAAAGAACTGTACAAGGTGAGTGATAAGACTCCTGAGACTCTTTCAAGTATAGAAGAGCTTAAGTCTAAGAAATGTTTTTTTAAGTAATTAATTTTTATTAAATATACAAAAAGGTATGACCTATGAGTAAAACAAACAAAAAATTTAAAGATCTCTATTTGCCAGTTCTTGGAACTGTTGCGATTGGAACTGCTGCTTGGTTTGGTATTTCCCACGTAAAAAATAGTGATTATCGTACGCCATCATCAGATGGTAACTATAAAACGGCCTATGAGGCCTGGGCAGACCTCCAGTATTCTGGGGCAAGCTATAGCGCAAAAGCAGCACTTGTCGATGGTCAGACTCTTCCTGGAATGCTTGGTGGGGTAACTTTTGGTGCAGAAAAAGAGGCATCTTCAAGTTTACTTACACGTGTAATGACGCCACCAACTTCTTATATTAAAACAAAAATTGGAAATTTAAGTGCTGAAAAGCAAGAAGAGTTCTATCGTGACTTTCTTTCTAATTACGCCAAAGATGCTAATGGTTATCGTACATATAAAGATATGTTTACAGGAAAGAAAATCGATCTTGCTTCAGATGTTGTAGATTTAGAGGGGAACCCTAAGGTACTTGATCTTACAGAACTTAAGGCAACAAATATTGAAGAGGCAAATTTAGATACTCTAAAAACAGTTTTTAATAACCTCTTTGATCAAATGGGGGATAAGCCTCTTTCATTTATTAAACCTACTGTAAGAATGAAAATGTTTAATGGAAATCTACCTGGCCTTCCAGATAAATTTCTTAAACAAAGATATGATTATTCTCAGTGGACTTCTGTTTTTGGAAAGGCGGAAAAATTTATTAATGATGCACACGCACATGGTGGTGGACAAGGTGGTGGTTGGGAAATCAACTTCCACGCTCAAAACACATATGGTGAGTTTGAGGAAATGGTCGCTTGGTTTAGAGAGTCACTAGCACAGGTTATTCGTGACCCTCAAACATTAGAGAAAAAAATAAAATTATTCCAAGCTCCTGGTCACCAACGTATTGTATTTGCAAAACACCCTGAATTAGAAACAGGAAAACTTTCTGAATTCTATCGTATGGTCCAGTCTTATATTGTTCTTAACGGAATTAAAGGGAATTCTGGAATTGAATTTGCGAATTATAAAAGTGTTCAATCTGAAGCAAACTTAAGTAATCTCTATCATGGTGGCCGCGGTGTAATTAGACCTGATGATCAGTGGAAACCATGGGTTAGAAATACTGGCGGACTAGGTATTGAATTTAGAGCGGGGACAAAGAATCTTGCACCAGCTCGTTTTTATCAAACAACACTTGCCGCTAGAATTGCAGCTAATGACTTTAGTGGAATTGCAGACATTGCTGATTATAATTTAAATAGTTCATCGTTTCAGACTGCACAGAGTATTTCAGAGCGTTTTGGAATTGAACAAGACGTTGTTAAGCAGGCCCTTGATAATATGAATAAGGCCGGAATCAAAGACTCTTATCGAGTCATGTATTGGGGATGGACTGAGCCAGGTGTTGCTTTCATCGGTGATACAAAAAGAGAGATTATTAAAAACTTAGTTAAGGATTATACGCAAAAGGTTGCTCTAATGGACCCAGATATGGATCCTTCGCAATTGAAAAATGAAATTCGTGAAATGAATCGTACATGGGTTTCTGCTTCTAAGCTTATTGATGATCTTGAAAACTATATGCGTCCTAAAGATATGGACTATAACGAATTAACAATGGACTTTAAGGCCAAAGTTGATGCTCCTAACCGAGTTAATAATCCAGTTGACGTTAATGATATCGATCTAGGAATTGAATATTCAGGTAAATTCCCATTAAGACTTAAGTCAATCACTTCTAAAGAGAGACTTGAAGATGGAAAACGTGCATGGGTACAAACGATTATTGATCTATCTTCACAAGAAAGAGAAGCAATTATTAAGAGAGTTGCTAAGGACCTTTACGATCAGATTGGCGGTGAAGAAGGTGAGCCACCTGTTAAGCTAGAGGTTGATGGGCACGGCCACGGTTTAGATGTAGCCTATGCTATTCGCGACTCGAAAGGTCGTAAGTGGCAAGTTGAGTGGGACGGTATTGGACGTTCGTATACTCCTGAAGGTGAAATCATCGCAGATTCTCCACGTGGTGGAACGATAGAGCTTATTACACCAAAGTTCACACCAACAATTGAAGAAGTAAGTGCAGTTTATAAAGCATTTGAGAAAAATAATGTTCTACCGTCTATTATGGCCGGTGGTGGTCACGTGAATATTGACCTAGCTGCATTTGATGATAACCCTAAGGCCCTTGCAAGATTTTTAACGATCTTCCATGAGCACAGAGGGATTATTTCACTTATGTTCCAGCATATTAATCGTACTCACACTTCTGAACAAATAGAGATTAGTGATACCCTTAAGAATGCGCTAAAAGACTTTAACGGAACAGAGGAAGAGCTTAAAAAACTTCTTTATAATGAAAGATACTTTAACACTCGTTTTGGACGTAAGACACGTTATCTACAACTTGATGTTTCAGCTTATTACCAAGATGTAATTCCTGAAGAGTTTGTAACAGATGATTTCGATATTTCAAATCCGACAACAGACTGGAGAAGAACATTTAGAGTTGACCCGAAAATTAGAAAAGCTGAGTTTAGAATGTTTAATGCGCCAAGAGATGCTGCTGAATCAGCAATGCAAATTAAGCTAGTTCGTGCAATGCTTGATAAGGCAATTAATTCAACTGAGCCTTTAGATGGCGAAGTTGATAATACAACTCACTTAGATTATGTAAAATCTCCAGCTACTGTTGAAGATGACTTAAAGAAACTTTGTGATGATTTAGGTCTTGATATAAATCAATTTAGAACTGCTGCAATGGAAGGATTATCAACTTCACAAATTGAAAGTCAGAAGGTCTTCTTTAGAGATATTGAAGAGAAAATGGCGATTCATCCACATCAACGAGGTTGGGGACAGGCCGTTGATGCTAGAAGTGAAGAGAATGCTTTAAACTCTACTGGCCGTCAGTGGACACCAGGTCCTGCTGATGAGTTAAATACAATGAATAATGATCATCGTATTAGAGCTGCTATGGCCGCTCAAGAAATGAGACAAGAAATTGTTCCAGCTCGTGAGCTACCTGGAGAGTTTGTTCGAACCAATAGTTGTGATGAATTAATTAATGAAATTCTATAAATATAAAGGGCCCGTGGAGGGCCCTTTTTTATGCTTGTAAATCTTGAATATAATCCATGAAAACTTGATGTCTTATTGGTTTATAGAGTATGTCGTGTGCTCCCATCTCCTTAACCTCATCTAGTGAGACTTCTTGATGGGCCGTAACGAAAACAAACTTCTTGAAATTGAGACCTTCTGAAATAAGATTCTTTAGAAAATCAATTCCATTCATTTTAGGCATACGAATATCAGAGAAAATAAAGTCGAATTGACCATTCTTTACTTTTTCAAGTGCTTCTTCGCCATTATAGGCGACTTCATAGTCTAGGCCGATTCGATCAAACATATATTGATATAATTCGACTAACTCTACTTCATCTTCTACAAATAAAAATTTCAATACTCTTAACCTTGTTTTTTGTTCAATAAGGTGAAGATAATAATAGTTAATTTTTATTTGATTTACAAGACATATTTAGTTTAGTTTAGTTAACTATTTAAAATCATTAGTCTTGAAAAATTCCACTTCTTCAAATTTTTCCTGGGCCAGCTTCAAATCCCACTCCGTGCGATAGATAAAGCATATACGCCCTTTTATATCGTAGGCGATATTAGCAGAATAACGCGACACAAATTCATCTTTCATCTTCTCTGTTGGAATTTTAACCCAGCGAATACCTGTATAAGGGAAACCTTCATATTCTCCTTTTACATTGTACTCATCCTCAAGTCTTCTTTGTACAACTTCAAATTGGAGAACACCTACGGCACCAAGAATCTTTTCAGTTGAATTATGTCTTTTAAACAATTGAACAGAGCCTTCTTCTGAAAGTTGTTGAAGTCCCTTATCAAGCTGCTTTCCTTTCATTGGATCTTTTAATAAAACTCTTTTAAAGATCTCTGGGGCAAAGCTTGGAATTCCTGTAAATTGGATAATTTCACCTTCAGTGAATGTATCACCAATCTGTAATTTTCCAGAGTCGTGGATTCCAATTATATCTCCAGGAATTGCATACTCTGTGATCTCTCTATCTTGTGCTTGAAACATAAGAGGAGTTGCAATCTTTATCTCTTTGCCAGTTCTTGCAAGAGTAACTTTTTGTCCTCTTGTGAATCGCCCAGAGCATACTCTAATGAATGCAACACGATCACGGTGCTTCTTATCCATATTTGCTTGAATCTTGAAGACAAATCCAGTGAACTTCTTTTCACTTGGATCAACCATACGTGTTTCTTCTTTTTCAAATGGGGCCTTAAGAACTTCACGCTCTCCAGGGCCTGGAGCAAATTTTGAAAAAGTATCAAGAACTTCTTTAACTCCAAAGTTATTAAGGGCAGATCCAAAATACATTGGAGTCATGATACCTGCTAGAAATTCTTCTTCGTTAAATTCTGGCATTAACTCTTCAATCATCATTAGGTCTTCTTTAAGTTTTTCTAGAAGAGTTTCACCTACAAATTCTTTAATGTGATCCGCTTTTAAATCGCTTGCATCGATAATATTTGGGCTAAACGGATCTTTAGCATCTTTAAAACTCATAATAGTTTTATTGCGAAGATCGTATACACCTTTGAACTCAACACCTGAGCCGATTGGCCAAGTCATTGGAACACATTGAATTGAGCATGTTTTCTCCACATCGTCGATTAGTTCAAACGGGTCAAGAGCATCACGATCAAACTTATTACAAAAAGATACAATAGGAGTGTCTCTCATTCGACAGACTTCCATTAGCTTCTTTGTCTGTGCTTCAACCCCTTTTGCTGAATCAATCATCATAAGAACACTTTCAACAGCTGTAAGAGTTCGATAAGTATCTTCTGAGAAGTCCTTGTGACCAGGAGTATCGAGTAGGTGCATGGCCCTTTCGTTATATGGGAATGACATAACTGAAGAAGTAATAGAGATTCCACGCTCTTTTTCCATCTCCATCCAGTCAGATTTAGCATAATTACCTTGCTTACTTTTTACCATCCCTGCGCTTCTTACAACTTGACCAAACCATAATAGCTTTTCTGTCATTGTTGTCTTACCGGCATCCGGGTGAGAGATGATTGCAAATGTTGCTCTTTTTAAATCTTCCATAGTTACTTCTTTCTTGTCTTTTCAGTTAGTATTTTATTTAATTTCTTTCGTTTCTATAAGGGCCACTTATATCTGAATTAAGCTTTGTTAATAACAAGGCTTAACAGTTCAAGACCCCTTTGTAATATTTACACGTGCAAAAATGATAGGTTGTAACTTCCAAAATCACATCGTATAAATCACAGACATATGTAGCAGGGATTGATGAATAAACATATCGATAAAGTTGTGTTGTTGTTCTTTGTTCCCCAAATTCGTGTTAATTTTCGTGTTGTTGTTTATTCTCGAATTATTCGTATGTTTTTCAATTCCTGCTACTTCAATATATAAACGCCAGTCACTGACTGGCGTTTTTTATTTCTATGCTTCTTTTATTTCTCTGTGTTTCTTTCTAATCATTTCAACTACTTCGATTGCATCATTTAGCCTTAATTGCTTAGGCGAAACTTCGTCACTTGGTAGCTCCCACAATTCTTTAAGCTCTGTGTAGAATTTTAGATTCTTATTGGCCCATACCTCATCAACTTTCTTTATTGGTGTAAAGTGTGGTGCTGTTTGAAGAACTTCTGGAGAATCGCTTAAAACATTCTTGATTGCAATGAGTACATCACAGAATTCATCTAGTTCTTTTTTAGTAAATGATTCAGTTGGCTCGATCATTAAACCAAAAACTTCAGGGAAGGCAACTGTTGGAGCATGAAGTCCGAAGTCTAAAAATAGCTTTCCAACCTTTGCAATGATTTGATTCTTTGGTGTCCCAGATTTTTCAATATGAGCAAACATATCATCACTTAATGTAATAATAAACTCATGCATTCTCGGTGTATTGTCTGCACCAAGAGGTAGCATTGGATATACATCTTTAAGTTTATTAAATAAGTACCTTGCACTTAAAACTGCAATTTGTGACATCTTAACAACGCCGTCTTGACCGAGGGCCTTAAGGTAAGTGTATGCACGAACTTTGTGGGCAACATTTCCATCGTGACGGTGAAAGTCTCCGATGCATTTTTTTGCACGTACTTTTTTAAAGCTTCCATCTGAAAGTTTTTCAACTTGAGTACCTGGTATATAATCAACAAGTTTATCACTTACTGCTACGATAGCATCACCTGGTCCACCACCACCATGTGGAATAGTCCAAGTTTTATGAAGGTTATTATGGCAAGCATCGACACCAAGCTTTTCTAAAGAGACAATACCTGCAATTGCATTCATATTGGCCCCATCCATATAGACAAGCCCATCTACTGAGTGAATTAGGTCTGCAACTTCTTTGAAGTTTTCTTCAAAAACACCTGCTGTATTTGGATTTGTAACCATGATACCGGCAATGCGATCACCATCTGTTTTAATGATCTCTTTTAATTGCTCAAGATCAATTTGACCTCTTTGGTCAGCATCAAGAGTGATAATTCCGACTTGTTTTCCATCCACTTTACCAGGAACGAATCCTGCCACTGCAGCAGTTGCTGGGTTAGTTCCATGCGCTGATTTTGGTATTAAGATAACATTCTTAGTTTGCGCATTTCCTTTATCAGCATGGTATGCTTGAAACATTTTAATACCAACAAGCTCGCCTTGAGCTCCTGCAACTGCTTGAGTTACAACACCTGGTAGTCCTGTGATGGACTTAAAGTCTTCTTGAATATTATAAAGGAGCTCAAGAGTTCCTTGAGTGTATTTATCATCTAGGTCAGGGTGGGCCATTGTGAAGCCTTTTAGACCTGCTGCCCAGTCATTTACGTATGGGTTATACTTCATTGTACATGAACCTAGTGGATAGATCGCATCATCAGGAGATACATTTAGCTCTCCACATTTATCATAGAAGGCCTTTACTTCTTCTAATGTAAATTGAGCTATCCCTGGTGCGTCTGTACGTAGGAACTTTTCTGGTAAATCAGGCATGAATACATCTGCATTTTCATCACCTGTGAAATTATTTTTAAATACGTTAATAAGCTTGTCGATATCTTCTTGTGAATGAAGATCACCAAATGAGATCTTTAATAGATTTCCTTCTAGGCCGTGGCGTCCAGTGATATCTTTTCCTATAACAATATCATCATTAGAGTTGATGAAGTCTTTTACTGGCTTATTGATTTTTAAAACGACTTCATTGAAATAAGGCGCATTAAAAGCTAATTCAACACCATCAAGGTGTAAAATATTAGCAAGGAAGTATTGTGTGTTTTGTCTTGAGATTCCAAGCTTCGTTTCTAGCCCTTGATCACCGTGAGCAAGAAGGGCGGCTCCTGCAATTGTTGCAACAAAAGATTGGTTAGAACAAATATTGCTCGTGGCCTTCTCTCGACGAATATGTTGTTCACGAGTCGATAGAACCATTGCTAGACATTGTTTATTATTCATATCAACTGCATTACCAACATAGCGGCCAGCAGTTTGACGGATTTGATTCTTGTTCTTTTCGTTAAATCGAATACCGAAAATACCAAGACCAGGTCCTCCGTAATTTGCATCAAGACATAAGTGTTGGCCTTCACCGACAATCATTGTGACACCTGACTTGTCACTTCCGTACTCACTTGGTTTTTTAAGTCCTTTGTTTGCAAGAAGAATTGGATCAATAATTGCAATAGATGACACGTCATTTTCTTGGCATAAATCTGTTAGAGCATCGACATCTTCTAAAAGTCCAAGAGAGTTTACTTGTCCAAAGGCAAATGCAGCGATGTCTTTATTTGTAGTAAGGATCTCTTTTGTAATTTCGAAATCAATAAGACCACTTTCTTTATTAATAGGTGCCCATAAGATTTCTAATCCAGTATGTGCAGCATTTGTTTCAATTACACTTCTGTCTTGTGGGTAAATTGCCTCACTTACTAGAACCTTTGTTTTTTTTCTAGCTAAACGAACACCTGTTTTAAGTGCTTCAAATAAGCAAGTTGATCTTTCATAAAGAGAAGAGTTAATTGCTTCAAAACCAGTTAGTGCAGTTATTGCACTTGAATAGATCCAAAGAGTATTAAGTGTTCCTTGAGACCTTTCTGGTTGATATGGAGTGTAGGCAGTAGTAAGTCCGCGGATATTACATACGTAAGGAACAATATCGTGAATCTTATATTGTGGTAGTCCATCTCCTAAGTAATTAGTAGGGATGTTATTTTTCTTAGAGAGTGTATCTAAATTTGCTACTAGTTCGTCGTAGTTAAGGCCCTTTTCTAAAGCGATCTTTTCAGAGAATTTAACGTCATCTTTGATATGTGAAAAAAGCTCATCTAGAGAATTAAGACCTAGCTCTTTTAACATTGATTCTATGTCGTTATCACTAGCGCTAATATAATTCTTTGCTAGCTCACGGTTTATATCCTGAGAGTTTACCTTCAAACTTCTAGGATCAAATCCTAATTTATCGATTGTTGCATTAGAAACGTCTTGTGTGTGTGACATCCATTCTCCAATTGTGTTATAAATTGTGTCTCAATTAAGAATGATTTTATAACATAGAAACAACAGGCCATCTACTTGATTTTAATATGAAAAATGACGTAAAACTAACACCTATTCAAATTCTTGTTCATGGCATTGATATTAATATGAAATCATTAGAATCTCAGAACGATGCACTAGGTCTTTGGGCCAAACAGTTAAGAGATTTTGGTGTCGAATTTGAGATTTGTTCAAGCTTAACTGATGAGGTTTCTTATTATTTAGATTTTAATGGTGAACAGTTAAGTTTAATTGATTTGAAAAAATCATCTAAGCTAACACTGGATTGGGCCAAAGAATTAAAGTCACATCTTAAAAAACGCTATGCAGTTACTAAGGAGCCTCTTTTTCGAGCTCTAAAACTCAAGGGTGATGATTTAGCACATAATCAAATTATTGATGCAACAATGGGGACAGGAAAGGATGCTTGTTTATTATTAAGTTTTAAATGCAATTTAATATGTTTTGAAAGAAACCCATATGTCTTTGCGTTAGGATTATGGGCCTATTTGCAGGCCTGTGCTAGTGACGACGAAATGATTGCTCAAACCTTTAAAAATCAGATGAGGCTAGAATATGGCCAGGCCTATTCTAGTGAAATTCCAGCTGGCTACGATCGCTGCTTTTATGATCCGATGTACGAATCAGGTAAGTCCAAAACAAAGAGCGCCCTTAGCCGTAAGGAAATGGAAACATTCAAAGAACTTGTTGGAAGTGACGAAGACCAAGCTACTATTTTATCTGAATTATGTAAGAAATTTAAGTTGGTTTGTTTTAAGAGGCCATTGAAAGCACCTAATTTAGAACTTCCGGATGATTCTAAGTGTCAGAAAGTTGTCTATACAGGTAAATCCACACGTTATGAACGTTATTTTATCCCTTAAATACTCCTAAGAATCATAGTCTTTTGATAAAGTTATTGTTATCATTTCAAGCGTTTAGTTACGAATTTTATTCAAAGGATATTCATGGATATTGTTATCTCACCTGCGAAAAAACTTAATTTTGACCACTCAGAAATTGAGCTTGCAAATAGTGTCGAATTACAAACGCCTGCATTCATCGATGAGGCCAGTGAGTTGGCAAAGAAAATGGCAAAATTTGATAGTAGTGATCTTTCTAGGATGATGAAGCTCTCTGATAATCTTGCAAATTTAAATGTGGAGCGTTTTAAAAAGTTTAAGAAGACAAATGATCTTGGTGCGGCCGTCTTTAGCTTTGCTGGCGATACATACCAGGGACTAAATGCAAGTGAATTCAAAAAAAGTGAGTTGAATTACGCCCAAAAGCATTTAAAAATCTTATCTGGTCTATATGGTGTTTTTAGCACCACTTGATGAGTTAAGAGCTTATCGACTTGAGATGGGAACACGTATCAACGCAGAAGGATTAACAAATCTCTATAACTTCTGGGCGATAAAATTGTTGAAAAAATCAATGAAGACGCTAAGAAGAATAAATCTAAGTACCTTGTGAACCTTGCTTCAGAAGAGTATTTCAAAAGTGTGAAAGATAAGCTAGTTCCTGAATTAGTAAATATACGCTTTCTTGATTGGAAGAATGGTAAATATAAAGTGATCTCATTCAATGCTAAAGAGCACGTGGAATGATGGCCCGTTATATTATCGAAAATAAAGTTAAAGATATTGAAGGCCTCAAGAAGTTTAATGTGGCCGGATATCAATATGATGGATTTGATAAAGCTAGTAACGAATTAATATTTAAAAGAAGAGAAGAATAATAAAGGAATTTATATGAAGAAGTACGATATTTATGGAATGGGAAATGCCCTTGTTGATATGGAATTTAAAGTTAGTGATGAATTCTTAACGGATCACTTAATAGAAAAAGGTCTTATGACTCTTGTTGAAAAAGAAAGACAAGATCATCTTCTTAAAGCTTTAAGTGGTAATAACGTTGGTCATTCCCAGAGCATGTGGTGGTTCTGCTGCAAATACAATTATTGGTGCGACTCAGCTAGGAGCAAAGACTTTCTACTCTTGTAAAGTTGCAGATGATGAGACAGGAGAGTTCTACAAGAATGATCTTCTTGCTAATGGTGTAAAGTCTAATATTGAGCAAGGCCTATATGATGGTGAAACAGGTAAGTGTCTCGTTATGATTTCAGATGATGCTGAAAGAACAATGAATACTTTCCTTGGAACAACTGCAACTTATTCAGATGATCAATTGGATCTAGCTAGTCTTGGTGAAAGTAAGTGGCTATATATGGAAGGCTACCTTGTTACTGGAGCTGCAGGCATTGCTGCTTGCGAAACGGCAAGAGATTATGCACGCAAAAATGATGTTAAAGTTGCATTAACTTTTTCTGATCCAGGTATTGTTGGATTCTTTAAGGATGGTTTTAAGAAAATGATCGGTAGTGAAAAACTTGATCTTCTATTTTGTAATGAAGAAGAAGCGAAGTCGTTCACAGGATTAGATAATATAGATGATGCCTTCAATGCTCTTAAAGAAGTTTCTCATACATTTGCTATTACTGCTGGGGCCAAAGGGGCCTACTTATTTGATGGGAATGAGCGTCTAAACGTTGCATCTCCAAAAGTAACAGCTATGGATACAAATGGTGCAGGTGACTTATTTGCTGGAGCATTCCTTTATGGGATTACTAATGGCCTAAATTACGCTCAAGCAGGAACACTTGCTTGTTCTTGCTCAGCAAAGCTTGTGACTCAATATGGTCCAAGACTAGAAAAAGAAACAACTCAGAGTATTTTAAAAGAAGTTTTATAGAAGGTATTAAATGACAGATTTAAAGCGTATTGAATTAAAGAAATTATTTGATCGTTCAAGTGATTTTATCGGTAATGAAGTAGTAGTTAAAGGTTGGGTTCGCTCAGTTAGAAAGTCTAAGAAGTTTTCATTCATTGTTCTTAATGATGGTTCTTCTCAAGATCTTCTCCAAATTGTAGCAGATGCTGATATTGAAAATTATGAAGCTCTTTCAACGATGCTGACAGGAACATGTGTTTCAATCACAGGTAAGGTTGTTGAGTCTCAAGGAAAGAATCAAACAATTGAGATGCAAGCAGTTACTGGTGAAATTATTGGTGCAGTTGATGAATCATACCCTCTTCAAAAGAAAGGAACTTCTCTTGAACACTTAAGAGATATTGCTCACTTAAGAGTTAGAACGAATCTCTTTGGCGCAGTTTTTCGTGTACGTCACGCACTTGCAATGGCCACTCATAACTTCTTTAATGAAAAAGGCTTCTTCTATTTAAATTCGCCAATTATTACTGCAGTAGATGGTGAAGGTGCTGGTGAGATGTTTAATGTTTCAACTCTTGATAAGCAAAACCCGGCCAAAAATGATAAAGGTGAAGTTGATTTTACTAAAGACTACTTTGGTAAAGATGTTTCACTATGTGTTACAGGTCAGCTTGAAGGTGAGTGCCACGCTCTTGGTCTTGGCAAGGTTTATACATTTGGGCCGACATTTCGATCTGAAAACTCAAATACAAAACGCCACTTAGCAGAATTTTGGATGATCGAACCTGAGGTTGCTTTTGCTGATCTTGATGATGTTGCTGATCTTGCAGCTGATTATATAAAGTATATGATTGATTATGCTTTCACTAATTGCCGCAAAGAACTTGAGTTCTTATATAAGATGCCATTTACAGATGTTGATGCATCTCATTTTGAAACTTTAGCTGCCGTTCGTGATGGAGAGTTCAAAAAGATTACTTACACAGAAGCAATTGATATATTAAATGCTTCTGGCCAAAAATTTGAATTCCCAACGAATTGGGGAGATGAGCTACAAACTGAACATGAAAAATACTTAACGGATGTTCATTTCAAGTCACCTGTTACAGTTACAGACTACCCGAAAACATGTAAGGCCTTCTATATGAAGCAAAATGACGATGGTAAAACTGTTCGTGCCATGGATGTTCTTGTTCCTGGTATTGGTGAGCTCATTGGTGGATCACAACGTGAAGAAGACCTTGATAAGCTTACAAAGCGTATGGATGAGATGGGAATGGAGAAAGAAGGTTACTGGTGGTACCTTGAGCTTCGTAAGTTCGGTTCTGCTCCTCACTCTGGTTTTGGCCTTGGGTTTGAAAGAGCAATTATGTATATTACTGGTATGAGCAATATTCGCGATGTAATTGCTTTCCCTCGTACGCCGGGAAATTGTGACTTCTAATCAAAAAAACTATCCAAATATAGTATTCTTTCCGGGGCTCAATCAGGCCCCGGGATCTTTTATTTTTTCAAATCCAAATGTTAAGTATATTTCACTTTCTTTTAATAAGAAGGCCAGGCCAAATCTTAAAGAAGATTGTGAGCGTATTAAAGAGGTATTTAAAGCAAATCCTACCGCTCATATTGTGGCCCACTCTTTAAGTGCTCTATTAATAGAATGGCTAATACAACACGATGTGATTGAAGTAGGGGATCGTAAGATTACTTACGTTGCTCCTGCATTTATACCCCGTAATAAATTAGCAAAGCTTGTTGGTAAGGTTGCTAAAGGCCCTGCCGCAATCCTTCCAATTCCATCTCTTGCCCCAATAAAGACTCGCGTTCGTTCATATGTAAGCCTTGGTGTTTATCGTGAAATTATTTTGTTAAACGAGAAGATTGAGCTAAAGAAATGTCTTCGTAAGGTTGTTGTTGATAAGAAAGATGAAATGTTAAATGTGAAGTTTCTTGGAAAGTTGCCAAATATTGAGATGGTAAGAGAAAATCGTTTCCCTCACCATCGCGCTTATGATTCATTAAAAAGAATTATTGATCAGACTTCTTAGGGGAGTTGGCCCCTTTGTTTTCAGACTTTTCACCTGATGGTTTACGGAAGTTTCCACCGCCTTTACCTTTTGGTGGACGGTTGCGATTATTTCTCCCACGAGACTTCTTCTCACCATCTTTATTATCTGATTTGTCATTTCTAGGGCCGCGATTGCGATTATTATTTGATCGTCTCTTTGGCCTATTATTGTTATGACGCTTCTTTTCGACATTTTCTTTCGGAATATTGTCATTTTCATCTTCAGTTGAATCAAGAGGAAGCTTTTCAATTTCCTCATCATCTGAAGTTGTTTCTTCATCATCCATTAACTCATGAGCATCTTCGTCTTGATCATCATCTTCATCGTGAAGGCTCTTTAGAAATGCTTGCTTTCTTAGGCGTAGCTCTTCTTCTAGTTCTTCAATTCCAATAACAACAGAGTTCTCTTTTGTGATTGATCTAAACTCTGTTGGGAATTTCCAATCTTTTGGTGGACGACAACGTTTGCGGTCGAATTGGTTCTTATAGTAGCGGCGGATATAGCCACGGTCTGTAAGCATTTCAAATTGTTCAAGGAGAATATGAAGCTTTAGGACCTTTCCAATATCGCCATTTTTAGTGCGAATATATGATCCCTCACCTGGAAGGAACTCTCTCTTATTTGTATAAACATCATCTTCATACTTAATACAGCATTTAACTTGTCCACAAACACCATTAATCTTGGCCGGGATAAGGGCAAGATTTTGATTCTTTGCCATTTTAATCGATGTATTACCGTAGTTGGTTAGAAAGTATGAACAACATGTTTGTAGTCCACAAGCACCGGTAGCACCAAGTGCAGCAGCACGGTCTCTAACTGAAATTTGACGAAGTTCAATACGCATCTTTATTTCAGAAACAAGGTCTTTGACGAGGTTTCTAAAGTCAACACGCTCTGGAGCTGTGAAGTAGAAAACGGCTTTTTTCCCAAATTGAATAAATTCAACGTGAGTTAGGTTCATATTGAGATTATGTTTTTCAATGAGGCGAATACATGTGACTTCAGCCTCATTTTCCTTTTTCATATAGCTTTTTTGCTCGTCAATATCTTCTTGAGTGGCAACTTTTGAGATGGAGCGGATTGGTAGCATTGATTTATCAAATTCAACTTCATATGGAAAAGAGTTGATATAACCTACAGTCATTCCGCGGTCACTCATGGCAATAACTTTTTGGCCATAAGTAAACTTTCTCTTACCAAGTAAAAAAGGCTGAGATTTAGCATTACCAGGAAATCTAACACGAACCATCGTTAGGGTCTGTCCTTCTTCGAACTTTCCCTCTTGCTCTTTAGCAAGTTTGTCATCGTGCTTACTGAACTTATTTGCTTTTTTCTTTTGCTCTTTATTGGATTCTCGAGGAGAGTCCTTTGCTTGTTTTGTCTCTGTATTTTTAGCAGCTTCTGATTGCTCAGAGTCCTGCGTCGTATTATTATCAGTCATTTAATTACCAAATTTATTTTTGAACAGATCTTATTGTCCTCTTTATACTGCTTTATGTCTAGCCTTTATGCATCGTAAATTGCTTATATAACGAACTGCAAAAGGCGTGAAAGACGTGATTTCACAGCACCATTAAATGGAATTTCTTCAGTTGAATTCTTTATCGCTTCTAGACACTTCATTTGATCCCTAATATCAAATTTTTCGTTTTGATTAATATAGGCAGCTATCAAGTGGTGGAGGTTTAATTCTCTGGCAGGCTTCTCTTTTATTAGGCCTTGGATTGCATCTAATTTTAGATTGCCATCTCTTATCTCTACTAAGATGTCTTTTAGCTCAGAATCTTTACAGCTTCTATCTAGAAAGCTATGAAAATCGAGATTTTGAATCTTATCAATATTATCATTAGAGTCATTTGTAATGTGAATATTAATAGTTCTTGAATCGATTGTTGCTAGTGACTTTTCATTTGAAGATTTTAGAAAAATAAATAAATGGCCAGCAGGAGGCTCTTCAAGTGTTTTTAATAATTTATTTGCCAGTATTGGTGATATTTTTTGAGAGTCTTTAAATATAGTAATGCAGTATTTTAATTTTGATGGCCTAAATCGAATAAAGTCGAAAAATTCTTCAATTTTCTTATCACTTACTTTATAGCTTTTCTCATCTGTCTCAATAATTAGTATGTCTTCATGGCCTAGAGTTAAGGATTCACTTGCATGGTCATGATCCCAATTATTTTCAAACATGAGAATATTTTCAAGGAAGTTAGTTGTCCAATTACTTAAGATTTTAGATTTCTCATCAACTTCTAATTGCCCTGCTGTGTGTAGGGTATAGAAGTGCGCCATCTGTGAAGATTTGTATCTTTCAAAAAGGGCCTTAAAGGCGAGATCTTGTTCTTGATTATTCTTTTGCATTAATAATTTGGTCAATGTTATTTATTAATTCGTTTGTAACATCATCCATGCTCTGTGAACCATCTATTACTGATACGCGATCAGAGAAAATACTTGCACAATAATCATATCCTTCAATGAGGTTTTGATGAAAGCTATTATCTCTTGATTCAAAATAGTCTTTAGGCATATTTCTTAGTCGCTGCCTCTCTAATGACTTTTGTAAATCAATTCTTAGGTAGAATGTTTTATGAGGAACGATATTAAGAGGGAAGCTAGAGTGAATATTTAAAATATATTCTGGCCCTAAACCTCTTGCTACACCTTGGTAGGCTATTGAGCTATCAAGGAAACGGTCACAGATAACAACAGTATTAGGTGTTTCAAGCTCTGGAAGAATTAATGATGAAAGATTCTGTGCTCTTGCTGAAGCAAATAAGTGTGCCTCTGCTGCTGGGTGAAGTTCTTGTGTAGACGTCAGAATTGCTTGTCTAAGCTTTTCCCCAAATGCAGTTCCACCTGGTTCTCTAATGACAATTACGTTGAAACCTTTTGTTTCTAGATAGTCTTTAATCTTTACGATTTGAGTTGATTTTCCAGATCCTTCGATACCTTCGAAACTGAAAAAATATGAGCCAGGGAAAGCGGCCTTTCTAAAGTATTGTGTTAAATTCGTGATTTCATTTGTGTTTTCCATACTTAAAAATAACACAAATATTTAATTTTTGACTACTTATTCTTTAAAATTTTGCTTAATACTCACTACCTTCAATAGCATCTTCAGGGACAAACTCATCTTCATAGAATTCTTCTTGTCCTCCTGCAGCAGGTGATCGCTCAAGATAATCATCGACAATTTCACGGGCCGCATCAAGTTCGTCATAATTTTCTAACTCTTCTTGTTGTGGATCAAAAGTTTCTTTTGAGATTCTCTCTCTAATTGGATCAAGCTCTAATGCTTCAGAGTTATCATCAAAAATAACTTCAGGAGGCAGGTCTCTTGGATCCATTTGTCCATCAGTCATCTCTCTAGTGTCACTTAGAAAACTTCCTTTATTAAGAGGTCTATCGCTTCTTGTGATCTCTCTTTTAGGTGCCTCTTTTTTCTTTTTAATTCTCGTTGTAGGCTTCTTTGTTGGCTTTGGCCTTTCTTGAACTTTTGGTTGAGTTCTCTTCTTAGCAGCTGGAGTACGTTGCGTTCTTTGCACTTTTTGTTTTTTCGCTACTGGCTCAGGGCTTCCTGAAAAGTTTGAAAAAGTAAAAAATACTGCAGCTACAATGATAAAGCTAAAAGCAAAAGCTGCTAGTCTAAACATTGCAGTATTATCTGTTTGTTCTTTTTGTTCAAAGTCATCAATTTGTGGTTTATTCGGATTTAGCTTTTGGTTTCCAATATAAGCAAGATCATAAATAAATTCGCGATCGCCTTGATCTTTTTTAGATACTGCCATCGCTCGATCCGCATCAAGCATAGAATTTTGAAAAACATGGCCTTGTGGTGACTCAGGCAAACTTTGATTATCTCTAGTTCGACGATCAAATACTTCAAATTCGTAAATTGTTCCCCAGCTGAGCCCATTATCAACAGATACTAGATCAGTGTGAAGCACCTCTAATTTATCAAGCTTTGCATTGACCTCATTACTTGTAAAAGGTCCATCTTTCTTACCATTTTTTAGTAAGAAGAATTGATCATCTTCATCAATTTTAAATTCTTTTACAATCTCAGGTCTTCGTCTTTGGAATAGTGGGTGAGAAGTTACTGGTGTCCAATCTGAGTCGTTTAAGCTCTTAGCGAGAACATTTTGATTAAGAAGTCCATAGTCATCAATAAACTCTTTTAAATCTTCCTGCCAGAATGGTCCAAGTTCTTTTCCACTGTCTTTAATATAGTAGACTTCATTTGGCTCATAGAGGCCAGCTGAGATCTGCTTCTTAGTCAGTAGATATTCTGTAACTTTCTTCTTTGTATTTGAACTCATAAATCCTCAAACCCTGATAAGTTTAATCACTTTCTTACTAGAGTTATCGGAAAATATTGCCTGATGTTTAATAAAGCTTTAAAAATAAAGGCCGACTTATAAAGTCGGCCTAGTAAGTATCTGTAATGTAATTATGAAATTATAGGATTGAGAAATAGGCCGACACTACTAGTCTGGCATTCTTAAGTGTTTCATCAACGAAATCAGGATCTTCACCTCTAAAGTCTACTGGCTCTAGAGCTAGTGATGCTGATAGAGAAACAAATGGGAAGCTGTATCCAATTTCTGGAGAAACTGAAAGAGTCTCAGCTTCTGTACTTCCAGATTTTCTTTGTTGTCTATAGTAGTCAATTGTAAGTGATGTATATAGCTTATCACTTATATAATATGTAGGAGCAACTGCTGCGTAGTAATTTGCTAAAAGAGATGATTTACCAGAGTTTCTAATATAACTTTCGTAAAATGCATAAGTACCGATTCTTAATTTATCGTTAATCGTCTTTCCACCAATTAGGTAAAAGCGTTGTTTTGCATCATATCCAGACTTTCTTGTGGCGGCCGGGTAGTGGTATAGACGGTATTGAAGATAAAGGTCGTAACCATTTTCTTTATCAGTTAAAAGTTTCTTAACATAAAGTCTTGCTTGAGTTGCACCGTATTGTTGATGAATTGTACGGCTTCCATCTTTATTTTCTTGTTTTTCTGAGAAGTCTGTTTGCCAATAAGGAACAACTTTTACAGCAAATCTGTCGTTGATATTGTAACCTAGATATAGGTAGTTATAGAAACTGTATCCATTAATTGATTCTTTAAAACCATTTGAGCCTTCCACTAAATATTGGGCATTGAATGGTGATTTCTTTAATTTTTGCCAAATTGTGTTTTCTTCTGGATTTGGTGTCGCTGCTGTTTGTTGAGTTGTCGTTGTAGCTGGTACTGAAGGCATTGATGCCGTTGATGTAGCACCAAGTGCGCTGGTAACCATGAATGCGAGTATCGCTCCCCTAAATAATCCCATTTTTTTCTCCCTCTTTTTATACAATAGCCAATAATCGAAGTTTTTTTATTGTATGGCAATCCAGAATTTCGTTAAGGTACAAAATTAAAGTTATATGTAAGATTTTTTAAGAAAATGACACTCGTTTTTTATAATTTTATGTAAAATGTATCCACTAGGTGTCATCTCGACCACATTTTTAGCTTCTATTCTCTTAGATGTATCTTTATACTATTTGTATGTTGTTGATTTTTCTTATTCAGGCGATTCTTCGAATAGTGGCCTATCCATTTTTTCTATTTTTCTACTTATTAAGAATAGGGCCATTTTATCGTCGAGTAAGTTTTGAGTCCAAAAATTATCAGGATGAAGGAACGAGAGCATTTTCTCGTGTAGGCAAGAAGGCCCACTGCTTATTTCATTTCTCAAGTGAAGGGGAGTTCGAGCAAATTAGGCCTATTATTGATGAGCTAATTTCACATGGTAAAAATGTTGAATTGCTTTTCACTTCTCCTAGTGTGGAGCACAAGGTCGTTGAATATTATCAGGCCCATCGTGAGAGAGTTCGTTATCTAAGGTTGCCCCTCATCACATACTTTCCACTTTTAAAAAGACAAAATATTATTGCTTGGTCTAGTGCCTCAAAGATGATGATGGTTAGATATGACTTTTTTCCTGAGCTTATTTATCTTGGATCAAAGATGAGTGAGTTTATCTTATTTTCCGCTACTTCAAAAAGCTCTAAAGCAAGGTTTAATAAAGATGGTAAACCTATCATCTCTTGGATTAAGAAGTTTATCTACGCTCAATTTAGTGAGGTTATAGCAGCAACTATTGAAGATCAGAAGGTATTTGAAAGTGCGCAGTTAGGCACTCAGATCGTTGCCCCAATTGAACTTCGTATGCTTCAGATTAACTCTCGTCAAAAGAGTTTTAGAAAGCATAAACACTATGAGTTCTTAAGTCAGATTTTAGGACTCTATCCTTATCAAGATAGAATTTGTCTTGCTCAAATGTGGATAAATGAATTCACTTTCTTTAATGATACAAATTTATTAAATGATATAGCAGATAAGAAGAAATTTGTGTTTCTAGCTCCCCATCTATTAAAAGAAGATAAAGTGGAGGAGATGTTATCAGAGATCAAAAAACTCTCTCCTAAGCTTAAGATACATATTCTAGATGAATCAAAATTAACACTTGAATCTTTTCAGTCTTTTCTGAAAGAGATTACAATGAATCCTGGACTAATCTTATGTACAGTGAAGGGAATCCTTTGTGAAATCTATCCATACTTTCATAAGGTGTACGTTGGTGGTGGCCACGGTAAAGGTGTTCACTCACTATTGGAGCCATTTGTTGCTGGTTCAAGGATCTTCTGTGGCCCTAATATTCATCGTTCGACAGAATACGATATGATTATCTCATCAAATTTTAATATAAAGATTATCGAAGACTGTCATGAGATTTACCATATAATGAGTCAAGTAAACGAAGACTCTATGAAACCTGAGGTCATCTCTGCTATGATTGAAGAGAGCGAATTGGCCAAGAGAAAATTAATTAACTTATTAACAAAGTAAAATTATGAATAAAAATATTGATACATTAATTATAGGTAATAATATAACGAGTTTTTTAACTTCGTCTCAAATTTTAAAAAGCGGGCATGATGCCGTGTATTTAAAGGATCAAAGAATTAAGTCTAACGATCCTTATTTTAAATTCTATGGGCCTATTGATTTAGCTTTCATTAAAACATGGATATCAGATATTGATGAAGAGTCATCAATTTTTAAGAAATCAAATTTTGAGCTCGCTCCATTTTGCTTATTAGTTAATTCTAAAAGATATGAATTCGCATCACCTAGGCCTTATCTGAATTATTCACAGGTAACAAGACAATTTCCAAACTTACATGCGCAATTGCAGCAGATACTTGCTTCTGAACAAAAAGAGATAAGTGATTTTGAAGAGGACTTCCTAACAGCAGTAAGTCGTCTTGGAGAGTCATTATGTCGTTACAAGACGATTCACCAAGTTTCTGTTGCTACTTTTAAAAGTGCACTTCCTGATTATATTTATGATTGTTACTCTTCATTTAGACGAGAGTTTAAAAATAATAGTGAATTACAAAAGCTAATGAGTTCTTTGCGCTGTATTTATACACAATCAATAGAGCTTACATTTTCTGATCTTGAGTTAATTTACTTCTTCATTGTTTTATTATCTCCAAGATATCGCTTTATTTGGAGTCTCGCCCTAGAGGCCCAGGCCAAGGATGCCATCGAAAAGCTTGGAGGAGTAACTTTAGAAGATACGATTGAAGAATTTAGTTTTTCAAACGCAAGACCTTGGGCCACTCAACTTGCTTCTTATAGTGGAGTTGTAGCACCATCAAAAATGGCCATCTTCAGCTCTAACGTTGAAAGGTTGGGAATTGGCCATGATTTAAGTAGCGTATATGGCTGTATCAAGCTTAATTATAAAATGTCTGATAATTTATTATCTGGAGAGTATTATCATTTTGATGCTCATAGCTTTGGTAGCGATGTTGCCTTTATTCGTAAAAAAGTAAGTGGTGATGGCGTTTGTGAAGTGAAGGTGTATTGGCGCTTTGAAGACTGTTTCAAAGTAGACTTTGTTCAAGATATGTTTCACAAGCTACTAATTGAAAATGAGATAATCGATTCACAAGACGTTTTATTAAATTGTGTTGCCATTGATGAGGTTTGTCTTTTAAGAAATCATGGACTTTTAAATGCTAGAGAAAATGTAAAACTCAAGTTTAGAACAGGAAGTCGTGGTAAACTTGAAAGTGTAAAGGGCGTGTATTATCACGGGCCTTTAAAGAAAAATAACCTTGGAATAACTCAAACTCTATTAGAGGCAAGAGACTATAAAACTTTTGTCTAAAATTAGGGACTATAATGATAGAAAGTAAAAAGCATAATGAGTTAAATAATGATAAAGGACAGACTGTTGTCGAGTATCTGCTTTTAATTACTGCAATTGTATCCATTATGTTTGCTGCTTTTCAAACTCTTGATGCCAGATTCAAGGCCGATCCCGGTGCTTGTGATCGAGGCAGCATAAACCCTCTGTGTTTCCTTGATACCATAGGTCTTGATAGCTCAACTGATGTCAGGGCCGATAAATTTCGCTATTACAACCTTCGTTAGACATTCTAAGTGCTTGATTTTTAACTGTTTTTCCTTCTCCATGAAATAATTTCATCAACGTTCACCTTTTGCAGAGAATAATCTCGCTACGTGTTATAAACAAGTATAAAACTCTTATTTAGTACAAAGAACTACAAAGAACAGGGAGTACAGAATGAAAACAACAAAGTTTAATTGCGCCGTGATGGCAGCATTGATCTTTTCTAGTGCAGCTTCATTTGCACAAGAAGACCCACTATTAAGTGAGACAGATCAAGTCGTTCATACAGATGAAATTAATCTGGATGGATTTTACAAAAAGAAAAAGAAGAAATCTGCGGCAGACAAGATTCAAAAGCTTCGTCGTGAGCTCGAGGAAAAGCATGAGCAAATGATGAGAAAGAATGTTGAGGATATGCGTCTTAAAGAAGAGAGAAGAATCGCTAAGAAGATTCAAAAGGCTCTAGAAGGTCAAATTAAGGCCATGGACGAGATCAATAGCATTCAATCAGCTCCAGCTAGATCTGAGGTCGTAGCTCCAGTTGTACCTCAAGGGCCACAATTGGATAATAAAGTTTCTGTTCAAACAGGATTTAAAACAATCACTGGTGATCAGAAAGAGTGGACAGCAGGACTTAATTTTGATGCGGTAGTAGAAACTAAAGTTTCTGATCGCGTTGATGTAGGTATTAGTGTTGGTTATATGGGAATGACTATTGGTGACCAAGACTTAGCTAGTAATAGAGGATACTCATGTAGTTATTCTGGTTGTTACAGCACTGGTTATTACCACTCAGCAAATGATGAAATTTCATATAATGAGTTTAATTTCGGTGGACACGCTAAGTTCTACTTTTCTCGTGCTGCGAAAATTAAGCCATTCTTAAGCCTTGGGACTAAAGTTCACTTTGGTAACTTTAAAATTGAAAACCCAAGAGATAGCTTTAATAATACTGAATTATCTTATCGCTATGTTTCAGGTGGAGCGACTTTAGGTGCAGAAGTTAATTTTGCTAAAGAATTTGGAGTTCAGCTAGCGCTAAACTACGATAAGAATATCTTTAGAATGGGTGAAGAAGATGAATATGCTGGTTCAGCAAATGATTATGTTCTAAATAATCAAGCTAAGAACCTTGAAGGTGCAGATTCATTCACTTTAGGTCTTGGACTGTCATACCTATTCTAATCAATTGTTTAAATAAGAAATTTATCCTGTTCTAATAAGAAGGCTCCCAAAGTGGAGCCTTTTTTTGTTTGCATAACCTGTCAAAATCCCTACAATAGTGTCAAAACAATTAATCAGAAGAAAGGAATCATAGATGAAACCAGTCTACATTGTTGAGGCCGTAAGAACTCCACAGGCCAAATCCGGTACAATTATTAAAGATATTCAAGCGCCATACCTTGGAGCTTACCTTGTACGTCATATTATGGATGGGACAAGTATTGAAGATGATGCTGTTGATGAGGTTATTTTTGGTAACACAGGGACACCAGCTAAATATCCAAATATTGGACGAGTTATCGCTCTTGAAGCAGGACTACATAAGAAAACTTCAGGTTACTCTGTTCACCGCAATTGTGCCTCTGGTTTAGAAGCTGCTTCACAAGGCTTTTTAAAAGTAGCATCTGGCCGCAGCGAGATCGTTGTTGCTGGTGGTGTTGAGTCGATGTCAAATATGCCTCTTATCTATGGAAAGCAGATGACTGAGCTTTTTGCAAAGCTTATGAAGGCAAAAACAACAGGTGATAAGCTAAAAGTTTTATCAAGCTTTAAGCCGGCCTATCTTTCTCCTATTGTTGCTATTGAGCAAGGTCTAACAGATCCTTTTTGTGGGTTAAATATGGGACAAACAGCAGAACTTCTTGCACGTGAGTTAGGAATTACACGTGAGCAACAAGATGAGTATGCAAATGAGTCACACCACAAGGCCATTAAGGCCATTGAAGAAGGACGTTTTGCAGATGAAATTGTCCCTTTAATATACGGTGCAAAATTAGATAAATTATTAATGAATGATCACGGTCCACGTAAAGAATCTTCTGTTGAAGGTCTTGCTAAGATGAAGCCTTACTTTGATCGTAAATCAGGTACAGTTACAGTTGGAAATAGTTGTCCAATTACTGATGGTGGATCAGCAATCCTTTTCTGCTCTGAAGAGGCAGTGAAAAAATACAACTTAGAGCCAATGGCGCGAGTTGTTGACTACCACTTCCACGGTCTAGAGCCTGAGCGTATGGGAATGGGGCCTCTGTTAGCAATGGATGGTGTTTTTAGAAGAACAGGTCTAACTTTAGAACAGATGGATCTTGTTGAAATTAACGAAGCATTTGCTGCTCAAATTATCGCTGTTAAGAAAGCTTTTACTGATCAAAAAGTTGCAGACAAATTTGGTGTTGATAAGCTTTGGGGAGAAATTCCTGATGAGAAACTTAATGTAAACGGTGGGGCAATTGCACTTGGTCACCCTGTTGGTTCAACTGGATCACGTCTTGTTGTTACACTTGCACATGAGCTTAAAAAGCGTAAGGCCGGTTACGGAATTGCTTCCCTTTGTATTGGTGGTGGCCAAGGTGGTGCCATGATTATTGAGAACCTTCAAAAATAAGTAGGATACAGATATGACATATAAAAGATTAAGTTTTGAAATTAAGGATAAGAAAGCGTTTGTTGGGTTTGGTTACAATTGTGACAAGGCAATGACGGTTTTAGATGAAGAAACATTAAAAGAGCTTCAAGATATTGTTGAAGATCTTCACTCAAAAGAAAAAGAATTAGATGGTGCCATCTTCTTTTCACACAAAGATAGATGCTTCTTAGCTGGTGCTGATATCAATCTATTCGATACAATGCATACGGCTGCTGATGGCCAGGCAGGAGCTGAGGCAGGGCAGACAATTTTTAATCGTCTTGAAGACCTTAAAATGCCGACTGTGGCCTGTGTAAGCGGTGTATGTCTTGGTGGTGGACTTGAGTTTGCTCTATCATGTAAGTCTATTATTGTGAGTGATGATAAGTCTACTGGACTTGGACTTCCTGAAGTTAAACTTGGACTAATTCCAGGCTTTGGTGGAACTTATCGCCTGCCAAAGAAAGTGGGACTTCCAACTGCTTTAGATATGATCCTTACTGGTAAGAACTTAAATGCAAAGAAAGCAAAGAAAGTTGGAATTGCTGATGAGATTTATGCAAAAGAGCGCCTTCTTGATCTTGCTCCAAAGCATTTTAAGAAAAAAGCAGATAAGCGTAGCATGATGGATAAAGTACAAGATGCTGCTACTGATAACGTATTTACAAAGAAAATTATTTTTCAAAAGGCCCGCGAGTCAGTTTTAAAGAAAACAAAAGGCTTCTATCAGGCCCCTCTTAAAATACTTGATGTTATGGAAGGTGGAGTGATGAAAGGTCGCGCATCTTACTTAACAACAGAAGCACAAGCTTTTGGAGAGTTATGTATTGGTGAACAATCAAAAAACCTTCGTCATATTTTCTTCTTAATGGAAGGGTCTAAGAAAATGGATGATGCTAAAGGTGTAGGACGTCCATTAAAGCGTGGAGCTTGTCTTGGTGCCGGTACAATGGGTGGTGGAATCGCATGGCTTATGGCCAAAAATGATATGTTTCCAATCATGAAGGATCTAAACCAACATGGACTAGAGCTTGGTTTAAAGCAGGCTTCAAGTAACTTTTCAGGTGCTGTAAAAAGAAAACGTATGTCTAAAGATGATTTTGAGCGCAAGATGAGATCAATTAGTGCTCAAACAGATTATCGTGGTTTTGAACATACTGACCTTGTAATTGAGGCCGTTGTTGAAAATATGGATATCAAAAAGAAAGTATTTGCTGAGACAGAAACAAAAGTTCGTCCAGATACAATTCTTACGTCAAATACTTCATCTCTATCAATTCAAGAGATGTCTAAGGCATTAGAAGATAGTTCTCGTTTTGCTGGACTTCACTTCTTTAACCCTGTTCATATGATGCCTTTAGTAGAAATTATTAAGCATGATAACGTTTCAGACGAAACTGTTGAATCTCTTTATAATTGGGTTGTAAAAACTAAGAAGACTCCTGTTGTTGTTAATGATGGGCCAGGATTCCTAGTTAATAGAATTCTTATGCCATATATGAATGAAGCAGGATTCTTATTAGAAGAAGGTGTTTCAATTAAAGATATCGATGATGCTTGTCTAAACTTTGGTATGCCAATGGGGCCATTTAGGCTTTTAGATGAAGTTGGAATCGATGTAGGTGATAAAGTTTCTAAGATTATTTTCGACGGCCTTGGAGCACGTCTTGCTTCTAATGGAATTGGAAAGCAGATGCTTGAAAAAGAATTCTTAGGTAAGAAGAACTCTAAAGGTTTCTACCTTTACGATGAGAAAGGAAAGGTTACAGGACCTAATGATGAAGCATGGAAAATGCTTCCAAAAGCTTCTAAGAAGATGAGTGAAACTGAAATTCAAATGCGAATCTTCTTACCAATGATTAACGAAGCTGCAACGACTCTTGAAGATAAGATTGTTGCAAAAGCAAAAGATGTTGATCTTGGTCTAATTTTTGGTATCGGATTCCCTCCATTTAGAGGAGGACTTCTAAGATATGCAGATACTCAAGGTATTGCGAGATTAAAAGAAGAGATGCTTAAATTTGCAGATAGTGTTGATAAAGATCGCTACACTCCTTGTGAGTTAATTAATAAACTCGCAAGTGATAATGGAAAGTTCTACGAATTATAGAACTAAGAATAATGTTTTTTAGTTTCTTTAAATTCTTTTTAAGTTATTTATTTAAAGCGAAGACTCGCCAAAGGCTACTTATTATGGCCTTGGCGAGTCTTGTTATATCTAGCTTTTCTCTGCTTACTGTTCAATCAGTTTTAAAAGGGCTGCAAAGCAATCGTATTGAACGAGGTAAACAAACATTAGGTCGCTATATTATTGACCTTGAAAAAGACTTCAATTTTAAAAAGGCCACTTCTTATCTCAATGATAATAATTATAAGTATACATTAGAGTATGAAATTGAAGGCCTGATAAGATTAGAAGGTTATTTAGCACCAGTCATTTTTCACGGAATTATAGAAGATACAAGTTCAATACTTCCAAAGGCCATTGATCATTGGCCTAAGAGAAATGAGATCTTAATGTCGCCATATTTAGCACGTAAGGTTTATGCAGGACTTGATGATCGTGTGCAACTGATCTCACCGGCCCATACAGATACATTCTTTGGCGAATTACCTCGTTTTAAGTCTCTTGATGTTGAGGCCTTTACCGATTCTATGGATCCTGATATTGATGAGTTTCATGCTTGGGGACATGCTTATAGTGCATTCTCTATTGCTAAGTCTCGTCATTATAATAAGCTTAGAGTCTTTTCAAACTTAACGAAAATACAAGAAGAGCAACTTAAGTCGAAGTTTGCAGGAAATGGAGCACGTTTTCATACTTGGGAAGAATTAAATCAAAACCTCGTATTTGCTCTGGCCTTAGAAAATAATGTCGTTCTTTTTCTATTTCTAGCAACTATTGTTCTAGTTACATTTTCAATTATTTCTGGTCTTTCAATTTTCTATGCACGTGTTAGAAATGACTTTGCCTCATTTTGGATTCTTGGCATGAGTATGGGCCATATAAAGAAATACGGTGGTTTAAATATTGCTATCATCACTGCAAGTGCAATTGCAGTAGGAAATATCTTAAGCTTTATTGTGTTAAAATTGTTAGTTCAGTTTTCACCTACAATCATGCCGGCCATGTTTGTTGATCGCTCACTACCAGTACGCTTTGAGGCATCATCATTTTTCTATTCATTCATTGTTCCCGTTATTATCACTGTCGTCTTTACGTTGTTATCTAATTGGCGATTCTTTAAAGACAATGGAAATTTCATGACCTTCGTAAAAAAGGTTGGTACTTAACCTGTGTTCGATTAGTTTCAAAGCTTCACTACGGAAGATCAGGAATCCTTGTTAGTTCTTTTAAATGCTCCTCTTTTGTTTCTAGCGTTTTTAGAAATTCAATAATTAGTTTTCGATCTTCTTTTGGAATCTCCACTCCAAGTTGAACTCGCCCCATTATATCAATTGCTTCATCAAGTGAGGCCACACTACCATCATGAAAGTAGGGAGATGTCTTTGTTACATTTCTAAGTGGAGGGACTTTAAAATACTCTTTATCATCTTCATTCATTGTATGCGTGTAGCGGCCTAAGTCACGATTTTTACTCTTTGTGTACTTATATGGATCTTCAACGACTCCAAATTTCTGATACATTCCTCCACCGACAAGATTACCATTATGACAGCCGATGCATCCGTATTGCGTAAATTTCTTAAGTCCACTTTTTTGTTCTAAATTAAGAACGTCATCTTTTCCCTCAAGGTAATCATCAAAAATAGCAGGACCGACGAGAGTTCTTTCAAAGGCGCCAATTGATTTTGCACTTAATTCTAAAATGTCGTTTTCATTAGATGTGATAAGCTCAGTGTTAAAAGCCTTTTTAAATGCTTCATTATAATTATTATCCACAAGTTTTTTCTTTAAATGACTACTGTCTTTAAGATCATAGGCCCCCTTAAAGAAGAAAGCTTTCTTTGCTTGCTCTTCGACGTCTTTTCGATTTCCGTTCCAATGTTGTGAAATTTGAGCTGCTGTATTGATTAGTGTTTGAGCATTACGATGTGAAAGACGATATTTTGCACCAATGGATTTTGGAAGAGCATCACTGAAGCTTAATTGTGGTAAATGGCATTTTGAACAGCTTACCGTTTTGTCATTGCTTAACCTAGTATCGTAAAATAACATTCTTCCAAGTTCGATGACTTCTTCTTTTGGACGATTTTCACCAAAGTATCTTATTGAGTTTAGTCCATTACCAAATAATTCTCGCCTTTCTTCTAAAGATTTCTTATCGGTATTATTCTCTTTTCCTGTGCAAGAAAGGAGAAGTAGCATAGAAATAGTGTATACAGTTAACTTCATTTATTACTCCATTGGTTTTATTCTTTCATTCGTATGCTAATTCAAATTTGTGACAATTTTTTGTAAGAAATATTTAATTTAAGGATTTAGATAAAGCTTTATAGTAGAATGAAACAATGAAGTTGCAAAAGTTAATATTGTTAATTATTTTAATGAATTTTTCAGGATGTTCGGCCGTGACAAAAGTTGCTTCAGTATTTATGTCTTCTATGGGCTCTCACCCAGATAAGGAAGAATTAAAGACTTTCACTAAATCTAGTCAATTTAACAAAGAGAAGATGAGGTTTGTAAATCGCAGACCTAATATAACTAGTGAACAGCCAATAAAGAAAGATGGCTTTGGTTTTTCTAACTTTATAGAGTTCTTGGGTAAGGGTAATGGCCGCTATCCAGATAAACCTCTTCCAATGTTAAAACCCGATATGGATAAATTTCTAGAGAAGTCTGATGTTGTAAAGTCAATTTGGTTTGGTCATTCAACAGTCTTATTTAATATCGACTCTAAGATTGTTCTAATTGATCCAATCTTTTCAGATTCTTCATCTCCTGTACCAATATTTGTTAAACGTTTTGGCCCTACTGTTTTAACACTTAAAGAATTACCAAAGATTGACTATATATTAATCTCTCATGACCACTATGATCATTTAGATATGAGAACCATTAAATTCTTTGTGGATAAGGATGTTAAGTTCATCACTCCTTTAGGAGTGGGCTCACACTTAAAACGCTGGGGTATTGATCGTAAACGTGTCACAGAACTTGATTGGTGGCAGAACGTTGAGTTTGATGGGATAAAATTTACGGCAACTCCTGCTCAGCATTTTTCTGGTCGCGACCAAGCACACGAAAATACAACTCTATGGGCATCTTGGGCCGTAAAAACCCGTAATAATAATCTCTATTTTAGTGGTGACTCTGGTTACGATACTCATTTTAAAGAAATCGGACAACGTCTAGGTCCTTTTGATGTAGCATTTATGGAGTCAGGTCAATATAACCCAGATTGGTTTGCTGTCCATCTCTTGCCAGATGAATGGCCAAAGGCCTATGAAGACATCAATGCAAATTACTACTTTCCAATTCACTGGGGTGCATTTTCTTTAGCATTTCACACGTGGGATGATCCTATAATAAAGCTCAATGAGTTTTCACAGCAAGGTAAGCTAAAGTTAATGGCCCCTAAGATGGGAGAAATTGTAAGCTTTGATCACCAGGAATACATTACAAAAAAATGGTGGCAATAGGTATAAGAATTTTTTATCACAGTGATTTAATATAGGTATTTTATTTATCTAATTTAATTCGTTAGTTTATCTCTTAATCAATGAGCATAATGCTCATTAAGGAGATATTAATGAAAAAGATATTTGTTATTCTATTAGGTTTATTATCAATTAATTCACTTGCTAGTGAAATTAAGTCTCTAAAATATGTAAGTCCATGGAATTATCAAATGCCAGCAGTTGAAGTTTTAAATAACTCTACTGAGCATATTGAAATTATCATAAAAGGTGCTCTGTTGCAGTATCCTGATTTTGGGTTTAATTTTGAGCTTTCAGATCGATTAGGCGATGTTTTTGAATTAAATAATTTAAATGCTCTAATTGTTAAATTTCCAAAGTCTGCTTGTAAGGCAGAGATGGCAAAGGATCATTTAAATATTCAGCTAATTAGTTGTAAAAATGTCCTTACTTTTAACCAGCAAGACTATAGTGACCAATCTCAGCGCATGACTCAAGTTAAAGGTGCAGTTGTTGGCTTTGATGGAAATATTATCGAAGAAAGTGATTTAGTACTTAATGGCTTCTTAAGCTTTCATATAAAAGAAGTTACTGAAAGAACTGTTGGACGCGAGCTTAATATGATTCAAGCACAAGTAAACGGTACAATTCCATTTGCAGGCCTTAATCGTCGATCTTTAAGAATCGATCTGCAAAAGAGCCAGCTTGCTCTAGGGCCTAATAACGGGCTTTAAAAACTGTGTGAAGTATATCTATCATACGTAAAGATTGCTAATCCTCTCAATAAACCCTCAGGTTAAATCATGTAATAAATAATATATTTGCGATTAATCTGGGGGATTATGAAAACCTTATTTCTCTCATTTTTGAAATTGAATTGTTGCTCAGTTTTTTTGCTAATTTTAGCTGCGCTAAAATGTCGCTTGAGTTGCGAGGCCTGTGTGATTAGTTTTTTGAGAAAGATTTTTTCGCTAATTTTAGCTACGCTAAAATGTCGCTTGAATTGCGAAGACTTGCTCATTGCTCCTGAGGCACATCATGCGGCAAAAATGTCCCAAAGGACAGTTTTGAAGCATAGATGGATGTTATTCAAGAATCAAAGAGCGTAGCTCGCGTGATTCGGTTATATGAGAAAGATTTTTTCGCTAATTTTAGCTTCGCTAAAATGTCGCTTGAATTGCGAAGACTTGCTCATTGCTCCTGAGACAACAAAGCCGGGCTTGAACCCGGCTTGTTGAATATCATTTTCTAGCTAAAGTGAAGGGGAGCTATAGGTGCGTCCAATAGTCTGCCTTTGGGCAGACAATGCCGCACCTATTTAACCTTAAATCCCTTAAGAGCAGCGAATGCATTATTCTTTAACGGTGCATCGTTTTGCTTTGGCATCTTAGGTTTTCCACCACGAGGATTACTCTTACGTGGGCCACCTGTTGGACGCTCGTAAGTTTTTGCTTCTTCAGCTCCGTCAGATTTTAGAGATAGAGCAATACGCTTTCTATCCATATCAACGTCAAGAACAACGGCAGAAACTTCTTGCCCAACTTTTAGAACATCAAGGGCATTCTCAACAAAGTGATCGGCCATCTGACTTACGTGAACTAAACCATTTTCTTTAATTCCAATATCAACAAAGGCACCAAATTGCGTGATGTTTTTTACAATACCTGGATATCTTTCACCAATTTTTACATCTTTAATTTCACGTACATCTTTTCTAAACTCTGTTGTCTTAAATTCTGTACGAGGATCCTGCGAAGGTGCAGTTAGCGACTTATAAATATCATTAACAGTAAATTCACCAAGTTTTGCAATAAGGTCCTTATCTGACTTTAGTTTATTTGCAACTGCATTATCTGTTGTTAACTGCTCAAGCGTGTATCCATTCTTCTGTGCCCATTCCTCTAACATATCGTAGTTTTCTGGGTGAATAAATGTCGCATCAAGTGGATTTTTCCCATTATAAACTCTTAAGAACCCTGCTGCTTGTTGAAAAACCTTTTCAGAAAAACGTGAAACCTTTAGGATTTCGCTTCGATCTGAAAATAGCCCATTCTTATCTCTATGCTTTACGATATTTCCAGCAACTGTTGGCCCAATTCCGGAAATGAATGAAAGTAGTGGGGCCGATGCCGTATTAATATCAACACCAACAAAGTTAACACAACTTTCAACCACGCCATTTAGTGATTTTTTTAGACGAACTTGGTTTACATCGTGTTGATACTGGCCAACACCAATAGATTTAGGATCGATCTTTACAAGCTCTGCTAGAGGGTCTTGGAAGCGGCGGCCAATTGAGATGGCGCCTCTTACTGTTGCATCTTTATCTGGGAATTCTTTCTTTGCAATTGGAGAAGCAGAATAAATTGAAGCACCATCTTCAGAAATCATTGTTGCTTTAACTTTTCCGTCTTTAACCGCAGTAATATTATCTTCAACAAATTGGAGAGTCTCTCGACCAAAAGTCCCGTTTCCAATTGCTATATATTCAACATTAAATTGCTCAATCATGGCATTTAAAATTGTCGCAGACTCACGTACCTGATTTCTTGGTGGGTGAGGGTAGACAACTGTATCAACAACAAATTTACCCGTATTATCTACAACAACTGTCTTACAACCAGTCACAACTCCTGGATCAAGCGCAAGAACTGTTTTAGACCCAAGGTAAGGTTGTAATAGAAGGTTCTTAAGGTTTATACCAAAAACATCAATTGCTGATTCATCTGAGAGCTTCTTAAGTTCACCCTTGATTTCTAAATCAAGAGAAGAGTGGATATAATTCTTATAGGCCTTTGATGCACAATCGACTAATGCCTTGTAACTTGTGACTGTAGTGTCAGGGAAGTTCTTTGATAGAATAAGATTATTTGCATATTCTTCATCAAAAATAATTTCAACTTTTAGGATCTTCTCAGTTTGTGCACGACGAATCGCTAGGAATCTGTGAGCGGCTTTTGGATCTTTTAGATCACTAACTTTTTGCTCATATTCAAAGTAGTCTTTGTACTTTTGCCAGTCTTTTACTTCTTCATAACCTTTACGAGGAGTTGACTTAATCATTGCCTGTGCCCAGTAATCGTTACGTAATTGCTCTTTAAGTTCTGTGTCGTGAGCAATTTCTTCAATAATAATGTCACAAGCGCCTTTTAATACATCTTCAAAAGTTGCGATTTTCTTTTCTTTATTAATATACTTAAGTGCTTCTTTTGCAAGTTCTGGCATAGGAAGCTTTGACTCTTTCATTAGAATTGAGAATGGCCCAAGCCCTGCTTCTTTTGCGATTTGCGCCTTTGTCTTTCTCTTTGATTTAAATGGCGCATAGATATCTTCAAGCTGATTAATATTTGTTGCCGCTTTAATTTTCTTTTCAATCTCTGGAGTCATCATCTCTTGTTTAGTGATGGCCTCTAGAATGAATTCACGTCTCTTTTCACGCTCGATATATTCGTCATACTTTTCTTGAATGAGGCGAATTTGTTCTTCGTCTAATCCACCAGTTTTGTCTTTACGATAACGAGTGATAAATGGAACTGTACAATCTTCCACAAGTAGCATTGCCAGTACGGCCATGATTTGTTTTGCTGTGATATCTGTGTTGTCCACACAAAATAAGACGGCATTTTGATCGATAACGTCCATAGGGTTTTTTGTCGACTTCGTTGTCTCTTCTGACATAATTCATACTCCATTAACTAAATTTGAGTTAAAATTGTATAGGGATTGAATTTGGTATGACAATAAAAACTTGAGTAAATTCCACTGGTTAACTTAAAAATATTGATGTAAGAGTTTATTATGACAAAAGATTTTGATTATATTGTAATTGGAGATGGCGTGGCCGCACGCAGTATTCTCTATTTTTTAACAAGAAAGCACCCTGATTCACGTATTTGTCAGTTATTTGATAATGACGCTTTTCCACCTTGCTCTATTAATACAACTAGCGTTGTTTCGATGGGCCTATTTGCTGAAGGCCTTTCAAAGCTCGGTGACATCTTATTTCATGCACATGAATTCATTGATACTTTCTTTAAGCAAGAGGGGATACAGGGGGTTCACCCAGCTACTCAATACTACTTACCTCCAGATATTAAAGAAGATCCATTAAAATTTAAACAATTTGAAGCACGTTATGGAACAAATTTTGAAAACTTTAAAGGTTTGCAAACGGTTGCTAAGGATGCCTACTTAATTAATCCACAAGTTTTTCTGGGCTGGCTTAAGGCGCAGTACGAAGATAAAATTATAAGTCGAGTTCAAAGAGTTACTGAGCTTCCTAAAACCAATGCAAAGCTTATCTTGGCCACCTCGGCCTATACATCACTTTTTTATAAGAATAAGAATCTTCCTGAAGGCAAACCTGTTAAGGGGACATTTTTTAGCTGGAATAATTTTAAAGCTGATAAATCATTTGTCCTAAGTCGTGGCCACTATAACCTCGTTTATCGAAAAGAAGATGAGCTCTTATTATTTGGCGCAAATTCAATTGAGGGACTTTGCCAACTTCATTCACCAAAAGAAGTCTATGAAAAGCTAACAGTATTTGAAGGTGATCTTCCTGAACTTAAGCAGCTTGGTTCACCGCAGATACACACTGGTATTCGTCACAAGGGTAAAAGGCGTACTCCCTTTTGTGGAGAGGTTGAAGAAGGCGTTTATGCACTCACAGGCCTTTATAAAAATGGCTGGAGTGCAGGAATTAGTTTAGCAAAAGAGCTAGTTGATATGCTCTAAGTTTTCACGACTAGCAAGAATTTCTTTAAGGACATAGTCCCAAAGTTTGTATCTTAAATCGAGAGAATCAAGAGCAATTTGAGTTGCTTGTCTCTGTTTATCTTCACTGTCACAAAGTTGAGCAAGTAATTTACCTGCAAGCTCTCCATGCTCATCTCCATCTAATTCGATATGACGCTCAAGATAGTGTTTAAAGTACGGTGCATGTATATTCTTTTCTTCAAGAACTTTTACAAAAGGTGTAAAGAGGTCAGGAATAAGATTCTCACGTCCCCAGAAGAAGGCCGATGCCATTAGGTGAGGGTTTTGAGTATTAGTGCATAGGTTTAGATTAAATGCACTAAACTTTGCTACAGGCATAGGAATGCCATCAAATGAAAATGTTTCTAAGAATTTTTTAATATCACTTGTTTCGCTTCCAACTTCATTCATGGCATTTAGATACATTGTAAAATGATCAATATGGCCACCATTTAAGTCTTCGTCACTTTCTTCACCAAGAACAATTTCATTAATAAATCGAACACATTCTTTATCGTACTTAGATGGAATCCAAGGTGTTTCAACACATGTAACTTCTCTTTGAAGACCTTTAAGTAGAGACATGAAGTCCCATACAGCAAAGACATGCCATCGCATAAGAATTTTTACATCTTCAATACTTTCAATATTTGAATAAAGTGGGTGATTACAAAGCTTATTATGGGCCGCATGAATGAGTGTGAGATTTTCTTTTTTCATGCGGCCAATATAGCCTAAATTTTATAAGTCTTAAAGTAGACTTTACGTATTATGAACTGTGAAAGAGGTGATGAAAGTCTGGGCGTGTAAGTTTTCTACGCCTTCTAACACCATTTCTGCGACTACCACCATGCATTTGCTTTTGATTAAATTTCTTATCTTTTAAGTATTGGCCGTATACCTTTTCATCTTGTACTCGGTAATTTTCAAGAACTTCAAACATTTCTTTAAATGATAAGATCTTTCCTTTCTCTTTTTCTGCAATTTCTATTTTCTTATATAGTTGCTCTCCAACTTCATCTAAGACAACAAAAAGATCAATTTGTTTGGAACCTAAGTTTAGGGGAAATTTTTCTTCAAGATCAACACCAGCTACAAATTTAATTAATCCTCTAGTAACAATTGAGCGTCTTGCAAGCCAAGCAAAATCATTTCCAAGTTTTGTACCTAGGCCTGGATCAAAGGCATAATTCTTATTTTCCATCCACTCAAATATCTTTGTTAGTACTGCATCTTTATAACGTGTATCTTTTAATTTATTTGGGTTTCTCCATTCCGCAACTAAGTCAAAACGCGAATCAAATTGAATCTCTCCTGGCCCAAATGTTTTAAAGCTAGAGATATTTTCACTTGTTACCTTTAGACCAAAGTCTTGAAGGAAGCTTAGTAGAGCTGGATTAAATGTTGTTTTATATTCAGGTATATCCATTGATTTACTAGATAGTTGCTCCGAGGCTTTCTTGTAACCATGATAAATTACTTCAGAACAAAAGACTTCTGAGTCGTCGTGATAATCCATTGCAAAATCATAAGGTACATTTTTCTTTTTCTCTTTTGAATATTTAGAGAAGCGCTCATGCATTATTTTACCTGCTAGGTGAGCAAGCTTTTCGTCTTTGTGTCTAAAGACAACTGTTCGAGAATTTTTCTGATCAAGATGAACTTGAAATGGGGCAACCACATTTCCAACTTCAATATGGGCCTCTGATGTGTAGAGCTTATTTGTTTTCTCATCACGATACACTAAAGTTAAGTGAGAAAATTGATGGTCATCATCACCAATTCTTGCAATGGCAGCACTAGAGTATGCATTACCTCTGGATAAGATAATGTCTCCAGACTTTAGATCTTCAACACCTTCAAATGAGTAATCTGGATTTACCATAAAGTGAACAGGAAGATCTTTTATTTTGTTATTTGAATAATCAAGTGTATTAAAGTCTATTGGTTTTGAACCTTTCTGTCTTGAAGCATAGTAGGATTCGATAAAATAGTCTTCGAGATAGCGAAGGGCCCTAAAAATTGTTTTTACACCTTTTAAACACGCAAGCTCTTCTTGTGTTAATTCGTCGTTACTATTTAGCGCCTTTAGTTTTTCTTTCAGATCAAGACGTATATTAAAAGATGCCATTGTAAAATCCTGCATCTGATACTTAGAGAATTCAGAAAAGTCGATATCATCGGATTCTATTTCAAAGAGTTTTCCATAATAATATTGAGTTTTTTGAGCGCATTCTTTAGGCGACTTTACACCTTTTGAAACAGATTCATGCATCTCATGAATTAGTGAATCGAAGTTCGAGTTTTTAAGGGAGCTAGGGGTACGGTAAGATTTCTGCTGACATCCAATTGGAATAGTAAGTGAAAGTAGGCAAAGTCCACTTGTAAGTAACCGTTTTTTCATCAAATCTCCCCCATAACTAGATAAAAAATACTATCGACAATAATTTTAATCGAACACGTGCTAATAAATTTTTATCGGATTTTACCTTTTAAAGCTTAAGTATTATTATCAGGTATAGAAAGGTAATATTGGGAAGACACTTAAATATTAAACATTTAGACATTGATTTATGACAATTATGACAGATTCAACAAACTTACAAACAAATGATGAAGGCGATAACAAGCCTCTAAGAACAGTAAAACCTAAAAAGAATGAGGAAGTGCACTTTCGTATCCTCAACGCTGTAACTAAGTTAGAAGTGGCCAAAGGGCACCTTAATTGGAAGATCGCTGAAGTTGCTAAAGAGGCAGACGTTACACGCTCTCTTATTTACTATTACTTAGGTAAGGAAAAGGATGTTATTTTAAAAGAGGCCGTGAAGTACATGATTAGTACGGTCTTTAATCTTACTCAAGAACATTCTGTAGGTATTAGAGAAAGGATTAAGATTGTAAGAGATCAAATTATCCAAATGCCTTATCTACTTGCTCTTTATATGATTAACAAAGGTGCAGGTAATGATCTTTCAGATATTATTGCTGAAGCAGAAGTAGAGCTCTTTGAGATTCTAAGCAAGAAGCATCCAAACCTCGATCACCGCGAGCATTTAAGAATTTATTTTATGCAGCTAGGGATTTGTCTATATCGCGATGTCGATGATGACACTCTTGATTATCTTTTTTCACAATACGATAGAAAATAAAAAAGGCCGCAATAGCGGCCTTTTCTTTTATCTTGTTTTTAATTCTTAACAAAAATCAATTGAAGCATGGTTGTAATTGTCTTTTGGTAATTCACAACTATCTTCAGAGAAGTTATGGTCACCACCGTTTTTAATCGGATCAAACTTTTCAACCGTTCCAGGAATCGCTTGATCATCAATTAAATCATGATCACTATCAAATGCTTCTTTATATGACTTATATACATCTAGCATATATACATCAGGTGATTGGTTCTTTCTTTCCTTGATGTTAAACATGCTCGTTGAAGCTTTGCTTAAGAAGTCCATAAACTTGTAAAGTGTTTTACGTCCTCTAAACATCATCGTGTACATATTTTCAGTCATACCAAGACGGTCACGAAGAATTGAGTTGAATTGGAAACCTTCTCCTGTGAAGTACCAAGTCTCTTCAAGTCTTTCTTTACCTGATACGCCTTTACATACTTTATACCTCATTGGGTTATTTTCTGCTACGTACTTAAGACTTCCGCCTAGTCCATAGTTAGATGGTAGGTGGTTATCAACCCAAACGGCCTTCCATTTTGACGTCCCTTCTACCATGAAACACTGCTTAGTGATTGCTTCAAAGTTAAGTGTAATTGACTCAGCATATAGGTCGATTCCTTGGCTGTTGTCAGTTCTGTTGTTATTTCCGTTTGAGCGATCAAGTGACCATGATGTTGACCAGTCATATGATGCTGATACTCCAACTCCTCCGCCAACAGGTGATTTGTCACCAAATGGTAGTTTGAAGTCAAGTTTTGCACCTACACCAGTTTTATAACCATGTGACCATCCAACTCTATTACTTTCAGTAAAGTAGTCTCCAGTTCCAGTCGACTTCGAGATACGAATTGTATTCGAGTGACTTACTTTTGGTTTAGAGATTACTTCTTGTACGTGTGATACAGGTGTAATCATCATAAAGTCCCATGGCCTCTCAATACACTTTTTCATATTGTAGTCCAGGTACGTCTTCCAAAAGATTCCTGTCTTTTTCTGATCAAAGAATGCACCACAAAGTTTTTTCAAAGTGTTTGCATTGTAGTTATCTTCATAGATTCCATTAATCTCAGCTTGTGAAAGTTTGTTTTCAGCAATTAGCTTATCGTTTAATGCTCTATCAGTTAAATTAATCGTCTTATCAAAAAGATCGTGCTTATCTAGCTCTTCAGTAAAGAGCTTTTCAGCACTCTTTGTATAACGTGGAGCAAGTTTTGCTTTAATGATATCTGCTTTAGTCACGCCTTGGATGTTCTTAGACATCGACTCAAGGTAGTTTTCAAGTTGAATCATTTCGTTCATACTTTCTTTAATCTTGTTGTTCTGATAATCCGCTTCAGAAAACTTATCTGTAACTTGTAGTTGCGTATGAAGTACAGAGTTAAAAGTTTTTGATGAAGCGTGGAATGTACCTGCTGCCCATGCTGGACGAGGTGCAGTTCTTGGATCATCACCTTCACGTAAAATTGGTGAAAGCTTAACGGCCGCAAAAGTTCTCGTATGTACATATGGCATGTCTACAAACTTAATTGGCATATCAATTCTTGCTTTTAGTAAGTTATTTTCTACTTCTACTTCACGTGACGCTACTGAGATAAGTTTAAACTTATGCTTATTCTCATTTGTAAGGTCGATATCACCTTGTAGTGGAGCTAGGAAGTATACTTCTAGCTTCAGCTTACCTTGATAGAACGGCTCAATTGGGTTCATGTGGTGAGCGTAGTTACCGTAGTGTACCTTTGGGTACATTTTTACGATAAATGACTTCTCAACAACAAGATCAAGGTTGTTATTAAGGTGAAAACCATTATTGTTATCGTGTCCTAAGAAGCTGTAGCTTACTTGGTCAACAAATAAACGAGCTCTTTGGTTATTGTTATCTTCTTCACATTTTCCTGATCTTGAAACTTCTGCAAAGATCCATCCACTGTTTGACCATGGATATAGACAAAGCCCTCTTGTAACTTTTGCGTTCTTAAGAGTTTTGTTTTGTACTTCGATTTCAAGATTAAATGGAATACGTCTCGTATTCGTATATCTTTCGTGTTCTAAGTAGAACTTAACTTCAGCACACCCTGATTCATCAAGTTGTCCATCTGTTAGGTCATACATTTGTGTAACAGCATTTTCTTCACCATTTTCTTGTTTTTCAAGATTAACAAGCTTGGCCTTGATGAACTCATTTGAAAGTGATGAACCATTTGTTTTTAAGTTTAAACAAGCAGATACAACAACCTTCTTATCAATGATTAAGTTATCATTTCTTGGGTCAACTAGTCCGTAACCTTTAGGTGTGATCTTAATGTTTTTTACATTAATAATTTCGTCGTTTGATAAACGATCCTTATTAAGACCTTGTGATAGATGATAGTTGTTACCGTGAATCATACTGTTAGCATACTGGTTAACAGCAAGCTTAAGGTCGTAAGAAATATTTGCACTTGAAGAAAGTATAATCTTACGATTCATTGGTAAGTATGTATTTGGTAGAGAGTAGTCCATTTCAACTGGCTCATCCCAACGGATACAGCTTGACTCATCTGCTTCTCTTTCAATTGTTTGGAAGTTGTCTCCAGTTACAAAGAATTTACGATATTGAAGACTCTTTCCAATCTTTGATGATAGGCAGGCCTTAACGTGAAATGTCTTGTGATAAGCAATACGTGATTTAACGTTTGCTTTATCTTCAGACACACCTTCAACACTAAAGCGTGAAACAGTAATTACTGAACTTTCATTTGCTTGTGCCTTAAGCTGTCTTGCAAGCTTTTGTTTTTCATCGTTAGACGTATCACTACCACAGCTAACAAGAGTTGTTAGCATAAGCATAGACATGCTTAAGAGAGTAATGTTTTTAAATGTCTTACAAAATGTCATATTCTTTCCTTAGGGAGATTGTGTAAACTTGTTCATCACTGTATCCATCAATTAAATAAACAGAGTCAGCGTTTCCTAGAACAGTTCGATTCATATAATTTATTTCTGTTTTAAATCCTTTCTTATTCTCTAATTTGATTCCTACCTGATAGCCTTTGTAGTCATTTGCTAACTGCGTACCACGATAAAATGCTGGAGCAGTGTCGGCCTGATTTTCAAATCCTAGGGCCTCAAATGTTACTTTCTTATCTGAAATCTTTGTTTCATAAGCGGCTACATAAGCGAAACCTGTGTTCTTATCATCTGGTACTGCGCTTTCTGTATTCTTAACGTAAGCACCTTTTAGTCTAATTCGATCATTTCCAATTCCAAATTCAATACCTGCATTTGCATACATTCCTGTAAAGTCATATAGGTAAAGACTTTGGTCTGGTGTTGCTCCTTTACTTACAGAGTTACCCCAGAAGTAATCATTATCAGCAATATCAGCAGATAGGTTCTTATAACGGTAAGTACCTGCTGCACCATAAACTTTGAAACCTCTTGTTAAATAAGTGATGTCAACAGACTCGTTAAAGAATTGTGGATCACCATTATCATCGATATTAAAAGTTTCTCTTAGTAAAGCATTCTGTGGCTGGGCCTGAGTCGCTTGTAATCTAAAGTAGAAGTTTCCAACTTTAGTTAGTAGCATCTCTCTTACACCTAGAAATGAATTACCACCGTTAACAAATGGTGAGATGTAAGTTGAGTTTGTACTATTCTTAAGTGCACCTGCACTTATTTTTGCAAAGTTAAACATCTTATAAGAGAAATATCCGTGCTTATAAGAGAACTTCGGCTTATATGTTCTAATTCTTCCAGTTTCTTGAGTTGATGAATTACCTGTTTGGTATTTAAATCCACCATCAAAATTAAAATCAACATGCTCAAATACTTCTGCTTCAAGTTCAACGTTCATATTTGTTTCATAAACAGTTCCCTTGTCAGTACGTGAATCAAGAGAGCCAAGTTTTGCACCAATCGTTAAGCTTAACTCATCAATACCTGCGTTCTTTAAAGTTGACTCAAGACCTGAGTTAAAAACATCGGCCTTTGAGGCACCACTTTGTGCAAGTACTGGTGATGAAAGTACGAAACCTAGTAAAATTAAATGTTTGTTCAATAGCTTCTTATTTTGCATGTCATTCCTATTTGATACGATGTTATTAGAGTTGCAGGAATGATGCCATGTTCCATGAAACAAGTTCACGGGTGTAAAAACTTTAAACTACTGAAAACTGGTGTAAGTATCGGAATTTAGTTTAGTAAGTTACTGTGTAGTGGTTAAACAGTGTAAAAAAAATGAACGGTAGCTCGAGTTTATTTGTTTAAACTTTGTTTATCTTGTTAACGAATTTTTGGGAGCTTAGATAGAAAAGAATGGTGCGAAAGGGCAGATTTGAACTGCCGACCTACGGGATATGAATCCGTCGCTCTAACCAACTGAGCTACATTCGCACATACATTCAAAAGAATGATAGGATATTAGTGACTTGCGAGTTAATTGTCAATATTATATTTAAGTTAATATTAAGGAATTTGTAAATTATCATGTCGTTAAGAGAGATTAAACAAAAACAGTTGCCACAAAAGGCCAAGCAAATGCTTGCTCATTTCATCCGTTTCAACAAAGGGATGAACTTTGATTTTTCGGCCCCTATAGTCGTGGCATGTAGTGGTGGGCTTGATTCTATTGCCTTAACGCATTTACTTTTAATGGCCGGGGCCAACGTTAGGCTTATACACGTTGACCATGGGACAAGAGAAGAGATTAGGGCCGAAAGGCATCTTGTAAGAAACTTTGCTCATAAGTATCAGATCCCGATGAAGTCTCTCAAAGTAGAGCTAAGTCTTAATGATGGAAACTTTGAAGCACAGGCCAGAAAATTGCGCTATGACATTTTAAAGAATGATTTAGAAAATGATGAGTTACTCGTTACGGGCCATCATTTAGATGATTGCTTTGAGTGGTCTCTACTTCAGCAATTTAAGTCTCAAGGAAAAGATATTGATCTAGGCATCCCATACCGCAACGGGAGAGTGTATAGGCCACTTTTTGCTTTTTCAAAAAAACATATTCTTAAATACGCCAAATTGGCCAAGCTCACTTGGCTAGAAGATTATTCAAATGAAGATATACGCTTTGAGCGTAATCATATTAGAAAGATTGTAAAAGAATCAATCTCATCTCGTTGGCCTGGCTACCTTAAGCATTATTGCGAGCGCATGAATCGCATGAAAAAAATAAAGCAAGGGCTTGAGGACAAGAGTTATAAGATCATTAAAAGAAAGTGGGGGATCCTTATTAAACACCACGGGTGTGTTGATGAGAATTTGAAAAGAACTATTTTATCTCAAGCTTCAACAACACGAGGAAAGACTTACAAACAATTTAATGAATTAGAGGGACTAATTAATAGTCCAAGGCTTGGGCCATTAGATTTTTCTGGTGGAATTAGGGTCTATGCTTTTGGTCCTTATTTGGCCGTTGTTAAAAAGGGTTGTAAATTAGAATTCTTAAACAATAAAACTACGCAGATTCCTGAAGGTGTTCCATTCTTATCAAATAATACTAATGCAAAGCATAGTCTCAAGAAAACTCCACTAGAGAACTCAACTTTAAGAAAAATTTTTTCGGAAATTAAACAACCAGTTCATTACTCATGGCGTAAAGCCGGTAAAGTTTTAGTGTGGCTTTAAATAACTAGGCTTGACACTCACTAAAATGATACCATTTTAGTAACTATGAGGTTACAATATAGCTTTATTTTTTAGAAACAGTATTGTGAACAAATAGTAAGTATTTAAATAATTTATGAGTAAAGTAAATTAAAAAGGATTTTAATGAAAGGACAAAACAAAACGTTACTTCTTTGGATCATCTTAATCCTCATGTTTGCGGCAATCGCAAAGATCTCTTCAGAGAGCAGACAGACTTATAAGCCAGTGACTTATCCTGATTTCGTTAGCGCAATCAAGAGTAAGCACGTTGAGAAAGTCGTTCTTAAGGGAAAGGATAAGATTCTTGGTAAATTCAAAGATGGTTATGAGCAAGGTGCTTGGTTTGAAACAACAGGGACAACAGGTACAGAAACTTTTAAAATTTTAGAGTCACACGGAATCTACCCAGAGTATGAAGCGGAAGAAAAACAAAATGTCTTCACGACTTTCTTACTGCACTGGGGGCCAATGATTTTCTTATTCCTCATTGTGATCTTCTTCTTACGTCAGCTACAAGCTGGTGGTGGAAAGGCCATGAGTTTCGGGAAATCAAAAGCACGTCTCTTATCACCACATGATAAGAAGGTTACATTCAAAGATGTTTCAGGTGTTGAAGAGGCCAAAGAAGAATTGGCCGAAGTTGTGGACTTCTTAAAAGATCCAAAGAAATATACTAACCTTGGCGGGAAAATCCCTAAAGGTGTTTTATTAGTAGGTCCTCCAGGGACAGGGAAAACACTTATGGCCCGTGCCGTTGCTGGTGAAGCAGGTGTTCCATTCTTTTCAATTTCAGGTTCTGATTTTGTTGAGATGTTTGTTGGTGTTGGTGCCTCTCGTGTACGTGACCTTTTTGAACAAGGTAAGAAGAATGCTCCATGTATCATCTTTATCGACGAGATTGATGCTGTTGGACGCCACCGTGGACACGGTATGGGTGGTGGACACGATGAGCGTGAACAAACACTAAACCAACTTCTTGTTGAAATGGATGGCTTTGAGTCCAATGAAGGCGTTATTCTAATTGCTGCGACAAATAGAATTGATGTTCTTGATAAGGCCCTACTACGTCCTGGTCGTTTTGATCGTCGTGTAACAGTTGGACCTCCAGATGTTCGTGGACGTCTTGGAATCCTTAAAGTTCACACAAGAAAGACACCTCTTGATACAAATGTTGATCTTGAAGTTATTGCAAAGGGTACTCCAGGCTTTACTGGTGCAGACCTCGCAAACCTTGTTAATGAGGCCGCTTTATTTGCCGCTCGTTATGGTAAGAAAGTTCTTCAAATGATTGATTTTGAACAAGCTAAAGATAAAGTCCTTATGGGGCCTGAAAGAAAGTCGATGGTACTTTCTGATTTTGAGAAGAAAGTTACAGCATATCACGAAGCTGGTCACACTCTTGTGGGACTTAATCTTCCAAAAGCAGATCCAATTCACAAGGTATCAATTATGCCTCGTGGTGGAGCTCTAGGTGTTACACAAACTCTTCCAGATGAAGATATGCATAACCTGACATTAGAAAAATCTGAAAACTATATTGCCTTCCTAATGGGTGGACGTGTAGCAGAAGAGATCGTATTTAACGAAATTTCTAATGGTGCTTCAAATGATATCGAAAGAGCAACACAACTTGCTTCTAGCATGGTTTGTTCTTGGGGGATGAGTGAGAAGATGGGACCGAGAAACTTCTCTCAACCAGGCGCATCTCCATTTGGTTCAACTGCACCAAGTGAAGGTGTAGGTTACTCAGAAGCAACAGCTAAGGATATTGATGAAGAAATTCACCGCTTCCTAGATGAGAATTATAAGCTTGCAAAGAAGATTCTAACTGATAATCGTGATGCCTTAAACCGCTTAGCTGAAGGGCTTGTTGTTTGGGAAACGCTTGATATCAATCAGATCAATGATCTTGTTGCCGGTAAGGATATTGGTGTTCCAGTTATTGATGAAGAGTCTTCAAAGTCTTCTTCAACACTTTCTGGAGAAAAAGAAGAGGCTTCAGAAGAAAAGAAGTCTGATGCTGTCAATAAGCCTATCGATGATCCAAAACTAGCATAGTTTATTTTCAAATATGACAAATATTTTATTTTTAGGGGTAGTTAACGCTACCCCTAATTCATTCTCTGACGGCCATAGAAATCTCGATAATGATTTTCAAATCGGCCAACTTGAAAAATTCCAGCAAGCAAAATATGGCCTTGATATTGGCGCTGAAAGTACGGCCCCTTTTAATGAGGCCATCTCTTTTAAGCAAGAATGGCAAAGACTTAATGATTATATTTCACAGCACTTAGATCGTCTTAAGGCCTTTAAAACCATATCGATTGATACTTATAAAGTTGAAACAATGGAAGAGTTCATGCACTCGTATGGCCATCATTTTAGTGAAGTCATTTGGAATGATGTTTCTGGGGCCATTGATAAGGAAGGGCTGGCCCTCTTTAAAAAGTATCCTAAGATGCGCTATATACTTTGTCATAATCTTGCACCTAAGCGAAACTTAGCAAATTCTCACATGGATTATCTCAACGAGAACCTAGACTTTAATTCTATAAGAGAATTTTTCAATCATAAGATTGCTTTCTTAAGCGAGCACAATTTCGATATGGATCGCTTAATTCTGGATCCATGCTTTGGATTTTCTAAAACTTTAAATCAGAACTTAGAATTATTAGAAAATATCCACAAGATTCAAGATATCCATGAAAATTGGCTTATTGGCATCTCAAAGAAGTCATTTCTGCAACATCTTGTAAGGCTTGAAGGCAATGAAGATGAAATGACGGATATACACGCTGCTAGCGAAAAGTTTCATTGGAAATATCTAAAACGTCTTAAAACACGCCTAAATGGTGTAAAAGAGCTGTATTTTCGTGTACATGAGGCTGGAAATATTACAGATTAGATAGTTTTTGATCCAAATTTGTCCTATAACTGGTCTACGATTATTTTAAGGGCGGTTATGAGATTATCTAATTACATTTTCACAGCTTTACTATGTTTTTCAACTCTTAATTCAAATGCATCTGTTGCTAATGGTGCTGCTTCGTTTTTTAAGCATCTAGATAAGGCCATTTACGGTGAGCTAGATATTGCTGATACGACAGGTGAGTTATCTCAGGACGTAAAGAATGGTGCTCATGCGACAGCTCTTATGGTTAATCGCTTCAGTTTAAATGAAATCCTAGATGGTAAATTATATAGCGCTAAGGGACAGAATTTCTTTAAAAAGGCCAAAATGTGTGAAGGTGAAAACGAGTTTCTAAATGACTTGGCCTATGGTGGGTGCAGTTCTGTATTAGTTGGACCTAAGACTGTTTTAACAGCAGCTCATTGTATTCAAAATTATCAATTAGCATGTGATCGAAAAAGCTTTGTCTTTGATGCAAGGGCCGATTTAGGATCTAAAAATAAGGTTCAATACTTTGTTAAAAGCCAAGTCTATCACTGTAGTAAGATCTTAGCGTATCATCAAACAAGAGATAAGACTTTTGATTACGCACTTATCGAATTAGATCGTAATGTAGAAGGTGGGCGTAGGCCAGTTAAGATAAAAAAAGACCTACTTCAAAATGGTGATGAAGTTTATATGATTGGACACCCTAATGGTTTCCTATCTCGTTATTCAACTAATGGTTTTGTTCGCTATGATGATGAGCTTTTCTACAATACAAATCTTGATGCGTTTGGTGGTAATAGTGGTGGCCCTGTCTTTGATAAGAAAACACATGAGATGGTAGGGCTTTTAATTCGTGGCCATGATGATCTTATTTGGGACACTGAGAAGCAATGTAATCGTGTTGTTTATTGTGAAGAAGATGGTTGTGATGGAGAGTCAGTTTTAAAAATTGGTGCCATTATTGACGATATCGAAAGTCGCCGTAATAATTAAAGAATGAAACTCGGTCAGGTCATTTTATTCAGTTCAAATGCACATCTTACATCATCTTTTTTAAGTGATGTATTTGACTTAGAAATAGAAAATGCATCTGACTCTATTGTTCTCTATAACGATCAAATACGCTTTCTCGTCATTGAAAGGCCAAAGCTTGCTCAAGTTGGAAATAATATTGTCTTTGATTTTATCGTTAGCACTCAAGATGAATTAATCGAGCTTCAAAAGAAGGTGGAGTTTGTAAATTACCGTCTTGAAAGCTCAGGTGAAGATCTAAATATATTATCGAGTGAGCGCTCACCAGAAATTCTTGTCCATGAAGGAATCCAGTTTTTCTTTCTTACAGACCCTGACAATCGCAGGTGGAAAGTCACTCTTATCGAATCCTAATTAACATTTATTATCCAAATTTAATTTTATTTAAGTCACAAAGATGACACCTTTGTGTAAGCACATTGGCCCTAATGTGGTTCATTTTGACAGCATATCTTTGTATGTAGTGGATATCTTAAAATGAACAATTGGCACGGTTCGTGCTTATATATAAGCATGTCACCGGCAGGATGCTAGTGATAGTCGAATGACCGACACAAAGACTCAAGGATGAGTATGCGCTTTTTAATACTTGCTCTGGCCGCGAGTTTCGCGGCCAATCTTTCGGCCAATTATATTGTTAAATATAAAGATGGCTCAAGCGAAACATCAATCGCAAATCCTACAACAAGCTTTGCAAGCTTTTCTATTTCAGGCGATATTGAATATGTGGAAGAGGATAGGAGACTATTTGCTCACTACGGTGAGTATAATGATACCTATTATTCTAACCAATGGTACTTCAATAATTATCTTTCAAATTCATTCTATCATGCTCGTGAATATGCATTGGCCGACGGTGGGCCAAATGTAACAGTTGCCATTATTGATACTGGTATCACATCACATTTTGAACTAAACCAAAATGTTGTGGGAGGCTATGACATGATCTCCGATGGTGCCAATTCTCGCGACGGTGGAGGCCGTGATAGTGATCCAAGTGATGAAGGGGACTTCGGTGATAATTCTGGTACTTGTAGTGCAGGCTCAAGTTCTTCAACATGGCATGGGACTCATATCGCTGGAATCGTTGCTGCTCGCTCTGATAATAACTACGGTATTGTTGGGGCCGCAAAAGGAATCAATCTTCTTCCGGTAAGAGTTTTAGGTGCATGTGGTGGGTTAACATCTGATATTGCAGATGCTGTACGCTGGGCCGCTGGTGGAAGTGTGAGAGGAGCTGGCCAAAATCCAAATCCTGCAAAAGTTATTAATATGTCTTTAGGGGCCCGCGGAAGTTGTAGTCGTTATATGCAAGAGTCGATTGACTTTGCGAAGTCACAAGGTGCAGTAGTGGTTGTTGCAACAGGAAACTCAAATGCAGATGCAACATTTTATACCCCTGCAAATTGTCGAGGTGTTTTAAGAGTCGGTGCTGTTAATCAATCAAGAAGTCGTTCAACATATTCTAATTTTGGTAGCATTGTTGATATTGCTGCCCCAGGAGATGGGATTTTATCAACAGTAAATAGTGGTCAGACCACACCAAGTACTGAGTCATTTGCTAGTATGAATGGAACATCAATGGCCGCAGGTTTTATCTCTGCAACAGCTGCAATGATTTACCAAGCAAATCCAGGCCTATATCCAGATCAAGTTCGACAAATTATTACTCAAACAGCTGTTTCATATTATTGTGACAAAGAGAGTTGTTCTAAAGGTGCTGTGGATCCATATGAGGCTGTCTCTCTTGCTTATAACACAACTCCTAATGCTAACTTTAGTTATAAAGATCCGGTCCTTGTGGGTGGTACAGCTGCCTTAAATGATAGATTTTCTTCTGGTAACAAAAGTGGTGGAGCATGTGGGACTATTGAAGATGTAAGCAGTGGCCAAGGCGGTAATGGAACACTTGTTGGCCTTTTCTTTATCATGGCCGTTGTTATTTTTCATCGATACAAGTTTACTAAGCAGCTCTAAGATGTCTTGCCGGTGCCTCTGAGGTAAGCAGTGAGCAGTCAACTTCAATTTTATCATTAACTATCTTGCAGCTATTAACTCGGTAGATATCATTATCGTTTGAACCTGTACCTATCTTTATAATCGCATTACGAGGGATTTCTTCTTTTGTGATTAATTTCAAATGCCCAAAGCCTTTTTCAACGATCTTAAAACCTCGTACTATATCGGTGACTTCAAATACCTCAATCAATTCATGGCCAAGAGTGCTGTCGTCGTTAATGATCTTATTTATCTGATTAATAATAACGTCAAAACCCTGTTGTTTTAATAGAAAGAGGTCGATTCCTTTTCTTGCTGCCTCTTCAATCACCTGGCTATCATTTTCATTCGTTAAGAGGATAAAGCTGATATTCTTATCAAGAATTGAAATCTCATCATATAATTCAATACCATCCATTTGAGGCATCATATAATCACAGATGATATAGAGTTTATCATCACCAAGTAATGCTAGAGTTTTAATATCCTCAATGGCCTTGAATGGGTTAGTATGATACTTGACATGAAAGCTAAATGTGTTTTGCAGGCTAGTGGCAAGGAGCTTGGCGGTTTCGTAGCAGTCGTCAATAACCATGATGTGCTTTTTCATACACTCAGTATAATTGAGTCATGAGTCAAATTTAGGATAAGTAGTCTAAATTTTAATTAAATTTCTTTAAACAGGCTTTTGTTTTAGTTAGTTAGAAATGAAATCTCTGCACTATGCAGAGATTTCTTGAATCTTGTAACCCTCGCCATAAACACTGCGAATAATATAATTAGAATCCTTAATCTTTTTTCTGATGGAACTAATATACGTGTCAATCATGCGGTCATTTACTTTATGATTGTCTGGTGCAATATGGTTTAGGATTTTTTCTCTTGCGAGAACATTTTGTTCATTCTTAAGTAGAAGATGAATGATCTTAAATTCAGAAGACGTAAAATGAATACGATGGCCTTTGATCTTAACTTCTTGAGAAGGTACATTTAGAGCGATGTCACGATAGTTTATAACTTCCATGGCATTTTCATTATTGACCGACTTTAGTGTCGTATTAATAATACTCTTAACTTCAGATGGCTCAAACGGCTTGCTGATGAAGTTTATACCTCCTAATTGATACCCAGTAACTCTTGTGTTGACATTATTCTTTGAAGAAATAAAGACAATTGGAACATCTTTTAATTCCTCATTCATTTTCAATTGTGAGCAAATCTCAAATCCTGATTCATTTTGTAATAAGATATCCAAGAGTATTAAGTCTGGTTTTTCTTGCCAAGCAATTGCTATGGCCTCATCCTGATTGCTGGCATCAATAATATTATAATTACTTTCCAGCAATGCACGCAGTAGGTCTCGAATTTCTTGATCATCATCTATGATTAATATTTTTTTCATGAATAGCTCCTTTATATTCATGAATATAATGTATAAATTTATCAAGAAATCTTCAGCTTAATTTTAGTAAACAAAACTAAACTCTTGTTTTTAATTCTTCATCTTTACTGAACGCAGAAATATTGTCGTAAATTAATTGGGCCATATTTAAGCGTGCCTCGTCGTTGGCGGATCCAATATGGGGGAGGATGAACACATTGTCTAACTTACGCAAGGGAGAGTCAGCTTTTAATGGCTCGTTACACACAACATCAAGACCGGCCTTTGCTTCTTTGTGCTTTTCAAAGAATGAGAAGAGCTCTTCTTCATCGATGATCTCTCCACGTGCTGTATTTATGAGAATAACGTTATTTTTAAAAAGAGCGAATATCTTTTTATCAATTAGCTTATGGGTTTCTTCATTATATGGACAATGAATTGAGATGATATCGCATTCTTGTGCCAATTCTTCTAAGCTGAGATATTTAGCATTGCAGCTGGACTCAATTTCATCTTTACGATTTGGGCCAGTGTAGTAAATTTCTTGATCAAAGGCGCCCTTACACATTTTTGCCAATTGAGTTCCTATTCTTCCTGCTCCAATGATTCCATGTTTCTTCTTAAATAGAGAATTTCCAATAAAGCCTGAAGGCTCCCATGTTTCCCATTCCTTATTAAGAACATTCTTTCTTGCAGCTTCTAAATTTCTTGCAACGGCCAGCATAAGTGCCATTGCTAATTCGGCCGTTGCTTCAGTTAAAACATTTGGCGTATTACAAATAATGATTTCTTTAGAGTGAGCATATTTAATATCAATATTATTAAAGCCAACAGCATATTGAGTGATAAGTTTTAGCTTAGGTAGCTGGGCCAATATATAGGCATCGATTGTATTGCTAAGCATTGAAATTATCACTTCAGAGTCATTAGCATTTTCTATCATTTTCTCACTTGTGAGAGGGCCATCTTCTTTGCGATCCCAAACTGTAAGTTTATGACCATCTTTCTTAAGCCTCTCATAAAGGGGGCCTTGGATTATATCTGTGGCGAAAATATTAAATTTTTTCATTTGTATACCTTTGTTTGTGCACCGTTTAAACGTTGTGTTGTCAGATCTTTTGCTAAAGCGGCTTTACATCATAGAATATACTTTTAAAATATAGATTAGACTATATTTATGCAAAAATACTCAATGGAGGAGATTTTGAAATACTTATCAAAGATAATGGCAGCGGCCATTGTAACATCTCAAATTTCAGCAGCAACTATCGCTATTATTGACTCAGGTACAGATATGCAACACGACGTGATTGCTCCAAAGGCCTGGATTAATCAATTAGAGATTCCTGGTAACCAAAGAGACGAAGATCGTAATGGATACCAAGATGATGTTTATGGTTGGAACTTTGCTGAATCTAATAATCAGGTAATTGATTACAAATATCTTGGAACGTTAAATGACGATATGGTTAAGTTCTTCGAGTTACAAGAAAAGTCGATGCGTGGGACGATTACTCCTGAAGAATTAGACTGGATGAGGTCAATCATTAAAAATGAAGACTTTATTAAGCGTATGACTGTTTACGGTAACTTTATGCACGGAACTCACGTAGCGGGAATTAGTGCTACAAAGTCTGATGATGCAAAAATCTTAGCTGTAAAACTTATTCCAACAGAAGTAAAACTTCCAGGACAAGAAATTGCTTCACTTAACCAAGATAAGGGAATTATTGATTTTCTTGTAAAAAGAGCAATCGATGCTCTTGCTAAAGCTCAGACTGGTACTTTCAATGAAATTGCTTACTATGTATCTGATCACGGAGCTAAGGTTGCTAACGGATCATTTGGTACGGGATTTCCACAAGCAAAAATGATTGTTGAAACTGTTATGAAGACTGTTTCTAAAAAAGAACCAAATCCTGAGACAGTAGAGCATTATGCTAAATACTTTGTTAATGCTTTAGTTGATAATTCACAATCAATGCTAAAAGCAGCACCAAATACTTTATTTGTTTTTGCTGCCGGTAATGATGGACTTAACAATGATGAGTACCCAACATCACCAACTAATATTCAAGGTGATAATGAATTATCAGTAGCGGCAACTATTGATTATTCATCACTTGCACCTTTTTCTAATTATGGTGAAAAGATGGTTGATGTAGCAGCTCCAGGTGTTGGTATTCTTTCAAGTGCTCCAGGTAATAAGTATATTAAAGTTTCTGGAACTTCACAGGCCGCTCCTTATGTAGCTGGTGTTGCTGGAAAGATTCTTGATATCAACCCAAGTTTAAAGCCTGTTGATGTAAAAAAGATTATTATGGAAACAGTTGATACGAAGTCATTTCTAGCTGGTAAAGTTAAGACTGGTGGTGTTGTCAATTCTGAGCGTGCACAGCGTGCAGCAATACTTTCTTTAGATATTTCTTTATCAAAGGCCATTGCTTCAGCTAAGGAAGATGTAGCTGATATGGAAGTAGAAGTAAGAGAGAAGTCTCGTCGTGCTCCGATCTATATCAAAGGATCTGTTTTACCACTTCCTTCAAATTTCGTTTTAAAATAACAAATAAAAAAGGCCGCTCATGCGGCCTTTTCTTATAAGGTATCTTTTAATTCTTTTATTGTTCCTCTTTTGGCCGTTCCAAATTCTGGCTCCTTTAATGAGCGCTTAATTTCTTTCTTTTTTAGACCTTTCATAAATAGCACTAAACTAAGCTGTTTTGGACGATTCTTATCTTCTTCTTGATTGATAAACGTTTGCACAAGATCAAATCCGTACATTGCAGGTCGCCCCATGACAATATTTACATCCCAATCAATACCTTCTTTATCCTCATGTGGATTTGATTCATACGAGTATTGAATTAGCTCAGTACATACAAATCGAGAATATGAATTTCCATTAAATGAATAATCATACTTTTTACCAATGCTTGAAAATGTTCTCTCAAGTGCTAGGGCCTTATCCTTCTTTTTTAAATTTGGTCTTAAGATAACTAGGTTATCCCATGCCATCGAAGGACCTAATTCCATAAAGACAACCCCAGGCTTTAGGCCTTCAAGTGTTACATATGGATTACCGTCTTCTTCACTTTTCTTATATTCCTTCATTGAATCAGGAAACTTCGCATGTAAGTAACTAAGATAATTTTTGCAATTAAGTCCTTGGTCGATACACTTTTGTGCATATAATTCGTTGGTTTCTTCATCCGCATTAAAGTAATTTGAAAACTTCGAGTATTCACCGATGTAAATTAGGCCGTGGGTCCAATTTCCTTTAAATACTAAATTTGATAGTTTCCCATATCGTTGAATCGCTCCGATATCACCTGGTTGAAATTCTCTTTCAGATACCTTTTGAAGCTCTTCTTCTTTTATTGCATGCTTCATCGGTAGGGCAACGTAGCTTAAACTTTTTAAAATAAACTCTTTAATACCGTAGAATATTGTATATCTTCCAGCATTCCATTCAGTTTCTTTCTTTAATGTTTTAAAGGCCTTGATTTCACCTTGAAATTCTTCAATCCCGTCAAATATCTTTTCAACAATTTCTTTATCTTTCGTATTCTTTGCAAGAGAGCTGATTTCATCTTTCAACTCATTAAAGTCAAATATTGTAGGATTTCTAAGATTTCTTAGTTCATATTTATCAAAGCCTGTATGTGAATGACGGTCATTACGTCTTTGTTTGTAATAACGAGAGTTATACTGCATTTGTTTTTTTACTGACTTAAAGAGTTTTTCAAACGCTTTTGAATCATAATTTATATCTTCAAAGTCATCAGATAGTGCAGCAATAAAGTTATCTCCACTCATCATCAAATAATTCATTAAGTTAATTGCAGTATTATATTTTTGAATCTTATAATCAATGGCCTTTAGCGCCTTAAGATAATTCTTCTTTTTTACGTACTTTCTAATTTGTTCAATCTCATGATCTCTAGAAGTCAACGTTCTTTCTAGCTCACGATATTCTTCAACAATTTTGACTCTCTCATGGTACTTCAATACGTAGCGTGGAGTGAATGTTGTTCTATATGAAATCTCTTCAGTATCTGTTGTAAAAGACTTTAATTCGCTCTCTAGCATATTCTTATAAGTGTCACTTGCTAGAGTGAAAGTATTAACTAGGATAAGTAGTATTGGCCCAACAATATATCGATTTTGCTTTGATGATTTCATAGAGTCATTTATAGCAAATAAAGAAAATTGTAGGCCTAAGTTTGTAAAGCTTACATATTAGGTTTAGATTTTAAACAATTGAATTCTGTCGATATTTTCCATGAATCCAGTTACTTAGGTCGCTTTTATAGTTCTTTGAAAATCTGCGATCACTTAGTCCTCCTGGTAGAACTGTATAGACATCGTGATTTCGATGATCGGTTACCATTTTCCATGAAGGGACAAATGACGTTGTTCTTCCATGAGCTTCATAGACAGCACCCTGAGTAATTGTCGATCGATTTCCTGGGATTTCAATATTATCAACATCAAAGCCTAGAAAAGACGGTAGTTTTCCGTCAAAGAGAATATGCTTCATTTTGTAGCGATTGATATCTCCCCAGCGGGTATCAGCTTGCCTTTGCTCACATTCTTTAAGGGCCTTGGCAATATATGTATCCTTGTCTGCTGTATCCTTAAACCAAATATGGTCAATATCATTTGTCAGAAAAATACGATCAAATAAACCATAGAAGTCTGCAATAATTGATGTCTCATCCATACAATATGTCGTTACTTGCTTTCCAAGTAAGTGATCACTAAAGAACGTTTTTAGAAGTGTTTTATAAAACGATTCAAAAATAGGCGCAATTTTATTATCTACATCATAATTACGGTTCCAGTTAATTAATTTTCTTCCAAGATCTGATTCCTCAAATACACTCTTAAAAACATTAATATAAAGGTCGGCCTGTCTTGAAAAAGTATCACCTTGCATCTGTTTAAAAAGATCTGTTGAATGCTTTTGATTTTCTACTAAAAGCTCAGTTACCCTATCTTTACGATATGAGGCCATTGGTGCATTTATAGCAGTAGGGAAGTGTTCATCTTGAATCCTATTATTGGCCGTTGCAATAATTTTTTCATTAGGGTTTTTAAAATGATAAAGCTGATGACCCTCGTAATAGCCTTGCCAAATATTTTGTTTAAAATATCCTTCAATTGGATACAGTCCTGAAAAGTTTCTCTTAGGTAGGACTCCTGATTGATGGTAGCCAATATTACCTTCAGAATCTGATAGAAGCCAGTTACAACTTATTGCTACATCTGAAACGCACTTAAATAAATCATCAACATTTTTTGCATGAAAGATATCCAGAACTGCCTTAAGAGTTTTTGCGCCACCTCTTTTTCGACATGACCATGCCATTGATAAATAGTGGCCATCTTTGATATTTTTTATTTCACTGTCTGCCTCTAGAAAACCAGCATGTGTTTCTTTAATATAAATTTCGACATCTTTTTTATTCTTTCTTTTAATAATATCTCTTCGAACTTTAAAATCAAAAAAGTTCGTTTCAAAGCGATACTTTCCATCGCGTACTTCTTCGATAAAATGATCCACCATATCCATGAAACCATAAGTAAAAGAAAAAGCAGTATCATCACTTCTTCCCATAACAAACCCTGGGACACCAGGCATAGTAATACCAAAGAAATTTCCAACATTTTGGATATTTGCTTTCATTTCATACCAAATGGCCGGTAGGCGATTGCATTCTAAATGAGGATCACATGCATGTATTGCGTGGCCCATTTTATTTGATACCCAATTATTAGAAGCTTGAATTTTAGGGATAAATTTTAAAAACTCATAACTTTCAGGAATTAGAGGATTATATATTTTTACTTTTTGTAAAAGATTGATCTCACTATCACTAATAGTATCAAGAGCGCCCTTAGCAAGGGACTTTACTCTTTCTATTTTAATATCTTGTGTTTGCTTATCTTGGTGATTTGTATTTTGAAGAAGCTGTATAATAAGCTTTTCAAGATCTTGTTGACCTTGGGCCAGGCCGAGGAAGCTCATGGCCTTGATTGTTAGTATTGTGTCACTAATTTTCCAAGTTTGAGGCGTGTGTGAGAGAAGCTTAAACTCAAATGGTAGGCCCTCGCTCATGGCCTTGTTTACTCCATTAACATAATAGCTGAGTAGATTAGACGTTTTCTCGTCAAGATTGTCTATCTCTTGTCTCGCAAAATAGTCTATTCCTAATTCACGCATATATTTATCAATAGCAAATGTTTCCTCTGTATCTTTTAAACACTCACATAGGCGACCTTGTGCAATTAGTCTAAGCATCTCCATTTGCATGAAGCGATCTTTTCCATGATAGTAGCCTTGGGCGTGAAGAAAGCTTTTGACGTCTTTTGTCGATATCTGTCTAGTTACATTATCTAAAATGTTTGTCTTGAAGTCTAAATTAGGTTTTTCCATATATTTATAATGACACGATTAGCGTTTCCTAAAAAGCAATATTTTGAGATATAATATTACAAATTACATTCAAGGATTTTTTATATGACTAATATTGATCATTCAAAGATACCAGATCTTGAACATCGCAATTTTAGAAATGATGATTTCTGGCAAAAGATTCCTGCATGGGCAGGCGTTACAAGAGGAGAGTTTTCTGACCACTTATGGCAGCTGAAAAACTCAATTCGTAAAATTGACCAAGTCAAAAAAGTACTAGGTGATAAAATTTCAAAAGAGTTTTTTGAAGACCTACAAAAAGGCCAACAAATAACTCCAATGAATATCAGAATCACTCCTTACGTTTTTGCACTTATTAATTGGGACGATCCTGAGAATTGTCCTCTAAGAAAACAATTCTTACCAATCGGCTCTCAGTTCTTAGAAGATCACCCTATGCATATGGCAGACTCTCTTAGTGAAGATGTTGACTCGCCAGTGCCGATGCTGACACATCGTTACCCTGATAAGGTACTCTTTCTTCCGCTAACGATTTGTCCAGTATATTGTTCTTACTGTACACGATCACGTGTTATTGGTGGCTCTACAGAGTCTGTTGAAAAAGAGTCTTATGGAGCAAATCAAAAACATTGGGATAATGTATTTGCATATCTTGCTCAACATCCAAAAGTTGAAGACGTTGTTATCTCTGGTGGTGATGCTTTCATGCTCAACCCAAAACAAATCCAATACATTGGTGAGAATTTATTAAAGATACCTCATATTAGACGTATTCGTTATGCTACTAAGGGAATTGCAATTTTCCCTCAAAAGATTCTTACAGATGATAAGTGGATGGAAGCATTAGTTAAGGTTCATAAGCTTGCTATTGGCTTTGGAAAACAAATGGTAATTCATACGCACTTCTCTTCACCGCTTGAAATTACGAAGTGGTCTCAAATGGCCATGGACCGTCTCTTTAGTGAAGGAATCTTAGTTCGTAACCAAGCAGTTCTTCAAGAAGGTGTAAATAACCATGTTGATGAGATGGTACTTCTAACTCGTAAACTTGGTTACATGAATATTCAACCATACTATGTTTATATGCACGATATGGTGCCAGGATGTGAACACTTCAGAACAACTCTTGGCGAAGGTGAAGAACTGGAAAAAGCAGTTCGTGGTACAACAGCTGGATTTAATACTCCAACTTTTGTCTGTGACCTACCTGGTGGTGGTGGAAAGCGTCACGTTGCTTCTTATGAATACTACGATCAAGAAAATGGTATCTCTGTTTGGCGTGCACCATACGTTAAACCAGATAAAGTTTTCACTTATTTTGATCCAATTCATAAATTGGCCCCTGATGCACAAGATCGCTGGAAAGATGCAGCAACTCGTAAGGCCATGATTGATGAGGCCATCAAAAAAGTTTAATACCTTTCTAAGTTATTGATTATATGCTTATGTGTGTCATTAAGTTGGCACACATAAGCTATTAAAATCTCGAAAATCTTACCTGATTTCAACATCCTACAATACACTTGAGTAATGAACTCATTCTTCCGATAAAATAAGTATATGAAATAATGATGCCTCTTAATAAAAATTAATGAGAGGCCACTAGAGGAAACTTATGCTTCGCTCAAAATTCAATAATATTTTTACTATACTTCTTTGCCTCATTCTTGTTTCACAAGTCAGTGTCTATGGGAATAATTTTAAATCAATTCAAAAAAGTGAAATCCCTAAGATTAAACAATTACTAGGTTCATCAAAGAAGCTAGATAAAAAAGCAGTTATTGAATATATAAAGCAAGGACTACCTGAATCAAGTACTGAATTTCAAAATCTTATTTATTCTAAATTAGAAAAAGAGCCGCAGAACAAAAGAGCACACAAACTTTCTGAGTATATGTATTCTGAAAAGAAGTATCTTAATGCTGGGGATGCTTGTTACTCGGCCACTAATCAATGTAGTGGTAAATTGGTATGCGATTTCCCAATTAAGTTAGATGTGAAAGATCAGTCGCAGCGTCCTTATGAAAAGTGCCTTGTTCCTAAGAATAAGAATCAACACTGTTCTATTTTTTCAGATTATTGTCTAGAGGGCTCATGCAAGAGAATGATAAGGGTTACTGATATCAATACTTGCCAAACTTATAAAGAAAGCTGTCGTCGTGACTCTGAATGCTGCTCTAATAGTTGTGATAAAGAAACAAAAACGTGTAAAGCAAATTATAAATGCTCTTCATGTATTGGTATTGGAAGTCGACCAGGAAAGAATCAAGAATGTTGTGAGTCTTTATTTAAAAACTCAAACGGAGTTTGTGCTCCAATTATTCCATCTTTTTCAGCAATTCCTGCTTTCTTAATGGAGTTATTAATTCCAAGTGTACAAGCTGCTGAAGTTGAAAGGAGTGAACAATTAAAAACATCAGTTGTCAGCGCAAAATCAAATATGAAAAAGCTATTAACTGACAATGGTGTTAACAATTCGAAAATTAATACTTATATGAATCAATTAGAGTCACAAATTAGTAATTGTGATTCTAAGCCAGTTAAAATAAGAGATCGCGATAGTGGTTTTTCTTATGAATACCCAAGACAGGAATGTTTTAAAGAATTATCAGATAAAATTACAATTGAGGCCAATCACCAAAGTGCAGTTGCTCGCAAAAAGGCTGAGGCAACTAAGATCTTAGATGATTTTAGAAACCAAACTAAGACTAATCCAAAACACCCTCAACATAGTGAGAGTGCCTTTGAATCGTTTCAAGCACCTTATATAAGTGCTTTAAATAGCTGTATTGATAAAAATACACAACTTGGAGACCCTAATACCTCGAGAAGAAAATCTAAGATTGATAATTGTGTAAATAATATTAAAGTTAATATTAATGATGGTGTTATTGAAGCTGATTATATCTCAATGTTAAGAGGTGGTGATTCAACAGATCCTGATTATAAATTATATTCAGGTATGGATGACAGCTCTCCTTTATTTAAAGATATATCAATCTCAGATATGAAGTCATGTCGTGTAAATCTCTTCGGAGATTTTCTATCAAAGCAGTCAGATAGTTATTTTGAAATGATGATGATGATGTTTGCTATGGATTATACAACTGGTGGTAAAGATGAAGGAGATTTCTTTCATATTAAATCCCAGTATAATACTGCTGAAGCAGCTAGAGGAAACTTAACTGGTACCAGTAACATCGAATATAATTGGAATGTACAAGTAAACTCAATGCGAGGATATAATCTTGATCTCTTTGATCCATCGATGGTTGGTAAAGGAAAACCTCTTTGGGATGAATTTGATCAAAGTGTGGGTGAGGCAGCTTTAAAAGAAATTCAAAACTATCTAAATAATCTTCCTGATAAAGAAGAAAAGATCTTTCTTCATTTATTCTATAATGGAAAGATTACTGCTGATGCTCAAAATAACATTATTAATTATTATATGAGAAAAGATCCTAAATATCTTGCTGGTTTTGATGGTAATAACCCTAAGGATAGAAATGGACGTTATAATATTAGAGATGTTGTTAGGTTTCAGGCCGTAAAATATAAGCATTCGCTTTATAAACTTTATTCCACGCTAAAGAAAAGATCTCTTGAAATGATGTGTCGCTGTGTTGATACAGTCGGCCCAATGAGTCCTACGGATTGGTTACAACCTGATGTTGAGGCCAATTACATTGCTAATTGTAATGGGCTTGGGATGTATGATTCATATGTCATTAATAGTGAAAAAACGGTGTGTGATGAAAATGAAGAAAATTGTAACCAAGTAGGCTCTAAAGATTATCTTGATACAGTTCACAAAAAAGAAGTCGAGTCCGTGGAAGAGGCCGGTGGTAGCGAGAGTATTGTTGAAAACTCTGTTGGGACAAAAATTGTTAAAAATGAAGGCTATAATGTTGCCAAAAGAGAAAATGATTATTTTGTACAAACTCTTGATAAAGTAACGGCATGTATTGGAAGTGGTGAGTGTGATAAGACTTCTCGCTATGATGAATTTGTCTCACAAGGAAAAGTTTCTTTTGAAGCGATAAGGAAAGAGACAGCAAAGGGACACGGTGAGGATTTCACTTTATTCTTAAGAGATATGGCCCTTATGAAAATTAAGGCCATTGAAGATGCAAGTCTACAAAATCTATCACATGGTACAGCTCTCTTTGAATATACTGTGCAATGGTTAAAAGAATATAATTGGAATTACATTAAATATAATGGTCAAAAATATACTTTATCTCGAAAATGTCTTTATCCTGTTTGTTGGATCATGGAATTGATGAAGTTTTTAGGCCTTCATAAGAATTCATTATTTAACCGTATCGTAAATGTATCAATGACAGGAGTGATGGGGATTTTAAGTGATGCTGATATGGATCTTGATCCTGAAAGAGGTCCTGAAAATATTTGTGGCCCACGTCGTAAAAGTAAGTGGAAAATTGCACGTGTAACAGTTGGTAAAAAATATAAAATTAAATGTATGAAATTCTTGTCGCGAAAAAATGATGTCTGTAATCAAGAGATGGCCGTAGGTGTTTGCTCCAGAAATACATACGTCAAACGAGAAGGTGGAGTCGCACTTAGGATAATTGATCCTTTCTTGCCTGATATGAGTTCAAATTATAATACGAGTTATCGCTCCACAAGTCCGATACGTTTTAATGCTCAAAAAGAAAAGACATTAAATTATTTTCCGCTTGATGATAAAGTCACAAATTACTATCGCGATCATGCAAAGGGATATTTCTTATCAACTTTAATATCTGAAGATAATGGCTTTGAGAGTGAAAATACGGATCGTAAGCGTATGGCACAGGAATTTGCTCAATATGCTTATCGTTATCACTTCTATGCTCCTAAGGTAACAAAGCTTGATTATTATATCACTCCAGGACTCATTCCGTATTTTGAGCTTCTTATAGCTAAGATGAATAATTACATGGGACAAACTCTTGCTAACCTCTCGTCCACAGCTGCGTACGCACTTAAAATGCATAATTATTGGTATACTGTTAAAGAAGGTCTTACTGATAATACAAAACTTGATAGAAAGCAAACTCAGCAGCCATGGGATCAGATACAGCTTAATAATGGATTTGGTGAGTTTACCAATTGGCTTTCAGGTTTTAGTACCGCCACAAATAATTTTAAAGATGCTATGACTAATAAGAAGGGGGCCAACTCTTCTATTCGTGGCCGTCTCGAAGCAGGTAAGGGCTCAAGCAATAAGGCCATTTCAGATCTAAGTAGAGGAGTTTCAAGACAGATCTCTAATAACGATCGTCGTCGTAAGGATCTAGGTTTAATGAGAGATGCCCTAAAGAAGCGAGGGAAATCTTCTGAATTTGATAATTTACAAAAATTAGCAGATGAAAGACGTTCCGAGCATGATGGTATTTTATCTTCTCTTTCTGATTCATTTAGAGATGGAACATTTGGTAGCGGCAGCAGTCAGCGCTCTAGAGGATCACGCTTAGGAATGCAAAGTGAAGATACATCGTCAAATGGCGAACAAGAAGGATATTCTCAAGAAGCAATAAATCCGGATGCTTTAAAGAATGGTAAGTCTCGTAAGGGTGGTGTTGGCACTTCTTCTAATACTAAAGTGGGTTCAAATGCACTAAACGAGGATAGCTTAATAGACTTTAGTAACTTAGAAGATACTGAAGGCCTTTTTGAAATGGATGATGACGCTGTTGTTACGATTGGTAACTCTAAAATGACGGCAGGACAATTAAAAGATCATCTTAGAAATCTAAAAGAAAAAGATAGTCGCAGGGCACAGCTTTCTAAGCAAGATAAAGAGTGGGAAAGAGATGGTGTCTCTTTATTCCAAATCATCTCGCAACGCTATCAATTATATGTTTTTCCAAAGGTATTAGAATAAAAACAGGGTGCCATGCACCTTTTGTTACGCATATGCGAAACAAAAGGTGCATGGCACCTAGTTATGATCCTGCAATCATTAAATTACTAAATAGAATTTTAGGAGTGAAAAGTGAGTGATCACTTGATGCTTCAACTTTATCACTTATAAGATCAATTTCACTTAGCATCTTAAAGAAGTTTCCACTTACAGTTACATCCTTAAAGTAAGTTTCTATTTCACCGTTATTCCAAATACGTCCACTTACTCCCAGTGAAAACTCACCAGAGATTGGTTTAATACCACTGTGAAGCCCTTGTGCCGTTAGAATTTCCACATATCGACGTGAGTTGAATTCATCTTGTGTATTTGTTCCTGCTTCAATTAGAAAATTTGATGTCGTGGCACTAAGAGGACTCTTTGCTCCACGAGTTGCACAGAAGTTATTTTCTAGTCCAAGCTCTCTTGCTGTAGCACTATTGTGAAGAAATTGAACTAGCTTTCCATTTTCTAGTAGGGTATTGGTTTGTTTCTTCTTTCCTTCACCATCAAATGGACAAACACTGTGGCCTGCCTTAAAGAAAGGATCATCTTTAAAAGTTAGTCTTGAATCAGCTACCATTTCTCCTAGTTTCTCACGCCATGGATTTGATTTATCAATGGCCGCCTTCGCACTAAAAAGTAGCATGAAACTTGAAATGATATTATCAAAGAGATCAACTTCAAATGTAACATCATAATCACCAGTTTTGATTTGAGATGCATCGATGAAGTTATTGGCCACTTCAAGAGATCCGTTAATCACTTTATCGTAATCTAGTTCTCTAAAGTCTCTTTTTGAATCAAATAGGTAGTGCATAGCATTCTTATCACCCTTTTTTACAAGAGCAGATGTGTATGCAGTATATGATTTTGACTGATGTGTACAAAGAACACCTTTTGAGTTTCCAATGGCAAAATTTGAAATTCCTTCGGCCATTCCATTATAAGGTGCAGACTCACAATTGCTATCACGCTTTCTAACTTCTTCTTCTAAAAAAAGTGCTTTTTCAATCATCTCATTAGCATCAGGTGAATACTCAATATTTGCCACAGGGTTGATATCATCAACTTGTGTACCTTCTTCAATTAATTGGTATTCATCAACTTTTGAAAATTTCGAATTTTGTGCTGCATTTTCAAGAATAGTCTTAATTGCATCATCACCTAGGTCTTCAGTGAAGCTTAGACCTACCTTTTGATCCTTAATAACACGTACACCAAGGGCACCTGTATTGGCCTTCTTATACTCACTTAATTCACCACTGTCTGCTTTTAGTGAAAAAGACTCAGAGCCTGAGATGATAACGTCAACGTCATTTAATCCCATGTCTTTTGCCATATTAAGGGTTTTATTAATTATTTCTTTTTGTGTTTGTTGTTTTGTCTTCGTGCTCATTTACTTACCTCCACCAACTAGGATCTCGTCAACTTTAAGTGCTGGCTGACCTACGGTCGTATTAACACCACCTGAAATTGAACCACATACACCAGCGGCAAAATCGAGGTTATCAGCAACCATGGAAACCTTTGTTAGGGTATCAGGTCCTGTTCCAATTAGAGTTGCGCCTTTTACAGCATCTCCAATCTTTCCATTCTTGATTTCATATCCTTCAATTACCGAAAAGTTAAACTCTCCTGTTCCTGGACTAACTGATCCACCGCCCATTTGAGCGCAGTAAATTCCGTGATCAATTGAAGAGATCATATCTTCAAACTTATCATTTCCTGCTTCAATATAAGTATTTCTCATACGTGAAGTAGGAGCATATTTATAAGACTCACGTCTTGCACTACCAGTTCTTGGGTGACCTGTTTTTTGAGCGCCCATTCTATCGGCCATAAAGTTTGTAAGGATTCCATCTTTAATTAGTTGTGTTTTCTGAGTGGCCATACCTTCGTCGTCGATATTAATCGATCCCCAATAGTTCTGGTTTGTTCCATCATCAACAGCACTAACGACACTAGAAGCAATTTGTTCGCCTTTCTTATCCCAGAATACTGATGCTTTCTTGGCAACAGACGTTGTTTCTAATAGGTGACCACAAGCTTCGTGAAAGATTACTCCACCAAATCCGTTATCAATTACAACTGGCATTTTTCCAGCTGGACATGGCTTGGCCTTAAGCTTTGTTAGAACTTCCTTTGCCATTTTTTCAGAAATATACTTTGGGTCTTGTCCAAGAATGAATTCCCAACCAAGCATTGCCCCTGGAGAGTATCCTGCGCTATCTTGAATCGTTCCATCACTTGCAATACAAGATGCTCTTAGGCGAATATAATTTCTCTCATCTGTAATGTGTAAACCTTCAGAATTGAAAATTTCAATTTCTTGCATTCTTTGAGTTGTTCCAATTGGAACTTGCGTGATTTTATCAGTCTGCTTACGAGTCATTTCATCAATGGCCATAAGTAGAGGTATTTTCTGATCAAGTGAGATATTATTTTTTAGACCTGTTTGCACGAAGTGTGCTTGATTAATTTTTTCAAAATTAAAATTTGTCGCAGTCGTAATTGGATCTCTTAAGTCTTTTGCACTAAGAGAAGAAACAATATCTAAAAGATCTTCTTTCTTTTTCGAATTAGTATATCCATAAAGTACTTTCGTTCCATAGAAGAGACGAATTCCGATACCAAAATTAATTCCATTTTCAATATTGTCGACTTTTGAGCTCTTAATTGAGATTGATTCAAAAGTTTGGCGATCAATAAAGATCTCTGCGAAGTCAGCACCACGCAACATTGCATAGTCAATAACTTCTTTTGCGATTTGATTATCTAACATAGTATATCCTCCAAAAGTGAGAATATTCTAACAAATGAACATGTTTAAAGGAAGGTAATTCATTCTAATGAGGCAATAGATTATCTTTATTACGCAGCTTCTTCTTGTTCTTTAAGCTTTTGCTGAATGCGTTTCACGCTTGAAGAATGACGCTCTGAGCGATCACCTGAGCGACGAGAGGTTAGAGATGAGATTCGATCAATTAATTCATCATGACGTGTTGTGATTTCATCAAATTGTTCTTTGTCGAGTCGGTATAATTCACAATATCCAAGAGCGCGAACATTAGCATTTCTCTTAGTGTCGTGTAGGAGAGCACTTTCACCAAAGATTTGACCTTCGTGAAGAGTTGCTACAACGTTTCCATCGCTTAGAATTACTTCAACACTACCATGGCCAATGATATACATCTCACTTCCTGTCTCACCGATATTGATAATAGTTTGCCCAGGTCCGTAGTATTTTTGCTCAAGGGCACCAGCAACCTCTTTAAGGCAGCTTGAAGTTAAATTCTTAAAGAATGGCAGATTTCGAATTAACTTCATATTCATGTAAACTGAAAGCTCACTTTGAAGGGCCTGAGGTAATTCATTAATAATTTTATTATCGTTTTCTGTAAGTCTCTTTGTTACAAGGTGATTGTAGTAACTGAAAACATTTTGTTGAAGTCTCTCTGGAACATTATAATGCTTCATAAAACTTGCTAGATCATGCATCTTCTCACGGTTTTGTTGCTTGTAGCGCTCACCATCTTGAACCATTTTTGTTACAGTACCAATGACAAAACCATAAACACCAACTCCTAAGATCATGATCACCATCGTAAAGAGGCGACCTTGATTTGTCGTAGGAGTAATATCTCCATAACCAATTGTTGTAAGAGTAGTTACCGTCCAATACATGGCCGTAATATAATGTGAAGTTCGGTCAATGACTTGCGCCTGATCTATTGGAGCAATCATAATCCAGCATAAGCTAATCCAGTGAACTGCAACAGAGAAGACAGTTAAAATGGCCGTAAATTTAATGGCCTTAGGCACAAAGGCAAGATGTGAGACTATTTCAAATAATCTTACAACTCGTACTAAGCGAAATAATCTAAAGTAAGTAAAAGCGTGAAAGCCTAGTGCGTAACTTAAGATATCATAAGGAATCGAGGCAATTAAATCGACGCTCATAAGTGTCATCCACTTTAAGCGATGGCCTTTAGATGTGAACTTCATATTTTGTTCACGTTTCTTTTGAAAACGAAAAATCAGATCACCTACAAAAAGTCCTGAAATAATAAGATCACTTACTAATTGCCACTTTTGAATCTTGGTTTGAAAAATGAACGAAAAAGGTGCCTCAATAGCAGTAAAGATTACAGCAACAAATATGATTGCGTTCCAGATAATCTCATTCTTTGTGAGGACCTTGTTATTAAACATTTAACCCGACTTATTGACTCAATATTGAGAAGTTTTATAACTTCATTAATTAACTTCGGCTAAATCCCTTAATTCTTTAGTATTTTTTATTGGGCCAGGAGAATTTTTGTAAATTTTTTGTCAAGCAATACGGTTGTTATTGACCGTATAGAGCTTTCAGGCATAATTATGTCGATATTATTATTTTTTAATGGAGTAAAATACAATGTTAAGAGTCGGACTCTTTATTCTCACTAATATCTTAGTTGTCGCAACAGTTGGAATCATCCTTAGTCTATTAGGGATTCCAATGCATATGAATCAAGGTGGATATAGCTTTGAAATGCTTATCATCTTCTGTTCTGTATGGGGATTTGCTGGATCATTTATTTCTTTGGCCATGTCAAAATTTATGGCAAAAAGAATGTATCCAATGACTGAAATTAGTGAAAACGATCCTAATTACGGATGGGTTGCTCAATCTGTATCAAATTACGCTAAATTAAGTGGAATTAAGAAGCCAGAAGTCTATATTTACAACTCAAATGAAGTTAATGCCTTTGCAACAGGGCCAAGTCGAAATAATTCCATGGTAGCAGTCTCTGCTGGACTTATTCATACCATGAGTCGTGATGAAGCAGAGGGTGTAATTGGACATGAAATTGCCCATATTGCCAATGGTGACATGGTAACAATGGCACTTGTTCAAGGTGTGGTAAACGCCTTTGTCATGATTTTATCTCGTTTAGCTGCCATGGCAATCTCAAATGCTATGCGTTCTGAAGACGATGAAGGACCTGGTCTTGGATACTTTGCTCAAACAATGCTCGTCGTTGTTTTAGATATTGTCTTTGGACTACTGGCAATGCCAATAACAATGTGGTTTTCACGCTTTCGCGAATATAGGGCCGATGCAGGAAGTGCGCGCCTTGCTGGACGTGAGAAAATGATTGCTGCTCTTAGAAAGCTGCAACAAAGTACTAAAATGGTTGATAATAGCAATCCTAATATGAGTGCTTTTAAAATCTCTAGTGGCACAACAATGGCCGAGATTTTTAGTTCTCACCCTACATTAGAAAAGAGAATACACGCTCTTCAAAGCCGTTCTAACATTTAATAACACTATTTGTGCAAAATCTCCTCATGGCGGATAATTATATAATTAACACATGAGGAGTTATAATGAAGAAGTTAATCTTGGCAGCATGGATGCTGTCTCAACTGACTAGCTATGCCCATAGCAGTTCTACGAAAGCATCAAAAGTACTTACCATCAACGCTAAATCAAATTACGCTAAAACTCTTAAGGGCCTGCAAGAAAATGGTTTTGATGTTCTTGGTGTGGATATTAAAAATGAGCTAATTGATGTGGCCCTAACTAAAGATGAATTCATTGAATTTAAAAAATATAATTTCAAAATCAACGAATCTCGAAATGAGCTTCTTACAAGCTCTATTGATGAGCGCTATTTAAACTCTGTAGAAGTTGAAGCGCTTATGACTGAGTATGCTGAAAAATACCCTGCAATTGCAAAGAAAATCAAGATTGGAGAGACTCTAGAAGGACGCTCGATTTATGCAATGAAGATCTCAGATAATGTAGATGAAGATGAGGTTAGTGAGCCTTCTGTTTTATTTAATGGTATGCACCACTCACGTGAGATTATGACAGCAGAAGTAACGACAGACATTATTAAAGAGCTTTTAACGAAGTATAATAAAGATCAAAAGATTACTCATTGGGTAGATTCGAATGAGATTTATGTTCTTCCTATTGTGAATATTGATGGAAATATCAAAGTATGGGAAGGTGAGAATATGTGGCGCAAGAATGCGAGAGGTGGCTACGGTGTAGATATCAACCGAAACTATCCAACTAATTGGAATGCTTGTCGTGGTTCAAGTGGATGGAAATTCTCACAAACATATCGCGGAAGTGAGGCCGCAAGTGAGCCTGAAACTAATGTTCTTATGAATTTTGTCTCACAGATAAAACCAGTATTTAATATTTCTTATCACGCCTATTCAGAACTTGTTATTTACCCATATGGTTGCCGTGGCCAAAGAACTCTTAATCGTGAGGTTGTAGAGGGAATTGGAAAGGAGCTTGGACGTGTTTTAAATTATACTCCAGGGACTGCTTGGGAAACTCTGTATTCAGTAGATGGATCAGATATTGATTGGATGTATGAAGAAGAGCAAGTCATCCCTTATGTTATTGAGGTTAGTCCACGCTCTGATGGCTTTCAACCTTCTTATGATAAAAGAGATCCAACAGTTGCCCATAATCGTCTGGGTTGGCAGCTTCTCCTAGATCGTCTTGATGGCCCAATGGTTAGAGGAATTAATAAGAATGCAACAACGATAAAAGTTGAAAATGAAGATTTCTCAACAGAGTATCGTATTAATCCTGACGGAAGCTACTTTATTGTTCTGCCAGAAGGTAGTAAGGCTTCAGACTTTAAGCTTAGCTTTAAGAAGTAAAATTTGTAAAGGCCTCTAATATATTCATGCCCCTTTTCACATTTGAACTTGGGGCATGATTTATGACGATCCCATCAACTGGGGCCAAAATAGGGGTTATGACCTCTTCTGGCCTCTCCATCTTATCAAAGTGGTATAGACTCATAATCTTTTCACCTTTTTTAAAGAATTCACCAGGTGACTTATGGTATTCCACAAAACCTGACTTTGGTGCAAAGAATGATTTGTAGTCTTTAAGTAAGCAAAATGTTGCTTCATTTTTTGGACATTCTATTTCTTTATCTTCGATGACACCTTTTTTAACTAGGTAGTTAAATATATTGATCGCATCGGCCTTGCCTGCTTTAGAATCGATGATCTCTTCACTTCCTAATTCGAGAGTGTAGGATTCAAATGTATTTTCACTCTTATGAATTTCATGAAATTTTACCCATGGATAAAAAGTTGCCTCATCCATGGCCCCGCCAAATTCTGGAGGAATAACTAGGTTAAATGGAAAGTTTAATTCTTTCATTTGTTCTTTCAAGTAATCTGGGCCATAGACATAACGACATCCAACACCGGCCGTGTGAAGATCTAGGACAATGTCGGCATCACTGGCAAGTTCCTGGAGAGTGATAAAGAGATTCTTATTCTCATTTATTCCATACTCTTGGTGATAGCGACGATACTCATTAACTTTATTTTTTATAAGAATTTTAAAATCTTGTTTTGATTTGCACTCCTTGATTTCATCATCACTTATAAGGCCTTGCCCTTGTGACTGTGAGAAGAAGTCCAGATACATGCGATTCCAATTATCACCGGTAATAGGGTTGAATCGTCCATAAGTGTAGGTTCCCATTTTTACAGAAGTTGCATAAGGATTAGCATTTGGAATTAGGGTGATCTTACTATTAATCTTTTTGTCTTCTAAGAGATTTAAAAGTTTTAATATGGCCATATTCCCTTGAAGTTCTGCGCCGTGAACATTTGCTTGTATATAGACTATCGGTGCATTTTCATTAATTTTTTCTGGTGTTAATTCATAGATATTGAGTGCGTATTGCCCTTGATTGGTTTCATCAATAATTTGAGATCTTTTCGTTAACATCATCTTTCCTTTTTACTCATAGCCAATTATTTAAGCCGCTGTTTTCACACCCTAGTTAGTATAAGTTATTGAATACAGAAGAGGGGATTTCCTAAAATTTAGTACTATTATAACATACTAATAATATTAATATCTTCAGTAATATTTATTAAGTATTAAGAAGAAATTACCGATAAAACTACTATGAGAAAGCCTTGCCTTAAAAGCGTCATTCATCTTGTTTTTTGTACTGTTGTGTATTTAACGGCAAGTAGTGCGTTTGCAAGTAATTTCGTTGTTAAAAATAAAACAAAGAAGGCCGTCATTACAGGAGATGTTCCTAAGGACTGGCGTTTTGAAGAAAATATCTTAGGCTTCCCATATGTTCTAATGTCAAAGAAGCATGCAAGTGGCCATCGAAGTATCATTTCATTTACACCAACTAAAATTAAAAGCAAAAGTCTTGATCGCCAGATGATTAAATCTCAAGTTGACGATTATAAGAAAGGAAGACTGAGTTGGGTTGAGAAATATGAAGGTGAAAGCGTAAAGTTTTTAAAATTTCGTGAGAATTCTATACCTAAAATAAGCTCATTTTCTGTCGGTCATCAATACATTGTTTCTAAAAAACATTTTGAAGAAAAGAGTATTTATGCCAATTGTAGTGGAGAAGTATTCCACATAAAGTATTTAATGAATATGACTGATGAAAAATCAGATCGTCAAATAATTAATAGTGTCCTTCAAAGTCTATCGTGTAGACGTGGAGGAGAGTCTTGATTAGAAACTCAGTTAAAACAATATTCACTAGTTTATTATTACAACTTGCTTTAATTGTTAATTCATATTCATTTGCGCAATTATCACTACAAGCTGAAAACTCAGTGCCAGATGAAGTCGTTGTTGAAATCACCCAATTATACTTAGCTTCCGCTAAGTCGCTCTGTACAGATGCATCTGGCCGTTGGCGCTCTGATGCTGTTGCATTACCATCTAGTATTGTTGAAAGTATTGAGAGTTCATCTGAGCGTAAATTAGGTGACGATGAAAAAGCGATAAATTGTCCTGATTTTCTAGCACTTGAAGTCGCATCAATTAAAGATGGCGCTCAAGGTTTAGAGGCAGAAGAGTTTTATGCTTGTGCTACTCAAGACTGGAACGTGATGGATCAGCTAACTCTTGCAAGAGATATGGATCTAGTTTTAGAAGAGATTTATGAGTGTAAGGGTAAGTCACAACCAACTTCAGAATGTGTAAACGATCTAATTTGTAACGCTGCAAGTACTGTTTCATTTGGTCTTGGCGACGTTATAACTGAAAAGCTTGGAATGGAATGTCCAAAGTCTACTGATACAAACTGCCTTTCTACTGCATGGAATGGCCTTGTTAAAAACTTAATAGGTACAGCGGAATTCTTTTGGGATGTCGCTGCTGGTGGTTTCAGTTGGATTGGCAATAAAATAGGAAATTTCTTTAGTGGGTCTGAGGAAGCTGAAGATGCAGCTTCAGACAAGCTCCACTTACTTTCTTCTGCTGAAGAATCATTTGTTGATAAACTTTTAGATGATCCAGTGAATACATTAAAAGATGGTTTTGCCAATTTAATGACTGGTATTGGAAATTATATTACTGAAAGTATTTATGATAATTTTGCATGTGCAAAATTTGAAAAAGATGCAAATGGTGAAGATACTTGCGTCGAACCAGTGACAAGTTTTGAATGTGCAACTTGTGGCCAAAAATTGAATATGGCATGTGGTATTGTCGGCGTTGTAGGTGGCGAAGTCCTAATTGGTTTATTAACTGCTGGTACGATCAATGCTGCAAAAGTTGCGGGTAAAGGTATTATGGTCGGAGCAAGGGCCGTATCAAAGTCACGTTTATTTTCTCCAATGGGTAAGGCGATTAAGATTGCTGGTGTTGCCGGGGCCAAAATCGTTCAAACAGGTAAGGGATTCGCTGTTAAAATAGGCCCGCGCGTAGTTAATCTACAAAAAAATAAATTGGTAAAAGCTTTCTCTATGGCCGCTAAATTAACAGGTAAAACTGCGATGTATGGTGGTAAAAAAGTAGCACAAGCTGTTCAAGCATATGGTTGGGCCGCTGATAAACTTACTGCTATGACAATGAGAGGTGTGGCAAATCAACTTGATAATATTCCAACGGCCTTTAATGGCTACCTTGGTAAAACTCTTGATTTTGCGACAAAAAGACGAGCTTCAACTGCACTGGCCACTTCTTCAGATGCACTAAGACGAGGAGCTAATTACTTTGATGGTGCCTCTAGCGTTTCTTCTCAAGCCTCAAAAGCAAGTGATGCAACTGATAACACTGCAAGCGCTTCACGAAATGCAGATGATTCTCCTAAGCAGGGGGAGTTATTTGATGAGAATGGTAAGGCAACAGCACAGGCCGATAATGGTGGAGTACAAGCAAAAGAACCAGAACAAGGTCGTCTTTTTGATGAGAATGGTAAGGTTACTGCACAAGCTGATAATGGTGGTGTACAAACAAAAGCACCAGAGCAAGGCTCTTTATTTGATGAGCATGGTAACGTTACAATGGAAGCTGATAATCGTCTCTCAAGACAATCATCTAACACATCTAATACATCTAGCTCTAGGCCAATAAGTGAGAACTTCAATGGTGTCGACGACTTTAGAACAATGGTATCACGTGATGATGTTGTTAATCCAAATATTGACTTTCATTTCACTGATGATTTTCCAATGGATATGATGGCCGTTAAGGATGTCCGTTATACTGCTGATGGATCAGGTATTATGATTAGTAAGTCATCACATCCTGAGCATTATAAATTATTAGAAGAAAAAGGTTTAAGTCCAAACTTAAACGGTGATATTGTTCTTAAGTTTGGCGATGATATTGACAGTTCAATTGTCCGTCATCAAAGTACACCTGGAGCGGCCAAAGATAATGCAAGAATACAAAGGGCGTACCAATTTAATAAACCAGATAAGAGTATTATCGAACGATTAGATGAAACACAGCCGACAATGGCAAGGCCTGTTCAAGATCGAGCAAGATTGGATTCTGTTTTAAGTGATATTGATAATATGACACAACGAGAGCTTAATGCATTTTATGCTCGTGTTGATAACAAGATTCAAAATGGTGTTCGCCTAAGCGATTATGAAGCGGCCGGAGCTCTTTTTAGAGCAGACTTAATTAATCCTAGCGTAAGATTTAATGGAGCGGCCGGCAACCGCATTTCTCCACAAGCATATGATAGTGCATTAGATGTTATTAGAAATAGATCACAATCTTCTTTAACGGCCGATGAAATTGCTCGTGGACCAAGTGGTAAATCTCAATCAAGAAGGGCCGCTATTGAAGAAATAATGGATAACGATAGAAGAAGCGCAACTGTTGCTGCTACAGATAGTGTTCGCAATACAAACCCTCGGCCATCTCCTACTGAACAAATTGGATTATTCGATAATGTAGATGATGCTGTTAAGCAGAGTGATAATGCAACTTCTGCTTCCACAAATACGAATAACCCGCCACGACAACTTGATATGTTTGAAGATGGTACAGATGCACTAAGGCAATCAGATAATAGCGCTACTAATGGAAGTATTGGCCTTTCAAGAAATCGAAACACTCCTCAAGCTTCAACTACTAGAACTAGAGGGCCTGAAGATAATATTAGGGCAACAGTTGTGGCCGCACCTGCTATCAGTGTGAATACAACAACATCTGATAATGATAACGTTTCAGTCGTAGATCCTCAGCCTGAACCAGTAGGGCCAACAAATGTTGATGAAAACCCTGATAATAATTCAGATGATGATGTTGAATTCAATATTAAAATTGAATATAGCGATAATATTATAAAAGTAACACATGTTGAACCTGTTACGGCCTGTCGACTTCAAAAGAATATTCCAGCATCAGTTGATGATGATGGTGAGGAAGTTGACGCTAAAACAACAACTCTTGGTGCTGTTGAAAATGGCGAAGAAATGGAAGTGGCTAAAGAAAGATTTAATTTTACAGTAAGCGTTGAATGTAAAACTGATGGTGATTACAAACTTGCAACGACAGCTTCATCAAACTTTCCAGATCTAAAGATCAGTGGAGAAGCGAGAATTCCTATCTATAAATGTGATGGAGATGAGTGTGAAACGGAAACTGATGCGAGTGGGAAACCATTCCAGCTAAGACTTAATCCAGCACCTTTAAGACAATTTGCTCCACCACAAGGAAATATTCCAGGGGCCCCTGTTTTAAATACACTTTAAGGATTTACTCAATCCAATCTGCACTAGTTTTAATTGTACGTGGGATCATGATATCACCTTTGTACTTAACGACTTCTGCAGGCAGGTTATGGCATAGGAAAAATGGCATACTTTCAGTAAAACCGTATGCTCCGCATTGGGTGAACACTAACCAATTTCCGTAATCGCAATCTTTTGGAAGATCAAATACGCCAAGCTTATCTAGAGATGTACACAATGGCCCATGTACATGAAATTCTTGATTCTGCTTAGATTCACATTCTTCAAGAACTTCGCAGGGAAAGGCCTGATTTGTGAGTGCGGCCCTTGCAATATGATTTATTCCACCATCAAGTACGAGAATTTCTTGTCCTCTAACGTTTTTGCGATCAATAACTTGGCTTAGGTATAGTCCACACTCACCAACGGCGTAGCGGCCAAGCTCCATCCAGATCTTTTCAAGATTATGCTTTTTCTTAAGGCGCACTAGAGCTGCATTGATATCCTTGAAATCAATTCTCTCACTTTCGTTTTGGTAAGGGATACCAAGTCCTCCGCCGAGATCAATAACTTGAGGTCTTACACCCATATCTTGAGCTAGTTTATTAATTCGAGCACATGTGTGATCCCAAATTTCTTCAAGCTTTGATGCACTTAAAATATTTCCCCATTGAAAGACGTGGTAGCCAATCACTTCCACATTTTCATACTCGCTTAGATCTACTGATTTCCATCCTTTTTCATCTAGGCCAAATGCGGTGATGTCATCGCCACCAAGAACAGATTTTTCCTTGCTATCCCACTCTAGTTGAACTCTTAATAGAGCGCGTGCCTTTATTCCCATCTCACTGGCCTGTTCATTTAACCATTTTAATTGATAGATACTTTCAACCACAACGCAATTGATTTCATGTTCTAAGAGAGTTCTTATATAGCCGCGAGATTTGCTTGGGCCTGTTGAGATAATATCACTAGATTTAACTCCACTTGCAACAACTTGAGTTAATTCACCCTTAGATGCCACATCAATTCCAATTCCTAAATTTCTAATGAGCTTTAAGATAGATGATAGGGGATTTGCTTTACATGCATAGTAAAGTTTAATGCTCTCATCTTTGTTCTCTACGATGTATCGTAAGTGATCTTCAAGTTTGTCTAAGTCATAGAAGTAAAACGAAGAGTCGATTCTCTTCGTTAACTTCTTTAATTCTTTTGTGATATTTTTATCTAACATTATAATTTATCTATCTTAAAAATGATTCGAGTTCTAGTGATGCATCTGATTTCTCATCACGGTATTTGATAATCATGGCACAATTCATTGAAAGGCCCTGATCCTTTGCCCAGGAAAGTTTATCGTTTACCGGTCTTGTTCCCGGTACAACAACTGCACCTTCTGGAATAGGCTCACCTGGTTCAAGTCTTCTCTCATTTACACAGTCATAAATAGGTACACCTTTTGAAAGGATAACACCTGGTGCGATTACAGCGCGTTTTAAAACTTGAATACCTTCAACGATAACAGCACCTGCTCCAATAAAAGCATCGTCTTCAATAATAACCGGAGCTAGTCCAATAGGCTCTAGTACGCCACCAATTTGTACTCCAGCACTTAAATGGACGTTCTTTCCAATTTGAGCACATGAGCCAACGAGAGCGTGTGAATCAACCATTGTACCTTCGTCAACATAAGCTCCAATATTGATGTATGCAGGAGGCATGATAATAACGCCTTTTGAAACATAAGCTCCTCGGCGAACACTTGAGCCACCTGGAACGATTCTTACACCGCGATCAGTATCAAATTTTTGAGCTGGAATATTGTGTTTATCAACAAATCCTTCATAACCAAATTTTGATTGTTCAACATTCTTTCCGGCCTTAAAGACCTCAAGAATCATTTGCTTAACTTCTGTATTTGCTTGCCACTTACCATCAACTTTTTGTGCTGATCTAAGTGTTCCACTTTCTAGGCCTAGTAGTATTTCATCAACTGTCATTTTTATTTTCTCCAATTCTTAATTTTATCATTTGCTGATTTTACGATTGATTCTTTTGTCATATCTTTTAGTGATAGTGGTGGCCTAAGAACGGCCGTCTCAATTTGTCCCTGCTCTTTCATGAGCCACTTTGCCGGCACAGGATTTGAACAAACAAACATCGTGTTACTTGCTTCAATCCACATTTGAGCATCGCTTTCATTTAATTCACCATTTAGGCAGTCTCTTACATATTTATTAGTCTCAGCTGGCCATGGGTTTGCTGCTACAGAAACTAATCCCTTTGCACCTAAAGGCGTAAAGGCCGGCAGCATTGCATCGTCACCACTATAGACTCGTCCACCATTTGCGGCCTCAACATATTTGGCAAACATCTCAACTGAGCCACTGGCCTCTTTTATTGCCCAAAATGCACGGTGCCCATTAAGTCTTTTAACTGCCTCCAGAGACAGTCCGATACCTGCACGAGATGGAACATTATAGAGCATAACCGGCTTATTTGAGACATCCATTAGTGTTTTAAACCAGTGGTATTGTCCCTCATCACCAGGCTTTGCATATAAAGGTGTAACAAGAAGGTAAGCATCGATATCAAGGCCATCAAGATAAGAGACCCATTCACATGTCTCGTTTAGATTGATACCACCAACACCACACATAAGTGGAACCTTAAGGTCTAGATCGATTGTGAAACTTAGGATATTCTTTCTTTCTTCTAAATTTAGATTAAGGGCCTCTCCCGTTGAACCTAGGATTAGTATCCCATTTCCGGCTTCTTCTTGAGCTCTTAAAATACGCTCTAATGAGTCCAAATCAACTGTTTGATCTTCATGTAAAGGCGTAATTACGGCCGTCCATAGGGGAGTTGAGTTTAAAAATTCAAGATCTTTCTCATTTATATTATTCATTTAATCTCCAGTTATTATTCATTTTCTTTCATTACTTGAAGGGCAACTTCACTAAAATCATAGAGTCCTGGCCCAAGAGTTTGCATTTGCTTTACTGCCCACAATGCTCCAGCGGCAAATATTCTTCGATCTTTTGCTTCATGTTTAATTGTAACAATTTCGTTAGGGGTATCAATAGTTAATTCATGAATTCCCACGATATCTCCAGTTCGCTCAGAGCTGATCTCGGCGTCACGATCTAACCATTCTTTCCATGAGAGGGCAGTACCACTAGGAGCATCAAGTTTCTTTGTATGGTGAATATCGTTGATGTGGAAGCTTAGTTGTTCTTCACTAAAAAGAGAATTAGCTTTGGAGGCAATCTTAATCATCTCTTTGACCAGATTCATTCCAAGACTAAAGTTCGTGGCCTTTATCCAGGTTCCACCACCGGCCTTTATTTTATCTAGCATTTCTGGTTTCCATTCAAATCCAGTTGAACCACAAACTACGCAGATTCCTGAAGTGCTTAATAAATCAAAATAATGCTCTAAAAACGTATCCCCATTTAAAAAAGAGAGAACCATATCAAATCTATTAAGATCATCTTTCTTTAAAGGATTTTTTGAATCAAAAACACTTAATTCAATATCACTATATTCGCCATTTTTATTTTCTTCACAAAGCTCAATAACTTTAGAACCTGTTTTTCCTTTTCCTAGTAATGCTAATTTCATTGAATGAATTCCTGATGTAATTTTTGAATTGCTGAATCCGCTTGATTCTTATTCACTAAGAAGCAAAAGTTATGTTTACTGGCCCCTAGACAAATCATTCTAACGTTGATTCCTTCTACAGAGTTAAAAATTCGCTTAGCAATATCTGGTGTATGGTTGATCTCATTTCCGATTAGACTTACTAGTGTTAAGTCAGTTTCAACTTTTACGCTACATAACTCCGATAACCGACTAATTATCTTCTTATTTAATAGGGCGCTATCATCTAATGTAAGTGCTACTGAAATCTCAGACGTTGTAATTGAATCAATACTTACTTTAAAGTCATTAAATATTTTAAAAATCTCAAATAAGAAACCATGTGCATGAAGCATTTTTGGCGTTGATAATGTCACAAGGCTTTGTTCTCGACGTAAGGCCATTGCTCTTATTAATGGTGCTGAATCAGTCTTATCAACAATCCAAGTCCCTGGAGCATCAGGCTCATAGCTCGATCCAACAAAGACCTTAATACCTGCACGTAATGCAGGTGTTAAGGTCGTTGGATGAAGTATTTTTGCACCAAAAGTTGCCAGCTCGGCCGCTTCAGAAAATGTTATTTCATTTAATAATTTCGCTTCTTTTACAATACGTGGATCTGTTGTGGCGATACCTGCGACATCTGTCCAGATTTGAAGTGTGTCAGCACCCATGGCCTCTGCAACAAGTGCAGCGGAGTAATCTGAACCTCCACGCCCTAGTGTTGTAGTTAAGCCTTCAGAGGTCGATCCCATAAAGCCTTGAGAGACATATACGACATCTCCATATTTTGCGTTAACGAGATGTTGCTGGGCCTTTTCCTTTGTTGCCACAAGATCAGGTGAAGCTTTTGTAAATTGATCATCAGTTTTAAGAACTTGTCTAATATCAAATAACTCAACATTCTTCTTTTGATGGATTCCTGCTAGAACTTGGCTAAAAATTAATGAAGACATTCTTTCACCAAGACTTACAAGTGAATCGTATGCTCGGTCTGAACATTCTCTTAATAGGAGCATTCCATTGGCAATCATATTAACTTCTGAAAGAAGCTCAGAAACATCTTCTTTTAGTTCTTCTGTTGCATTCATATCAATTAGTATTTGATTATGTTTATCAGCAATTTCTTCAACTAGTGCTTCTACCTTTTCACCTTCACCAAGTGGTGCCTGTTTAGATATTTCCACTAAGAGATTTGTAACACCGTAAACGGCCGATACGATAACCATATTAGCGTTCTTGGCAGCACTGATTTGAGCACTTCGAGTCATGGCCTCTAGGTTTGCCATAGATGAGCCGCCAAATTTTGCAACAATGATTTCTGAATTTTCATTACCCATACTTAAAATCCTATATGTGATTCAAATAAATAAGGTAATTGTATGAAGGAGTGTGTTTAAATGCAAAAAAGAATTGTGAAATATAACCGACTTAAACAGTTGTATAACATAGGATTTGCATTCGAAGCTCTCCACATAACAAAACAAACTTATTTGAAGTTAATAATTTGTTAAGCGACAGTCCTAAGGCTTCTCCCTTAGTGACCAATAGTAAGGCTTGCGCTAAACCAAACTATTTCGGCAATGCTTCCATCGTAGTGATTCGTAACGGACTTATTCGTTGCGCACCCTGATCACTAGTTACTAAGCAATGCTCCTCTTCGTAATCTTACAAGGAATATTCTAGTGGATAGACACATTGATGTCTATACTTTTATAATTTGTGTGAATTTAAAATTACATCCTAGGGGTATAAAATGAAAAAAGTTGGAATTATCGGTTGGCGTGGAATGGTCGGATCTGTTCTTTTAGAAAGAATGGAAATGGAAGGAGACTTTGCAAAAATTGATCCATACTTCTTTTCAACTTCTCAAGCTGGGCAAAATGGCCCATTAATTTATAATAAAACACATACCTTAAGAGATGCTAATGATGTAAATGAACTTGCTGATATGGATATTATAATCTCATGTCAAGGCGGTGATTACACAAAGAAGCTTAGACCGGCGCTAGATGAAGTGAACTGGCAAGGGTATTGGATTGATGCGGCTTCCGCAAAACGAATGGATGATGACTCCCTTATAATCCTGGATCCTGTTAATAAAGATATTATTGATAAAGCGCTCAATGATGGTGTGAAAAACTTTATTGGTGGTAATTGTACCGTTAGCCTTATGCTTATGGGAATTGGAAGTTTATTTCAAGAGAACTTAGTAGAGTGGATGACATCGATGTCATATCAGGCGGCTTCTGGTGGTGGTGCTCGTCATATGAAGGAGCTTCTAACGCAAATGAAGGTCATTGGCGATGTGGCCAATCCGATAATGGAAGGGCCGATTCTTCAGCTGGATACAGATATTTCAAATTTACTTAAAAGTGAAAAACTTGATGCTGATTGTTTTGGTGTTCCATTGGCACTTAATTTGATTCCTTGGATTGATAGCGCTGTTGAAAAGGGGCAAACTCGTGAAGAGTGGAAGGCCTTTAGTGAGACAAATAAAATTCTTGGCAGAAAAGATAATCCAATACCTATTGATGGAACTTGTGTAAGGGTTGGTGCTCTGAGGTCTCATTCACAGGCATTAACGATTAAATTGAATAAGTCTGTCGACATTAAAACGATTGAAGACATGATCAAGAACTTTTCAGAATTTACTGAATTTGTTGAAAATACTCCTGAGGCCACACGAGAAAAACTTAATCCACGTTATGTATCTGGTACTCTCAAAACAACAGTCGGACGAGTTAGAAAAATGAATCTAGGTGATGAATATTTAAATATTTTCACATCTGGTGATCAACTTCTTTGGGGAGCTGCAGAACCTCTTCGTCGCATGTTAAATATTGTGTTATAGTCATTATATGGAATTAGATTACGATAAATTAGTAAAAGATTTTTATCAACAAGGCTATTGTGTAGTCGAAGGACTTTTTGATCCCAAAGATCTTAAGAATATTGAAAAGTCTTTTGATAATTTATATCAAGCAAGTCTCTCTCTTGATGAGACACAAATGTTAAAACTAGCTCAATTTGTCTTTAATGAAGACGCACTAAATCGCATTGTTTGGTGTGGTGGCTACGATGAATTTCTTCTTGATGTAGGTGCTGATAAACGAATACTGAATATTGTATCAAGAATCCTTGAATCTAATGAGATGGTTCAATTAATTAATCAGGCCCACTTTAAACTACCTGGTCAAAAAGTAGAATTCAAATGGCACCAAGATAGTGAACACCGTCGCTATGGAACACATATGTGGGAAGATGTCGATGGCCGTGGAAGTTACGTTCAAACTCTTCTTGCTATTGATGATATGAATGCGGACAATGGCCCTCTTAAATTTATCCCTAATTCCAATCAAGAAGGTCATCTTAATTATAAAGAAGATCCTAGTATTATCGATGAGATGCTTGAGAAATATGAAGCCGTTGATGTGATGCTAAAAGCAGGTGATGTCGCTTTTTTTGGGCCATATGTTTTTCATTCTTCGAGCTTAAATAAAACCGATTCTCCTCGCCGTGTCCTTATTAACGGTTACGCTCAGCCAGGTGCTAATAAAAGAGAGTATCCTGGTGTAGGCCTTGGAAGACACTTGAAACTAAACTCTTAAGAGAGTTTCTTTACCTTTATTCACGATATTTAAGAACATGTCTTTGATAGATCCTCTAAAATTAATGCATACAGTCGTTAGTCGAGGAAGATTCTATGTCAGATAAAAAGAAATCAAATTATGGAAAGTATCGCTATCCTGCTGTAGCAGTAGCGGTGTTATTAACATGGGTTTTTTCTGTAACCTATCTTGTTCAAAGTAATACTCCAGAGGGACAAGTTACCAGGCTTCCTGCTTCTGCTACTCAAAAAGATGGTGTTTCTAGAGGTGTTGCTTCAATTGCTCCTGCTGACGATCCTCTTTTAAAAGAAACATATGCGTTAGGTATAAATGCATATTTATGGGGATCGACATTGGTTCGAATGGAGCAAGTTTCAAGGCAATACACAGAAGTTTCTCAAAGTGAAAAAGATACAAGTTATCGTGCACCTGTTGGAGAGTTTGGTCATGCAAGAAGACTTCCTGGCCCAGAAGATGCTGATATGCCAACACCTAATCAAGACACTTTGTACTCAAGTGCTATTCTTGATCTTTCACAGTCTCCGATGGTGTTATCTGTTCCGGCAGTGAAAGATCGATACTATGTTATTAATGTATTTGATATGTGGCATAACCTTATCCAATATGTTGGTACGAGAGTTACTGGTACAGATGCACAAAATTTTCTTATTGTTCCACCAAATTGGAATGGACGAAGTAGCGAGAAGTTAAAAAGCCTTAAAGTTGTTCGTTCACCAACAACAAAAGTTTGGCTCTGGGGCCGTACTGAAGTATTAAAAAAGACAGAGCAGGATCTAAAAAAAGTCCATGAAATACAAGATCAATATAAGTTAACTCCATTAGCAGAATACACTGATGGCAAGAAAGTACAATTATTTGGTTTATCAAATCGCCCAGGAGATGAGAAAGATCCATTGAGATTTTTTACTGAACTTAATGAATATCTCTTAGATAATGTATTAAATGATATTGATAAAGCGCAAATGCAACAATTAGAAAAGATAGGAATTACATCTGAAGGCTTTAAAAAAGAGATGCTAACTCCCGCTCAACAAGACATCTTAAAACAAGTTCTAAAAGATGGCGTTGAAATCGCTAATGCTCAAATTTACAATCCCGCACATACAAAAATAGTAAATGGCTGGAGCTATGTATTTGATTTAGATAATTTTGGACAGGATTATGCATTAAGATCAATGGTTGCTCATCCCTATTTGGGAGGTCAAGGAGAGAAAGAGGCCATATATCCAATTCGTTATAAAGATTCTAAGGGTAATACACTTGTTGGAAGTAAACAGTATCGTATGAAGTTTAATTCAAATCCACCTAATGATGGTTTTTGGTCAATAACAGTTTATGATGCTGAGACTAAGCTTCTTGTATACAATGCCTTAAAACGTTATTCTCTTGGCGGAGAAAGTGATTTAATGAAGAATCCAGATGGATCATTTGAAATTACTTTCTCTAATCAAATGCCATCAGACTCAAAAAAGCGTGCTAACTGGCTGGCCGCACCTGTTGGAGCATTTTACATCATTACTAGGATATACATTCCCCATGAGGATGTATTAAGCCTTAAGTGGAAGCTGCCAGAAGTCGAACCAGTTGAAACTAAAGTCCTTTCAATGGTTTCAAAATAAATAGTCTGTTCTAACTTTTTACACCTTTTGAATCTTTACAATAGGGGCCTAGAAATAGGCCCTTTTTTGTTACATTGATGGATATGAAATATCTTATCTTTCTCATATTTATCGCAATAATTGGCAATCATTCTGTCAATGCACAGGAATATGGTTTTCTAACTATTGCTGATGGAAAGGTTTCATATAAAAAAATTGAGAATTACCTACGTCCATTTAAAACAGATGGCTGCTCTAGTGTTTCACCAGATGGAACGATTGGCAGGCCTACCCTATGGCAACATTGTTGTGTTGAGCACGATATTGCTTATTGGTATGGTGGAACTCTCCAAGATAAGAAAGATGCAGATAGTGCTTTAAATCAATGTGTTTCAGATGTTTTTTCTGGAATCTTTGGAAGAGCAATGGAAGTGGCCGTTTATATTGGAGGTGGCCCTGATCTTCATACTGGTTATGCTTGGGGCTATGGTTGGAATCATATACGAGGCTATCATGAATTATCACAACAAGATCAAGATGAAATCCAAAGAATGATGCCAGCAGATCCACATGGACAAAAAATAGAAGAAATTGAGTTTGATAAAGAAGTAATCCCATCTAGAAATAAAAATATTTGTTTAGATGAGATACAAGATCATCTCGAAAAGTCTTTTAAAGAAGATGATGTTGAAATCTTGAGATCAACTGAAGCATTAAGTTTCTTAAATCGTGTTTATGTTATTGAAACTAGCTCATGTGAAGGACAAATTAAAGTAACGTTGAATAATTTTGTCAGCTTTAATGATTGTGAAGAGCTTCCTTATAAGAATGAGTGGGAGCAAAAAATAAAGAAAGTTGAAGCTTTCGGTAAGTGTGCCGATAAGTTTGAGAGTAAGGAACTAGAGAGGTAGGGCATGAATAGAGTATTTATACTAAGTGGAGCATTTCTTGTATTAGCAGCAATTCTGTCTCTTAATGTTGAGCATGACGATCTTAAAAGCCTCAAACTTCAACATAAGAAAGCTCGTTTAAGTCGAAATACATGTGGAATGCAGGATCTAAGTTGCCACCGCCACTATTTAAACCTTATTAAAAGACTCGAGGGGCGTATTGATCTACTTGAGAAAAAAGTCATTAATACGAAAGAGGGCTAAGCTGCACTCTTTCGAATATACTTCTCATAATATTCATCAAATTTATGCTTAACCTTAGGCGCTAGTGCAATAGTGGCAATCATATTTGGTATGGCCATCAAAGCAAATCCGATATCCATTGCATTTACCATGTCTGTAGGAGCAGATACGGCCCCTAGTAGTACTGTCGAAGCATAGAATAGAGCAAAGGTAAGCCTTGCTCCCATTATTGGTACGCCACCAAATAAGAAGTCCCAACATTTCTCACAGTAGTTAGCAGATCCAATGACAGTGGATAAGGCAAAAAGAATAATTGAAATTCCTAGAAGATGCGATCCGGCCATTCCAAAGTTTTTCATAAAGGCTATTTGAGTAATCAGTACACCATTTGATTCTTGTAGCTCAGCAGGAGAAAGTGAACTTAGAATTACTATTGAAGTCATTGTACAAACGATAATTGTATCAATGAAAGGGCCAACCATAGCAACTAGACCTTCGGCCACGGGTTCACTTGTTTTTGCGTTTCCATGGGCCATTGGAGCAGAACCGACACCTGCTTCATTAGAATATGTTGCACGTTTGATTCCTGTTTTAAAGATATGGATTACCGCTAGACCAGAAACACCACCCACTGCAGCTCGCCCAGCGAATGCTTCTTTGAAAATTAAAGCAAATACATCGGCAACGTTGCCAAAATTCATAATGATAATAACAAGAGCACATCCAATATAAAGAGTACACATTGCCGGCACTAGTTTAGAAGTGGCCTCTCCAATTCTTTTAACACCACCCATTAGAATATAGACAAGAAGAACGGCCGCCAGTATGCCTGTGATATGTGTAGGAATACTATAATTAGAGGCCATGAATGTTGCCATTTGATTTGTGTTAAAGACACCTAATGAGCCTATTAGGCCTGCTCCAGCAAAGAAATAAGCAAGAAAGTGCAAATACTTTGGTAGCGCTTCGATAATCGTATACATAGGGCCACCTTGAATTTCTCCGTGGTGATCATTGCGTCGATACATAACGGCCAGAGTACACTCGAAAAACTTCGTGTTCATCCCAATAAGGGCCCCAACCCACATCCAAAAAATAGCACCAGGTCCACCTTGTGATATTGCAACTGCAACACCTGCTACATTTCCCATTCCTACGGTTGAAGAGAGGGCATTTGTTAAGGCCTTAAAGTGAGAGATCTGTCCCTTACTTTCATTGTCGTTCTTGTGATGGAATTTACCTGAAATGAGTCGAAAAGCGTGAAAGAAACCTGCTAATGTTTTTAAACGTGAAATGGCAACGAGATATATCCCACCACCAAGTAATAAGATAATAAGTGGCAGGCCCCAGACGATCTCGACGGCTTCCGCAAGAAATGCAGAGAAATTCATGTAAATCCTTTGTAATTAATTGAATTATCAATAATTTTTCCATAGCTTCGTCGAAATTACAACAAGGTGCGCTTTGAATATTCTTATAGACAATAATTGGCATTTAGATTGCAACCTATATCTACAACATACAAATGAGAGAGGTATAAAGTGCTTAAATCAAGGATTCTGTTGGCCATATTTTTGACACTGTCGATATTTTCGACACAAGTTCACGTCTACGCTAAGCGTACACACAGCGGGGCTATCTATAAAGCTGCCGATGAGGAATTTGGAAATGAAGAGGCCCTTGTTTCACTAAAGTTTCCTTTAAAGTTTTTAAGACAAGACCTTCAAGATGTTCTAGTTAAGCCAGAAGATTCTTACTTTAAAGAGATCAGCAAGATTGATTTAAATCCTATTGATCGCACTCTTCATTTAGATGCCACTATAATCATGCCAGATTCGATGCTTTTGAGTATGGAAGATAAGGCCGGTGATAAATTATTAAACGAGCACACAATCTCTCTAGTGCTTGGTTTTCCTTCGTATGTTCGTGGCCAGTATATTGAATTAGAAATTAAGAAATTTGTCCTTGATGACGTTGATTATACAAATGGTATGCACATGGTAACTAATGTTACAGCTGCACTATTAAAAAACCGAAGCCTATTGAATTATTTTCTAGCAGATCATAAAGCTCCAACTGATTATTCTGATGAAGACCTATCAAAAATGATTCGTGAATTATTCGACAATCAAGATATTGTGATTAAAGACAACCGCATACGTGCGCGTTTTAACTTTACAAAAATTACTGGATTCACTCGTTATAGTGACTTAGAAGATCTACAGATTTGGTATATTGGACCAAAGAAAATGAAGGGAACAGCTCAAGGTGCTGCCTTTATGGTGGAGGCCGGAATTGGTAATCCATCAATTAGCTATATTAAAGGGATTCGTGATGCTGGAAAAGTTGCCGCTAATGAATTGCTTAAATTAAGAGAACAAGAATATATTACTTATGGTTTTAATAAAGACGTTGAAACGAGATTAACAAAGCTTCACTCACGCTTGATGGAAGCAACAGGTATTTTTAATTGGAACGTGCGTGAAGAGAGAATTATTGATGAAATCCGCTCAACTCTCATCTCAAAAGCTCGCAAGGCCCTTTCTAAAGACGACTTGTACTTTATTGATGAGCCACAAAAAGCAAATATTAACTTCTTTGTCGCAGCTGAAGAGTTTTTAAGAGTATCCATTGCTGACATGAAACTTAGACATGTTATTGACATGGAAAATAGAAATGGTGGAAGCAAGGCCAAGACAATGCCATTTATTGAAACTCGTGTTTCTCAAAATGCTGTATCACAATTCACAAACTTTTTTAGAGATTTTAAATTAATCGAAAAAGAACCATTGTTTAAAGAATTAAATGTTGTGTTAGCACCACACTTACCAGGTGTTGTTTTAAAAGGGAGAGTTAATCTAGAGTTAAATTCTCTTTTTGAGATGGGACTTGAAGGTGAAGGAATTGATTTTAATAATCCAGACATAAGACTTGATAGTAAGACATATGGGGACTCTGTTCCATTTGAATTATCACTATATGTATATATGAGAGATAATGGTGTCTTAGAGCTTGATATTAAGGAGGCCGTACTAGGTGAAGGAAGCCAAGGCCGAGTTCATTTAACACCTAAGACAGATAAAGGATACTTTCTAGAAGAGTTCACAAAACTTGCAACTGCAAATATCTTAAAAACATATTTAATTAGTGATCCTCTTGCATCAAAAGAAGGTGATGAGCAGAAAACTGATCCAAAAGAGATTAAAGAAGATCTAATTAGAAAACTTGAAAGCTTCAAAAATAACTTTGCTTCTATTAACTCTGTAAAAACTGTTGATAAATTAATTGAAGTTAAAAAACTTGATCTACAAGGGCCGTTTACGTCGATTCCTGAAGAAATGACTGAAGAGAATCTTGTTGAATTCTTTAACAATATCTTAGGTATCGATCGTCATACAGGACGTTTACAAATTAACCTTGATCCAAAGATATTGAGTGAGAAGATCCTCTATGCTCAAAACAATATTCAGGTTTGGAATATTGAGCCAATATTCGACAAGTTAATGGATAAGACATATCTAGATCTAGCGATAGGTAATGGAGTACGTAGTAAGGAATTTTTAAATACAATTTATAATCGCCAAGAAAAGAAAGATAGTCTGACTTTTGTTGGAACAAGCGGAAATGTTAAGAATGAAGGCCCTGTTGATTATTCTTTTAAAATTAAATTAAGAGAGTTTGAATCAATGGTTAATTCGATTTTAACAGCTTCAATAGCACCACAAGTTAGAGATGCAAAAGCACAACTTGCAACACTTGAGGAAGGTAGCGTTAATATTCTTGAAGACCTGACTGTAAGAACACAAGGAGATAACCAACTTTATCTATCGATTGCATTAAACCAGATTGAAAAGAAGAAGAATTGGTTTGGCCGTAGAGTATTTGACAGTATTTTTAATCGAGATGCTAAGAATTATAAAATTATTAATAATCGTTCATCAATTACAGCACGTATTAAATTGCATGCTGTTGCCTTAGATGAGCACAAGAAGGAGCTTCTTGAAAAGAATGCAGATGAAATCTTTCTAGGAAATACTCTACTAAAGATTGAACTTGAGTCTATTGGACGATCGGTTAAGAATCCAGGACTGTTTGGGTCTATCCTAAACACTATGATAGGGGATGTGAATCTTAAGAATGGACTAATAGGTTCAAACTTAAAGAAGCTTGTATTAAAAATTGCAGGGCCAAAGCTAAATCCTGTTGGTAGAGAAAACGGAAGTGCAACTCTTGCTGGTTTCGCTCTTAATAACTATTTAAAAGTATTTACTACTAAGAATGATATCTTACTTCAACTTAACCCACGTCTTGCTGGACCTGTCTGGGATTTACTACTTGTTAAAGACCAAAACTTTAAGGGAAGAAAAGTTGGTGTAGGAGTTGATTATACAAAGAAAACAATTAACTTTGATTTTAAAATGGTATTTAACCCATCTACAGTTGATAAGCATGAGCTATTTTTAATTATGAATGACGCCAATGCAATCGTTAAAGATGTAAAAGCTGGAAACGTTAAGACAGTAAAAGATTTTATCACAGTTTATGATCGCTTATATTACAATAGCGATGTAACGAAGAGATCATTAGTTCACCGCTTAAAGAAAGTTGTAACAAATTATGACTCTCTTGCACTATTAAATGAGAATAAGTCTCATTATGATAATTACTCAACAACAGGTGCAGAAATTATGCAAATAGCGACAGCTGCTAAAGTCATTGCTGATGCAATTGATTCGGTTGTAGCTCTTAAACAGCCTAGTGGTGTAAATTATAAGCAACGTGCTAAGCAAATCGTAAACGAGCTTAATGAAGCATATATTGGTCCGTTCTCACGCTATTATGCAAAGAGATACCACACAAATAATTTAAAGATTATTAATGGTGAAATTAGTGATTGGACTTTATATATTCTACCAGATGCTCTTTTTGCTCATAAAGCATACGAGTTCTTAAAGTAATCTCTTACTATCTGGTAGACTTGCCTAAAATATAATTTAATCCAAAAAATATACTTGAACGATAGCCTCTTTTAGTTAAGGGGCTATCTTCTACGGCCGAAGAAAATACCGTATAAGAATAAAATGTATTTAAAACATATTTTTCAGTAATAGGGTAGTTACCTATCAATCGCAATGTCCATTGATGAGAATCTTCAGGTGTATACTTCGGTCGGTCTGCCCTTGCTTCAGTGTCAGTAACTCCAAAATAATAACGACTCCACTCCTTAGAGTGTTGAGAATATGAAATACCTGGCAGCAGGCTAATCTTTTCACCTTTCCAAGGTTCAAATTGGAAGGCCTTAGAAACTGAGACACTGTATTTATTTGCTTCAGAGCGACCACTGATATCTCTTTCATAAGAAAATCTTGTCATAAACCACTTAGAAGGCAGTAAGAAACTTAGACCTAGATCAAGTGAGCGATTTCTCTCTCTTAGTCCTTCATTATAAGTGCCTTTTTCGGCCTCTACTTTATTAAAGTCCGGCTTTAGAGTAAGTCTTGTTAGAGGAAGTAGCTTAAAACTTGCGGCAACTCCACGAAAAGAGAAGCGTTTGTAATTATAAGTGATTGAAGGAACAACTGGAATGTCGAAACTATCACCAACTTTATATAGAGATGTCGATATACTTGAGCCCAGACCTATCTGATTAGTTGGCTCAGGCCTTTTTGCTCGTTGCTTTTCAAGATTATCGATGCGATCAGTGCGACCATTAGAAAAGACTAAGGCCTGTCCAAAGAGAGCAGGCCCTATAATCAATAATTTTATGAATTTGAAAAGTGTTTCTTTACTACTTGGCAAACGTATTCGCATTCTTCTTCCGTGATATAAGCGTAACAAGGTAGGTTTAATACGGCCTTACTTATATAGTCCGCATTTCCATTATCAATTGATCCGGCCATATACTTTGGAGCTGCTTCTTGCTTACTCATTGCACCTGGATAGATTGTTCCAAAACCGACATTGGCCGCTTTTAGCGATTCAATTAATGGTCCTCTAAGATCTGGATCAATTAAGGCCACACTACAATATCCATTCTCTTCAACGTGAGAAGGAACTTCTTGTATCTTTAAAGGTAGGCCTTGTAAGTTTTCTTGATAGTATTTAACTGCTCTTCGTCTTGAGTCTAGTCTTGCATCAATGTGCTCAAGTGACATATTGAGAAATAGTGACTCGTAAGCACCAATTCTAGAGTTCCAACCAATAAGTCCATGTGAGTAATGGCTTGTACGACCATGATTGATTAGAGTACGACAAGTATTAATAATTTGCTCATCTGTTGAAAAGATTGCTCCCGCATCACCTGAAGCTCCCAGGACCTTTGCAGGATAGAAACTTGTTGTTGCAACTTTTGCGCTTCCTAGTAGAGACTCGCCATGAACTTTAGTTCCAAAGCACTGAGCACCGTCTTCTATTAGAGTAACTCCGTTATCTTCCGCAATTTTTCTTATTTCCATCGTGTCTGGACAACCCCATCCATATAGGTGAACAAGAATAGCTGCCTTTGGTTTAAATTTTTCAACAGCTTCTTTAAAAGTTTCTTTATCCCAGTGAAGTGTCTCACGACTTACGTCAACTGTAACAGGCTTGGCATTAACATTAACAACAGCTTCAAATGTTGCCCAAAAAGTCATATCTGGAATTAGAACAACATCATCTTTATCAATACCGACACCACGTAATGCAATTTGAATTGCATCTGTACCGTTAGCACAACCAACGACATGTTTTGCTTCTGTTTTCTCTTTTAGTTTTTCTTCAAGTTTTGCAACTTGAGGTCCACCAATAAATTGTGTGTTATCAAATAGAGTTTCTACTCCAGCTAAGAATTCTTCACGAAAGCCATTTTCGAAACGATTTAGGGTAATAAATGGTACGCCGTTAATTGACATATTTCCTCGCAATTTTATGTGTTTAGCACATTATATGACAAAGAATATGACTTAGGAATAGCGTAAATGGTATTTTTTAAGCAATAGGGGAGCGTATAACTCTCCTATTGCTTAATATCAAATGTCCAGGGCACAGAAACTAACTTTTTAAAGCTTACCTTTACCTGCGCAGGAACGTCATCGTCATCTAAATTTATTGTTGCTCGACGTGGTGTTATTCGTAAATTTCCAATAACAGGGAAATTTCCTTCGACTTTAATCCCGTCGATTTCTACTTTCTTATATCGTCCAATGTCACCATCAGTCTTTTCATAAATAAGTGTTGCTCCATCTTCTATTTCTGCATAGTGGAGAGTTTCCGCAAGGGCCTCTCGCTGCTCTTGTGTATTCATTGGTATATCTTCTGATCTGATTTTTATATCACCGTTGAAAGTATTCAATTTAACGACAGTATTACCCTTGCGATTCTTTTTAAATTCTATATTATCAATTTGATTAACAATATCTTCTAAGAGCTCAAGCTCCTTTGGTTTTAATTGGTCTTGAAAAGTTCCAACTAAGTAGGCGAGTTGTGTATTTGAAATCTTCTCGACTCCCATAAGAGATATCTTCTCTAATAAGATCAGTGGTAGGGCCATTGAATTTGCCTGGGATCTTTGCGGGTTCATATTGGCAAACATATCAAGCATAGCACCTTGAAAGATAGCAATCTGCTCATCATTAAATCCGGCCATATGCTCAAGAATATCCCCAACTTCATTCATTGTTGGAAGCATAAACATAGTAGGCGTACTCGTGTTAGTTACATCACAAATACAGCCATCATTCTTATCACTTTTTATACTAGAAATAGCTTCTTCAGATGAAAGGTATACCTGACTCGTTCCTCTATTTGCACTGATTAAGGCACAGGCATATCCACCTAATTCGATATCAAAATAACGATTCTTACTTTCTGATGCCCATAAAAGCATCTCTTTAATTGATTCTTGTGTTGGTGTTAATTGTTGTGCATTATTAAAGACTAGACCTGACTTGTCTCTAAGGTTCTCAAATCCAATATAAAGCTTCCCTTCATGTTCTTGAACGTAATTAACTCTCGCATTATTGATATGACAGCTTGATCCAAATGAAGCGAGACTATTAGCAGGTGAAAAAATAAGTAGAATTAGTGAAAATCCTAGTAACAGCTTGATGTTGTTTAACATTTGGTCGACTCCTGTCGTTTTATTAGACAAAATGGCCATAATTTGGCCTTATAAACGTTTTATACTGTTATATTTGCAAGCTACATACCAAAGAGGGGATTTTGGTGATAAAAAGCATTTATGAAAACACTTATTCTTATGCTTTTAATTCTGCCACTTAGTATCCAAGCTCAAATCTCTCAAGGAGAGTTTGCACAAACTATTAATAAATTAATTGAAATCTATGATAAGGATCTTCCAACTCAAAGAATTGTGGATATTAACTGGGAATCAGAAACTGAAAATGCCTCTGTCTCATACAAGAATGGTAAAGCACAATTTAGCTTTCACGGTGGCTTTGTCCGTAATTTAAACTTAAGTACGGATGCTTTGGCCCTTGTTACTTGTCATGAAATTGGACACCTAATAGGTGGATACCCAAAAGTAATGCCAACACAAAAGTACACAAGTGAAGGCCAGTCAGACTATTTTGCAACAAGAACCTGCTTAAAGAAATACTTTGTAGAAACTGATGATAGCAATTATTCACTAAGTCACATCAAGCAAGAGTTAATTGAAAAATGTGATAATAATAGATTTTGTCTAAGAGGTTTAGCGGCCATAAGAGATGCATCTGTAATCTATTCAGAAAATGCTCATATCAATCATAAGACGGCCCATATAAGTCCATATACGATCTTTAATGATTATCCAAAAGGGCAGTGCCGTGTTGATACGTTAAGGGCCGGCCTATTTAATGAAAAAAGGCCTTCATGCTGGTTTAAAGACTTTCAAAGTGATCGATACGAATACGATGAAGAATATATTTATGAAGAAGCACAGGCCGTTGCTGATATCACAGAAGTGACAATGACTAGCTTCGGTTGTCATGTACGCACAGCATATCCAAATGTATGGATGGGAAGTTACTTCAATCCATTATCTGAGTCTGAATTAATGATGAAAGGAGTAAATGTTGTCGGTGCTTGTCCATATAAGAAGGGACAGGTTATTAGCGGCTCGATGACGTTATTTCGAGGATCTCTATACTTAAACTTAAGAAATACAGATAAATAAAGAAGAATTTTTACTTTTTTTTAAGTGTTAAGTCTCTCCTATTTCCGATAAAAATTGTTAATTAATTTTTATAGTTGGGGGAGTTATGAGAAATCTTACAAAGTTTGGGATATTTGTTTCTATTTGTCTTTTAAGCGCAACAGCTTATACAGCAACAATCGATTTTGGAACGACAAATTATATCTCGTTTCGTTGCCAAGTAGATATCTTTGAGAAAAAAGTAAATCCAGTCACATATCGTGCGTATGCTGGGCGTCTTTTAAATACAGTATTTCATGAGCAATACAATGCCGTATATGGCCCTGATATAAAGTTATTAATTGATTTAGACAATGATCGCTCATTGTTTTCAAACGTCTTTATTGGTGGCAATGGATACTTGAAATGGTCGGCCGTTGAAACAGATCACGATGCAACTACAATTGATGATGCCACATGGCCAGTCACTCCACGAGTTATCTATAGTCCAAGAGCATATGATAACGCTAATAATAGAAAAACATTTGGAGAGTCAGATCATTACTTATTTCGTATCGAATGTTTTGAAGTTAAAGAATTTAGCGATGATTATTACTATAATAAGAAATAATCAGATTTGATGAAAAATTTTGTAAATTTTAGCCGTAGTACCCACGGGGCAAAATTACATGATATGTAGTAAAAATTCACTATGATAGTAATTTTTCAAATTCTGGGGGGAACTTATGAAAAATCATCTAAAACTTGCCGTAGTTAGCACGCTAATTTTATCAAATCATGAGTCTAGAGTTACTGCTGTAAGCTTGGTTTGTGACAAGATTTAGCATTTCAACACGTTAACATATGCCTTACCCGATATAACGGATATTATATCGCATGAAATATTTTCCCTCTCTCTCTAGTTGCCGTGTAATTTAGTTTGGTTTTCGTCATCTTCAAATACATTATACCCATAAATTATCTTATGCATTTCATTGTATTTGTTATTTGCTTCAACTTCTTTGTGATAAGATCCACCATTTATTTGTATAACTGCTTTCCATTTTTTCTGACGTGGACAAAAATTTGCACCAAATGTACCATTTGAATTTCTTTGAGAGCGTCTAATGTGATTTTGCTTATGAGATACCCATTCTAAGTTATCAGATTTATTATTTCCTCTGTTTCCATCGATATGATTCACACTGTCTAATTTGCTTGGGTTTTTGACGTGAAATAATGCAACTAGTCGATGAACATACATAGATAAGTTGCTATTGTGATTTAAACTGATTGTACACTGAATATAGCCAGCAGGAGTTGGCCTCATTTTTAAATAACGTCCTCGCCTTTTACTGAATACTTTACCATTTTGAGAGACGTTATATTTTTCAGAGATTTCATCTTTTAAATCATATAGATTCATACTTGTTGTGGAGTAATTATTCTTCTCCTTTCTTAACTGAAGGATGTATTCACATATCTCATACATTTCGTCATGAAAATCTTTGTAGCTTTTAAGTTCGCTCCCATATTGTTCGTAAAGCTTTTTAATATCTTTCATCTAACACCTTCTGAAAAATATTAGATTAACAATATGTCCATGAATAAAAAAGTAATTTAAGACTAATTACGATAGAAGTTCGATTTTTAACTAAGGTGTTTAATTATTCACTTGGCATTTAAATCGCAATTCAATTTCTACCCAGCAAAAAAGATAGCTAAAGCAAAGACTGCTAGCAAACTAATGACGATTGCTTGAAAGAAGTAGTTCTTCTTTGTTTCTGCTGCTTTGAACTCACCAGTTAAGCGAAAGTGTGAATCATTGATATTGTTAATCACGTATTGAATCTTTCCTAGGGGTGTAAGTCCTGTGAAGTCATAGAGGACTTCCCTATTTTCACAAATGGCCGTGTATGGAACGCCACGCACTCCAAATTGATCTGCAATCTCTGGACTCTCAATGGTATTTACTTCATATACATTTACATCTGGATTATTGTTATTTAAGGCTTCAAAGACAGGTGCCATTGTTTTACATGGGCCACATGTATCAGAATAAAACTTGATAACGAAAACGTTCTTTTCGCTAGAGACAACAGATTCAAAGTTTTCATTATTTATTTTCTTTATATTCATTTTAAATTCCACATATAGCGTGTTGGTCATGTTTTATTTCAAAATTCAATATTTATATGCTTCTTCTTATTAAAAAAGGTATCACAGTAAGATGGATCATTGTATAGATCGAGATTTATTGCACATATGAAAAACCCATCATAAGTGAGTAGCTCTTTATCATAAGGAGAACCTAATTCTATAAGCTCTTCCTTTACGATGAGAACTCGTTCGAGAGGGAAATTCATATAACGTCCATAATCACGATCTTTTCTTAGCCTGAAATGATTTAAAACATTGGAATCATTTAAGTGTCGACATATTGCGGCTCCTAAAAAAGTTACTCTTCCATCTTTTTCATATGTTGGAATTATACAAACTTTCTTAAGTATATCTGGTTCTTTTACTTGTAGATATATATCATTTTTGTTTTCAGTTGACTGACAAATGTTAAACTCACCAAGGTTTGAATCTGATTTTGTATAGCCCGATTTTTGGTCTGTAGACCAACTACAGTGAGTTAGTCCATTCTCTTCATTTTTGTCCTGGTTATCAACTGTTGAATTATTAGCGTCATCTTCTTTCTTGGCCTCATAGGAAAGCTTGAGATTGATGACCTCTCCTTTATTATCGATTCTTGTAAATTCAAGTTCATTGCCTTCATCTTGACTTGTCCCTAGATAATAAAACCTATTATTCGCTTTTATTATCTCTCCGCTACCACTTTCTAATTTATAACTTAGAGGCAGGTTTGCACATATCATGGGGAGTTCTATCATTTTATAATCAGTATACTTAGTAGGAAGTACTGCATCTTGCTCTTGTTGAGACCAAGGATTATCCAAAGCACATTTTGTTCTAATAGAAAACTCATTGTCTAAAATTTGTTTTTTATTATTTTTATCCGTTAATGAGATTTGGTGTACTTTATTTTCATTTAGTAAATCGTTTGGAAAAATGCAGTAAAGAGAAGAGCCATCAACGGTTAAATTAGTACATTCTTTATCATCTACTAAAATCTTGTCTATGTTTTTAGAAATATGGCCTAAGAAACTACACTTGATACGATAAGTTGTAGTATTTAATTGTTCTGGTGATTTTTCACAGTTTACTAGCTCAGAAAGATTACCTGCGGCGCCTTCTTGTGTTTCATTTGTACTATTGCTTCCATTGCAACTATATATAAAAATAATTAATAATGCTGTTGCAAAACTTCTCTTTAGCATTTTTTAAACTCCCTAAAATATTAAGGTGCTTATCGGTAAAATGATCAATATTTTGAGTTTAAAATGGTTAAGAAAATTTCTGTAGATTGTATAAATAAGTTAGTAAAAACACACGCTAGCTTTTAAATAGAATGCATTAATGTAATTAAATTTAGATTTTTAGGAGTATTTATTACGCACTCATTTTTTCGTCTTCTTTAGTTACTTTACTCTTTAAATTTAATTCAATGCAATTGTCTGGGTTAAATTGAGTAACATTATCCCCTAGTGGCATCCTTAAAGCTTTGGGTCTTGGAAACATAATGAGCATTAAGGCAAGACTTGAACCATAAGAAAAGTAGAATTGTGTTGAGCTTATTCCATGAGTGATAACACCAAGAACTCCAAGCATTGTTATGGTACTTGCCAGCGCCCAGGCGTTAGTCCACATTGCTACAACTTCAAATCGAGCGATTTCCTCGCAATTGATTTTGTCATGAGTCTTTATGAATTTATCTGATGAGATCCTTTTTCGAATCTTTTTCCGCGATCCTAAGACAAAGAAGAATATTAAGGACATAGCTATAGGAACAACCCCAAGTGATTGTATGATGGCACCGTCAAATGCATTTGCCACCTTAGGCCCATATTTCTTTATAAAATAATCATTCCATACCAAGTAACATAGAAATGACTGCAAGAATATGAAGAGGCCATATAAATATCCCGCAAATATCTTCCCCATTTCCAAATTCATTTAATCTCCAAAGCGTCCCTATCGATTTGTTGATTGATAATTATCTCTTAGTTTACGTTCTAAATGACCTCAAATATGAGCGAACATATTCATATTGAGATGAAGCCAATGATTTCAAAGTATTATGCATAAGAAATATTGAGATTATTCTAAGTTTTTAAGAAGAAGGGAATTTCCAAATTTGAATATTTCTGTGAAAATGGCAGATTTAATTGCCAAAAAGACAACTGTATAGGCTTCTAGGGCCAAGAGTTGATAAATGTCATCTTATTAATTAGGCCCACACCTGATAAAGACATTTCTAATGACGTGTACATTTCTACGTGCAAAATTTGCTAAGTTTCTTAAGTTGTATTTTACTTGTCCACTTCGCGCAGTAACTTTTGTGTTATCTGTTGGCGCATTTGTCCAGTTAAAGACTAGGCCATGGGCGCGATTGAGGTTCTTGCTCGTTATATAACTTCCACCATAGACAAATTCAGGGCGATCACCACCGCCGTAAACCCTAAGTCCTGATAAGTAGCGTTTTACTTTTGCTAAGACCTCACCTTTTGTACCTTCAAACCTGTAGCCATTTCGAAACTTATCTCCATACGAGGTAACAGTGAAAGCAATTTTTGCGTCACTTGGAAGATCCTGGTAGATAAAATCGATAGAGTTTCTAAGCTTTGCTATATTTTGCCCCTGACTATCTGTCGTATCCACGGCAAGCCCCATAGCATAGATATTCATAAGATCAGGCTTAGTGCGTGAAACATCGGCCCTCATTTGTTTGATGAGTGAATTAACATCACAGCCACGAGAGCTTTTCATCGAATAATCCTTGGCCCCAGTTGTAGGAAAGCCAGGCACTTTCCAGGAATCAAGCTGTACTGTCCCTATTTTTAGAATCTTTTCAACTTCCTGACTGAGTTTAAGGCCTACTTCTGCAGTTGTTGGTTGGGCAGAACAGGACTTTAGAGCAATTTCTTCAAGCTTTTCAACTTTAATAGTAATCGGCTTTTTAATATTAAATTGTTGAAGCTTCTGCTGGATCTCTTGTGTCGATGAAGTGGGCCTTTGTCCCATTTTCACAAGACAATTATCGAGATCATCAATATTTTGTATGGAATTCATGCAGGCATTTCCATAAGAATTTAATGATAAGAGAATAGTAAATGCAAGAAAGCCTAATTCCATTGCAATATTGTAACATATATAATGAAATAGCCGTCTATGTTGTGCTTATATTTTCACTGTTGATTACTTCTATCTCTCCGGTTCCATCAGGACGTGTATCATAAAGCCACATATATCGAACTGCCACTACAATAAAACTTAAACGATAGAAACAGTGTAGAAGGATAAGTGGCATATAGGCACGATTACCAATTGATGTTAACGATGATAGATTCATAAGAGTGAACAACAATGAAAAAATGATTCCTGCAATCAAGGACTTCTTAGGTGTTTCATTAATTACAAGAAGAGTGCCGATAGTGAGGTAAATAATTACATTTAATCCCCCTATTATGGTTATCATTGTTAGTCCTGCACCTTGGGCCAATAGCAGAATATTTCCTAAGAGAATCCAAATAGCATGACCTATAAGAATAGAAGCACTAACTATCTTCCAGCTCTTAAGCGTATTCTTATCTGGATTATATGATTTCATTAAAATGGCACAAGTGATGGCCATTATAGACAATGGAACAAAGGGAACAATTCCCATATATTTACCTGCGATAAAGCCAAGTACACCACCCAGAATAGTCGCTAATCTTGTCTTTATTGATACATCTTGATTTTCTTTCATAAGAAAGCCCCTTTTAAAAAAATACAGTTTTAATTATGAAGGAAGTAACCATTTACGACACAAAGATTTCTTTTGAAAAATATGTGGTTTATTTTAGGCAATGAGATTTTTACATGTTATCAAGCTTCATTTAATTTATGCTCAAGAATTAACTTCAAAAGCACATTATTGAATTTAATAATTATTGCCAATAATTTAAGCAATGAGACCAATCTTCCTCTCAACACTTCGATCATGTAAAAAGAATTTCACTTGGCTTTGGTAGAATTCCATAATGGTTTTCTCCATATTTGAATAAACATTCTTTTTTAAATAAGACTCTAACTCTCCTATTTGGATCTGCATATCTTGGTTGTCTTGGACGTATTTAAAATAGATCGTGTCTTTGACTTTTTTATAGCTGATATCAAATTTGATATTTTCTGCTGGCTGCATATTCTTATTTCCATCAATATGGAGCCTAAGCAAGATCGAAAAGATCCAGTAATCGTTGTCAGCCAATTTAACGGCACCATGAGGAGTGTAAGAAATATCCTCATCTATTGGTGAGAAATATTCCTCTTCCTCATCAGGTTCAAGTTGTAAGGTTGGAACAAGCTTTATGAGATCATATTCGTTCTCACCAAGGCCTAAGTACGAACGAAAACCATTGAACACAGTCGTTGCAAACTCTGTAGCATCATCATGAGTCTTAAAAAAGAGCTCTCTTGATTTCTTATATTCATTACATAGATCAGTATATGACATTATTTACTCCATATTCCTTAGATATCTTTACCATTGTTAATTGATAGGACACCTGACTCAAATGGATTAACAGTATTGATAAAATAGTAGCACCTTGAATTATCGATCACAAAACCACCTGGTCTCCTAGAGGACATTTGCACCCTCCAGCCACGAGCAAGTAGCGGCACATCAACTTTAACAAGTTCGCTATCATGATTATAGTAAAAGTTAATAAGAGTTACTTTCAGTAATCGATAATCTCTTACTTGTTCGCTACTATGAAGAATATTTAAAGCGTAAACAATCCCATCTTCTTGGGTTCCACGAATGGCCTCGTTATGTTCAGGTATAGCATGAAAGAAGAAGCTTCTTTCAAAGTCTTTAATACACAAGTCCTGGAGAGTTCTCTTATCTTTAATGCGCTCGATATTGTCTTTGGCAACCATTCCCCTATCATGCCAATCCTGATCAAGCTCCTGATATTCTTGTTCAACCTTGCCTTCCACAGAACTGAGTGAGCGTGTATTTGCTTTTGTATCACTTTGCTCTTTATTACTGGAACAAGAAAAAGCGCAACTTAATAAGTAGATGAGAAATAATGTAGGAAATGAGATTTTTCTTTGCATAAGTAACACATCGACATGTTACATGTGCCACACAAGTCGATGTATCTTGTTTTAAGAAATCTTAAGCTTTAATTAACGACAGTCCTTATGCAGGAGATACTTTGAATACTTTTCATACTTATCTCCCAAGGCCTCACAGCGATCTGGCTCCACAGGACATTCCATACCAATATTATCCAAATGCTTCTTAATTTGCTTTCTCATAAAGCCATTTGTATATGAATTACAGTTTAGGCCTTCATCCATTCCATCATCAACATAGTCGATAAAGCTTATCTCTTTAACTTTCTTAAATTCACCTTGGACACATTTTATAACGGCCAGGCCTTCATAACTTTCACCAGTTAAAGGATCAACTCCCTTACCAAAGAGCTTCATAAAGAAGCGCAGCCCTTGAAAATTTGCCACGAGATCACCATTTGAGATGATTCCATTAAAGAAACCTCCCCAGGTAATGGACTCAGACCTCTTACCATATTTGAGTATTTCTTTAATACTTTGTCCGTGACGGATATGTTTTAGATAATATAGATATCCAATATTAAACATATGACTAAATTTATCGCTTCCAATATAGGCATTATTAGTCAAAATAAGTGGTGAATAAGGGGTAAGCTTCAGTACAGGTTTATAAATAAGAGGAATATATTGGTATACCGATTCACTCTTTTTTGTCTCAACAGAGTATCCATCTCCTAATTTCCCCTTATCAATATAGACTTGTAAGGGATTAGCAACAAATAAACCTCTAAGGGAGGCCACTAAGTTCTTCTTCACTTTTCTTCGTAATGTCCCTTTGTGACAAATATTGCCAAAGATATCATCAGCGTGATTAGCTTCCTTTATAGCATCTTCCAAGGCCTTATTGAGGTAGATATCAAGCTTATCTAAAGAGTCTAGTAAAGGCACATGTCGATGGGTAAAACTATCAACCTCTAGAGCGAAAGAAGATAATTGAAAGCAGGCAAATAGCATTGTTAAGATATATTTCGATTTCATAAACAATACTCTACATTTTACTCTCACATAGAAGAAAATTAAGAAAGCTAAAATGCTGGTAAAGAAAGTTAACCGATTTAGCATAGCTTGGCCCCTATATAGAAAATGAACATAGAGTATAAATATTTCCTCTTTTGCCCATAAAAGACCTTGAAAATGGTAGAAAAAGCTATGAAGAACCGAATTCTCTATCCTATTTTAATCGCGCTATTATCAACTCAGGCCTTTGGTTTGGACCTTACACAACAACAGGCCCAGACAGAGCCTCAGATGCGTATTGGGGCCCTTCCTTTTCCTTTCTTTATCTACTCAAGAGCTGATGATGATCTTGGTCAACACAGCTATCTCGAAAGTAAGAAGGAAGAAGACCGAGGATTAATATACACATGTCGTGGTGGATTTATTGATATCGCTCACTTAAGAACCGGCAGTGACTATACTGCTTTCTACGTGAGTAAAATAAAAGAGGCCATTAAAAATGGTTCAAAGGAAATGGCGCTAAAAGCACAAGGGCCAAGCTCTATTATCGCAAAATTGCCACACTTAAATCTGAATGAAGATGAAATTATAGAAACGGCCCAGTATATGGCCCATAATATTCTTACTTGGCATGAGTTTACGACTTGGTATGGATGGTCTGCATTAAAGATTAAAAATGCTGAGAAAATGTCAGGTTTCTCATATGAGGATATCTATTCTCACTTAATTGGTATTGAAGCAGCAGGCCGGGCCTTAAAGAATAAGAAGCTAAGCTATGACCAGGCCATGACTGTTGAGCTAGACAAGATGTTAAATCAGGAAAATGGAGAACTTGAGCGAGTATCGAGGAAGCTTACTAAGAAAATAACAAAAAGTGTAAAAGGAGAGTTCTATAAAAGACGATCGATCTTTACATACTTTCTCTATAAGCAAACAAATATAGGTAAGAAGTCTGATACCTTATCACCTCTTCTTGTAACTAACGATAGTGTATCAGGCTGTCAGTCGACACAAGAGCGCAAAGCACATTTCTTTGGTGAAAACAAAGGTCTCGTATCTATTGAAATCAAACCTAAAATCAAGCAGGCCAAAAAGATCCTAAAAGATGCCGGATCAACCGATGGCAAAATCATAATTGAGCGCGATTACGAAACACTCATTGAAGCGGTTGAAAGAGATATCTTAAATTACTACGACAGAAATGCTCTTTTACAGTATTAACGTCTCGTAAATTCTAAATCAATTGCTCGGTCGCTACTAAAAACAAATTTCTGCTTTGGCTTCACTAGACTTAGATCACATGCTGGTGTGACAACGAAGTTCTTTATGAGATGGGCCAAGATAATTTTGACCTCAATATTTGCCATCTCACGCCCAAGGCATGTCCTAGTACCTGTAGAGTAAGGAATATAAGACTTCTTTTGTTCATTTGTTAGATTATTGAATCGTTGTGGATTAAATTCATTATGGTCACTTCCCCATACTTTCTTATTATTTAGGATCTTACCTAATAACGTAAATACGATCGTACCTTTTTTAACATCGATAACTTTCTCATCTTGGTTAATTTGAGCATCTTCACAGGCCTCTCTAAAAAGAATTGGAAATGCTGGCCTTAACCTTAAAGTTTCATCCACATATGTTTGAAGTAATTCATTATCAATAAAGGATTTCGTATCTTTTAAATCATAATTTTTAAGCTCTTCATACAAATCCTGTTGAAGCTTTTGGTTTTGCGCTAGAAAGTAAAGTGCCCAAGTTAATGAAACCGCTGTAGACTCAAATGAAGCGCCGACAAGGCCATATATCTGACCAATGATAGACTCTGTATCAACCCATTGATCTTTGAGATAGGTAATCAAGGTATAATTCTCTGTTCCTTTTTCAACTTTTTGTCTAACAAAGTCTTTTCCTTCTTTGATGAATTTGGAAAAACGTAAATTACTAATTGTTGGAAGATACTTCCACAATGGGCCATAATTCATTCTCTTAGTTAATTCAGCAATGAGAAATTTTTGAAAATAATAAAAGCTGTCACATTCTGCTTTTGGATTAGTTATTTCTTCTTTTGATATTTTAAAATCATGCTCGATAAAGAATTCACTTGTAATTGATAAGGCCAATTTTCCCATGAGAACTTCTACATCTCTTACACAGGCCTTCTCACCAAATAGAGGAAGTTGTTTTTCAAGTCTATTATTTGCTATTGAATATAGTCCCTCAAGAATCTTCGGTGTGAAGAATTGGATTAACTCTGCTCTTAACTTCTGCCAGCTTTCGCCATCAGCATCTAATATGGATGGCCTACCTTTATTGATATGCTTTATTTCATTAAGAGTGCTGCCCTTTAAGAATGTATTTCTCTTCTTTACAATAACTTCTTTAAAGCTCTCAAGCTCAGAAACAACTAAGACATCTTTATGGAATAATTTAAAACGAAATGAGTCCCCAAGATCATATGTTCGATCTGTTAGTTGCTCAAAGAGACACTCTTTAAAATTTAACTCTCCAATACTTCCAATAATAGGATATGCCTTTAAGCTTGGGATTCTTGTCACTACTTATCTCTCCCCTTTACACGAATAACTTTCTTTCCGGTGTCTGCGACATCTCGGCCAGCTTTCTCTTTCGTTTTTGGGAGTTCATACTTAGTACTATCCATTGCTTGATCAGCAATTGAAAAAGCAGCACTTGCACTTATATGCATAAGTCCCACAAGAGCAAAAATCGATAACGTCTTTTTCATAAGAGAGTCTCCAAATACGTCTAAGCAGCAATCATTTGTCTAATAAATGAACACTGTCTAGGGCAATATCACTAGTGAATTGCGCTAATTAAGTTGTAATGGAGTATTAATTTGCAAGTGAGGTGCCAATGGGTCGAGTTCTGACCAAACACCGTTCCACATATTCTCACGAGTTAGAAGAGTCGGGCCAAGAATGGCCTGATTGAGATCCTTTGAAGATATTTTTTCTCTCTTATCTTTAATTAATAGATATAGATCTGGATGAGTTCTATTTAGCCTTTTAAGAATTATTGTAAAATCAGATCGAAATTCATGTCCGTTTTTTAATAAACCTTTTAATAGTACAGTAATATACGAATCTATTTTACAGCTACTTTTTATAAGTGATTTAAGCACACTTCTATGCTGATCTAGTTTTTCAACAATTGAGCCTAAGTTTACACTTGTGTTTCGCTCCAGCGAAATTTTGAAATTATTTTTTAAAGTATATGGACGAAAACGCTCATTCTTATCAAAGCGATTATAATAGGATTGATGACAATTTTCTTTAGAGAATCTCGTAAAAGGCCCATCTTTCGTTACTGTAACTATTTGTGCTCTGGCCTCAATAATCTCCTTAATATGATAGCGGTTAACAAAGGTTTCATAGTATTCGAAATTAATAGAGAGATCCCTGTCATCTGTATTAGAATATGAGTTTGATGCTAGAAAGCACAGTAAATATAGAATAAGAGCTCTTATGATCATATCAATGAGATATATTTACCACATGTGCCAATTGTTACAAGTATGTATGAAAAAGGTATCGGAACAAAGAGGCCTCTATAATTAAGAGGCCATGATTATTTAATAATTTGATTGTGGATTTCCAACAGCAGGATCAAGATCGGCCCAGCGTTTTTGCCAATTTTTTCCATAAAATACGGTTGGTATAAGATCTATTACAAGCGTTTCTGAGGCCTTTAATTCAACTTGATATGAGCTTGCTGTCATTACTACTTTATTGTCCTTGAAGTAAACTGTGAAGTCAGAATGCGCTTCTGATCCATCCTCAAGCTCTGAAACGACAAGGCCAGAAAGATACACATCAGTGCTACAACCTAGTTTTAGATCAGATTGAAGTTCGTCTTTAAACTTATTAAATAGTGGAATTAATTTAGCGAATTTTATTGTTGTTTCTTGTGTCTCGAAAGTTAGATTTTGGCTTAAATAATATGGATTCTTTTGTGGAGCGTATGGGAAGTTTGACTCATAATCCTTATAACAATAACGAAGGATTCCACCTTTACTTGTGGCCATTACTTGAAAACGCGCTTCTTTAATTTTTGCAATTTTATAATCATTTGAATAAGTTGAAAGTTGCTTAAAATTAACTGAATAATCAGCCGCTTGCGTGCCAAAAGCTAGAAAGATAGCAAATGCTGCTACTAGTGTCTTCATGGGGATACTCCTATTTTGTAGTTAATTGGATTTACCATGGTGAAACAAGCAGACAAGGTGTTAATAGAATTTATGTAATTATTGCATATTTTTATTGAGCAGGTCTTTGACCATATCAGTAATAATACGTACTTGCTGGCCAGTGCGAACAGAGTAATCCATACCTGAATATCCCCACCAGTCCCAGCACGAGTTAGGATTTTGAAAGTCTGATAATGACTTTTTGGCCTGAGGGAAAAGAACGACAAGTCCAAGCTCTTCAGAGGCTTCTATAAAACCTGACTTATCAATATAGTCAGTTCCAATATCATCTAGCGACTGCTTACAACCGTGAAAGGCAATATGAAGTTCGCATTGATGATCTTTACAATACTTTGGGATATACATATATGCATCTTCCATAAGAAGTGGCCTATATAGTCCAATGTCAAAAGAAGAGAAGTATTTTCCCTGACTAACTTTAGTAAGTGTACCGCCTAAGACATTGTTTTCTTTTCGTCTATCTGGATAAAGAGTACGTAGTGACTCTAGCGCACCATTATAATTACAATTTCCGATAAAAGGCGTCTGCGACTTTGTGCATTCTCCACCTTGGTCTAAAGTTGGAAGTGTGTGAGCAACCTGAAGATCCTTTACGTATTTAAGTTCTTTAACACCTAGTAATTCATAGAGACTATTTAACTCATTTGTCACTTTTTGATGAACCACTTTATCTAGAACTCCAGAGAATAAGAAAACCTTGTCATCCTTAAGATTAAAGGCAGGATCAATTAGCCCACTAAACTGGAGAGTATTTATATATTGGTATGAAAATAAAGAAGTGCCACTAACAAGTTTACCTTCCATACAGGTGTTCATTGCTGTAATTGCATTTCCTCTAGCACAATAAAAAGGGCCAGCTGCAAAGATAGCTGCGCCATTTACAAATCCACTATTGATTATATGAAATTGATGGGCAAAATAGCCACCTGAAGAGATACCAGAAACAGTAACATTCTTACCTAAATTTAGGTTATTAGAGGCAAGTCCATATTGGAGAAGTGTAAGTATTATTAGTGAGATATATTTCATTAAATGAACTTATAGAATAAATTTAAAGAAATGCAAAAGGAATTAGAAAAATTATAGGAAAACAGCAGTCTCCTCACAAAACTACTGTCTTCCTTTATGCGCGCTGATTACTCAACAACGATAAAATTAAATTCACATACGTGCTTTTTCTTCTTTAAGAATCCACCTTCTTTATAGAAGTCTACATCACCAAATACGTATCCTAGAGTTGTATTAATGATTCTATTTCTCATTTTCATACATTCTGTATAAGACTTGTCATAATCAGTTGTAAGTTTCTGCTTAAGAGTCTTTTTTGCTAATACTTGGTCATAGCTATCTAGGGTTGCTCTTACTCGACAGTCCCAGCTCTTTTTACTTTGAGCAATAATAAATTCAAAAGCAAGGCCATCAACCTTTATGTCTTTAAGTTCATCATATTCCACTTCTGCCATTAGGCACGATTCCTTAGCTTTATCCTCTGTATCAAATGAATCGATAATAACGCTTGATTGTTGCATCTTCCCAAATGCCGTTAGTGAAAATAGTGCACATGTAATTAAAACTAAGTTCTTCATAAATTCTCCCTTTATCCTCAATTGTTAAAAAGTTGTAATTTTATTGAACAATCTTATATCGAGGGAAAATGAAGAGGTCAGTTTAAGAAAGGTTAAAAATAGAGTTGTACTAAATTAAGAAAATCAGATCTTTGCAATAACTCATTTCGATGTCATGCGCTCTCTTGTGAAAGAAAATGTAAAGAGGATCAAACCTAGGCAAAAGATTAAAAAGAACGTTGTTTTTGTGGACCTTAGCTGATCTCTAAAAACTGACACCTTAGCTTCACGGGCCTTAGAGTCCAGGTTATTTAATCTAATATAATAGTCTAGAGTCTCTACCAGATCACCTTTTTCTAAAGTATATTCCTTCCCATTTAATACCAATTTCGCTTTGTTACCACTTAGCTCTTGGAAATTAATGTTAAAAGGTAGTTTATAGCTTTTATATTGAAAGCTCATATCGTGAAAATCGCCGGCCACATCAATGATCTCTTGATCTTGACCTGGTTTAATAAAACGTACATGCTTTGGACTTTGCTTTTCGATATATTTAATAACATCAGTCCTATCAAGGCCAAGGTCTCGTTTATAGTGATAATCCTCTTCTAGCTGCTTGTCAGTATAGTACTTAACAAGGGATACGATCTTATCATCGATAATTAAGCGATCCATTACTTCATTTAATCGACATGAATCGGCAAGAGAGATGAATCCACTTTTAGTGATTAGATAATTGCCCTCTTTGCATAAATCATTCTTTAGATCATTTAATGATCGCCTCCTTAGCATAACGATACATGAAGGATTAATATTACTTAGGTTCAATAAACAATTTAACTTCTCTTGATTATAAAGAAAGATCTCTCGATTATTTGAAACAAAGAAGTTCTCATAATCATAATTATTTGTAGATAGTAGATGTTTCTTAGTTTCTCTAGACTTCTTATCTAGGACTTCAATAATGGCACTTACCTCTCCCTGGGCATCACGTAGATTATAGGTCCTTTGACTAAATGGAAGATAGGTCAGTAGATATGTCGGCCCAAAATCAAGATTTAAGCCTTGTGGGCGAAGGGAGTAATTAATATCGACAAAAACTTTCTCTTTTGTATTTCTATTTAGAATGGAGATTTCAAATTTTTCAAGCTTCGCTTCGTTAGTAGATTCACCAGTTTTAAGTTTTAAGCTTGCTTGAATATTCTTATATGGACCTTCAATATTTGAGATAGAACTGACTGTGAACAATCCAATTAGTCCAATATGTACAAGTAAACTAGGCCAAGAAAATTCTTTTCTTATAAGCTTTCTAATTAAATTTAATAATAAGGATAAACTAACTGCAGTAAGTAAGAACAAATAGAAAGGTCCACTTAGCACAAGAGACTGCGATACTTTAGGGCCATAGAGATATTCAACAGCTTGACCTATTAATAAATAGGAAATAACAACGATAAATAGCGATAAAGGCTTGAAAATACTACGAATAGAACTTGAAACCTTTTTGATGGCCTGACTCATATCAATAGAATATATCGGCATCAAGTCTGCGTCTAGAAAATTAAATTTTTCTTAATAAAAAGCCGATAAATTTCATATGGTTATGAGATTTTTACTAATAAAGATATTTATACTTTTTCAATTTCAACTATATGCAAATGGCAGTTGGGTTAAAGACCTCTCTTTTGACAATATTGATATTTGGAAAAATGGATCAAAACGAATAAGCGTTGAAGTCAAAAATAGTAAAAATAAAATAGAAAACTACAACAAAGAAAAAGTTCAATCATATCTTGCACGTAGAAATAAGATTTTAAAGTATGCAGATTTCTCAAACTTTCAAACATCATCCCTTAAGTTTCAAAAGAATAAAGATGAAATTAGAATTGATAATAATGGAAGCTATCTTAATTCAAGAAGTGTGAAAACATTCTTTAAAGAGATTCACATCTTATCAAAGAATAAGTCCATCATCACGATGATTACATCTCAAAAAAAACTAACCAAAGAAGATATTAACGATTTTAAGAAAAAGCTAAATTATATTGAGGAGACAAATAAATGAGAATCAAACTCACTATTGTATCCACTTTAATTATAGCTTTATTGGCGCAATCAACACTCGCCTTTGTTCCTACAAGTAACTATGAGCTAGATCTAAATGTAATTGAAACTCGCTGTCTTGAATTTGGAGACCTTGATATACTCGACCAAACAAACGAAAGAGCACTTTGTGAGATCGTTACAAGCTCCCCTGCATGTGAAAATATAGAGGCAGAAAGAAAAAGGCAATGTGACCCTAGTTTAATTGTAGACACAAATGCAGGGGTTGAATTTATCTCATGCTTAAAAGGTCTATGGGGATCTGCTGTTGAATTCATGAAGTTTATCGGCTCTGTTATTGAATACGCTATTGACTCTGAAACTAGACAAGAAAAAAATGAAGAACTTGTTAATACAATGGAAAGTGCAAAGCATTTTCTTGCTATGGAATGGTCTCGCTCTTTAAGTGAAACAGATGGCTGGGGACCAATTCATTATATGAATGCCGCTAAACACTTTTCCGGCACAATGGGAAAAGTCATTTATAATATGCTAGAAGAAATGTATTTTTCTATGCAAGAAAATTACGCATGTTTAAACCCTGCTGCAAGAACACAGGCCCTTTGCCAATTTGCAGGCTCTGTTTTAATACCGCCAGCTATCGTTATGGCCAAGGTTGCAAAATTTCTTATTAATCGAGGTAGAACGATTTCTTCAATATCAAAAAGAGCGGATAATGCTCATAATGAAGAGCTAGATAGTACGCTATTATCAAAAAATGAATTAGACGATAATAAATCAGAATTTAATAATTATGATGAAGAAACGGCCAATACGACAATGCCTTTTAAGCATGAGGCAAACCTACTCTCTCGTCTTGAACTAACATATGCTCGACGTGTTGAGCAGAATCCAAAAGATATTAATCGACTCTCAAATAATGCTGTTTCCGTAATTGAAGGTGTGACAAGAAAGCTTGGTATACCAACTCGAAAAGATACGATCACTATTGATGGAAAAAACTCAGACAGACTAGTGGTTACAAAAGATGACCTTTTAAAATCAAGTACTCCTGCTGCTAAGCAATTATTAAAGCTACTTGAAGAATCGAAGCTAAGTAACTTAATCATCGCACCTGAAGCAATGATGAGAATGAAGAAAGTTCTTTATCGAAGTGAAAAAGGCCCTGAAAATATGTTCTTATCTGCAAAAGGCCTACAAAGTGCACTTTTAAAAATCGGTAATGAGAAAAGACAGTCATTACCTACGACTCCATATTTGCAAAGAGCGATGAAAAGTCCTGGAGATAAAGAAATTGAAGATCTTGCTTCTAAATTAAATGAAGAAGGTTTTGCAGTAAGAGTAATTACTTTAAAGAGAAAAGTTAAAGATGAGAAAACAAATGAAGAGCGCGAAATAAGAACAAAGGCCCTTCAATTTAATCAATATGCAGCAGATCGCAATCATCCAGGTGTTTTAAAGCTTCAACGTTTTAGAAATGATGACTTTAGACAAAAAATCCTATTCTACCCTGATACATACGTTGGAGCCGCTGGACAATCAAATAGAGGAACAAGGGCCGTATCATTCAATTTTTCAAACCTAGATGAACTTTTACAAGGTCACCATCAAAACACTGTTCCGCATGAATTCAGACATGCAAAATTTGAGTATAACCGTTCAAAAGGTAGAGAGTCTGTTTATGATCTTCGTGTAAAACATAGCAAAGAAGATGGAAAGTTACATGATGGTAAGGCATATTCAAATTATTTTTCGATGGAAGAAGTTTATAATCATTCACAAGATATCTATCATGTAGCAAGAAGTATAACTCGTAATGCAGACCCCGAATCGGCACTTAAGCAGATATCAGGAAAAACGAATGTGATCTCAAGTATCACAAGAGGATTTCGCGCGCAAAACGATTCTCTAAATATGAATATGGCATTTGATATTGAGAGTGCTCCATTAAAATTTCCTGAAAAAAATAAAGGTTTTACAGTTCAAATTGGTAACGACAGTGCTATTTCCGCAATAAAAGATAATAATGGCTACTACTCAGTTATTGTAAAAGATGCTGATGTCTATCATACCATACCAATGGTATCGCCAGAATCACAACAGGTACTTAATCGATTTATAAATCAGACAATTGCAGCAAAGGCGAAAAATGATTTTAATGGTCTTCGCCAAGAGCTGAAGACGATTTTTGGCCATGTGAAACAAAAAAATGAAAAACGACGAGATTTATTAAATAAGCTTGAACCTAAGGCAAAAGAATTAAGAGAACTCATTGCCTCAGGTGATATAAATGATCTAAAGATTGCACAAATCAAAGAGCTATCACGCCAAATTGCTCAAATATCTAAAGGTCGCGCGCCTTAAGGACGGCCTTATAGAAAGCATCGGGATTAACAATCCCACCACTTTCACAAGGAAGTTTTCCACTCTTTGGTATGTAGGCCGTTTTTAATAACAACACTTTAAGCTCTAGTGGTGAAAGGCTTGGGTTTAATTGATGGGCCTTTAAAAGAATATTTGTCACAAAAGGAGCGGCCATAGAAGTTCCATTTAACGGTATTGTGCCGCCACCAGATTGCGCTGATACAACACCTTGGCCAGGAGCAAATATTTGAACTTTTGTTTTACCATACTTTGAAAAGCTTGCTGGCTTATAGCTGTCCATTTTATCTTTTTCTAATTTAGAAGTATTTAACGCTCCAACCTTGATCATATTTTCATAATCATAACTTGCTGGATAATTATCATTACCTTTTAAATCTAAATCAAGACTTCCTCGTCCATTTCCGGCTGCAACAACGAATAACGTCTCAGGGTTGTCGACAAAGATTTTCTCTAGGAAATGAAATGAATCACGAGGTGCAGACATTGGTGCACCAGGAAAGCCTATAGCAAAACTCATATTTACAAATTTAACATTCTTATCTGTTATATACTCACCGGCCATTTGCAAATGATCGCTAATTGCCACATCACCAGCAAATCCCACTAGTCCGTAATTATCTAGATCCTTTAATGCAAGGGCCGCAACATGTGTACCGTGAGATACAGGATATGGAGTATGAACAAGAGAATGTGTTTCTCTAATATTATTATCATCACGTAAAAGACTTAGGCCTGCATCGTCTTGCCTTTGCCATCCCCATGAGTCGTCAACTCTTCCGTTGCCATCATTATCAACACCATCCCCAACAATATCATATGGTGAATTATATAATTTATGAGTTAATGAAGGGTGCATAATATCAAAGCCTGTATCAATAATAACGACTGGCTCACGAGTCTTATCATTAAATACGTTTAATCTTCTTTCATATTCATACTTTGATAAATTGAACTTCTTTAATTGTTTTGCAACACTAAACTCTCCATCTTCACGGTAACTTCCAACAAGATTGCCATTAGGTGTATATGCCTTAAACTCACTTACTAGATTAGCAAGGGGCGCTTTCATATTATAAACGACTTCATAATACTTTGTTACTTCACCCTGTTTATTTAAAACATCGATACGATACGGCTTATATTCGAGTTCACGATAGTGTCTTATTCCCTGTTGGCGATATGAGGATTGAGTAATGACCCAGTCCTTAACTAAAGTAGGATCTTGTGGATCACCAGTGTACTCAGCTTTTTCTTTTATTTTATTTGTGATTTTATCATCTTCAATTACATAAACTGATTTTACAAAATTTCCATTTTCTAAATAATTATGAGTCGAATGATATGTATATATTCCATCTGTACTCCATGAATCACTTGATGTCTCTCTACCCAATTCATCATAGGTTTTCTGACCTGTACGGGCGCCAGTTTTCATATATATTTCATAAGAAGAAATAAGAGATCCATTATTGCATTGATAAATCGTTTTCCAGCTACCATCAATAACTTCTTTTGGACTTGGGCACTCAACAGCTAATGTATTGATATTAAATAAGACAACAAGGGGAAATAAGCATTTTTTCATATATGCTTTATATCATTATCAGAGATTCATGCTATTTGATTGTAGAGATTACTGTGAAAGATAAATTTTTAGACAGCTATCTCAGCCAACTTGAAAGTCTTTGAAATTTGCAACAGATGGCTGTTCAATCAATGTTACTTTCTCAACCTCTGCAGTCTCAGGGCCTTCTTTTAGGAAAGCTTCTAAATTATTAATATCCTCGAGATCACCACAGGCCAAAACTTCAACACTGCCATCCTTAAGGTTTTTAACATAACCAGTTATATTAGGCGTATGGTGGTTAACATATTCAAGAGTACTTTTTCGAAAGAATACCCCTTGAACCTTACCTTCAATTCTATATCTTCTATTTATCATGAACAAAGTATATCATATCCACTTCGACGAATAATTTAAATATGTTAAAGTTTATCTATGTGTTTTTCTATCCAAGCGGCAAGTGACTTAAAAAGAGTTTCATCGACGATGAATGCGGATTTTGATCGCTTATCCTACAACCAATTTAAGGCCATGCAAGAGCTTGAATCAAAGCTTGGGGCAGATGAAATTAAGAAACAATTAAACTTAAAAAGAAAACCAAGTGGAAGCTACTTTAAGGGCCCAGATGAACTTGGTCGCATCTACCCGAATTATTTTACGAGTGTTATAACGGCACAAGAAAAGAAGCGATTAATCTCTCCTATGCGCTACCGTATAAGGCCAAATGGTTCTTCAGAAGAGATCCCAACTAAATTTAATGTCTTTAACGCCAGAGTCGACTCACTTGAAAAGAGAAAGACATGGTCACCTCTATTTATGAGAAATCATGGCATTGTTTGTTTTGATGCATTCTATGAATGGGTATTAAAAGATAATAAGAAAACACTAATAAAGTTTAAACCTACAAATAATAAATTCATGTGGGCGCCATGCTTGTGGGATGAATGGCAGTCTACAGATGGAAGCGTTAAATTTAAGTCCTTTGCTATAATTACAACAGATCCACCAAATGAAGTTGAAATAATGGGACACGATCGTTGTCCTATATTTCTAAATCATGAATATATAGATGATTGGCTAAATCCAAGAGACTTAAACCCAAGTGATGCATATGAGATCTTGGCCGCTCAAGAAAACGAAAAGTTTAGCTATGAATGGCCAAGTTAAAGATTAATTTACAGAGATAACTTCGTATTCTCGGGTAATATCACCCGTTTCAACATCAAAAATATCGCCAGCTTCAAGATCAAGAACTTCGTTTCCAATCGGAGAAAAAACCGAGATAACAAGAAGTCCATTACCGTCAACATTTAACATGGTTCCACCTGCCGTTGGTGTAATGAAGTAATGACGAGTTTGATTATTAAATTTTAACTCAACGAGAGAGCCTATCTGAACCTTCTTACCTTGAGGAAGCTCTTCTATTAGCTCCTCAATCATTTTAACGTCAATTTCAAGCTCATCGACACGCTTTTTTAAGGCTCCTGCTAAATAACCGGCCTCAATGGCGCGAGTATCATACTTACCTTCTTGGGCCATATCAGCTTCTTGCGAAGCTCCACGTGAGTTTTCATAAACTTCTTGAGCCTTTTCAAACTCATCTTTTAAATGACCTAGTAAGGCCTGTGCTACTGTTTCTTTTTTCATACCCAACATATTATCCAATATTTATCATATTAAAAAGACTGTATTATTTTCAATTATTTATGCCTTGGTAAAGATTGAAAGTATAAGGCAGGTATGAAGTTTATCATTCTCTTATCAATTCTTCTGGTTTCCTCGTTCTCTGATGCCTCAATAAAGAGCAAAGAACGAAATTCTCATGAATATCAGATACTAGCTCACGAGGATTTGGGTTCTGAGATAAAGCAACAAGACTTTTACTTCATAGCAAGCACAGTCACTCAACTATATCAAACAGAAGCTCGTCGCCAAGGGCGAACGATGGTTATTGCAACACTAGATTGGGAGACTCCTTATTTTAGTGCGTGGGCCAAATACGAAGAAAAGAATAACACTTATCAAGTAAATTTCTGGGGTGGCTTTGCAAGACTGCCTGATATGACCAAAAGGGCCTTTGTCTTTACAGCATGTCATGAGGTTGGGCATTTACTAGGAGAATATCCCCGCATTAAAATTAAGGGAATGCAACATATGAGCACAGAAGGCCAATCAGATTTCTTTGCGGCCAATAGTTGTTATAAGAAATTTGTTACCAAGTATCCTAAATACTTCGATGCACCTCTAGAGCTTAATCCATATGCCGCATCTCTTTGTGAAGAAAAGTTTCTAGAAGATAAATTAAATAAAAGACTTTGTTTTGAGACAATGCAAGTTGCTCGTGATTTCACCTTGGCCATCAATTATGTAAATAACGATGTACTTCCACAATTTCATACACCTGATAACCTCGTGGTGAAAGAGACAAAGGATAGTTATCCTAGTATGCAATGTCGTATGGATATTATCGTTAATAGTGCCTTAATGCCTTATGAAAGTGGAAAAATTGGCGAAAATGCCCTTTCCAAGAGGCTTCCTTGCTGGTTTGCAAATACAGACACTTAGACACTTTTACTTAAGAAAATGTTAAGTGAATAAATAACCTACCTATAGAATTTCTTAACTTCTGCTATAATTTTAATATGCACGAGAGAGACGGAGAACTCTATTCAAAATTTGAAGAAATTATTAATTCTTCAACCCATTGCCTTGGTATAATCCTTGGTGTCGTTGGTACTGTCATGATGATCATGAAGGCCCAAACAGGTCTACATACTTTTGCCTATAGCGTATTTGGACTCTCCATCACTTTTCTTTATAGTATGTCGACTCTCTATCATGGCCTTGACAGCAAAAGAAGTCGTAGACTTAAAGAAATATTTCGTCGCATGGATCATATTGGTATCTATTTACTAATTGCTGGCTCGTATACTCCATTTCTAATGCTGGCCATTCGCGGTGAAACCGGAATGTGGATGATGATCAATATTTGGGCCTTGGCCTTTATCGGGATTCTCATTAAATTATTTGCATTTAACAAATCTGAAGTTTTAACAATTGTTCTTTGTCTTGCTATGGGCTGGATGGTTCTTGTTATTCGAAATGAACTTCAATCAAACTTAAGTTTTGACTGCTTAAAATGGATCGTTATTGGTGGAGCGTGTTACATGAGTGGAGTTCTCTTCTACTTGCGTGAAAGCCTTTATCTCGGTCATGCAATATGGCATATTTGTGTTCTTCTAGGGACTACATCGCACTTTTACGCGGTGTATGCATACGTTTAATAAACCTAAATTTCAATAGATTTTGACTATTACATGACATTTATTCTTTATTGGATTCATATAATTCTTATTGTTATACTGATCACGTTAACAAAAAAGGAGAACGTATGAATACAATTAACCAATTAAAACTGATTCAAGCAGATGCCCAAGTATATTTCATGAAGCTACATAATATTCACTGGAATGTTACGGGAATGATGTTTCTTCCAATCCACGAGTTAACAGAGACTCTATACAATGAGTTCGCCGTTATCTTTGATGACCTTGCAGAAAGACAATTACAACTTGGTGAAAAACCAGTTCTAACAATGGCCAATGCATTAGAGATTAGTCGTATTAAAGAAACTAATGAGTCTTCATTTACTAGTAAAGAGTCATTAGAAATTATTTTAAAAGATAATGACTACTTCCTAAATGCATTTAAAGAATTATCAAGAACTGCTGACGAAGCAGGAGATGCTTCAACAGTAGCATATGCTGATGACAAAGTTGCTTGGCTAGAAAAGCAAAACTGGCAACTTAAAGCAATGCTCGAATAGTATTACTACGACATCCTATTTTTTCAATCGAGCCGGAAATCACCTTTCCGGCTTTTTTTTACTCTTTCCACAAAGACCTTAAATATATTCATCATATGATCTTTTACTTCACTTCCCTCTAAGACACTTAATGCGTGTGCAATTGCTTCATAAGTACATAAGAAGTTCTCTCCTGGAGACTTTCTTAATTCATAGATACTCTCACCAACATCTATTAAATGAAATTTTGGCATTTTTGCTAGAACATCTTCCCTTTTATGAAATTTCTTTGCTTTTGACCAAGATCCGTCCGGAACAACCAAACAAGTCTTTCGATGATCGGCCACAAACTCATTTAAAGGTAGTGAGTCTTGTGTCGGAAATAAGTAGACATAATTATTTTCTTCGAAATCAAAGGCGTTTGGATCAAAGGGGTCATACATATTTCCCCTTTCCATAATTTTACATTTATTAAGTACAAGGGTTGCAAAATATGCAGTATTACTCGTTAGCCATCGCTCTGTATAATGCATTGGGATAATGACTTCAGTGTTATTGTGAAAACTACTCAAATGCTCACAAAAGCACCAATGTGTATTGATGCGACAAGTTGGGCAACGTGATTCACGTGTATTTCGGCGTGGTTTTGACATGCTGTTTAACTATCATAGAATTGACACATTTACTCGAAAAATGTCTTAATATTAGTTAATAGTTAAATTATAAAAGGATCAATCTTTAATGAATTATTTTAGCGATGAAAAAGAATGGCAATGGATGTTAAAGAACGCAGTGGACTGGAAGGCCATAATCCCTCTTTATTATAAAGAGTTCCCAACTGCAGATGGATTTAACAATCAAGAAGAAGTGATAAGTTTTATTGAAGAACTTATGACACAAACTGGAAGCTGGGCAGCTGATGCTGTTTACAATCGCGCAGAGGCCATTGACGTCAATGGCGCTGGTGTTGTTAAGGATGGTCGCACTATTCCAGGAAAAGAACTAAGTGAGTTCTATCGAGAAGCAACTGAACTTGGTGCTTTTGGCCTATGTGTTCCGACAGAATTTGGTGGTATGGGACTACCAGCTGTTGCCCTAATGATTCTCTTAGAGCAATTATCACGTGCATGTAATTCACAATGTACGCAACTTGCATTCTTTACTTCTATCGCAGATATGGTTCACCGCTTCTGTGATCATGAAACGGCCGAAAGACTTATACCTAAGATTGTTGCAGGTGAATTATCGGGATCAATGAACTTGACAGAGCCAGGTTGTGGATCTGATCTTGGAATGATTAAAACAAGCGCAACACCAGTTGGTGATGGCACATATAAATTAAATGGTTCAAAAATATTCATCACTAATGGTGGTGGTGGAATTGGTTTTGTTCTAGCACGTATTAAAGGTGCACCAGAAGGACTTGAGGGTATTTCAATGTTTATCTGTGAACAAGATGATCCAACTGTAGAAGGCCTTAATTATACGGTTGCTAAGAACGAACACAAGATGGGAATGCACGGATCTTTCACATGCGAAATCGTATATGAAAACTCTGTTGCACGTCTTATTGGAGAAGAAGGAAAAGGTTTCAGATATATGCTTCACCTTATGAATGAGGCGCGTATTGCTGTAGGAATGCAGGCCTTAGGTGGAATTGAAGGATGTATCGGTTATGCAAAGAACTATGCTCAAGAGCGCGTTCAATTTGATAAACCAATATCTGAATTACCACTTATGAAAAGAAATTTAGAAGATTTTGAAACAGAAAGAGATGCTCTTAGGGCTCTTTTAGTTGATACAATTTCTTCATATGATATCTTCCAAAAACTTGATCTTAAAAAGAATGAAGTTGGAGAACTAACAAAAGAAGAAGAGGCCATCTTTAAGAATGCTTCAATTTGGACAAGAAAGAGAACTCCACTTGTGAAATACTATGCATGTGAAGCTTATACACAGCTTTCTACTAAGGCCATTCAAGTTCTAGGAGGTTATGGCTTCATGGAAGAGTATCCAGTAAGCCGTTATCACAGAGACTCATTTGGGCCTCTACTTTATGAAGGAACAAGTCAAATTCAGGCCCTTATGGCCCTTAAGGATATGATTAAGTATGTTGCAAAAAATCCGCAAAAATACTTTTCAAATCTCTTTATCAAGCACCCTGCATTTGCATGGGTAGCAAGTGATAACCTAGGCCAAAGAGAGCTTTCAGGTAGTCAATATACTTTTAAGAAGAATCTTATTAAGTTAATTATGAAATGCCTTAAACCAGAAAAGCTATCAGACTTAACTAATCCTAAAGCATGGATGAATGAAGATAATGTCGACAAACTCATGCTTCATGCTGAAACAATTTGTCAGGGACTTTCATATCTTGAAACATTAAGAGTGTTAGCAAACCATTCTTCAATGGATAAGGAGCGCTATGACCTATTTAAGCGCTATCATACACTTGTTACACCTAGACTTACTGGAATTTATAAAGATTGGGAAATTAGATAAGAAGAAATATTCTAAGGTCGGTATTCATTTAGTTTTTGGATATCGACCTTTGCATTCTTATTAGCACATTGAGACTGGTATTCGATTCTTTCAACTAAAACATTCTTATCAGCAATAGAATTTTCTTCGATAATATAAGTTTGCTTCTCAACTAATACTTTATTTTGAGAATTATCAATGACAACACTTCTAATGAAAGTATTTGTGTTTGGGAAGGAATATACAATTCCCTGACTTGCATAGTTTTGATAAACAGCATTAACATCACTATTACTTGCAAAGGCGCTACAAAAATCTGCCACCACACCATTTAAATCTGTTTGAACTTGTGATTCTAAAAGAGTACCTGGAACATCAAATTGGTTAGTCTTTACAGAAAGAGTTGCTGTTCCATTATAATTTGCATTTAATTCAGCAACAACATCACGAACACTATCACCACTCATACAAGAGCCAAACTTAACATTGAAGACTACACTTTCAATATCAGTAATCGTTTGGAGATCCATTCTCATGGCCCTAAGACGTGAACAAATTGAGCGAATATTGCTAGTACCAAGTTCATCTAGAGATGATTGCACCTCAACATTATCACCGACATTTCGATTGGCCAAAGACGCAACTCCGCCACCATATTCTCCACATGAGCTTAAGAGTAAAATGAGAGAAATAATGAATGTTGGAAGCTTAAAGCCGATACTTTTCATCAGATATCTTATCGTCGAAAATTAAGAAAACTTAATGGGAATAGACCTTGAATCACTGAAATGTTAAGTTTTACCTATGAAATTCAAAACAAAATTTAGCGAATATCAAGCAGTTACAACAGATGATGGTTATATAACATTACACAGTGGCCATTTTGATGAAAATTGCCACTCAACAGCAGGTGCTCTAGAAGAAACACTCTATAATTACGTTGAAGGCTGTAGTGTGCTAGAGAGGGCCCAAGCTTCTAATATAACGATCTTAGAGATAGGACTTGGAGTAGGCCTTGGAATACTAGCAACTTTTGAAAGCACTAAAGATATAGCTAATAAGATTAAATTTATTACAACGGAAATTGATCCCGAATTGGCCAATTGGGTAATTTCTCAAGCTTCAATTGGTAAGCATATAAGCAATCTAGAAAAGAATAAAGAATTCATAAGCTTTAATCTAAGTGAGTATTTTCAAGTAAAGATCCTACTTGGTGATGCTAGAGAAACTATAAAGAATCTAGACTTAGAAGATATTAAGATAGATTGTATTTTTCAGGATGCTTTCTCGCCTACTAAAAATCCCACTTTGTGGACAAAAGAATGGTTCAGGAATCTGCGTAGTTTATGTAATAAAGATTCTGTTATGACAACATATTCGGCCTCAGTTAAAATACGTAAGGCGATGTTAGAGGCAGGCTTTATCGTCACGAATATGAAAGGCTTTGGAAATAAGAGAAATGCCACAAGGGCCTATACTCTTGAGTCTTATCGAGATGAAAAATTAGAAAAAGAATTAATAAGGTCAAAGACCCCTGCTTTTAGTGATAAGGATATTTAATGAATTTTAAAGACTGTGGAAAAGATATCTGTGAATTATTTAATATCGACTATCCTATTATTCAAGGTGGAATGGTTTGGGTTTCTGGATCAAAATTAGCGGCCGCTGTAAGCAATGCCGGAGGGCTAGGTCTAATTGGAGCAGGCTCAATGAAGCCAGAGCTTTTAAAAGAGCATTTAAAGAAAGCACATGACCTATTAGAAGATGGCAAGCATATCGGTGTAAACGTTCCACTACTCTATCGTTTGGCCGAAGAACAAATCCAAGTATGTCTTGATGCGGGGATAAAAATCTTTTTTACTTCAGCTGGCTCTCCAAAGAAATATACAAAATTTCTAAAAGACCAAGGATGCACTGTCGTTCACGTTACCTCAAGCCCACTACTTGCCAAAAAATGTGAAGACGCTGGCGTTGATGCCATTGTTGCAGAAGGATTTGAGGCCGGAGGTCACAATGGGCGTGATGAAATCACAACCATGTGTCTAATTCCACAAGTATGTGACACAGTTAAAATCCCAGTTATTGCAGCTGGTGGTATTTTTGATAAGAGAACAATAAAGGCCGCCCTCTGTCTTGGAGCAAGTGGCGTACAACTTGGCACACGTTTTCTTATGACCAAAGAAAGTAGTGCCCATCAAAATTACAAAGATAAAATCATTGCAGCAGGCCCAGGAGATACTCGTCTTCAAATGAAACCCCATGTACCAGTAAGGCTTCTAAAAAATAAATTTGCAACCGAATCTCTTAAATTAGAACTTGAATGCGCACCAGTTGAAAAACTCATTGAACACCTTGGTAAAGGACGCGCAAAACTTGGTATGCTTGATGGTGATACAGACGAAGGTGAATTAGAAGTAGGCCAAGCCTCAGGTGCAATAAAGGATCTACCAAGCGTGAGTGAGCTCATGAAAGAATTCGGCCATATATTTACCAACCTTTAAAATCATTGAACTCACCTTCAGAGTAACGTCGATCTAACTCTGAGTAAAATGCTTTAATAATAGGTACATCAAATGCTTTTATACCTTTGTTAATCAGCATACTATAATTAGTAAAATCTAATCTACTTGCACGCGAAGAATCATTACCATACTTCTCTCTGTATAAATGAAATTGAATAGAGAATAAATCGATATCAGTTACATCGCGACAATGTCGTCCGTATTCAATATAATCATATATTCTTGGTCTATCTATAGAGAAAAGTTCATCAAGACGATAAAATACTTTTTCTTTGTATCGCTTCCTCTCTGGAGTATTAAAATAGAGAGACATTAGTTTGCTCGAAAAATAGCTATCTTTATACTGTATATACTGCTCAACACAGCTTTCAACTAAAAAATATTCATAAACGATATCCCTCGCCTCATATTTTGAAACTTTTTCTAATTCAAGTGTACGCTCAAAACTTCTAAGGTATTTCTCAAGTAATGTCTTATTTAATTTAAAATTATATATATTTGCGGATGCATACCTGTAAACATCGTCACGGATTCCATTATTATCACTATCCACGCCTCGTAAGGTTTTACTTTTATCTTCAATCAGAAAAATTGAAGGGGCACTTCTTAGCTTTGTGATTATTGCATAAGCACCAAGCCCTCCGGTTAATGGGTTAAACAAGAAAAGGCCAAATAGTAGAAGGCAAATAACAATAAAACTTAGAAATAAATATTTAATAATATCCTTAATCATATACTATCTCGCCATTAAGTATCTTGTTTCAAAATGATTATTTTTTTGTGACATAAGTAAGATAGAACTGTTCTTATCAGTGATAAGAAGATCTTGAGTCTTATCGTTATTTAAATCACCTGCCAAATAAATTCGTGGCAGACCTGTGCAGTTTAAATGATCGCGATCAAGGGAGGACGTCTTGCACTTTGTAATAACTGAATATGAATATTTTTCTTGCTTATTAGGTATTAGAGTTAAAATAATTGAGTCTTTCTTTCTCATTAACTTAACTTCTATATTCATTTTTTTAAATATAATAGATGAATAATCTCTCTTTATTCTAGTAGAATAATTAACTTCATTATCAGTAATTTGATAAACCTTACTTAGAAGATCTTTCTCTACCATGTTATATAAATATCTACAATGTAACATTTTCAAATCATTTACTAATGAAAAATAAATCAATTTATCATTTCTAGTTACTTGACCTGGATATATTCTTCCCTCTATTTCAACTAAGAAAACATCAATTGGCTTCATTCTTTTATCCAGACAAATTAAATTGAAACCATTCTTAATATCTTTTATATGACTTACTTCTTGCCACTTATGAAAATCATTGGAAACAATATCAAACTCTTTGACTTTTGTACGAGTAAACCATATATCATCCTTGTTGTTTACCTTATTGTTTTCTAAATAGCCTAGCGTCTTTTGATAAGTGTCTATTGTTATCTCTGCATAAGAGTCAGCACGATCAACAATCATCTCAAGTTGACGTTTTAGAGAAGAACGAACTTTATATTCTTTCTTATAAAGCGACATGTATAAATCTTTAAGTTCTTTAATTTCATTATAGGCAACATATGATCTTAACATTCTTTTTTTTTCATTCGCATACATATCCATCTGCTGGTTTAACCGAGAAGACTCATAGGAAAGTTTAAGTGCACTTTGAATTATTGATTCTATATAGTACTTTATATTTTCACCTTCTACTTGGATTTGTTTTAATTTGGGATCAGGTATTTTATTTATATTATAACTAAAATAGACACTATATAATCTATTTTTCCAAGCATAATCCATAATTGAGATACCATCTATAAAGCTACTAGCAAGAAGCTCCCTGAAGGCATTAAAATTTTTAATTTTCTTATTTCTAACAAGTGCTTTTATGACGTCATTTTTAATTTCGCTATTTTCTTCATTTAAAAGAAAAGGAACTAAATCAAACAGATAGTTCTTCAAAAATTTTTCAGTTCCGAACTTTGCAAAGTACAAGAGAGGAATAAATTCATTATTTAAACCATCGAGTTCTTTTTTAGTTACTGAGTAATCATTCTCGTACAAATATTTTATATCATCCTTACCTAACTGAACCGGTAGAGAATAATACGAAGTTAAAGCGCTCATGCTTTCTTGCACTGGAAAACCAACTTCGATTAATCGTTTCACTCTTTTAAAGAGGCCACGTATAGACTTATTAAAAGTAAAATTAATATCGTTTTCATCTAGGCCGTGATCAAATTGAATAAGACCGGCTAACTTCTTAAGATATTTACGCTTTTCATCATCAGATAATTTCATATCAGGAAGAACACCCAATAAGTAATCATCATATAAGCAAGCTTCTAGCACATACTCTTTACCAATCATTTTTAACAACTCGTTGTCACTGTTAAAGAAAAAAGCATAACGAGATGCCAAATAATATAAAGGACGTGAGTTATAATGCTTAAGAATTTTCATTAATGCTAATTTGTTATTATGTTTAATAGCAGTAATGACATATGCGAAAGCCGAAGAGTAATAATTAACGTCATTGAAACTGTAAATAGATCTATCATTAACTAAGTTCATATATTTTCTTAGAAAATATCGATCAGTTCCAATCTTAAATTTCTTACGATAATTATTATAAACCTTCTTGTGTTTAGGTAAATTATCAAACTCTTCCTTATTTTTTAAAAGTTCCGATTCAATTTGATTTAACGACTCTTTATTACGAGAATTTTTAATCATTTCGAAAACTTTTTTATTATTACAAGTTAAGAACTGTCTTGTTTCGAATCCATAGGGAGTCTCACAGTAGATATCTCTTTGATCAGAGAAAACTTTAAAATTGAATAAGATTAACAACAGAAAGATAAATTTACATTTCAGTAAACCGGCTAGAATCATAATTCCCTCGTAATTTGGTTCATATGTTTATCGGATACTAAAGTCACACAATTAAACAAATGGAATTGATTAAATTATGAATAATGTTTTTAAATAGTTAGTTCTTGAAATTGAATACTTTCTTTAGATTTGTGGCGCCGCTCTGATCCTGACTAAAATGAACAGTTACTTTTTATCTCCATAAATCATAATTTTTAGATGATAACCATCTAAAATTGTTATCTTTTTTGGCACATCCTTTGCAACTTACCTATGTGAGGAGGTCGAAGAAGTCCTAATAGGCACACAACACACATACACACAAAAAAACACACAGAGTAAAAAGACATTTTGACGGAGGTAAACGCAATGAATGCAATCGCGATGAATGGATTATCATTTAACTTCTATCGTGAACTGGCCATGACACTAGTATGGTACATAGGCTCTCTCTCGTTGATGTTATCGCTATTTGTTTTCGTTATCAGGCCAAAAATCGCAATACCTGAGATGGAAAAAGCTGATTTTCGTACGCAAATTGAAATTGCGAAGTTTATTCACACTAGAAAGTCCCAAGTTGCGTTTGGGAATGAAAAAAATTGGAAGTACCTACGCAAACAGGTATTTCGCATCCAAGGAAAGAAATGCTTAAAGTGCGGTATTGAACACGAAAATATGCATATCGACCACATTAAACCAAAGTCGATTCATCCTCACTTAGAGTTTATGATCGACAACTTACAAGTGCTTTGCCCAACTTGTAATAAAGAAAAGTCTAACAAAGAAGAGACTGACTACAGAAAAAGTCATCACTTAATGGCACTAGTAAACACAATTAAAGAGAATAAGCTTTTAAGAGAACGCTATACGTATGACTTTGAAAAACTAACTAGAATCACAAAAGAAAAAATGAAGTTTGAACTTGCCGCATAACCTAAATCAAAGGAGGGCCATTCAAGGTCCTCCTACTTAATCTAACAGGAGGAAGATAAATTAATGAGAAGAACAATCCCTATGAGAATTTTAAACAAAAGACAATTGATCATTCCCGTCGAACTCTACTCGATAAAGAGCATTAAAAAATTAAATGGAATTTCACTCTATGATATTTTATTTAATTTGTTTGAAAATCTCAGATAAAAAAGGGAGCAAAGCTCCCTATCACTATTTTAATCAAGATAATAAACATCACTTATATTAAGAATTAAAGCATCGTCATTGTCAGTGTTAATAATTGTCTCTTGCGTCCCAAGCTTTGGCGCTCTATCGTAGTAATAGAACTCAAGCATGCCTGCACCAAGAACCTTATATTCTTTTCCCATTTTTTTGAGCAAAGTTGAAACTAAACCATTAGCTCCACTTAAGTAATACTTAGAGTAAGCAACATTTTTTTGGTAACTATAACCAATCACGCCATTTACACCTTTAATAAGAAAGACTTCAGAACTCTTTGTGTTTTCACATTTAAAAACATTAACTGCAGACTCCCATTGAAGAACCTGTCTTACTTCACAATTTATATCGGCGATATACTCTCCTGTCATCATGCTTTGAAGAGTGAAATTAAGTTGAAATCGAGCAACTGATTCTGCAAAAGTAAAAGATGTAAGCATCATCAAAAATAGTGCAAAGATTATTTTTTTCATATCGTATCCCCTTATATTTGTTTTAAATCAAAATATGTGAGGATAAACAAATTGGATAGAACCCTTGGGTATGACAGATAAGAAACTATCTGTGATTTTGGAATATTATTTACAAAATCAGACACTTCTATGAAATATCAGTCATTTATATCGTCATCACCAGGGTTTATAAGGTTAAAATTTAGAATAAGAGGAATAAGGTCTTCATCCTTATCTTCCATGACAATCTTTTTAAAGTCTTCAAAAAAGCGTAAGTAAAGGCCAATAATATCTTTTCGAGCACTTTGACTTGCTATGAAAACCATGGAGCCATAGGCGTCTAATTCAGTTTTATCACTCATATTTGAAATGGCCTTCTCTAGCCAAAATTTACGAGTATTAAGCATCTGATCCCTAGAACCGCGATCACTTACACGAATGCTTCCTGATTGATAGAGGCCATTTTTCATCTCAATTAATTCATTGGCCTCACAAAGACTAAGTATCTCGTTTACTTCTTTAAGAGGAATGCCTGATGCTTTTGAAATAAAACTATCTTGATGAAAAGAAAGCTTCTTATAAGCATTAAGATCAAGACATATAAGAACTAAGCCTATATTTGGATTACTAAAATAATGTTTTGTAATCTCAATACGCTTATTATTGCTTTCATCTAAAAGAGGTATTGAATTATTAGCGGCCAAGTCATAGACCAAGGCCATTGACTCCATGTCATCAAAACCAAAAATTATTTGTAGAAAATTATTTAAGCTAAGGTTTGTTTCTCCATTTTTTAATCGACGAAGCTTTGATGTTGCTAACCCACAAGACTTAGACACGTCATTTAAACTCTTATTACTAAAGAGAAAAGAAAGTAATTCTTTAACCTCATGAACTTCACCCTGAAAGCGTAAATATGAAACGAAGATAAACTTCATATCAATTCTAAAAACGTCACAGAATTTTAAAAAGTCCTCCCATGAAGCCTTTGCATGTCCCTTCTCCCATCGATGAACGATATTTGAAGTAGATCCAAGCCTTTGATTAACCCATTCCTGACTTTTATCTGCACGAATAGAGCGGATTAATTGCTGGGCAAGCAAATCATAATCAAGTTCTTTAGCTAAACCCATTAGACTTCAACCTTGTATGTGGGGTAGATATCCTCGTAAGAGTGAACTCCATGATTACTGTCACGCTTAAAGATATCTTTTCGTTTTAGACCTGTAACACAATCATAGCCAGCTGCTGCAACAATTTCTCTTACGGCCTCTAGTGTTGCATGATGAAAGTTAGCGACACGCTTGGCCTTTTGTTCAACATTAATTCCTTTTACTAGATCTGGATTTTGAGTAGTAATACCAACAGGACATTTATTTGAATTACAAGTTAATGCCTGTATACAACCAATTGCAAGCATCATTGAACGTGCCCCATAACAGGCATCGGCACCTAAAGCGATGGCCTTGACAATATCAAAGCCAGTAAATAATTTACCCGCTGCTATTATTTTAATTTCGTCTTTTAGGCCATACTCCTTTAAGATATTATAAGAATTAGTTAGTCCTTCCACTAGAGGTGTTCCAATAGAATCTGAAAACTCAAGTGGTGCTGCACCAGTTCCACCTTCAGCGCCATCAATTGCAATATAGTCCGGATAATTATCAAGTTCTTTAAATGTCTTTACCATATCAACGAACTCACTTCGTTTTCCAAAACACATTTTTATTCCAACGGGCTTTCCTCCACTCAACTTTCTTAAGCGCTCAATGAACTCAACCATCTCTTTTGCGTTGCTAAACTCTTTATGGGAAGGTGGAGAGTCAACTTCTGTTCCAACTTTTACACCACGAATCTTTGCAATTTCAGCAGTATTCTTCTTTGCTGGCAAAATCCCACCATGGCCTGGCTTGGCACCTTGAGAGAGTTTTAATTCAATCATTTTAACTTGTTCCAAGGTTGCCTTATTTTTATAATTTTCTTCACTAAAATGGCCGTCTTCGTTTCTGGCACCAAAATAACCAGTCCCAATTTGCCATATTAAATCACCGCCACCACTTTGATGGTAATCACTAATTCCACCTTCACCAGTATTATGGGCAAAGTTATTAAGCTTAGCACCACGATTTAATGCTTCAACAGCACGTGAACTCAAAGACCCAAAGCTCATGGCCGAAATATTAAAAATTGATAAACTATAAGGCTTAGTACAGTGCTTACTTCCTACTTCAACACGTAGGTCTTTTTGAACTTCACTAAATTCTTTAGGATACATTGAATGATTTATCCACTCATAACCAGTTTGATAAACATTCTTCTGAGTTCCAAATGGTTTAGTACTTAGAGCAAGCTTGGCCCTTTGATAAATAACATTACGAATTGTTCTTGGAATCGGCGTTCCATCTTCATCTGATTCAATAAAGTATTGATAGATCTTAGGTCTTAGATCTTCCATTACATAACGAAACCTTCCAACAACAGGATAGTTACTTTTTAGTGTATGTTCACTTTGAAATAGATCATAAAAACCTAAAAGGTATATTGGAACTAATACTAAGTATTGATAATAGAAGAAGTCATTAAAGAACTCTCCCGCAAAAACAGTTGCTATATTTGTAACAAAAAAGAACCACCAAAATAATTTTCTAGGGCTAATACCGCGACCTAAGTAAGCCATTTTTGACCTCTACATTTACTATAAGAAATAGTTTTTATTTTATATTTACATATTATAGCTAACTTATCGTCAACATTTACATTAGTTTTACAATGAATCTGTTTGCCTCTTGTTAAAATAAATTAAGAAGAAGTACCACACGCAAATCAAGGATAACGCCAATGTGCACGAAAACTTATTCATTTAAGAACTTAAACAAAACAAATACAATCTTTCTCCTATTGACGCCTATTGTAGCTATTGCAGGAACTATTGCATGGCTTAAAGTTGACGGTTTTGATTGGAGAATAATGGCCCTTTCTTTGGCCTTTTATATTGCAACAGGACTAGGTATTACAGCAGGCTATCATAGACTCTTTGCCCACAGATCTTATCAAGCAAGTTGGCCAGTTAGGCTTCTCTTATTGATTTTTGGTGCAGCTGCTGTACAAAACTCGGCCTTAAAGTGGTGTAATGATCACCGAGTTCATCATGGAAAGGTAGATACAGACCATGATCCATATAATATCAATGAAGGCTTTTTCTACGCTCATATGGGCTGGATTCTTCTCTTAGAAGATGCTGATGAATACAAATTCTCAAAAGACTTATTAAAAGACCCAATGGTTATGTTTCAACATAAGTTCTACTTGGCATTTGTTATTATCTTTAGCTTTCTCTTACCGGCCTTTCTTGGTCATCTAATTGCAGGCTCTTGGCTTGGAGGACTATTTGTTGCTGGTGTTGCAAGAATCGTCTTTGTTCACCACTGCACATTCTTTATTAATTCACTATGCCATGTTGTAGGAACTAGGCCATATGATAAGAAGCAAACGGCACGTGATAGTTGGATTATGGCGCTTTTCACATATGGTGAAGGATATCATAATTTCCACCACACTTTTCAAGCTGATTATCGCAACGGTATTAAATGGTATCACTTTGATCCAACAAAATGGTTAATTCGTGGCCTAAACTTCCTTGGGCTAACTTGGAACTTAAAACGCACAAAAGCAGAACTTATCAAATCGCGCCTTCAAGCGCAGTAATACCTGATACGCGTTATGATTATGAAGATCATAGCGCGTATATTTTTCCCTCTTCTTACCCAATATAAAACAACTTAACATAGAAATATGTTCAGTCTTAAGCAGGTCGATCCTGGCCACAACTTTGATCTTGATGAAGAGTTTTTTGAAAACTTCACTTCATCACATACAAGAAAATCATATTTAAACGATATTAATCAATTCCTATGCTGGATAAGTGATTATTTCAAAATTGAAAACTTTGAAAGTATTGAAAGAATCCATGTCATTAAATATCGAAATTACTTATCAGAATTTGGCGGCCATAATCAGAATCCTTCAACTCCTAAGACGATCAATCGAAAGCTAGCAAGTCTAAGTGTTTTTTTTAAATACCTCGTTGAAAAAAATTCAATTAAAGCAAATCCAGTTTCAAGTGTCAGAAGACCACGTAGTGAAGTAAAGTCCCCTACTAATGCCCTTACAAAAGATCAGGTATTAGAACTCTTTGCTCTTATGGGTCAAAATAAGAATTCCAAATATCTTCATGTTGCTCTATTTGTCACTTTCTTTACAACAGGACTTAGAAAGAGCGAGGTCTTAAATCTCAAGTTTAAAGACTATCAAACTCAAGGAGACAATAAGGTCCTTCAATACCGCGCAAAGGGTGGAAAGCTTGGAAAGAAGGTCTTAAACCCTTTAGCAATAAAGGCCATCGAAGAGTATATTGATTGGATGAATGAGTGTGAGAGAGAAACGGGAGATAACGACTGGCTCTTTCAACCAACACGAAATCCAAGTAATCCAGAATTTCTTAATAAACCACTTCATCCAAGTACTATTAATGAGCTTCTTGATCGCTATGCAAAACAAGCAGGGATTGGTGTAAAGATTACTCCCCACTCAGCAAGAGCAACATTCATTGGAGAACTTCTAGAAATTGGTGTCGATATTTACACAATAGCAATTGAAGTTGGACACGCTTCTGTGAAAACAACTGGTGAATACGATAAGAGAAGAAATAAGATCAAAGAAGCACCGACTTTAAAACTTAATTGGGATTAAATTTGTAATTTTAATTACAACGCACTCCAATGTTCGTATATTTTCACAAGATGTAGTAGTGTCAAAAATCCTACGGCCACAAGATATAGTATAAGCACATAGCGTTAACACGCCCCCTCACCTCTAAAAATTAGATGACAGACTTTTTTAGACACGATTTTTTTTCTGTAAAAAGAACTTGCAAAATCTCGTCAAGCCCATATTTAATGGGTATTAAAAGCTCTACAATAGTGATCAAGAATAAAAATTAGAGGCGCAAAAAGCATATGTCAAAATCTTGGCCCATTGTATATTGATAAGAAGTACTCCATCGGCCTAAACTAGAATAGAACATACAGCACGATCTTATTAAATTAATTTTAAAAGATTTGATATTTTTTACTAATTTTTAAGTTACATGTAAGACGCACACACAAGATTTTAATGCCTCGCACATCAGCATTACTGTCCGTGTTTTTTACAAAGTTAAGGAGGAACTTGTGACTTCACCAATTCTAGCAGAAAACGATGACAGATTTGTTCTTTTTCCAATTGAGTACAATTCAATTTGGGAAATGTACAAGAGACACATGGCAGTATTTTGGACTGCTGAAGAAATTGACTTAGAACAGGACCTTGCGGACTGGGAAAAGTTAAATGACAATGAGAGGCACTTTATTACTCACGTGCTTGCATTCTTTGCAGCAAGTGATGGTATCGTTAATGAAAACCTTGCGGTTCGTTTTTACAACGACGTACAAAACCCAGAAGCGAGATGTTTCTACGGTTTCCAAATCGCAATGGAAAACATTCACTCAGAAACTTACTCACTACTAATTGATACGTATGTTAAAGACGCTAAAGAAAAAGATCGTCTTTTCCACGCCGTTGATCACTTTGAGCCAGTTAAGAAAAAAGCAGACTGGGCCATGAAGTGGCTACGTGCAAAGAATACATTCGCAGAAAGACTTGTCGCTTTTGCAGCGATTGAAGGAATCTTCTTCTCTGGATCATTCTGTTCAATTTTCTGGTTAAAGAAAAGAGGACTTATGCCAGGTCTATGTACTTCTAATGAGTTTATTTCTCGCGATGAAGGTCTTCACTGTGAATTCGCTGTTCTTCTACACTCTTTACTAGACAAAGATGAGCAGTGTTCAAAAGAGACAATTAAATCGATCATTACTGAAGCAGTAGAAATTGAAAAAGAGTTTATCTCTGAAGCAATTCCTGTTTCTCTAATCGGTATGAACCAAGACCTTATGAAGCAATATATTGAATTTGTAGCAGACTTCTGGATGCAACAATTTGGTCTAGAAAGTCATTACGGATCAGATAATCCATTTGATTGGATGGAGCTAATCTCTCTAGAAGGGAAAACAAACTTCTTTGAAAAGAGAGTATCTGAATACCAAAGACCGGGTATCTTATCAGAAAAGTCTGATAACACTTTCACTTTAGACGCGGAGTTTTAAGAAATGTACGTACAAACAAGAAGTGGCGAAAGAGAGCCAATTAAATTTGATAAAATTACAGATAGAATCAATACACTTGCTTTTGGTTTAGAAGATAACGTTGATCCAACAATGATTACGCAAAAAGTAATTGAAGGGATCTACGACGGTATTACAACTTCTGAGCTTGATAATCTTGCAGCTGAAACTGCAGCTTATCTAGCGACTAAGCACCCTGATTACAATATCCTTGCAGGACGTGTTGCAGTTTCAAACCTTCACAAAGAAACAAAAGGTTGTTTCTCTGAGAATGTTAAGGAAATGTATCACTATGTAAATAAAGCAACTGGTGAGCACGCACCACTAGTTTCAAAAGAATTATATGAAACAGTAATGGAGAATGCTGAACTTCTAGATAAAACTCTAGTTGATAAGCGTGACTTCAATTACGACTACTTTGGTTTTAAAACGCTTGAAAGATCTTACCTTCTAAAAATGGATGGGAAGATTGTTGAAAGACCAGGTCAAATGCTTCTTAGAGTTTCTGTTGGTATGCACATGAATGACATGGAAGCTGCTATTGAAACATACAACCTAATGAGTCAGAAGTTCTTTACACACGCAACTCCTACTCTATTTAACTCGGGAACAAATAAGCCACAAATGTCTTCTTGTTTCCTACTTACGATGAAAGATGATTCGATTGATGGTATCTACGATACTCTTAAGCAAACTGCACTTATTTCTCAGTCAGCTGGTGGTATCGGTCTATCAATTCACAATATTCGCGCAAAAGGTTCATTCATCAAAGGAACTAATGGTACGTCGAACGGAATCGTTCCAATGCTAAAAGTTTTTAATGATACAGCTCGCTACGTTGATCAAGGTGGTGGAAAGCGTAAAGGTTCATTTGCAATCTATCTTGAGCCATGGCACGCAGATATCTTTGAATTCCTAGAAATGAAAAAGAATACTGGTAAAGATGAGCAAAGAGCGCGTGACCTTTTCTACGCACTTTGGACTCCTGACTTATTCATGAAAAGAGTTGAAGAAGATGGACAGTGGTCACTATTTTGCCCACACGAGTGTCCAGGTCTAGCTGACTGCTATGGTGCTGAGTTTGAAGCGCTATACACTAAATACGAAAAAGCAGGTAAGGCCAAGAAAACAATCAGAGCACAAGACCTATGGTTTGCTGTTCTTGAGTCTCAAACTGAAACTGGTTCTCCTTATATGCTATACAAAGATGCAGCTAACGAGAAATCAAATCAGAAGAACCTTGGAACAATCAAGTCTTCTAACCTTTGTACAGAAATCCTTGAGTACACAGCTCCAGATGAAGTAGCTGTTTGTAACCTTGCTTCAGTTGCTCTTAACAAATTTGTAAAGATCGACGACCAAGGCAAAGCAACTTACGATCACGACCACCTATATAAAGTTGTTTATCGTATGACAAAGAATCTTAACAGAGTAATTGATGTAAACTACTACCCTGTTGAAGAAGCTAAGAACTCAAATATGAGACACCGTCCAATTGGTCTAGGTGTACAAGGTCTCCAAGATACTTTCTTTATGATGAGACTTCCTTTTGAGTCTGAAGAAGCACTTAAGCTTAATAACGATATTTTTGAAACAATCTACTTTGCAGCTGTTACAGCTTCAAAAGATACAGCAAAAATTGATGGGCCTTACTCAACATATGAAGGTTCTCCAATGTCACAAGGACAATTCCAATTTGATATGTGGGGACACTCAGCACACTCTGGCCGTTGGGACTGGGATGCACTGAAGAAAGAAGTAAAAGAGCACGGAGTAAGAAACTCACTACTAGTAGCTCCAATGCCAACTGCTTCAACTTCTCAAATCTTAGGAAATAACGAGTGTTTTGAGCCAATTACTTCAAATATCTATGTAAGACGTGTTCTTTCTGGTGAATTTGCAGTTGTTAACAAGTACCTTGTTCGTGATCTAATCGATCTTGGACTTTGGGATGATACAATGAGAAATGAGATCATTGCTAACAATGGTTCAATTCAATCAATTGAAAGAATTCCAGAAGCAACAAAAGAGCTCTACAAAACAGTATGGGAAGTTAAGCAAAAAGCAGTTATCGACATGTCTGCGGGGCGTGGTCCATATATTGACCAAGGTCAATCACTAAATATCCACATGGAAAACCCTAACTTCGGTAAGCTTTCTTCAATGCACTTCTATGCTTGGAAAAAAGGTCTTAAGACAGGTATGTACTACCTTCGTTCACGTGCTGCAGTTAACGCTGTTCAGTTCACTGTTAAGAACGAAACAAAGAAGACTCCTGAGCAATTAGAGCAAGAAGCAGCAGCAATGGTTTGTTCAATTGAGAACCCAGAAGACTGCGAGATGTGCGGAAGCTAGATTGCATATTTAAATTTCTAATTTAATTTGGTTTGTCACTAAATTAAACTGCTAGAATACGGGGGGCCAAGGGATTTGGCCCCTCTTTTAATTTGAGGTACGTACTATGCCTGATCAAAAAGACATCACAAAGAATCAAAGAGAAGACAATACTGGCTTTTGGCAAGAAGGCTGGGATAAAGGCTTCACAGGATTTCATCAATCAGAATTTAATCCAGCAATGGAAAACTACTTCAACGATAAAGATATAAGTGGAAAAAATATTCTAGTTCCCCTTTGTGGTAAGAGTTTAGATATGCTCTACCTTGCAAATAAAGGAGCGAATGTAATTGGTGTTGAAGTCGTTAAAGAGCCGGTAGAGGACTTTTTTCGTGAAAATGAAATTCCTAATATGACTCAAGAAGATGGAATATACAGCTGCCAATTAGATAAGGGAAGTATCACTATTTATAATAAGGACTTCTTTGCATTAGAGAATCTAGGGAATATTGACTATCTCTATGACAGAGCTTCAAATATTGCACTTCCACCTTCTATGAGAAAAGAGAAGTACTACCCAACAATAAAACGATTAATTAATAATGAAACAAAAATACTCCTACTAACGATGGATCATAATGGGCCACAAGACTTCGGACCTCCATTTGCGATTAAAAAATCTGAAACGACAGAGATTTATCCAGATATAAATCTTGATAGAGAATTAAGTATAAAAGCAATGGATCGTTTCCAAGAAGCAGGAATAAAGAAAATCAAAAGACTAATCTGGACCAATTAAATAATTGGCCCAGATTAAATACTAGTCATCGTAACGAGCAATTTCTTTCAAACAATCTAGTTCATCATAACCGAAGTCATTTCCAAATGTTTCTAAACATTCATCAAGGCGAACTAGAAGTTCAACAGACATTTCATCTCTTTCCTGATCAGTAACAACACCATCAGCTGCAATTTGACCTGCTTCTTCGTACTCATTTTGAGTAAGCGCGTCTACAGTAGCCTCTGTAGTAATATAAAATGGTGCAATTGTAATGACAGTTGAAAGCTCTCTTTCAGAAATATCATTTGCCTGTGTGTTTAAGCTTAATAGTGCAATTGTAAGTAGTAATAATTTTTTCATAATACTCTCCTTAATTATTTAAAACTTTTCCTAGCTTTAAGTATATTATTGGCCATAACAGCGATATTAGTTACTTCTTCTTTATAGTGCGTAAGGTAGAATTGATTCATCTCACCTATGACATCACTCTTTATAGGAGAAAGGCCAAGCCTTGCTCTTTTCTTATTTTCTCTTGCCCAGTCCTTATAACGATTTGCTAATTCCTCAAATTTTACTCTAAGTCCTTTATCACCAGACTTAAGCGCCAGTGTCGCTAGGTTTTCTTGCAATCTTATTAAGGCCATTTTCTCAAGGAATATGTAAGATGCTTTGGTAAAACGCATATCTTCTTTTGAGATATTTGCGGCTATCTGATAACGTTGCTCCACAGGAAGGTTATAATAATCTTCAAATGTTTTAAGGCCAAGGTGGGCCAAGTAACCATTCACCTTCTTAGACTTTTCTTTAAATTGTCTTGTCATCTCATCATTAACGAGATCATCTTCTTTCAAGTCTTTTAACAGTCCTTTTGGCGTCAAAGGTCTACTGCGAAGCTTATTTAAATCAAGTGTTGCCCTTAAGATCTTATATGACTCTGTAGCGCAATTAGCTGAGAAGAACTTATAGTCTCCCATATCCTTTTTTTCATAAAGTCTTAAAGCGTGAGAGATAAAGCGATCAACTTCTCTTTGTGTAATCTTTAAGTCATATTGGTCAAGATCTCTAAACTCGTCGTAATTATATTTTTGCTTAACTTGTGCCAATGTCATGAAGTCAATTTTAGTTGCATATCCACCAAAAATTCCCTTAAGTAGTCCCGGTGCTAAATCATCAACATCAGCAACAACACCAAGGATGAACTCCGTCTGATATTTGAGTGGGCAATTATCAATATTTTTCTTACAAGCACGTACATAGAACATACTATGGCCAAAGCGACTCATGGCACTTTCACCATTAGAGGCCATCAGATATGAGATTTTTAAAACTCTATTTTTATAAAAACTAATTTCTTTATAACCAGTAGCAACTGATATGAAAGTAGAGAAATGATTATCGCAAACCTGTGATTCAAATGTTCTCTCACCCGTAATATCAACAATGAATTCATAGGCAGCTAAGTTGTTGCATTTGAAATTACTATTTTGATAAAATTCACTGACAAAAGAATTGAACTCTTCTTTAGGACTTTCATACTTATTATTTTCTCTTAAAGAGCGATAGTAAACCTTTCTTCTTAGATCACCATTTACACGCATCATACGAGCATATCTCTTCCAATTGGTAAGTGCTAAGAACTGATCTCTCTCATTGCGATCTAAGTGCTTAAAAGCAATATCGGCCCCTATAGTGACCTGTGACACTAAAAGAAGACAGATAAATATTCGCACAGAGGTAATAAATTGCATGGATTAGTTTTATAATGAAAACGAAAAGAATTGTTTGAAAGAGAAATAATGATATAGGGTGTTCATTTAGTAGACATAAGATAAGACGTTATAAGTATCTGTAAATAGGAAGATAAAAAGATAAATAAGATTTTACTCTTTATACAAGAAGAGAAATTTATTTAAGGTTTTTTTGAAAGAAAGAAAGGCCGTCAAATAAGCTGACGGCCATTATTAACTAGCGTTTGCGCTTGCTTGTACAAAACTATAATAGAAAACAGCATTTGGATCATTTGAAACTTTCCTAAGCTCAACTCGCATAAGATCAACCGTTTCTTGATCAACTCTTCCCTCTTTTACAAGTTGAGGTGCAGCCGACAAGAGTAATTCACACCAATAATCGATAAATTCTTTTCTCTTATCAGGACGGCGATTATCTAAATGCCATGTCTTTGACTCTACTTTTATATTTTGAAAACCTTGTTGCATAAGAAGGTTTCCAAGTTTTGCTCCAATAAATGGATCTCCACCCATATCGTATTGGTAATCATTAAATGCCTGCCAATACTTCCAAGTGTTAGGAGAATAAGGATCAAGTAAGAAACTTGAATTCATAACTTCAGATATATATATTCGACCACCAGGACGAAGAACTCTTCTGGCCTCAGACAAAACCTTTGCGGGCTCAGGCACATGCTCTAAAATCCAACAAAGAAAAGCTCCATCAAATTTGCGGGAACTAAATTGTAAATCCGTTGCATCCATTTGATGAAGATCGAATCGATCTTTTAAGGCTCCATTTAGAGTAGACTCTAAAAAGTCCTTGGCAGATGCAAGCTGGTGTTCACTACGATCCACACAAGTTATATGCATATCAGGAAAACGTCTAAGTAGAATCTCCGTTTGCGCACCAACACCACTACCTATTTCAATAAGTTCTTTAACTCGAGAAAGATTGATATTCTTATAAACTGTTTGCTCTGCAAATCTGGCCTGTGCTCTTAGTCGATCTTGTTCGGCCTTATCAAAGCCGTGAAGATATGGAAATTCACTCTTCTTTTTATCATCTTTAATATCTGTCATATTTACCTCAATAAGTTTTGCTCATTATAACATGCTTAGACTTTAAGGGGGATTTTTGCTAAGCTTGGCCACATAAGTTCTTTATAACACAGGAAATTACTATGCAATTAATATTAGGATCTTCATCACAATTTCGACAGAATCAGTTAAAACAATTAGGTTTAGATTTTACATGTGTATCCCCTAATATTGATGAAGAAGCGATTAAAAATGATGGTATCTCACCCCTTGAAGTCTCTAGACAGCTTTCACTGCAAAAGGCACAAGAAGTTTTGAAGAATAATCCAGAAGCAATCATTATTGGTGGAGATCAGGTATTAAACTTCAATGGTGACATATTTAATAAGCCTGAAACAATTGAAAATGCTATCTCTCATCTAAAAAAGCTACGAGGTAAGACTCATGAGCTTATAACGAGTATTGCTGTTATTTCAAAAGATAAACAAGTAGTCGAAACAGTTGTCTCTAAAATGACAATGAAAGAGCTAAGTGATGAGCAAATTGAGCGATACGTCGTATCTGATGAGCCATTATGGAGCTGTGGAGCTTACAAGCTAGAGACCCAAGGCATAGCACTCTTTGAACAAATTGAATGTCCTGATCATTCATCTATCATAGGACTTCCACTAATTGCTCTGTCTAAAATCCTTCCAGAGTTTGGAATTGATGTCCTCTAAGTACCCAATATAAGTAGAAAACACCATTTCCGACTAAATAACTCCACAAAGATTTCCGATAAGACCTATTGAAATCTTTGTGGGGGAATCATGTTTAAAAAGAAAACAATCGCTGTTGTCTTAAGCTCGCTCTTATTAATGGCAAGTTGTACCAGTAAACACGAAAAATATAATAATCGTGTTATCTCTTCGGTAAACCTCTATGGCCCGGAGCTTGAAACCTATTATGATCATGAGCATCTTGAAAACTTTCAAAATCGCGTTGAAGAAATTCTGGTTTGGCGACACAAGGCCATTGATTTCATCATTGAACTTGAAGAGCAAAAAGTATTAAAAAGTAATCAGATCACAAAGATTCATGAAGAAGGAACTGAAACTTATAAGAGTTTCCGTGATGCTGTTTGGCCTAATGTAGAAAATGCAAAATGGATCACAGATAAGTATAACGAGATCAATATCATTGAACAAGGCCGCTCTGAAATTCTTGATAAGAGAAAGAAAGTTAAAAAGCCAGGGCCAAGAAATAAAGATCGTCATGATGATTACCGCTGGGTTAGATACAAAGAAATTAATATCAACCCACAAGATGAACTTGGAAAGAGTTTAATCTATGATATTAAAACTGCCATCGCTACTTCATTAGTTATGTATGATAATTACATGATCGTCTTATCTCAAATTCAGGAGATGAAGAAAATCAGACATCTTGTAAACTATGACAATGCTGATCTTAAAAACCAATTAGCAAAGATTACCTATAGCTTTAATAAATACGATAATTACAACCGTATTGAACGCGGGCTAAAACTTTATGATAATCTAGTAAATTACTATATTAAGCATGATGTAATACCAGATAGAGCAAATTACTATCTAGACTCACTAATTCAATCCTCACAATCTTTTGTTAAATTAGATAAAGAATTTAAAAGTGGAATTTTTGGAAGAAAAGTATCAATGATATGGCGTTATATTACTGACTACTTTAAAGAAAGTAAGAATAACGTTACTCACGTTGTCTCTCAAGGCTTTGGAAATACAGCAGGCCTTGTCCAAACAAGAAAAGGAAAATTATACGATCCTTCACCACAAAGAGTTGCAGAGCTTGAAGCGCAGCTAGAACCACTGGATATTCTTTTAGAAAAGACTCCTTTTAGACTTACGGATAAATTTATCCCTGGTCACTGGGGACACGTGGCGATATGGACCGGTAATAAACAACAGCTACAGGAACTTGGTATCTGGGATCATCCAGAAGTTGTTCCTTTTCATGATGAGATTGAAAATAAAGGTAAGAGAATCATTGAAGCTCTAAGGCCAGGTGTTCAATATAATACTCTCCACCACTTTATGGATATTGATGATCTTGCGGCCGTAAGGCATCAGATAAACCTCACTCGTGAAGAAAAGCAGGATTATCTAATCAATGCCTTTAGACAGATCGGAAAAGTATACGATTTTAATTTTGATGTTGAAACAGATGAAAGAATTGTTTGTTCAGAGCTTGCTTATGTAACTTTTGATGATATGGACTGGCCAATTGCAAAAGCAGCAGGCCGCTATACAATCTCACCTGATAACGTGGGTGAAAAAGTAGGGCCAGGCCTTGAGTTTAAAACTGTTCTACTTATACATGATGGAAAAGAAGTCGGTGGCGACCTCGACTCCAGTTTTAGAAAATTAATGAAAGATAGTACTTTATAATCGATTTAAAACGCAGAACTTCCACGCCGGTGAGTTCTGCGTTTCTTCAAATACCTTCTCTTCACTTACACTAAATTCACTTCGATCAAGTTTAGGAAAATACACATCGGCATCTCCTTCAAAATCAACCTCTGTTAAATAGATACGATCAACCTTAGGAAGATAGTATTCATAAATATAAGAACCACCTATAACAACGGCTTCCTCAACACCAGAGGATTTAAGATCTTTTAGGACTTCTTCAGGATCAGTAAAGACATCGCATCCTTCAATTTTTAATGAAGGATCGCGAGAGATGACAATATTACGTCTCTTAGGAAGAGGTCTTCCGATAGATTCATAAGTTTTTCTCCCCATGATAATCGGCTTGCCACTTGTTATTTTTTTAAAGTTCTTTAGGTCTTCGCTAATATGCCAGAGCAAATCATTGCCCTTTCCTATTTCACGATTCTTACCTATTCCAACAATAAGAGAGAGGATCAAACTGAAACCTCGGCCTTAATATGTGGATGGGCTTCATAGTCTTCAAGTTTGAAGTCCTCATAAGTAAATTCAAAAATTGAATTAATCTCTGGGTTAACCCACATTTTTGGAAGAGGATGTGGCTCGCGAGTAAGTTGGAGTTTGGCCTGCTCAATATGATTCAAATAAAGGTGAGCATCCCCCATTGTATGGACGAATTCTCCAAGTTTTAAACCTGTAACTTGAGCTAGCATCATAGTGAATAATGCATACGAAGCAATATTAAATGGAACGCCTAAGAAAATATCGGCCGATCTTTGATAGAGCTGACAAGATAATTTCATATCAGGTGAAACGTAGAATTGGATAAAAGAATGACATGGAGGCAAGGCCATATTATCAACATCGGCCGGATTCCAAGCAGTTAAAATATGACGACGAGAAAAAGGATTCTCACGTAGACCTTTAACTAAATTTGCAACTTGATCAACCTCATCACCATTTGGAGTTTTCCAGTGACGCCACTGATAACCATAAACGGGACCAAGATCTCCATTCTCATCTGCCCATTCATCCCAAATGCGAACCTTATTCTCTTTTAAATATGCAATATTCGTATCACCTTTTAAAAACCAAAGTAGTTCGTGAATAATTGAACGAAGGTGACATTTCTTTGTAGTAACTAAAGGGAAACCTTCCTCTAGATTATAGCGGGCCTGATAACCAAATACAGAAATCGTACCGGTACCTGTGCGATCCTCTTTCTTTTGACCATTTTCAAGCACGTGCTTCATTAAGTCTAAGTATTGTCTCATCCTTGTGTCTCCCTATGTATAAGTATGTTTGTGTGTTTTGCTGTGTTAAATTTTGTGTTGTTTGTCTAAAGTTTATTATAACCAAATATGCACAACTTTAATAGCTTGCAACTCGTCAAAAAGGCCCATAAAATATTACACATGATAAAAATAGGACTCGATAGATTAAGAGATGACGCATCTCTACAAAATAAGATTACTGGTAATATTGCTCTTTTGTGTCACAGCGCAAGCGTGGACTCAAACTTGAAAGTTGCCCCAATACTATTCAAGGAAATTTTTGGAGATCGATTCAAAAAACTCTTTGGCCCACAACATGGTTTCGTTAGTGATGTTCAAGACAATATGGTTGAAACTGATCACTATACACACCCGTTCTTCCAAGTTCCAGTTTACTCTTTATATAGCGAGACAAGAAAACCCACAAAAGAAATGTTAGAAGGAATTGATACTTTTGTGGTGGACCTTCAAGATGTTGGAACTCGTGTCTATACATATATAACAACTGTAACCTACCTCTTAGAAGAGTGTTCTAAACAGGGAATTAAAGTTGTTATTCTCGATCGCCCTAATCCAGTAGGCCTTGAAAAAATTGAAGGTAATATTTTAGAAACAGAATTTAGATCTTTTGTAGGGGCCTTAGAGATCCCACAAAGACATGCGCTTTCCATGGGCGAATATGCAAAATACGCTAAAAAGAAACTAGGTTTTAGTGTTGAATTAGAAGTCATTGAAGTACAAGGCCTAACAAGATCAATGTTCTGGCAAGACACAGGACTTGAATGGATAAACCCTTCTCCTAACCTACCAACTCCACAAGGTGCTCATACATTTTGCGGTACAGTTCTTTATGAAGGAACAAGTCTTAGCGAGGGCCGTGGAACAACACGAGCACTTGAAGTCATAGGTCATCCAGCAATAGAAGCCTATTCCTTTGTTGAAGGGCTAAGCGATACACTAGATGAAATTGATAATAATAGCTTTATTCTACGTCCAGTTAATTTCATGCCTACTTTTAACAAGCATGCAGGTGTAGCTTGTGGCGGCGTCCATATTCATGTAACTGATCCAGCTAAATTTAATTCATGGCATGTTTCTCAATACCTTTGTCGAGAATTTAAACGTGTTTTAGGTGATAAGTTTGAGTGGGACAAAAAGGACTATGAGTACGCATTTGGAAATCTTGCAATCGATCTCATTAATGGAAGTCTCTTTGTCAAAGAATGGGTAGAAAGATTAGGTTCAATGGATGAGCTTATAAGTTTCGAAAAGAAAGGTCACAAACAATACTTAGAAGAAATTAAAGATATAAAAATCTACAAATAAAAAAGGGGCCTTAGTGGCCCCTTTCTTTTTTAGAAGTATTCTTTCATTTGACCTGATTTAAATCGATCAAGATAATCTTGGGCCTTGGCCTTCAAGATTCCTGAGAAACAAACCATACCAATGATATTCGGGAATGCAATTGACAGTAGCATTAAGTCAGCAAATCCAAGTACATTACCAATACTTAGTACTGGACCGAGAATAATAATAAATACATATGCAAATCGGTAGAATCGAACAGCATTATAACCTAAGCGTTTTTCAAATAGATAAACAGTTGCTCTCTCACCATAGTATGACCAAGAAATAACTGTTGAATAGGCAAATACACAAATTGCAACTAATAAGAAATAAGGCATCCAGCTTCCTAAATGAGAAAATGCTAGGGCCGTCATCTCAACACCTTGTTTTGCAACTTCTGGATCTTTATAAGCACCAGTGATTAAAAGTGTTAAGGCCGTAATTGTACAAACAACGTGAGTATCAATTACTGGTCCAATCATAGCAACAACACCTTCACGCACAGGCTCTTTTGTTTTAGCTGCTGCGTGAGCAATTGCAGAAGAACCAAGACCGGCTTCATTTGAAAATGATGCTCGTTGAACACCTGTTAACATAACAGCAAAGAATCCACCAAACGCAGCATCTGGATTAAAAGCTTCTTTAAAGATTTGCACGAACATATCTGGAATCATACTTGCGTTTGAGAAGATAATTGCCAGACAAGAAAGTACATAGAAGACACACATGAAAGGAACAAGCTTAGAAGTTACACTTCCAATCTTTTTAATCCCACCAATAAGAACTGCACCAGCAAGGAAGGCTAGAACAATACCAACAATCCATGGATTTGCATCAGGGTGTTGATTAGCGATAATCTTATATGTTTGGTTTGCTTGGAAAAGGTTTCCACCACCAAGTGAAGCACCAATAGTCATAACAGCATAAAAACAACCCATGATCTTACCTAGCATCGGCCAATTATGATTTTTAAACATTTCACTTAAATAAACCATTGGTCCACCTAAGATATCTCCTTTCATAGTCTTTTGCTTATAAAGTTGAGCAAAAGTTGAAGAAGCAAATTTTAGTGACATACCAAAGAAGGCAATAATCCAAATCCAAAAAATAACACCTGGTCCACCGCGGCCAATAGCAAGGGCAACTCCAGCGATATTTCCAAGACCAACAGTCGCAGATAATGCTGACGTTAGGGCCTGAAAGTGAGTAATATCACCTTCATCTTCAGGGTTATCATACTTTCCACGGATAACATCAATTGAATGCTTAAAAAGACGTACATTGATAAATCCGAGACGAATAGTAAAGAAGAGTCCACCAAATACCATAACTAATAAAATTAGTGGCATCGTGATAACTTCACCCCAATAGAAAACTGGAACAGGGAAAAATAGGAATTTTTCATAGTGTTCATTGAATGTTCCGAAAATATTGTTTACTTGTTCTTGGAGTTTAAGCTCATCTTGAGCAAAAACGCTCAAGCTGGTAAGCGCGGAAAACAGCGCTAATAAAACGCGAGTACTTGCGAGTTTAATCATTTAAACAATCCTTTGTTTCTAGTTTCTCTCTCAAAATTCGTATTAGAATTTGTGTGTAATTTAATACTTTCTTAAATTTTAAAGAAAGTTTATCGAACTTGTCACCTTTTTTATTTTCGTAGCGTTAAAATTCGGTTATCCTTAATTCATTAATTAGAATTAAAAGGAGTTACTAAGTGAGCAAATTGCCAACATTAGAAGAGGCCATTGAAATCGTACGCCCACTAGTTAAATATTCGGTTGTAGAAAACCAAAAGCATATCGACCTATCTGTTGCCACAGCAGATAAGCGTATGATCTCTCAACAGGCCCTAATGGTTATCAAGAACTCAATTGATAAAGGTCTAGTGGATCAAAAAGAAATCAATACTAAGCTTGGTTTAGACTAATTATTTCAGACACTTAGATCTGAGCACACAAGAATTACAAGAAGCCGTCAGGAATCTGCGCAGTTTATACTTCAAATATGTTCATTTATTGAACGTCTATGTAAGGCTTACAAAATCGATGAGGCAATAACATGCCAAATGCTAAGATATAGGCATGAAAGCAATACTACTGAGCCTAATTATCTCTTTCCAGTCTTATGCGGCCATCCCACATAACGGCGATGACGAGCGATCAATTAGAAATCCCATTGCTTTAATGAAGCAATCAAATGAGATTCGCCAAATTACAAAGAAAATGAATCTTGTCCTTTTAAACTCTGTCAGAGTTCGTGGCTTAGATAATGAACTAGGTCGTGAGATCAATGAATTGGCCCATGAGATTCAATTTTTGAATGAATCACAAGTAGATTACGATCAGCAGTATTTAGAACTTTTGGAAGAAGAAGTTGAATTATATAAACAAGAAATTGAATTCCTTACAAAGTAATGTAAGTGAACCCTCCCCCCTCTTTTATACAAAAAACCGAAGCAATGCTTCGGTTTTTTTATTTCTAATCAGCTCTTTCAAACTTTTGATATAAAACAGAGTAATCACTTCCGCGATAATCCCTTATAAATATCTCACTTTGTTCAATTGCCATACCGTAGTAACGAGAATTTTTATTAATATCAAAGCGATATTCATAAGAACGATAAAGATAGTAATTACCATTACTATTTTTCGTATAAATACCAACAGCTACTCCATCGTCAGAGAAGACATTGAAGACATGATAATTACCACCTACTTTCTCTTGAACCTTAGGCTTAGTACCTACGTTATTTAATGTGTAGTCACAGATCTTAGCGAGGTAGAGATTATTCTCAGTAGGAATATCAGTAATAAAGTTCTTTGCTGTTCCTCGAGTTCCTTTGAAGACAGGAGTTGAGTCGTAATCATTAGGCGCTTCAATATAGACACCTAAATTTGTAATATCTCTTGTATTTGGATCTCCGTAGACCTTTTGTCTGCGAGAAAAGATGAAATCTTCAGAAAAAACATTTCTTAAAATATTATCGTGATGCTCCTCAAGGGCCTCACATATTCTTGTCATACGATTTAAGCTATTGTCGCCTAATTCGGTATTAACAATCTCTAAAGCTTGACCAGCTCTAATTATTCCACGATCACTTTCGCCTTCCTTGCCGTAGTCTTCACAACCCACAAGAGAGAAAAGTCCAAGAATCACAAGACAATACTTTAAAAGATTAAATGACATTTAAAACTCCATTTTTAAATATAAGATACTTCTATTCTAACAGAATATTTTTAAAGTAGATAATTTCAGTCTTGAAAAGTCTTACAAAAGCTTAATCGATAACACGATAATCTGCTTCAATAACATCTTCATCTTTGAATTGACCTTGAGGTCTTTGGCGTTGAGAGTGATTTGTAGAAAACGGATTTGCCTTAGGCTTCTTATCGGCCAGGACTCCGCTTGATCTTAGAAGTCTTCGGATCATAATAAAGACCCAATAGAAAATGGCCGCTTTTACTAATGCTGCAAACATGCTTTAAATCTAGCATAAAAGTGGCCAAAATATAATGAAAATTCTTAACTACGCGAAATTATTTTGCTATAGTGGCCTAAATAAAAATAAAACTAGTGAGTACTATATGTCAGAAAAACTAAATCTTGTTCACTGGGCCGACATGACGGCCGATCGCATCATTCGCCAACACGGCGACAAAGATGATTATGTTGTGGCCAGTGGAATCACTCCATCAGGAGTTGTTCATTTTGGTAACTTTAGAGAGGTTATCACAACAGACCTTGTAGCACGCGGACTTCGTGCCCGTGGTAAGAATGTTCGCTTCATCTTTTCATGGGATGATTACGATACGTTTAGAAAGATTCCAGGTAATCTTCCAAAACAAGATGAATTAGCACAATATCTTTTCCAACCAATTGTTGATACTCCAGATCCATTTGGTGAACATGAAAGCTATGCTGCTCATCATGAACACAACTTTGAAGAACAACTTAAGAAAGTTGGTGTTGAAGTTGAACCAATTTATCAGGCAAAGAAATACCGTGCTGGTGATTATAAAGAACAGATTAAATTAGCACTTAATAAGAGATTTGAAATTCGTGATATTTTAAATCAATACAGAAAAGAGCCATATGGTGATGACTATTACCCGGTATCTGTTTACTGTGAAAAGTATAAAACTGATAAGACGACAATTCTTTCATGGGACGGTGAAAGCAAGTTACGCTACAAGCATAACGAGCACGACTATGAAGGAGAAATCGATATTAATACAACAAGCCTTGTGAAGCTTCCATGGCGAGTTGACTGGCCAATGAGATGGGCATTTGAAAAAGTTGACTTTGAGCCAGGTGGAAAAGATCACTCTTCTCAGGGTGGATCATTTACGACAGCAAAAGACATTGTAAAAGTTTTTGACTGGCAGGCACCGATCTATCTTCAATACGACTTTGTCTCAATTAAAGGCCTTGGCGGAAAAATGAGTTCTTCAAAAGGGAACCTTGTTACTGTTAATGATATCCTAAAGGTATATGAGCCAGAAATGGTTCGTTGGATCTTTGCTTCATATAAGACAAATGTTGATTTTGCGATCTCATTTGACCTTGATGTTTTAAAAACATATGAAGACTATGATCGCCAAGAAAGACTTGCTTTTGGCCTTGAAAAAGGTAACGAGAAGAAAGTTGCGATGGCAAAGAGAGTAATTGAACTATCTCAAATTGGAGAGCACCCTACTGAGTGTCCTTTCCAACCTTCTTTTAGACACCTGTGCAATGTTCTACAAATTAATGATGGAGACATTGAAGCAGCACGTTCTTACTACGCTGATCAAATCAAGACTGATAGAGACGAAAGGCGCTTTAGAGAAAGAAGTGCATGTGCTCTTCACTGGCTACAAGAGAATGCTCCAGAGGAATTTAAATTTGCTATCAATAAAGAAGCTGTTGATATGCCTCTAGAAGATAAGGTTCGCACATACCTTGATAAGCTTGTTGCACTTTGCGAAGAACAGTGGGATACGATTGAAAGTGATAAGGAATTTAACGATAAGATGTATGAAGTGATGCATGAGCTAGAACTTAAGCCAGCGGATATTTTTGCACCAATTTATCAAAAGTTAATTTCACGTGAAAAAGGTCCAAAGCTTGCAGGATTTATCCGCACTATTGGAAAAGATCGTGTCATAAAACTTCTTAAATAAGAAATCTTAAAAGACTTTTTTAAATACTAGGCCATCCTTTGCGATGGCCTTTATTTCAATAGGATAATTTCTAAATTGCTTTAATCTCTTGGCCACCTGAAGATCACTTTCTGACAACATACAAAACTTCAGGTTCTTTTTATCAATTCGACATTCACTGAGATGAGTATGTGCGATCTCGGCCTTTAGAATCTTAAGTCCGTACTTACGAGACAAGCTTTCTAGCTCCAGCATTGTATTCATAATACTTTTATAATCAGAAACACTCTTATAACGGCCCTTAAAAATTTTAGATTCAATAACCTGATTAGACTCTAAGTGGAATCGGATTTGAAGAACTTCTCTTTTAATGAGTCCATATAGAGCAAAGGAATGTCTAAGTAGCTTCTTGTCCCACCTACTTGGAGCAGTTATGCTTTGTCCCATGTAGACGACTTCTTGGCCATCTAAGCTTAAACGACTAAAGTCGGATTCCATTGCATGTATTTTAACTCTTTCATAGAGACTTAATTCCATACAATAATTATCGGAATGAAGATTTTGAATTATGAAGAAATCTTAACAACTAATGAATTTGGGAAAATTTTGTACATTTAGGGACAATAAGAAACCATTAAATTAGGATATTTGTAAGAATTTCACATTCAAAATGTTATTTTTCTTGAATTTTCTTACAATTCGGCATTTTTTTAGGCCCGTAAGTAATTGAAATTGTCAGCTTAAACGTCAACTCATAAAACTAAGTTAACAAAATAAAAAAAACGAGAGGGGTTTTATTTATGAAAAAGTTTTTAGTTGCTGCTGCTTTATTTGTTACTTCAATGGCCACACAATCAGCGATGGCCCAAGATTGTACTGCTGAACTTGTTGCCAGGAATGGCAGGGTTTTAGATACTTTCTTTGCTTATGACTACAATTACAATCAAGCTTGCCGTGAAGCACTTTCAAGATGTCACTTTGAGCAAAACAGAAGATCTTATGATCGTGTTGTAAGAAATGCTAGTTGCCAAGTTGCTTACACAAGACCTGATCCAAGGCCAAGAAAAGAAACTTGTTCATTTAACCTAGTTAATACAAATAACGGGCGTATTGTTGATACATTCACTGCACAAGGAAACACTCAAATGAGAGCTTGTGAAAAAGCAGATAATAAGTGTTTTGATGCTCGTTACGAAAAGAATAATCCATGGAAATTTACTTGTGAAAAGATACGTGGTGGGCGTCCAGGACCAGGTCCAGGGCCAAGACCAACGCCAATCGTAACAAAGTTTTGTTCTTTTGATCGCATAGCAAATGGAAGATTTGGTGGAAGAGTTGTTCAAACATATACTTCTTCGGCCAGAGGGCCACAAGGCTCAGGAGTACAAGCACGTGCATGTTCTGAAGCAAGAACTAAATGTGCAAGAGATGCTCGTATCAGCGGACGTCGCGATACTTGTATGAAGAGATTTTAATTAAGAGAAGAACCTATTTTCTTCATTAGGTTTTTTGGTTGTCTGGGGGGAGCTTTACGGCTCCCCCTTTATATTTAGTCGTTATTTATCCCAATTTGAAAGTTCCTAATTTGCCTTTTGTCCTTATTTTGATATGATTCCCATCAAATAAAAGTGAGGTATAAATGTCTGAAAATATATATAACACACGTCGTAAAAAGCTATTAGAAATGATGGATGATGGAATTGCCGTTATCGCATCTGCTGTCTATCAGCACAAGAGCAATGATACAGAGTTTCCATTTCGTCAAAATTCAAATTTTCGTTACTTAACAGGACTAACTGAAGCCGATAGTGCTCTCGTACTTAGTAAGAAGAATGGTAAGACAAAGCAAATTCTCTTTGTAAGACCAAAAGATCCTATTGCAGAAATGTGGGCAGGTAAAAGACTTGGTCCAGATAAAGCAGCAGAACTGACAGAGGTCGATGAAGGTTATTCAATCAATGACCTGGAAGAGAAATTAGAAGAGCTACTTCCAGGACATGAGAATCTTTATGTTCACCTAAGTGAGCGAACTGATATTGCAGATATGGCAAGAAAGATAAGTGCATCTTTATTCCATAAGAAAAGAGCTCAAAAAGAGCTTCCTCCTGCAACGATTAAAAATATAGGTGCTCTTGTTGAGAGAATGAGACTTATTAAAGATGAAACTGAAATCGCACAAATGCGCGAGGCCATGATTGTTACGGATAAGGCCCACCGTGCAGCAATGGCACTAGCAAAACCAGGTGTAACAGAACAAGAAGTTAATGCTTTAATGATGTATCTTTTTTCAAAAGGTCCTTCTCAAGGCAGTGCATATGACAATATTGTAGCTGGTGGTAATAATGCTTGTATTCTTCACTATATTAAAAATGATGAGCCACTAAATAGTGGAGACTTACTTCTAATTGATGCCGGTAGTGAACTTAACGGTTACGCAACTGACATTACAAGAACATTTCCGGTAAGTGGTACATTCACAGGAATTCAAAAAGAAGTTTATAATATTATTTTAGACTCTCAAATTGCTGCAATTGAATTATCAAAACCAGGAAATAACTCAAAAATGCTACACGCTAAAGTTAGTGAAATCCTGACTCAAGGACTAATTGATCTTAAAGTCTTAAGTGGAAGCGTAGAAGAAAATATTGAAAAAGATAATCATCGTAAATTCTTCCCACATGGAACAGGACACTGGCTTGGACTTGATGTACACGACCAAAACCCTTACCTAGTGGAGGGAACAAATGAGCCAACACCATTTGAAAAAGGTGTTATCTTTACAATCGAGCCAGGCCTTTACTTCCCTAAGGAACTTGATAATATTCCAGAGGAATTAAAAGGAATTGGTATAAGAACTGAAGACAATATTCTTATTACAGCAGATGGACATGAAAATTTATCACATATGATTCCAAAAACTGTGGAAGAAATTGAAGAAGCTTGTAAGCAAGACGTAAAGGATTTTCTATTCTAATGAAAGCACTTAACTTTGTTATTGTATTTGTACTTCTACTATCATGTTCTTCAAAACAGACACGTGATGATGAGATCAAACTTGTTCATTGGAATATTAAAGAGCTTGAAAACAACAAGCTTAGAAAAAAGAATGATCAATTAACGAGTGTAAAAAATATTTTAACAAAGTTAGACTTTAATGCCTTAAGCATTAACGAGATACAATACGACTCTCGCGGAGAGAATATGGAGCTTCTTTTAAGCCAATTAAAAGAAGATACTGATCAATTTGCAGTGAGTTTTGCCAAAGCAAATACTGGAAAGAATGCAAAAAAGGTTAAAGGTAAGTACACAAAAGATCGCAAGAATGCAGATCAGGTTAACTACGGCCTCTTTCCTGGCCAGTACTCAACAGGCTTTGCTTCCAAGCATCCTATTAAAGAAGAAAGAATTATTTCTGATATAACTTGGAAAGAATTTAATCCTGCTATAGACCTTTCAAAGTACAAAACAGCAAGTGGTAAGCCTCTTCCAAAAGATATGGAGCTCTTTGATAAGAGTTTTACTCACCTAGTGATAGAAGCCAATGATACTGAAGTACATATAGTACTACTTCATGCTGTACCAAGTTATCACTTTGGAAATCGCAACACTCCAAACTATGAGAGAAACCGCGATCAACTACGCTTTCTAGAATGGTATGTAACTGGAGCAACAAATTTTAATGTTGTGATGCCAGAGCGCTACAAGAAACTAAGACCAATTCACAAAGATGATCGCGTGATTGTCATGGGCGATCTCAATACATCAATCTATATGAATAACCCAGGTTCAGTGGTTCTTAGAAGGCTCTTTAATCACCTCTCACCTTGGCTAAAAAACCCAGGGCCAACAAATGAGCGACAAACATTTGCGGCCAATCGCAACCCACTAACTCTAGACTATATTGCTTATCGTGGACTTAAACTCATGGATGCAGGAATCTATAATCCAGAAACACTTGTAGAGAAAACAAATGTCTTTTGTACACCACCAAGTGAACTTCCAAAGTTTATGACAAAGGGATTAGATAAGCGCGTAACTTGTATTGATGATGATGCTATAGAGTTAAAGCAAGCAAGTGACCACTTCCCTATCTGGGCAACATTTAGACTTTAAGACTAATAATTAAGACTTACGATTAAGAATAAAGCCACCAATTAACTCTAGTGGTTTAATCGTTTCACTAAGGCGCTCTTCATTAAATCCACGCTCAAGTAAGCTTGTGCGAATCTCATGTAGAATATCATTTGCTTCTTCGATTAGAGCATTTGCTTCGCTTTTTATATTTTCGACATTTGGATGAACTTGATCAAGTTCAACAATATCCTTGAGATCTTCACCTTTTTGATAAGCATCCATTTTAAGAGGATTCTTATCAAGATAATCATAGATTACAGAATTTACAAGGTTGGCCTCAAGATCAAGATGGGCATCTTTAAGACTTTCGCCATCACTAAAGTCCAGAGTATCATCAATCATTTGAAAAGCTATACCAATAAGATGTCCAAAGCGTGCGGCCTTATTAGCTATCTCTTCATCTTCTAGCCCAACATATGCGCCAGACCAGCAACACCATCCCATAACTGAGGCAGTTTTGTGAAAAGCAATTTTCTCAATAACTTCTTTTGAATAGATTCGACTCTCAAGAGCATCAGATTGTATCCACTCGCCAATTGCAAGCTCTTGAATGACCTGAGACATCGTTTGTAAAATCTTAACGGAGCCAATTTGTGATAGGCTTAGAATCACATCTGCTAGTAAGTAATCACCAGCTAAAACGGCCTTCTTATTTGATGCTTCCACATTAATTGAAGGATTTCCACGCCTTTGCGTTGCATTATCAATAACATCATCGTGAGCCAGAGAGGCTGCATGAACCATTTCAATTGCACGGGCACAGATTGTTACATCATTCTTATCGTGGGCGTTAAAGAAGTCCGCCATTAAATAAGTAAGCATTGGACGAAGACGTTTACCGCCAGAAAGTACTGTTTTTTCTAGGGCATCTTTCACTGCTTCTAAGCAATTAGAAGACTTTATCTCGAGGTCAATATTAACTGACTTATCCAAGATTTGTGGAGGAATGGATTCTAAAAATTCGTTCATTGTTTTTTCCGTTTTAATATAATTACCACTTGTCGATATAGGCCGTAAATGATTAATATAACGCAAATACTATTAAAATATCATGCATTGCAAAAACGCAGAGGTTAAAACAATATGAGTAATAAAGAACTCGCAAACAGAAAGACTAAATCGTTTGAAATTTTCGACAAAATTGCAGGAACATATGATCTCTTAAATCATATCCTCTCTTTTGGCGTTGATATTTATTGGAGAAAGATTGTTATCGCAAATCTTCCAAAGAAAGAAAAACTACAATGCCTAGATCTTGCATGCGGTACAGGAGACCTAACCATTGCATTAGCACGAGCAAAGAATGTAGAAAGTGTTACTGGTATTGATCTTTCAAAAGGCATGATTGAAATTGGTAAGAAGAAGATTACAAATAAGAAATTAGATAATGTCGCAAAAATGCAAATTGGTGATGGAGTAGAAATTCCAGCTGCTGATGAAACATTTGATGTAACAAGCGTAAGCTTTGGAATCAGAAACTTTCCAGACTACAAGACTTCTTTGCGTAATATGTATCGAGTAATTAGACCAGGTGGACGAAGCTTTATCTTAGAATTCTCAATACCTAAGAATGCACTTTTTAGAGGGATCTACTTCTTCTACTTTAGATACCTACTTCCATTTGTTGGAAATTTAATTTCAAAACATAAAGATGCTTATACATACCTAAATCAAACAGTAGAAGACTTTCCATATGGTCAAGAGTTTGCTGATGAGATGACGAATGCAGGATTTAAAAACGTACGTTTTATTCCTCTTACGTTTGGTATAGCCACTCTTTATATTGGAGACAAGTAATTGCGCCTAGCTGCTAATAATTTACAAATTGATATCATTAATCAGCTTATAAAGCTTGATCCAAATGACGAGCGTCTAGTTAAAGGGCCTATTTACACCCTCTTCAAACTAGAAGCTGGCTTTAATAATATTTCATCAATTATCGATTTATTTCAAACATATCGAAAGTTTTATTTTTTAAATAAAGACAAGGATTGTGAATTCCTTGCTCTAGGTTCTTGGCAGGACTTTAACTCTCTTTATCACTATGAAGATATTGAAAATCTCACGAGAGAGCACGACTTCTTAAAAATATGTGGTGCTCAAAGGTTTAAGTCAGAACCAGATTGTTTAGAATGGCATGGCCTAGAAGATTGTTCATACTTTGTTCCAAAAGTTATTATCGATGGTGGGAATCAAGGTGTTGATATTAAGATCATACTTCCTAATTCATATTTTGAAGATGATAACGCCAAGAAAGAAGCTCTTCACAAGTTGGCCATCTCATTAGAGCCAAATCCAAAGCATATGCATAGTGAATATAACCATATAACAAAGAGTATCTCTGCCACTAGTAAAACTCAGTGGGGAAAAATGGTTAACGAGGCAGTAAGTAAAATAAAAGAACAGGACCTCAAGAAAGTCGTTCTATCTCGTAAATTAAAATTCACATTCAAGCATCCAATTTGCGCTTATGAACAATTTAAAACACTGAAAGAAAATAATACAAATAATAGTTATAATATTCTTTTTCAATTCTCTGCTAATCAGTGTTTTTACAGTGTCACACCAGAGACTCTTTTTAAGATGCAGGGGCGCAATGTTTATATCGACTCTCTTGCTGGAACAATAAAGAGAGGAAAGAATAAGCAAGAAGATGAATTCTTAGAAAAGACATTACTATCTAATGAAAAAGAATTAGAAGAGCATCGCCATGTTTCAAGTTATATTGAAGATGCACTGAAAAAACTAACTAAAGATCTTCACATTACAAAGAAAGAAGAAATCTTAAAGCTAAAATATATCCAACACATTCATTCTAAATACGAAGGTGTTTTAAGTGATGATGCAAAAGCAAGTGATATAATCACTGGACTTCATCCTACACCAGCTGTTGCGGGACTGCCTAAGAAAGAGTCAATTGAGCAAATTGACCAATTAGAAAAGAGCTCTCGTGGACTTTACGCTGCACCAATAGGATTCTTTTCTAAGGAAAAGACTGAATTTGCAGTCGGGCTTAGATGCGCTTTAGCAGACAAGCAAGACCTTCATATTTATGCAGGTTGTGGAATTGTAAAAGATTCATCTCCTGAAAAAGAATGGAATGAAACAACAAATAAAATGAGAAACTTTACGGAAGTTATCAAGGCCAAATCATGGACAAATTTCCAATAACACAAAATATTTCTCGCCTATGGGCATCGATCATCGTTGATGAATTGGCAAAGAATGGCATCGTCAACTTCTATACGGCACCGGGTATGCGAAACGCTCCTGTTTTAGCAGCGGCCCATTACAATGAAGATATAAGAACGTACTCATTTCTTGATGAGAGGGCCCTGGCCTATCGTGCACTAGGAAGATCAAAAGTAAGTGAATCGATTCCTCTTCTTACTTGTACATCGGGGACGGCCATGGCCAACTTTGCTCCTGCTGTTATTGAGGCCAATAAATCAGGCCTGCCACTGGTTATCTTATCTGCTGATAGGCCAAATGAACTTGTAAAGACAGACTCAAATCAGACAATTGATCAGACAAGAGTTATCGACTCACATACATGCTATAACTTAAACCTCGAAGCACCTAATGAAGCTCTAAGTGCAACGAGATTAAGAACATTGATCTCAACGGCAATTGGCCGTGCAAAGATAAATCGTAGGCCTGTGCATATCAACTTTCCTCTTAGAGAGCCTTTAGATAATACTGAAGGTTATATCTCACAAGAATATTTAAAGGCATCACTTGAGAGTTTTCATAAGAATGGTGCAAAGGTTATCTCAAGCGCTTATCAGAATTACCAAATGGAATTTAATCTTCAAGAAAGACTTGTAAAGGCAAAGAACCTCCTTCTTGTTATTGGAAAACTTGATGGCAAGAAAGATATTGATCATTACAGAGAGTCGTTAAAAAGCATACGAATTCCAAAGTATCTTGATATTACAAGTGGATTGAAATATGAGTTTTGTCTTGAAGACTATCTAACTCCAAATTTTGATCACCCAGAAGTATTAAGTGTATATGAACAAAATCCCCCAGATCTAATTATTCATATTGGTGGAAGACTAGTATCAAAACACTATTATAATTATCTGGAAAAAACAGATTGTGAGCTTCTACACGTAACAAATGTAGACTTTGATCACGATCCTGGTTTTTCTAATACTCAAAAGATTATTTGTGACCCACTCTCCTTTCTAAAAGGTCTTGCAAAACTTGAGCTTGAACAAGCTCCACCTGTTATGTGGCATGATTTTGTAGAAAAGAAGAGGGCCGTAATTGAAGAGTCTGGCCTAACTCAGCCTTTTATTTCAAAGAATATTATAGAAAAAATTGATTTAGACTATGATCTTCTTATAGGTAATTCAACAATTGTTAGAAGCTTTGATAACTTTGTTTCAAGTAATCTACGTCGCCATGTTAAAGTTTTCACAAATCGTGGAGTAAGCGGTATTGAAGGATTCATGGCCACACTAATGGGGCTAAGTGATGAGAATGATCGTCCAAAGCTATGTTTAATAGGAGATATTTCTTTTAAACACGATCTGAACTCACTTTATATGCTAAACCAAGCTGCCCGTGAAAAGAAGAATTTAACAGTTATTATCATCAATAATTTTCAAGGTGATATCTTTAACCTACTTCCAATTGCTAAAGAAAAAGACTTTCTAGATCTACTTACAACACCACATGATGACCGATTTGATAAAGTTATTGGAGCATTTGAAGAATTAGAATACAGCTCATGTGAAACAAAAGAAGACTTTAATAAGCAAGTACTAAATGCTTTAAAGAATCAAGGTGTAAATATTATTGAGGCCATTACAGACAATGCTTCAAACTTAGAATTATTTAAAAAATTAAAAACTGTAAAACGTTAAAGATATGAAAGATAATATAAAAGGATTTATTCTAGCCTCAAGGCCAAAAACTCTACCGGCAGGTGCATCACCAATTATTATGGCAACGGCATTGGCCTATAGTGATACACAGAAGTTTTCCTTACTTATCTTTATCCTAACTCTACTATGTACTGTCCTATTACAAATTGCTTCTAATTTAATAAATGATTATTACGATACACAAACAGGCGTTGACACTGAAGAAAGACTTGGCCCAACACGCGTAACTAGTAGCGGACAATTAAAAGCAAGTACAGTGAAGACAATGTTTATTTCAACTCTAGTGCTCGCCTTCATTCTCGGTATCTATCTCATGTATGTCGGTGGCCCTATTATTATCGCAATGGGACTAATTTCGATGCTAGCGTCATATCTATATACAGGTGGCCCATTTCCTCTATCACACTACGCTTTAGGTGAATTACTAGCACTTATCTTCTTTGGCTGTGTTGCTGTCTGTGGTGCCTATTATCTCCAAACGAAACAAATCACAAATTCAGCACTGCTTCTAAGCCTATTTCCAGGTTTTTTAAGTAGTGCAATTATGGCCATTAATAATGCCAGAGATATCAATAGTGATACAAAGGCCAAGAAATTAACTCTTGGAATTCTTTTAAATAAATTAAGGCCAAACCTTTCTAGTTGGCTTCCTCTTATATTTGTAATTTGTGCAAATATTGTCATTATCGTTCATAGTGTAATTTATGAACAATGGTATTTGAGTGTTGCCGTTGTAGGTCTTGCCCTTCCTTTTCTAAAAACGTGGATATATCTTATTTTAAATAGGCCCTCAGTAGAGTATAATAATAGTCTGGCCAAAACTGGAAAGTTCTTATTCTTATCATCTCTTATTTACGGGGGACTTCTTTGGATAAATTAGAATTACATTTAACTTACAAAGAAAGAGAAGAGTTTATAAAGCCTTTTCATGCTAAAGCTCGAGAGATTAAAGGCTCTGACTACTATCACTGTGAAGTTAAAATCAATGGTGAACTCTACACTAGTTATGTAAATTACTTTGAATTCTTCTATGATGGCCAAGACCTAAGAGAAACATACGAAATTATCTATGATTTAAAATCATTCCTGGAAAAACCAATTGAAGAAGCGACAATAATTGATGCCCCTCAACTCCCAAAGAATATCATTGTTGCCTTTGAATATGCCTTAATTAAATATTATATAAAACACAGCACACATCACTGCTTTTTTACACAAGACAACACTGTTAAAATTAATCTCCTCTTTCAATCAATTAAAACCAATGAGATTAAAAATGGTGATGTGATTAAATATAAAATCACACCAACTCCTAATATAGGAGAAGTTATAAAAAATCTTGAATTAATGAGTAACAAAGGCGCCATCATTCGCTTAGATGGTAATCGCAGCCTTGATCCAGACCAAATTGAAAGTCTCTTCTACAACCTATCCCCAGAAGTGATCGCAAGTATTGAATACTTTGAAGAGCCATTTGATAAACTTGATAAGTGGTCTCACCTTGCTTGCTCTCAAGATATTCCACAGGCCATTGATGAAAGCTTCAAGTTTAGTGAACATTCAAGTATTGCTGAGGATATAAATCATATCATTATTAAATTTGGTGTGAATTGCAGCGTTTTTGAATATTTTCAATTAAAAAAAGATGATCGCAAATGGCAGATCACCATCACTAGTGGCTTTGAAGCGCCTAAGCTTTTCAATCTTGCCACTCACCTGGCCTCACGTGAAAGAAATGCCGCAGGGCTATCAACCTTTATGTTTTTTAAGAATGGGTTAAAATTAATAAAAGACTACTCTAAAGAAGAGTCTATTATTAAGGCCTTTAGGCTTATTTAACATTCATTAAGGAGGATTCATGTTTAGAGCTATCACACTATGTGCACTGCTAACATTCGCTTCATGTTCAACTATGCATCACGGAAAGTCTTGTTCAAGAGACGCTAAAGCTTGTTGTAAGAGCGATAAAAAGAAGAAAGATTGCTGCAAGAAAGACGGTCAATGTGATCGTAAGTCTAAGAAATCTCAAAAAAAGTCTTAGAATAAAAGCATACTAAAATGAGCGGCCTGCATATTTTGCAGGCCTTCTTTTATTCTCAATTAGAGCTATAATATGTAGAGATAATAGGAGATTATCATGAAAAAATTAGCCTACATTTTAACTGCGACAACACTTATTTTATTGACTTCATCATGCGCTTCTACTTCTAGAGATGTAGCAAGTGAAAGAGGTGAATGTAAGGAAAGACGTATTCCTGACCACTCTCAATATTACGAAGATTACGAAGAGTGTAAGAATTACTAATTCCCTACCTTAACACAAAACTGTTTTTACACATTGATAAGTTCTTGATAAATCTTCTCTCATATTAATACGCCAAATTAAGAGAGAGAAGATGTTTAAGAAATCCCTATTTTTATCATTGTTGCTACTTTCTAGCTTCAATTCACTAGCTGTAAATTATAACGTCAAAGCATTCTTAGTATTAGATCTACTAACTTTAGAAAAAGTTGGTGACGATAGTACGAAAGCAGAAATGGGTTATGGTACAGCAGATGTTAAATTCTACTTCAACCACAATGAATGGAGCGCAAAGTTTAAGCTTGATATTGACGCTGTTGAAGAAGCAGGTACAACTGTTGACCTAATGGAAGAAGCGGTTCTTTCATATCGCTTCAACAACAATTGGAAGCTTACAGGTGGTAAAGGAAAGGTTCCTTTCTATACTATGCACTTTGGTATTTCTGAAAGAAATATGATGGATGGTGGTTACCTAACTCAAACGTATTCAAGCATGAGAGCTGGATACTTTAAGAGAAAGTACTTATTAACTCTTCGTTATGGTGGTTGGCGACAAGGTCAAATTCACGACGTTACTTTCTTTGGAAGCAACCAAATGGCAAGACGTGATCGCGATGATGAGTCTCGTCCATATCTTCCTAATGGGGACGATGAAATTTCATACGACACAGAAAGAACTTTTAATACAAACTTTCAAAAAGGTTTTGCTTATAAGGGTAGAATTATCCCATCAAGAAATCATGAAATCATCTTTGGTGCATTCTCTTATTGGAGAGATATCGATCCTAAAGAAGATTACGGTTTCTCACTGGCCTACCAATTCGAAAATCGCGACTGGAGTGTATGGACAGAGGCCCTTTATGGTTACTGGTCAGCTCACCCAAATGATCGCTATACGAAACTGAGACAAGAATCTTATAACGCTCAATTAGGTTTCCTATATCGCTTAGCAGATAAGTGGAACGTCGGGATCAACCTTGAGTACTCATTCGTAACTGATCGTGCTCACGATAGAAATGATTACCCAGCAGACTTCGGTCAATCAAATTTCAATGATGGAAACCTAAGACACGTTAGCCTTTATAAAGCCGATATTGGTGCTCAATACCAAGTTGGAAGAAACGTACAGCTAAACGGTGGTATTCTAATCGAGCGTCAAATTGATGAGGAAACAAGTACGAATGTATTTGGTAACCCAGAGAAGACAAATGCTTATGCTCTTAACTTCTCATTAACAACTTGGCTTTAATCAATTTAAGTTAAATTAACTAACAAATAATCATTAGCACCTCTTAAAATATATTTATTTAGGAGGTGCCTAGTGGCCATCGAACAATTCATAATCATTCTCTTTATTGGTGCTATTGCTGGCTGGCTGGCCGGAAGCCTGTACAAAGGTGAAACCTTTGGCCTCGTTGGAAATATCATCGTGGGTGTAATGGGATCATTCGTAGGAAGCTTTGCTTTCCATCTAGTAGGCCTTACAAGTTATGGCCTTATTGGAAGTATCATAATCTCCACCATCGGCGCTATCGTCTTTCTAGCAACTCTCCAGCTGCTACAAAAACTCTGAAATATCATAGACTAAGCGTGGAGCTAGGATTATAATACGCCCCATGGGCCTAATGTTTATATTTCCAGTATCTAAAGAAGAAAGAGATCGTATCACTATTAACGAACAAGGACTTACTCTAAAGACCTATGGATTACCTATGGTTTTCTGGGGCTACCTTCTTGCTGCAGCAACTGTTGTCTTTGCCATGTTTATTGGCGTAAAAGGGCCACTTGTAAAACTCTATGAAACAGGTGATTCAATTAACCAGGCATTAGTTATTGCTGTAAGTGCGACTCTGATTCTACTGCCCCTCATTACATTATGTTTTTATATGTATGAGAAGTTCATCATAAAAAAAGACGACAAGCTAATTATCAAGCATCGTCTATTCTTCATTCCGATATTAAAGAAAGTACACAAATTGGAATCGAGTGATTCATTTAGTATTGATCACTTTATGGACTCTCCAAATGTTGCAAAGATGCAACAAGACCCAACAATGCGTGGCTTCGAAAACAAAGGATATTTCCAACTTTTTGCAAAGCTGGATAACGGAAAATATATCTTTGTGGATCGTTCTAATAGAAAAGCAGACCTGAAAAAGATTCAGGCCCTACTTTGTGAATTTTAGAAATTATTTTATTCTTCGTCTTCTTTGATTGGCTTGATATTCTTTGGACGGCGTCCACCACCAAGTCTCTTTGCCTTTGAGCGATCACCTTTTTCCCAGTGATTCTTCCAATCTTCTTGGCGAGACTGCTTATCTTCCCATTTTGCCTGACGCTCACTCATTACTTTTTCAACTTCATCCTTCTTGCGAACTTTGAAGTTTCCTGAGCGTTTAAGAGCAGAAAGCTTTTCATTAACAACTTTCTTATTCTTGGCCTCACGCTTGGCCTCGACACCCTCTTTTGAGTGATCTGACATATCAATTGTCGTCTCACCATTAACGATGGTCTGGCATGACATACGCTCCTTAGTAATGTGAAATACATTACCTAGAAGTTTCGTTTCAACGTCAGTTGGTTCATTTAGATTATCTGCACCGGAGAGAACTTTTACAATACAATCTGTACAAGTTCCGTGTCCGCCACAACTAGAATTAACATAAATTCCATTCTTTTTAAGATGCTCTAATAATGACATCTCGTCATCAACATAGATGGTCTCATTTGATGGTGCTAATGTAACTTTAAACATGATATAGGCCTACGTGATTTTTATTGAGGTTGGCCAAGCGTAGACTAAACAGTCTTCTTGATCTTACCTTCAATCGTTTCTAAAATTTTTCCCTTAAGAGGCTTTAGCATGAAAGAGAGGTCAAGATCAACTAAGCAGTAAGAATCTTCAAACTTTAGCTTCAATTCAAACCCTTTTCCTTTAGCTAGCATGGAAAAATTACCATCATCTGTCGTAACATCCGCTTTAACATTGAATTTTGCCACATATTCTGGAGTAACAGCGGCCTTTCCTAGATTATATGCTTCTTCTTGAGAAGATGCTTTATTGTAATTTACTTTTAAACTCATACTTATTCCTTATTTCGTCCCAGTTGAACCAAATCCACCAGCTCCACGCTCAGTATCACTTAATTCACTTACTTCACTTACACGGGCCTGCCAAACTGGTGCTAGAACCATTTGGGCAATACGCTCACCGTGCTTAATAACAAAGTCCTCATTTCCAAAATTACCTAGGATAATTTTGACTTCACCGCGGTAATCGCAATCGATAGTCCCAGGTGAGTTTACAACGAGAAGATCTGTCTTAAATGAAAGGCCAGAACGAGGACGAATTTGAACCTCATATCCATGAGGGATCTCAAAGCTAAGTCCTGTTGGCACTAGAACACGAGCTCCTGGAGCAATCACAAGAGAGTCTTTATTCTCTAAATGAGCACGAAGATCAGCTCCTGCTGCACCAGTCGTTTCATATTTAGGAAGATCGAAGCTAGAGTCAAAATGCTCTAGCTTCTTTACTTTTAAATCAACAACTCGATCGATCATAAGAGTAATTCCTACTTATTACTTCTTGTCACCACGAGGCTTTCTGTCACCGCGAGGCTTTCTATCACCTCTTGGTTTACGATCACCGTCACGAGACTCACGTGGTTCACGCTTTGGAGCGTCTTTTTGAGCTTCTTCTTCAGTCTTACCGTCTTTTCTCTTTAGAGCTTCAACGGCCTTGATAGAAAGCTTAGCGCGTCCCATTTTATCAATTTCAAGAACCTTGATCTGAACTTCTTGACCTTCGTCTAAGTAGTCACCAGCATCAGTAATTCTCTCATCTGCAATTTCAGAAATATGAACTAGTCCACCAACTCCTGAAGCGATATCAACGAATGCACCATAATCTTTAAGGCTAGCTACTTTAGCAGTATAAGTCTTACCAACTTCTGGTCCATTCATCTGTAGACCAACTAGTGCCATACATTCATCAATTGCTTCTTGGTTAGTTGAGATGAACTTAGTTGTTCCATCTTCATCAATTTCGATAACAAGATCGAAATCTTCTTGAAGCTTCTTAATATTCTTTCCACCAGGCCCGATAAGTCCACCAATTTGATCTTGCTTGATCTGCATTGATTTCATTACAGGTACACCCTCTTTAAGAGTCTTTCTTTCAACAGAGATTGTTTTTGCCATCTCTTCTAGAATATGAAGACGACCTTCTCTTGCTTGTGCCATTGCTTTTTCAACGATCTCTTTTGTAAGACCCGTGATCTTAATATCCATTTGAATCGCTGTGATACCTTCTGTTGTACCAGCAACTTTAAAGTCCATATCACCAAGGTGATCTTCGTCACCAAGGATATCTGTTAGAATTTTAAATCTTTCACCATCAGTTACTAGACCCATAGCAATCCCAGCAACAGGTGCTTTAAGAGGAACACCAGCATCCATCAGTGCCATTGACCCTGAACATACAGAACCCATTGAAGAAGAACCATTTGATTCTAAAACTTCACATACAAGACGAGTTGTATACGGGAAATCAGTTGGAATAACGGCCTTAAGAGCACGCTCAGCTAGGTTTCCGTGACCTTGCTCACGACGTCCTACACCGCGAACACCACGTGCCTCACCTACTGAATATGGAGGGAAGTTATAGTGTAGGTAGAATTGGTCTTCTTTTGTACCAATAATACGGTCACTCATTTGAGCACCTTTACTACCACCAAGAGTTACAGCTGCCATTACTTGAGTTTCACCACGAGTAAATAGAGATGATCCGTGTGGTACTTTAAGTACATCTGTTTCAGTTTCGATTTCACGAACTTCAGCAAGTCCACGTCCAGCAATACGCTTTTCTTCATCAAGAATATCACCACGTAGCATTTCATACATTAGCTCATCTACACCTTTGTATGCTTCTTTTCCAAATGCATCGTCTTCAGTTAGACCAAATGCCGCTGGATCAGCTGCCATTGCTTCTTTAACTTGAGCTTCAATTGCTTTTACAGCTTTTTGTCTCTCTAACTTATCAGTAATTTTTAGAGCTTCACGAGCAGTTGCTGTGTAGTCTGTTCTAATTTTTTCAAGCATTGTTTTGTTAGCAGCTGCTGAAACGAATTCACGCTTTTCTTTACCAACTTCTTTTTGAATATCAGAAAGGAATGAAACAAATCCTTCAATTTCCTTTTGACCATAGAAGATAGCGTCAAGTACATCTTGCTCTGGAGCAACTTTCGCCTCACCTTCAACCATAAGGATTGCATTATCACTTGCTGCAACAACGATTTCCATATCTGACTCTTCCCACTTGTCGTGGTCAGGGTTGATAACAAATTGACCGTCGATACGACCAACTTTACAAGTACCAATTGGACCTGCAAATGGAATATCAGAGATAGTAAGAGCAGCTGAAGCACCAATTGCAGCTAGAACCTCAGGGTCACCTTCTGGTGAGTAAGAGATAACAGTACAAGAGATAACAGTGTCAAACATATACCCTTCTGGGAATAGAGGTCTAAGAGGTCTATCAATTAGACGAGCATTTAAAGTCTCACCTACTGAAGGACGACCTTCTCTTTTAAGGAATCCACCAAGGAATTTCCCTGCTGAATAAAATTTCTCAGTGTACTCAACTAAAAGTGGGAAAAAGTCTTGCCCATCTTTTACTTGAGTTGCAGAAGTTGCAGTAACAAGAACTTGTGTACCACCACTAGTTACGATTACAGAAGCATCTGCTTGTTTTGCCATACGGCCAGTTTCGATCGTAATGTCTTTACCACCGAAGTTGTAAGTAAACTCACGTTTGTTGTTTAACATAAAAACTCCATTTTATATTTTTGAATGTATGATGAATTTTTTCTTTAAGAATTGAGGATGATCTTGAGAAATCCAAAGAATATGAAAACTTAAAAACCTCATCCAAATCGCGAGTTCCTAAATTTTAATATCCCTTAAATCCCTAGACTGTCCTTGTCTGCTTATCAAAAAAATTCGTTACTTAATTTTAGCTTTTTAAATAAAAAAAAGGAAGCATAAAGCTTCCTTTCTTTTTATCTTGGCTTATTTTCTTAGACCAAGTTTCTTAATTAGTGACTTGTAGTTATCTTCATTTTCAGTAGATACATACTTAAGAAGACGACGACGACGTCCAATCATCTTAAGAAGACCACGGTTTGAAGAATAATCGTGCTTGTGTGAACCAAAGTGCTCTTTAAGGTTGTTAATTCTTTCTGTAAGAATTGCAACTTGAACCGCTGCACAACCGCTATCTTTTTCAGATGCTCCAAACTCTTTACCAAATTCAGCTACGATTGATGCTGTTTTTTCTTTTGTAATCATAATTTCTCCTAAACTTACCAAATACCGAGCAAGGAAGTTATTTTCCAGGCCAAGTATAGGGCGCAATATTTTGTGCATACTATCTTATAATTTCACTCATGTAAACCTTTAAGTTATCGAGAAGACGGGCCTCGATCTGGCGAATACGCTCTCGAGAGACCCCATAATCGTCAGCGATGGACTGCAGGGAACGCGGGGCATCATTCAATAACCTTTCTTTAAAGATTTCTTGATCACGAGGCTTTAGCCCCTGAATAAATTGATCGAGGTTTTCTTGGAGAAGTTGAAGTGACTGTTTAAATTCAACATCTTGCGCAACATCAGTTGAGTCAGGAAGTAAATCCCCCATTGTCGCACTAGAATTTTCTCCTACTGGGATATCAAGACTAACTTCGGAGCCAGCATCACCTAAGCGCATATCCATGAGGGCCACTGCTTTTTCACTTACATCTAGATTCTGCGCGATTGTCTTATGATCAGGCTTGATCCCTTGGGCCTCAAGACGTTCTTTTTCACGCATTAGATTATAAAAGAGCTTCTTCTGCTCATTTGTCGTACCTAATTTTACTAACTTAAAGTTATCTAGGATGAATTTCAAGATATATGACTTAATCCACCAGGATGCGTAATATGAAAGTTTTGCTCCCTTATCTGGCTCAAATAATGAAACGGCCTTCATAAGACCAATATTACCTTCTTGGATAAGATCCATTACATTTGCATGGGCACTCTTATAATCCATGGCAATTTTTACAACTAGCCTTAAATTAGAGACAACTAGCTTCTTTGCTAATGCAATATCACCTGTTTCACGAAATTGTCGTATGAGAGTCTTCTCTTGCTCTGGAGAGAGAAGCTCGTAGCGAGAAATTTCTTTTAGGTATTGATTGAGCTTATTATCAACTCGTGAAGGGACAGGTAGTTTTGAAGTTAAAGCAGGTAGTGTCTCCTTGATAACCTCAATTTCTTCCTCAAGCGTAAGACCTGAATCAGGTAAATTACTAATATCGATAATATCATCGATATTCTCTTCAGAATCCGAAGATTCTTTAAGCTTCTTCTCATCGATAGAAGGTAGAATCTCGTAGTCAAAGTCCTTTTTTTCGGACTTATCACTATCTTCTAAATATTTGTTTTTATTTTTCTTTGAATCACTCATGAGTGGATGAAATTTAACACTATTTTGCTTTCTCGGCCATAGATTCAATATTATTTAAAACTTCTAATGACTTAATATTTTTAAGATCACGTTCAGATAACTCACTAATAATTCGTTTGTTGCGAATTGCCACAAGAGCAAAAGGGGCTATATTAACTCTTACATCAATCTTTTCCCTTGTCCCATGTGATGATTTTGGCCTTAAAAATTCAATATAATTAAATTGCCTTATCAATTCATCAGTGATTACCGTTGTTAGATCTGCATCAACAGAGAATTGATTGAGAGTCTCTTTAATCTTATTATAATCATTTGCAACATAAAGAGATAAGCGCTCCTTTAGCTCCTTTGATTTCTCCTTATCATCAAATGTTTTGGCCGATCGAATATTTCGATATAGCCACATAAAATCATTATGTGGAATCTCAATTTCAAATTTTAAAGAAACCATATTGTCTATATTTGTCGCTTTATCAAATTCACCATTTAAAACAACGAAATTAACCTCTGGATAACCATGATGCAAAATTGAATCATTACTAGTTTTAACATCAAGTTTCATACTTAAGGCTTCTTCGTAAGGAAGCTTATTAGAATTCTTTTCAAGTAAGTCTTTTGCCCAGTAATCCCAAAGGCTGTCATTAGAAACAGAAACATAACGCTTAATCGTTTTAGAATCTTGAGTCCAAACATTAAACTCTGGAACACGAGTTAATAAAGAAACGAATTGAGCGATTACGATATTTTCATCTTTTTCAAATTTTTTTAATTGATTTTTAAGTGAATCATTAGCACTTGGAGAGAATTTCTTAGAAGCAAATTTAAAATTATCACAATAAGCGACTTTTAGATCAAAGTTTAAATTTGAAGATCCAATTGGCCTAACAATTTCTTTTTGAACTTTTGCTTTTTTATATGGACGACAAATTTGATTTCGACAATTTGCGACTTTGCCATCATTTAACTGATCTTTATAAACATGACTTTCAAGAGCGCTAATTTCGCGAACGATATAGCTCATGACAAGTGAAGAAGAAAGAAAAGGAGCTAAGTTACGAAGATATTTTTCTTGCCCCCCCCATGAACAAGCATAAGAAAATACACCTGTTGTATAATATAATTCATTAACTACGACTTCATTCTCACTTTGAATTTCATTAACATTAGATGCAAATAGGTTTTCTCTTTGAGAATAAGGAAGACGTAATTTATCAATAGAGTTATCAGTATAGTACTTAGTAAATAAATGCTTTAAAAGCCTGTGACTAAATAGAGTCAAGTTCTTAGAACAACTACCAATAAGGCCATTAACTAAATTATCATATTGATCAGATTCAAATTGTAGTTTTTTTGCATAGTGAGCAATGGCCTGCATTGAATAATTGATCATCTTATACTGAAGAGTTGCAACGATACTGCGATAGAACTCATCTCTTTCAAAGATATTTTTAAATCGTAGCTTTGATGAATTTTCACGACAAAAGTATTCTAATTTTTCATCTTCAAGATAGAATTTTCGATAATTATCAATGAGTGCAAAATTATAATCTGAATTTTTAACACGAGACTTCTCTTTTGATTCTTTCAAATTTGAGAAAATCAGATCACCTTGATTTTCTAATGTCGAATTTGTGCGAGCATTTACCTCAAGGGAAAAAACTAACGCTGCCAAAATAGGAAGAGTTATGACGATAAATTTTTTAAGGCATAAAGCTCGCATTCTTCTATCCAAAAGATTTATATAGATTTCCTTTAAGTTATCGGAATTATTCCCGAAAGGTTTAATAAGGTAACGATATGAACAAAGCTAGAAAGTTTTTACCATTCCTGATCATTTTAATGGGTCTTCAGTTAGATCTTATGGCAATCGACCGTACAGCTGAGCACATCGCAAGACGCCAAGCAAAAAAAGAATTAGACCCGCCATATAATATCTATAACGAGATTGAGGCCCGCTACTTTGAACGAGGGCTACAAATAGATGAGCGAAAAGACTTTCTCGATCAATTGGTCATCGCAAAATCACTATTAATAGATGGGCACACTGATGATGCGATACTTGTTTTAAATCGTCAGGCTTTAAAGACAAAGAATTATTCTAAACTTCTTTTAATTAATCGTTTCTTGGCCCTTGCTTACTTTGCAGATACAGACCCTAAGAAATCATCAGAGATTCTACAGAGTCTTTCTAATAATGCTTCCTGGTATTACCAAAATTGTGCATTAAGAATTGTCAGTGCTATGTCAATGCCTGAAGACAAGAAGGATGATATAGAAGAAATCTTTCAAGGTTGCATGAACCATTCAAGGCTAATTGGCTCTTACAAGAATGAAACTTGGTTAAGACTTGTGCTTGAGCATAAGTTAAATGGTTACGTTAGAAGCACAAAAATTAGAGATTACTTCTTAACAAATAATATGGACGATATTGAAGCAGTCTTAAAGTATGGCCTATACTTTTCTCGTCACAAACAAATTCTAAAATATTACGAGACGATACCAGTTGAGTTTTATGCAGATGCGACAATCCGTACGCTAGTTGCAGCAAACCTATATAATAATGGCCAACATGAACAAGCATTAAAATTAGCAGGGGCCATTAATAACTCTAATACTAATAAGCTAAAAGGATTTGAAGAAGTAAAAAAAGAAAATTATAAAACCGCCTACTCCCACTTCATCTCTAACCTACTTAGTAAACCATATTCTATTGCTAATAATAAGCTCATCCTTGCTTCGGCTTGGTTAAGTAGAAATTATAAGAATGCAAGAGTTGCTCTTTCTAAAATTCCAGTTAGCGAAGGTAATTCAAGAGAAAAAGAATTATTAAAAATCAATTTATTACTAAAAGAAAACAAAAATAAAGAAGCAAGATACCTCATGGACAACCTCGATATTAAATACAATCGAAAACTCCCATATGAAGCAGCAATTTTAAGTTCATATATAAAATTAATCAATGATGATCCACAATGGGTACGTCTTAGCGATAAATCGTGTCTAAATAAGAATGTCATTAGCTGTTGGATGCATCTACAATCAAAAATCTGGCCGAATTTTAGTAAAGATGTCTTGGCCTCTGAGAGAAAAATGGAATCTAAAGACATTCAAGATCGTCTTAATTCAATGATCTCTAAAGTAGATATCGAAGACAAGAAAGAGCCAGTCTTAATATATCAAAAAGATGTTTATGAATTAGATCTTAAGTCTTATCCAAAATTAGGAAAAGAATATCGCTAATTAGAATGAGTAACGGTAGCCTAGGTTTAAAATAGTACCACTCATATCAATATCACTATCATTAGAGTTTCCAACAATAGATAGAGAATGATTAATATAGCTTAAATCTCCATAGAAATAACTTCTACGATTAATCCAATACTCTGCCTTCGCTCCTGCATAAAAGCCAAAACCAGACTCCATATCAAATTCATCATCCTCATTTGAATGGTTATATTTAGCTCCACCAAATACAAATATATCATATCGTTTAGATCTTATAACTTTAGCTCCCACTTCCCCTATCAAGCTATTTATAGTGGCCAATGTTATTGTATCTGTAGAACTTAAATAGATAGGGGCCTCATCAATTGAAATTTGGCCACTTAAATAGAAGTTCTCATTTAATAGATAATCTAAACCTAAATTCATATGATAGAATCTTTCGACTTCTTTTGAAGAAGTAAGTTGTTCAAAGTTCTCATTTAGTAATTTAAATTTTGCAAATGGCCTAATAACACCATTTCCAATAAGTATTAAGCTCAACTCAATACCACGTGAAGAAAAATCAAATTCATCATTATTATAAGTATGAGTTAGGCCTTGATTGACAATTGAGACCCCAACAATATTTGCAGAGTACCTTTCGGCCATGGACATTTTCTTACGAGATACATTTTGATAACTTGCTAATAGCAGATTTGATTTTAATAAGTTATTTAACATCTGTTGATTCTTTAGCGATTCATGAGTGTTATTTACTGTTACAAACCCTTTATTTGGATCAATTTTTAAATTCTTTGGTGAAACAAAATTTCCATTTACTGCATTAATGCGACCTATTTTTCTTGGAATATAAACACGAAATGATTCATCAAAAATAGCATCGTTTTCAGGCGGGATATATATCCCTGTTCTTATATCAACAAGACCTCCGGCCTTTGGTGCATACTTCTTTTGGTATGTAGAATATTGCCCTCGATATGATGTAACTTGCTCCGCAGGCCTTAAGAGGTCGCCTTTTAATGGAAATGCAGCAACAGTTGCATCATCACCCTGTCCATAGTCCATCGAGTCTGAATAAAGTGTCATATCAAGATTGGTATTACGATATAGCAGTGTTAATTGGATAGGGTTAATCTTAACAGGCATTGAAGCGGGCCTAGCATCATGAAATGTTGCACTATATTGCCCACGATAGAGAGTTGAAACATTCTTTCTCTCATCTCCAAATAAAGTATCATTTGCTAATTTTAGCTTTTCACTAAGTCCAGTATCTTTATGAAATTTGTACTTAAGCTGACTACCTTTAGATGAGCGTCGATAGATTAAGCGTTGGCCAGCACTTAGATCATGAGTCTTATCAATTCTTTTAAATGCGGATTCACCATTAAAAGAGAGTAGGCCAGTTACATTATTAAATAAGTTATAGCTCAATAAAAAATCAGCTGTCTCGGCCGCGGCAACAGCACTATTTGTGCGAATAAAAATACGATCAAATTTACCTTTCGTAACCTTTCTTTGCTTCTTAGCAATAACACGAATATTTCCATCATGAAGTGCGATTAAATCTCCAGCAAAGGTAGACTTTAATTCAATCGTAACCTTTGAATTGGGACCAATGATAAGAATATCACCACGGTCATTAATGAAGCGTGCATAGCTATTGCTTGCAGTCATAATAAGAGTATCTTGATTGATACCAATAGCACCATTGATACTATTTCCATCAATTTTCTTCATTTGATCTTTATGAAATAAGTTAATATCACCTCGGCCTGAAACTAATTCAAAAGCTTCAACGCTAGTAATTAAAAGCGATATGAATAAGAATATAAAAGAGTACTTAAAAGTAGAAAGCATTGAAATTCCTAGAAAAATTAATTCAATATAATTTTACTAGAAAGTACAAAGTAATCAACAAAGAATCTTGTCTTATTTATCTTCTTTAAACTCTAATCCATCAAAGATATAGCGAATACGCTTATCTTCAACGACAGTTTCAATTGATACTGGCCTTTTCCATACTTTATAAATATTGGCCATTGTATCACTTGCCTGAGTTAAATCGAGATCAACACCTTGGTGGACATGGCGAAGAAGTAACTCTCCACGATTCTTATGATTAGCAGACTCAACTTCAATGATTGGTGAGCCAAAATTTGTTAGTTGATTTAGTAGCTTTGACTTAATTTCTTTAAAGTCACGAGTTTCAATCTCATTTCTTCCTGTTCGAGAATTGTACTTATATGTAAAAAGCTGCATGCGGTTACAAAACTCTTCAGTGAAGAATTCATCGATAAAAGTGATGTCATTATGAGTACGGCGAACTTCAAAGATCTTTTCGCGTCCTTGATTTGTTTCAATATGCCAATTCTCTTTTTCTTGGAGATTTGTACATTCTTGATATTCCTTTCCGAATTTACCAGTATCCCAGCGGTATTCAATATCACGCATTAGCTCAATACCTATCTTATAAGGATTAATATTTTGCTTACTCATGGCCATAACACCAGAGTGGATATCTGCGAAATCAATAATTTCTGAGCTATTTAACGCCTTCTTTGTCAGAATCTTAGAGTGCCAATAAGAGGCCCACCCCTCATTCATAATCTTTGTCATTCTTTGTGGAAGAAAGTAATAAGCTTCTTCTCTTAAAATACCGATAACATCGGCCTGCCACTCTTCAATTGGAGCATGCTGCATTAGGAAGCTCATAATATCACGTGTACCACGAACTTCATCATCAAGTAACTCTAGAGGTGTCTTCTTTCTTTCTACAACATCCTCATCAGCTTCGCCTCTTGCCATTTTGGAGTTCATAAAAGAGCGAAGAACTTGAGATCTCTCATCTTTATGTTCATACTCTTCATCTGCTGAAGTTGCTTGCTTCACTTCCCCTTGGAAGAGAACGTTAACATCAAGAAGATTTTCAAAAGAGAGGATCGTATCGATAAACTCTTCGACAGTATCTTGGCCATAGCGATCCATATAACGACGAATTTTAGTGCCATGATTGGCCATAACATCCATCATGCGACGATCTGTATGGCGAAACCAAGCGTTATTTTTAAAGAAATCAGCATGGCCATAAACATGGGCCATAACTAATTTTTGGTCCACATAACGATTTGAGCTTAAAAGATAAGCATAACAAGGGTCAGTATTAATAACGAGTTCGTATATTTTTTGGAATCCATAAGTATTCCCCTTTGCAAGGCGATCATACTCAAGGCCAAAACGCCAGTGAGGGTAGCGTGTTGGGAATCCACCGTTGGCAGCTAAAATACATACTGTATCGTAGTCACAAACCTCAAAAACGACTGGATAGAAGTCTAGGCCGTAATCGAGTGCATAACCAAGTACTTCATCTCTTAGTTTTGCTAACTCTCCTGATAATGGTTTTGTTCTTTCCATACTACTCATATATTTATTACCTTTTTAAAATTACTTTCCTGGCCCTAAGAATTCTTTGATGGAATCAAGGATTGCATCCTTGTTTTTAATTTTACTTAAAATAACATCCTCATGCTTTTCACCAAATTCTTTGGATAAATCTTTATAAAACTGGCCTGAACCGTAACGAGATTCAACTTGCCCGTAAAAGAAAGCATTAGAGTTTGGAATAATAGAGCTTTTTAAAAGATCGACACAGACCTTTGTATCCTCCGCTGACCAATTATCACCATCAGAGAAATGAAATGGGTAAATATTCCATTCATCTGCATTGTAATCAGCATCGATAATTTCTTTACATAACTTAAATGCAGATGAAATTAGTGTTCCACCACTTTCACGAGTTCTAAAGAAAGTATCCTCATCAACTTCCTTAGCTGTTGCATCGTGAATGATATAACGAATTTCAATATCCTTATATTGAGACTTAAGCCACAAATTGATCCAAAAAGACTCTGTTCTAACGATTTCTTTTTGCTCATCACCCATTGAACCCGAAACATCCATCATATAGATAACCACAGCAGAGTTTTCAAATTCAATTTTTGAATTACTTGCTCGGTATCTCATGTCTGACTTAATTGGAACAACAACGGGATTATTTGGATCATAAGTTCCCATTGCGATCTGACGCTTTAAGGCCTCTTTAAATGATCTCTTATAGTGCTTAAGAGAGTCTGGCCCAACAGTACCAATACTAGTGTATCGATCCACTGTTGATTCCATATTCTTCTTACCCTTTGGCTCAATTTTTGGAAGTGCAAGTTCATCTCCTAGGATTGAAGCAAGTTCATCTAAACTCATTTCAACATCAAGGGCCTTCTCACCTTCTTGCTCTCCAGCTTCACCAGGCTCACCTTGACCTTCTCCCGGCTCTCCTTGTCCATCGACTGGATCTCCAGGTTGCCCGTCACCTTGACCAGTTCCACCTTGGCTCTTATCACCGAAACGAAACCTTGGAGTATTAATTGAAGGCATTGGAACTTTGAATTGCCCATTTCCTTTTGGAATCGGCATCTCGCCACCAGCGATATACTTTCTTAGGTTATCACGCACCTTCCCTTTAATAATTTTTCGAAAGCGTGCGTGATCTCTTTTAATTGGATGATCCATTTGGTCTCCGGTAATTGGAGCGTACTAAGTCTATGACTTAGCACTGTCTCCTTTTGCAAAAATACTTGCCACATAATTAAGAGCATCTGTTGCTGAAATTTCACAGTAACCATAATTCTTAATTAAGCGTGACTTGATAACATCGATCTTCTCTTGAGTTTCCTTATCAACAACATTTGAAATAATTGTTGTAAGTTTGATCGCATCTTTTTGATCTTCAAAAAGCTTCAGTTCAAGTGCACGGTGAAGTCTTTCATTCATCTTGTAATCAAATTGTTTTCCTTCGATTGCAAGAGCTCCGATGTAGTTCATAATTTCACGTCTAAAGTCATCTTTACGAGACTCAGCAATATCGATTTTCTCTTCGATACTTCTCATGAAACGCTCATCAGATTCTTCAAGTTTACCAGTGTACTTGTTACGAACTTTCTCTTTTTGAGTGTAGGCCTTAACGTTATCAATATAATTTGCACATAGAGTTTCAATTGCAGACTCATCAAGAGAGATTGCTTTTTGAACATCGTTTTTAACGATATCAGTATACTCTTGACGAACAATCGCTAACATCTCACGGTACTTTTCAGCGGCATCTTGATTATTGGCCATTGAATGCTTAAGTCCACTTTCTAGTTCATTGAAAACCATAAATGGATTTAGAGAACCAGTGTGTCCATACTTAACTAGAGCGTTAGAGATTTTATCTTGAATATAACGAGGAGAAATACCTTCAAGTCCTTCTCTTACGGCCTCTTTACGTAGTTCTTTTACGTTATCTTCATTATAACCAGTTAGAGTTTTTCCGTTATAAAGTTTTAACTTTTGAACAAGAGTTAGATCAGCTTTCTTTGGCTCTTCAAGCCTTGTTAGCACGGCCCACATTGCTGCCATCTCAAGCGTATGAGGAGCGATATGAACATGAGGAATTTTTTCAGCGTTAAAGTCACGTTGATAGATTCTTACCTCATTATCTAAACGAGAAATATATGGAACATCGATCTTAACCGTACGGTCACGAAGTGCTTCCATAAATTCGTTATTTTGAAGTTTTCTAAATTCTGGCTCATTTGTGTGACCAAGAATAACGAGGTCGATATCTGTTTGAGCAAATTTCTTAGGCTTAATTGATTGCTCTTGAGAAGCACCAAGTAGATCATAAAGGAAAGCTACATCAAGCTTAAGCATCTCGATAAATTCGATAACACCGCGGTTAGCGATATTGAACTCACCATCAAAGTTAAATGCACGTGGATCTGAATCAGAACCATATTGAGCAATTTTTCTATAATTGATATCACCTGTTAACTCTGTCGAGTCTTGGTTTTTCTCATCTTTAGGTTGGAAAGTACCAATACCTAGACGATCTTTTTCAGAAAGAATAAGTCTTTTAACACGGATATGGTTTTCCATAACCTTCATGAAGTCACCGTCATACTTAACCATATACTCTTTTAGAATATAACGGTCGGCCGGACAAACTTCTCCGCGAATTTTAACTTTATGACCCTTATTACCTTTATTGATATTATCAAGAAATTCTTTTCTAACTTCATGTGGAATAAGCTTTAATGGGTCTTCATGCATTGGCGATGGGAAAACTTTTTGTCCGCCTAAAATATCTGACTCTTCTTCGTCATACCATTCAAACGTGTATAGTGCACCTTCATCAGTTCTTGAATAGTGTTCAAGACCTTTTTTAAGATTTCTTGCAATTGAAGACTTGGCCGAACCAACAGGCCCATGAAGTAGAAGAACCCTTTTCTCTGTACCATAGCCAAGAGCTGCAGCCTTGAAAAAGTTCACAAGTTTCATTAAGTGAACATCGATACCAAAAACAGCATCCTTACCACCACCGATTGGATCATCGAAAAAATGATAACGTGTGATTTCTTTTTTATATTCAAGATATGTACTTGTTTCAAATGACATGATCATGTCATAAATTCGTTGAAAGGAATTACGAGCAATTCTTGGATCTTCTGAAACAAGATCGATATAGTCTTGAAAACTACCCGTCCAATGTAAGTGAGCAAAGTCTTCGACCCTGTAATTCTCACTCATAAATTCATTCATATTCATTTTAGTCATATTATCTCCATCCATGAGTTGCATATTAGCAAGCTAAAGTCCTAAATATATTATAACGTGATAATTTCACTTAAAGCAAAGAAACTATTAAAAAAAATTCCATTAGTTTAATTTATTCAAAGTGCATTTTGACACCATAAAACACTCAAGTATTTCTAAGAAAATGGGCAAAAATAAATGACCAACAAAAGTATTTGACTAAAATTCCTATCCAACTGAAAATAAAGAAGAATTGATATTAAATGACTTCAGACAAGGGAAAATATGAATACGATCTGTGCTGGCGTTTCAGATATTGGGCGCAAGAGAGAGACAAATCAAGATTCTATTTACATTAGCAATAACACAAAACTTTATATTGTTGCTGATGGCATGGGTGGACACTCAGGTGGAGAACTCGCTTCAACAATGGCCATCAAATACCTTGCAGAAAAAGTCAAAGATAAAATCAACTCCCAACCACAAGAAGAATTAGGTCAAGTTCTTCAAGAATCTGTTCTATATGCCAATAATAAGATAAAAGCATATGCCGATAGTGAACCTGCTCTTAAAGGAATGGGAACGACTGTCGTCAGCCTTCTCTTTGATGACGAAAGTGCAAAGATTGCAAATGTTGGTGACTCAAGAGCTTACGTCATTTCAAATGGACAGATTTTTCAATTAACAAAAGATCATTCTGTAATACAAGAAAAGATTAACTACGGAATCTATACACGTGACCAAGCAGCAAAAGATCCAAATAAAAACTACCTATCACGTACGGTGGGCTTTGAAGAAGATATTGAAGTTGATATTTATGATTATCGACCGCAAAAGGGTGATATCTTTCTTCTGTGCTCAGATGGCCTCCACGGTAAATTAAGTGACGAGGATATTCTTTTTATTATCAAAGATATGATTGACAACACCGATGACGTAACTCATCAAAAACTTCATGACTGTGTGCAAACTTTAATTCGCCAGGCCAACGAACACGGTGGACAAGACAATATATCGATAATTCTTACGGTAGTTAATTAATTTAACTTCGAAAATGTTTTAGCTCACTGTCTCTATGTGTCATGGATTAAAGTCTTGCAAACTGAAATCAAGAAACCTACAATAAACATCAGAAATTATTGAAAAATTCAAGGATGTAATTTTGAGTCGCTTTTATACAATAATGGTTATTCCCGAGAAGGAAAAGGGAGTTAAGTCTTTTCGTATACCAAAAGTCATTTTTAACTCGGCCATTTTCTTAGTAGTAATTATTATCGCTGTTATCGGTATCCTGACGTTTGACTACGTTAAGATTTTAAAACAAGTTTACGAAAACCGTCACCTCAGTATTGAGAACCGTCAACTTAAAGAGCAAATCCAGCTCTTTAATATGAAACTTAATACATTAACTGATGATATTGAAAGAATTCAAAAAATTGAAAGTAAACTGAGAGTCATCTCAGGCTTCAAGGAATTTGATCTAACAAAGCCATTGATGAAGGATGATCGCGAGCCAAGTGAAGGTCATTCAGGAAGCCACGATCACTCTTCAGGTAGAAATCCACAATCGGTCCTTGTGCCAGAAAAGGACCGAGAGCTTTTAAATAAAGTTAAGTCGGAATTAAGCGTCTTAAAAACGAATCAGGAGTTCAGCGACATCAATGACCTCTATGAACGTAAGATTGCGACAAACTTTGGTCTTACCTCTGGTTACAGCTTCACAAAAGAATGGAGTAGTTTAATTAAACAAAGTTTTAAGTTAGCTGAAAACTTTGCGTACTTTGATTATCGTTATTCAATTTTACGTAAGATTTCAGGTGATTTAGAAATTCGTGTCAATGAACTAGACCAGTATCTTTTAGACCGCGAATCTTTTCTTAAATCAACACCTACACTATTACCTGCCAGAGGCTGGATTACTTCATATTACGGACCTCGTATGAGTCACTACTCAAAAAGAGTAAAGATGCATGAAGGTCTTGATGTTGGTGGACCAATTGGTACTTTAATTCTTGCACCAGCTGATGGTGTTGTAAAAACATCCAAGAAAAACTACGGATTCGGAAATCATATAGAAATCGATCATGGATACGGTATAACTACACTTTACGGACATAATTCAAAAAACCTCGTCGTGAAAGGCCAAAAAGTAAAACGGGGGGATCCGATTGGAAGAATCGGAAACTCAGGTTTATCAACAGGTCCTCACCTCCATTACGAAATTCGTGTTAATGGCACGCCGGTGGACCCTTTGTATTATGTACTGGATTAATTAGGAGAAATTTAAATGTTTAATCCGCTTAAATCACTATTTGGTACTAAGCACGATCGCGATATCAAAAAGCTTATGCCAATTGTTAATGAAATCAACTCTCTTGAAGCTCAGATGGAAAAGATGAGCGATGATGAGCTCAAGGCCCAAACACCAAAGTTTAAGAAATTAATTGAAGATGGTGCAAAGCTTGATGACATTCTCCCAGAAGTTTTTGCAACGGTAAGAGAGGCATCAAAAAGAGTTCTCGGCATGAGACCTTATGATGTACAAATCATCGGTGGTATTGTTCTTTACAAGGGAATCATTGCAGAAATGAAGACCGGTGAAGGTAAGACACTAACAGCGGCCCTTCCACTATACTTAAAGGCACTTGAAGGTAAAGGTGCTCACCTCGTTACTGTTAACGACTACCTAGCTCAACGTGATGCTAAGGAGATGGGTGAACTTTATAATTGGCTTGGTTTAAGTGTTGGTTGCATTATTGCTGATATGGAAGACGAAGATCGCCAAAAAGCATATGGCGCTGACATTACATACGGAACAAATAATGAATTTGCCTTCGATTATCTAAGAGATAATATGAAATTCTCTCTTGAAGAATATGTTCAAAGAGACTTTCACTACTGTATTGTGGATGAGGTTGACTCAATCCTTATTGATGAAGCAAGAACTCCACTACTTATCTCTGGGCCATCGGAAGGAAGTTCAGATCTATATGGTGTGGCAAACCAAATTATTCCAAAGCTTACGATTGAGAAGCATTTCACTATTGATGAAAAAGCAATGAGTGCGATCTTTACGGAAGAAGGGATTTTAAAAGTTCAAGAAATGCTTAAGGTTGACAACCTATTTGATGTTGAACACTCTTCACTTCTTCACCACCTAAATCAAGCTCTTCGTGCTCATCACCTATTTAAGAAAGATGCAAACTATATCATCAAAGACGGTGAGATTATTATCGTCGATGAATTCACAGGTCGTCTTAAAACAGGTTCTCGTTGGTCAGACGGTCTACACCAGGCAATTGAAGCAAAAGAAGGTGTAGAAATTAAGCAAGAAAACCAAACTCTTGCATCGATTACATTTCAAAACTACTTCAAAATGTATGCAAACCTTGCAGGTATGACTGGTACTGCAGACACAGAAGCAGAAGAATTTAAAAAGATCTACAACTTAGATGTAATTGTTATCCCAACAAATCTTCCAATTGCACGTATTGATGAAGCTGATGTTATCTATAAGAATAAGAAAGCAAAGCATAAGGCCATCATTAACTTAATCAAAGAGTTAAATGAAAAAGGTCAACCAGTACTTGTTGGTACGATTACAGTTGAGTCATCTAACTTATTATCTGCCGAACTAGAAAAGGCAGGAATTAAGCATAATGTTCTAAATGCAAAACAGCACGGAAAAGAAGCCGGTATTATTGAAAATGCAGGTGTTAAAGGTACTGTTACAATTGCAACAAATATGGCCGGTCGTGGTACAGACATCAAAATTAATGATGAAGTAAAATCACTTGGTGGTCTCTATATTCTTTGTACTGAAAGACACGAGTCTCGCCGAATTGATAATCAGCTTCGTGGTCGTTCTGGTCGTCAAGGAGACCCTGGACATTCTAAATTCTTCTTATCACTAGAAGATGATCTAATGAGAATCTTTGGTAGTGATCGTATTGCAAAAGTGATGAACACTCTTGGAATGGAAGAAGATGAGCCAATCGAGCACAGCATGATCACAAATGCTATTGCCAAGGCCCAAAAGAAAGTAGAAACACATAACTTTGAAATAAGAAAGCACCTTCTTGATTTTGATAATGTTATGAATGAGCAACGTCGAGTTATATATCGTATTCGTCGTGACATTCTCTCAGACAATGACAATCGCGGCTTTGTGGATGAAATGACAGAAGATGTGGCAGATGACCTATTTAATACTTATCGCCCACAAAAGAAAGTTCCTCTAGAAGATCTTCCTTGGGAAGATATGAAAAGTGGTTTTAGCACAACATTTAATACTGACTACGAAGTATCAGCTGTTGAATGTTCAAATAAGTTCTCAGGTGACGTAAGTAAGTACTTTGAAGAGACTGCAAAAGAAATCTTAAAAAGTAAGCTTGCGGGATATGATGAACAACAAGTGACACTTGCACTTAGAGAGATTCTTCTTTCTACTTTTGATCAACACTGGAAAGATCACTTAAGAAATATGGACCATCTAAAAGAAGGTATCAATCTTAAGGCATACGCTCAAAAAGATCCTTTAAATGAGTACAAGCGTGAAGCTTTTGGTCTTTTTGAACAAATGCGTATCGAAGTAAAAAAGAGTGTTGTTAGAAATATGTTCACTGTTAAGCTTTATACTCAAGAAGAGATTGAAGTGCTAAGACGCGAGCAAGAAGAAGAATTACAAAGACAACTTGATGCTCTAAAGGCCAAGAGAATAGCAGAGGAAGAAGGTCGCGATGAACCGAAACAACAAGCTCCACGCTCACGTGGACAAGTAAAAGTAGGTCGAAACGATCCTTGCCCATGTGGTTCTGGTAAGAAGTATAAGCACTGTCACGGCTCATAGAGCATTAATTAAGGCGTAAAAAACAATGTCAGATGGTGATAACAAAAACGACCTAACTCGAATCGAAGATCTATCAGAGTTCCTTCACCAAGGTGATGACGATCTCGATAAGGTCCTGGCCGATATTGAAGCTGAATACGACTCAGATCAAAAGAGCGATGAAGCAGAAGTTGAGTTATCATCATTTGACTATAGCACTCCTGAAAATCCTGACGAGGCAATTGAAGAAAATAACTTTGAAGAAAGTTTTGATGATAATTTTGAAGCAAGCTTTGAAGACCAAGCTGACGATAATTCAAACGAAGGATTTGATAATAACTTCGATGATAGTTTTGAGTCGTATGATAATGAAGAAGACCCAGAGGGATTTCAAGACGACGACCAAGATGAATACGAAGATGAATACGAAGAAGACCAAAACAATGCTTGGCCAGAAGATGACTTACAAGATCAGAACTCACAAGAAGAAAGCTCTCAAGACGACTTTGAAGATTCTAAAGATTCCGAAAGTTTCGAAAATTTCGAAGACGACCACGAAGTATCCTTTAGTAATGAAGATGACCCATCAGATGAAATTACTGATCAAGACATTCCTACTGAAGACGACGACACCGATGATATAGCAGAAATAGAACTCTCTAATGACGATAACCACGATATTGAAGACACTCCAGATCAAGAGATTTCAATGGAAGAAGTTAATTACGAAGAGACAACTCCCCTTCCAGACTTAAGTACCAAAATTCAAGAGGACTTAAGCGATGTAAGAGATTTTGCAACAAATTCAACTTATGGAAAGGCCGCAATCGGAGGCAACCCTCCTTTTTCAATTCTTCTACAAGGTATTAATACAGAGGAATTTGAAGATAGTATTCTTGCGACTCTAAATGAGTTTGGCCTCCTGGAAGGAAATGAGGATCTTTACCGAAAGTCACTTGAGAGTGGACAGCTATTAATCGCTCAAATAGGCGAATTTAGTGCCATCACTCTTGCAGGGAAGCTTAGACGATATTGTCGTAATATAAAAGTTGCTCTAGCTCATGAAATTCACAAGAGCGACAGTTATGATCACACTGATCAAAGAGGACTAACGGGCCCACGCTCAATTTTACAAAATAAATCAAAACATTTCGTAAAAAAAGAATTTAATGAAGAAGATGTGGCCTTAAGTACATCACCATACATCCCTGGTTATAAAATCATACATAGCTTGGGACCAATGCAAATTAACGAACAAATTGACCGTAGTGAATTTGACGATTTCTCTTCCATCAACCTTGTTGAATACTTTGGTGAAAACATAAGAAAAGAAGCATATAAAAAAGGTGCAAACGCCGTTATTTCTATTCATTTTAATATAGGACAAAAAGAAATTAACGGAAAAAATTATAATATCATCATGGCCCATGGAGACTTCGTCTACCTAGAAGCTAGTGAATAAAAAATAAAAGACGTAGATATAATGATTAAAAATTTAGGTGAAACAAAAGATACATATAGCACAATAATCATAGGTGGAGGGATTGTAGGCGCAGGAGTCTTTAGAGACCTTAGTCTTCATGATATCGATTGTCTCATTATCGACAAGAAAGACTTTTCATCACAAACAAGCTCTAAGAGCTCTAAGATGCTACATGGTGGTATTCGCTATCTTGAGAACTTTGACTTCCCTCTTGTTTGGGAAGCTTTACATGAAAAAAACCTTTGGTTAAAAATAGCTCCACATCTTTGCTTTGAAGAAAAATTCTATCTTCCTATTTACTCTGACTCCATCAGACCTAAGTGGATGATTAGAATTGGACTTTTTCTTTATGATTTATTGTCTAGTTTTGAAAACTCTCCTTATGAGATGAAATCAAAAGAAGAATCAGTTGCAATAAATAAAGACCTAAAAGAACAAGACCTCAGAGGAAGTGGTGTTTATCACGACGCTGTCGTTGACGATGCTAGACTTACAATTGAAGTCCTACGAGATGGCGCACTAAATCCGAGATGTCATGCTCTAAACCATACATCACTTGAGAAGTATGAGTTTTTAGAAAGTAAAAAAGTTGCTGTTACTTTAAAAGATGAAATCACCGGTGAATCGAAGAAAATCCATTGTAAGGATATCGTTTTTGCAACAGGGCCATTTACTGACCAGATTATGTCTATGAACAAGGATATTCACTGGGATCCAAAGCTTCTTCCATCAAGGGGAAGTCATATATGGCTTGATAAGGATCGATTAAAAATTGAAACGGCCATCTTACTAACACCTAATGACGGACGAGTTATATTTGTTATACCACAAGGGGATCGTATTCTTGTGGGAACAACTGAATCAAAAGTAGAAGAAGATTACTTTGACTTATCTCCAAGTGATGAAGAGATAACTTATCTCTTAGCAAACCTAAATCAATACTTTCCAAAGGCAAACGTTGAAAAAGAAGACATACTTTCTTCATTTGCAGGAATAAGACCTCTTGTAAAAGATGACTCAACAGCAGCCCTAGGAAAAACAGCAAGAGTACACAAACATTATCAACCATTACATAATTGCCATGTTCTAGTTGGTGGGAAATACACAACATTTAGAACAATGGCACAAGATGTAACCAGAATCATAGTTCATAATCACAAAAAGGCCTATGACCATAGCAAGACTGTAGCGCCATTTCGATTTAAAATGCGCTACAATCCCTTTAAGGATAAAGCAACACAAGAACAAATTGAAGAGATGAAAAAGTATGAGTTTGTTAGGTGTGAAGAAGACCTTAAAAGGCGCTATCGCTACTAAGAAGATAGCGCCTGTATATAATTTAGAATCTTAAATATGCTCCAGCAATTGCTCTAAAACCACTGAAGTCGATAGTGTTGTCCACAGTTGATCCACCAGTTTCAATACTAAATGTAGAAGACGTTGAAAAATAATCACCTTTTGCATAGAAACCAAAACCAGAATCCATTGTGTATTTAGCACCTGCTCCTGCAAACATATACGTACCAGAACCAGATAAACTTTCAGTTACAGAAGATCCTGACGATTGTGGAATCGCATCAAGAGTTGCTAAAGATAGTCCAAATCCGGCCTCTAAATAAGGTGTTATACGATTTGTTGCAAGTGGATTTGTAAAATGGAAATCCACTGCACCACCAAAGTCTATAGAAGTTGCAGTTGAGCCTGCAATTCCAGTCTCACCAGAATAGTAACCTAAAGTTGCCTTAAGTGAGAACTTTTGAAGGAATGAGTCAGACTTAGCAAAGAAATACTCAAACTCTCCATTAAGTCCAATTGCACTAATTTCAGCATCAGTAGCATCACCAACATTATCATATGTTCCAGACAACATATTTAGGCCGGCCGAGATATTAAAGGCCATATTCTTATCAGATAAAATCTTACTAGGAGTGCGACGCTCGATACTTTGATCACTTGCAAAACCGGTTGTCTTAATTGCATCTAGTTCACTTTGTTCATCATAAGATGCTCTTGGTGTATCTTGTACAACTTGAGTTCGAGATGAATTTCTCTGTCTTTGAACATCAACAGGCTCTCCCATCTGTCTTCCGGAAGTTGCGGCCTGAAGAGATTTTGTACGGTCTTCAGTTAACTTAACAGGAGAAGAGATTTTTAGATTAGCGACCTTATCAACGTGAATCTCATTTGGTTTCACAATTCGATAAATACTCCATACTGAGCGTGATGGTGTTGCACGAATAACCACACCTCTAGCAAAGACACCTGTAGTAATAAAGAGTTTTGCATGATCACCTACAACAAGGCCATCTTCTAGGCCTCGATTCACTAGAATTGTTTTCTTAGTATCTGAAGTTTGAAGAATTCTAAAAGTTAATTTCTCATCAATATCTAATGCACTTGCGCTGAATAGGCCAAGAAGGCATATCAGAGAAATAATTAATTTACTAAAACGTCCTGTCATACTTATCCCTTAAAAAAACATACTTAAACTTGCTATTAATTTTATATTATTTACTGTTTGATTTAATGTGTAATTACTATCGTCACTACTATCTATCTCACTAATCGGGTTTAAACTTAAAAGCTCATAATTTAACTTAGCTCCAATTCCCCATCCGAACATATTTCCTTGTTCATAGTCTCTAAAAGAAGATAGTCGTGTCTTTACCCCTAATGTAATAGAAGGTAAGGCCACCGACTCATAATCATAACTATACCCATTTAAAAAGCCAGAAGTTGCCTCACCTACGCCTCGTTTAATACCAAGGCCAACATAGGCCTGAAGCTTATTTCTGATATATGGGGTATTATAGAAGTAATAATTGATATGAGCGCCAATATTTGTAAATGTCATTCTGGCGTTTACTCCACCAATATCAACATTTAAATTTGTAGCATCAAGGCCAAAGTCAACACTCCACTTACCTAGTGCTTTGTGGGCGCGAATTAAATGAAATTCATAACCTATTGCTAGCCCGTAACCAAGATTTTGATGATTACTATCAGAATCAGAGTAGTTAGCAAGTAAGTTTGAAATAAAACTAAATTGTACCTCATTACCACTTTCAATCGCTAAAACGTTTTCTCTTCTAAATTTTTCACGAGCAATACCTGAAGCCTTGAGATAATTACTTAATTGCTCTGAGTCCATATCCGCTGACCACAAAGGCCCTTCTTTATTAAGAGCTGCTTTAGCAGAAGGAGTAACACTATTTTTTGCTCGCTCTCTAGCTAGAGTTTCATCCATTGTATTTTGAATCGAAAGTGAAGATGTTGGGCCAGTAAGACTTCCCCTTCCGTTATAATACATTTCTTCGTATCCATCTTGCTTAGATGAGATCTTTGATAATTGATTCTGGTGCTGTGATCCTAATGTAGTATCTAAGTCTTCATCTGATAAACGTGAAACATCAACAGGACTTAACTTTGAATTAATATACTTATACTTTAAGCGGCCATCTTCTACGATAACTTCATTACCGTCTTTTAACATCGATTTTTCTGTAACTTTATAGGTTGTATTATCAGTAAAGTCAGAGTCGTAATTCTCCTCATTTGGAACTTCTTTTTCTTGGACAAGATTTGCAGGAACAACGCCATCTATTGCATAACGATTATTTCGTTTAACATTTTTAGACTCAAATGCTTTAACATTATAAACAGGCTTCTTTTTACTTCGTCCAGATTCACTTCTAGAGCGAATTTGTAGGCGAATAAAGTCATCTTTTTTGAAATTAGATCGATTTAATTTATCACCAGAAATAGTTTTGAAATACCAACTTGATGAGCGATCAGAAAGCTTAAGCAATTCAATACTACCAAGATAGATGAACTTTGGTTTCTCAAGCGTTCCAAGCTTTATAGAAACATCAGCAACATCACCAGTCTTTAGGCCCGCTACTTTTCCCACATCAAGCTTAACGCTTCGGCCACTCTTACTAAGTGCAATAACTTTGGCCCCCATCATGGCGAGTGAATTGAGCTGAAAAAAAGCAAGCACGGTAATGATAAAAAATTGTTTAGATTTCTGCATATATTTAATTATAACGAATGGAAGTATTTGAAACAATATGGTAGAGTATGTATATTTTTACAAAAAATGCCACAATGCATCATGCATTTCGGAGGAAAACATGGCCAGAAGAAAGAAAAAGCTTCAAATTTTCAAATATGAATGTCAAATGACTGGCGAAATCTATAAAACGACTAAAAAAGCAGATAATCCAGATGATTTAGTTAGCGTAAATGCATATTACGACATGCATCCAGAAGAAGATGATCGCCCTGAAGAGATCAAAAAAGAACTTGGAATAGAATAATACTGATTAAAACGGAGTTTAAGCAATGGCACACCACAAAGTCATTATCATAGGATCAGGTCCAGCAGGTTATACTGCGGCCCTTTACGCATCTCGCGCAAACCTAGGCCCACTTGTCATCGAAGGACATGAGCCAGGTGGTCAACTAACGACAACTACTGATGTCGACAACTTTCCAGGATTTCCAGAGGGAATCATGGGGCCAGATCTAATGGCAAATATGAAAAAACAAACACAACGCTTTGGAACTGAATACCTGAGCGGTTTTGTCACAGATATTGATACAACTAAGCGACCATTCAAGCTTACTGTTGATAGCGACAAGGAATACACTGCTGATGCTGTTATCGTAGCAACAGGAGCATCTGCAAAGTACCTAGGTCTTCCAAACGAGAAAGAACTCATTGGTAAAGGTGTTTCTGCATGTGCAACTTGTGATGGATTCTTCTATCGTGATCAAATTGTTCACGTAGTTGGTGGTGGAGACACTGCTATGGAAGAAGCTACATTCTTAACGAAATTTGCTAAGAAGGTATATGTTGTCCATAGAAGAGATGAGCTTAGAGCTTCTAAGCCAATGCAGCAAAGAGCATTCGATAACGAAAAAATTGAATTCGTATGGGATAGCGCTGTTAAAGAAATTATCGCTGATGATTCTGGCGTAAAAGCGATTAAGGTTGAAAACCTTAAAACTGGTGAAGTTACAGAGCGTGAAACTGATGGCCTATTTATGGGGATTGGACACAAGCCAAATACTGATTTCTTAAAAGGAAAAGTAAAGCTTGATGATCATGGCTTTATTATTACTGCAGGAAAGCACCCTGATACAGATGTTGAAGGTATTTATGCTTGTGGAGATGTTCAAGACTCTTACTACCGCCAAGCAATTTCAGCGGCCGGTTCAGGTTGTGAAGCTGCAATTCGCGCAGAAAGATTTCTAGAAGAAAACGAATAAACATATAAAGTGGCCTAGTTTAAACTAGGCCACATTATTTGATAGATATAATTCAACTCGGTCAACTGTTTCATTAAATAACCTCTTAACAACGACACTTCCATTTTCTAATCGATTTACAACATCATCATAATCAATCAGCATTTCACTTGCTACTGATTTAAGCCCAACAGCACCATCCTTAAGTTTTTTAGCAACATAGAAGTAAAGATAGAGATCCGCACACTCTTGATTACTTAGATCATGCTCATCAAATGCCTTTATATTAAGATCATTTGCATCTATTGAAATTTGAGGTTGTCCTTCATTTTCAAACAAAGGTGTAATGTCGCTAGTTCTAATGGATAAGCTTCCACTACCTTTATTAAAAATCATAAGCCTTGCAATACATGCCTTAAGCTCAGCGATATTTCCTGGCCAATCGTAGTCAATGAGCATTTGAGCAACTTCATGAGATAATCTTTTTTTCGTTGTATGATTTTTAAGACTATATTGTGAGATAAAGTAATTAGCAAAGAAGATAATATCCTCTTTTCTTTCATTTAATGAAATCGTTTTGAAAGAAGGAATATCAATTTCTTCAATATATTCACTACCTGTAAAAAGAAGACGAAAACTCTCATTATTACCAACTTCATTGATAATATATTTTGCTGTTACTATAGAAACTTTATCAAGGCCTTTAAAGATAACATTACCATTTACAACCTTATCTCGAATTCTTGCAATCCTAAGATCAACGGCCTTCTTATCCATTTTACTAAAGCAATTGATAATCTCAACATGCTGATTTTCACTACTTGAACTTTTTGCAATCTTCTTACAAAGGTGAAATTTCCCACTTCCTTCATCACCGTACACATAGACAGGTGTTTTTACATCATGCCCAGAATATTGCTCTAGAAATGCTTGTGCTTTTTTAGCAAATAAACTAACGCCTAAAGAAGTATGAAAAGCGACATTTGTATCAAGGTTTTCACTTTCATAATCCAGCTGATTGGTTACCTCTGCATTATCATAGAAATATAAAAGCCCCATAACTCTGGCCAAAAACATTGCCTGCTTTAAATCATTGTCAGTAAATAACTCACCTTTTTCTTTATTTGAAAAATTTAAAATTCCAAAGATATTTTCGTTATAATCAAAAATAGGACACATCATATAAGTAGAAATTGTCGTATTATTTACAACTTCATACATATTAAAAAACTCATCACTTGATAAACTTTGAGAAAACTTCGATTTTATACCACGTGGGTTATTGTAAAGTTCCTCTAGGATTCCAACGATTGGATACTCAAGCTCCATCACGTCACTTGTTTCAAAATCAAACTCACTAAAAGTCTGTTCATCATGGCCAACAATAAAAATACGAGCATCTTTGGCCTTTACTATTCTTTGAACTTCAATAACAAAGAGTTTTATCAATTCAATTTTATTATTATAGTTTTTAAAGATTTGAAAAAGGTCTAAAATCATAGAAGTTGAAACTTGCTGATCTTTATCTGCTTCACTATCTGGTATCGTACTGGAATCAAAATTTCCTGCAACGGCCTCGTTTAGTACCATATCATACATAAGGTCTCTAAGACGTAAACGACTCATGGATGCAACTAATTTAGTCATTAAGTCCATGATATTTTCAACTTCGTATTCAACAAACTCAAGGCCTAAATAATTATCACCACGATTATTAAAGTTAGGACGGTAACGTCTAAGCTTTACAGTTTGTAATAATCTAATATTTTTATAAATAATTTCAACCTTAAAGACAGTGCTATCAACGTATTCACCTATTAGAATACCAATTCCAGTTGTTGAAATATTATCTAGCTTTACCCTAAATGCATTAGAGGTAGAGTCTCCTACCATTTCATATAAGATACACTTTACCTTATCTGACTCTTTTAGTTTTATTCGATAATTACGTAATTTCTTCAATTTCTGACCTCTTGTACAAATATTATCGACCTACAAAGTGGCCAACTTTAACGACTGAATGAGGAAATATCGAAATTTATAAATATTTAATAAGCTTTACTCATTAAAGCTATAAACTCTCTACTAATATGCCCGATAAGAAAGATATTACATTACTATCTATTTGAGGAAAAATTGCGTTACAACATCCAAAACTATAAGTTTTTTAAGTCTTATCGCTTCCCTATCCATGAAGGGGATAAAGTTAATGCTGAAGTAATTACTTTTGAAAGAGAGAATGTAAAGACTAATAACGTACAAATAGACTCCATCAATCTTTCAGGCCTAAACTTCATCAGCACTCAAAAGTACTCAATAGGTGAAAATGTAAAAATTAAAATTCAAACAAATAGAATATTTAATAACTGGGACTTTGAGTTAACAGGTAGAATTATTCGATCATTTATCTATTGTGAAGATGTAACAAAAACAATATATGGGATTTCGATTTCACCTGATTCACAAACAACGGTATTAAAATATTTTTTAAAAGATTTCTTATCACACTACAAGACTGCAAAGTTAAAAGATAAATTATTTCAAATATGCCAAAATAAAATCAAGATCTCAAAAGATGATGGCGTTGAACTCTTCTCGCTTTTTCAAAGCTTAATTGAAAGGGCCTTTAAGGGAAAACTAACAACAATTCTGTCTGAGCTACCAACGATTTTTCATTGTGAAAATTATCATATCTATTTATTTAACTCTAAAACAAAAGACTTTGAGGTTGATCATACAAATAGTGATCACACACTACTTGGAAAAACATTCAATGGACTATTGAATGAGGCATATTTCAACAAAGTTATCATTAATAAATCATTCAATGATCAAAGTGCAACTGGCGTTGATTTTGATATTAAAAATATCCTACTGGCACCGCTAGTGAATTATAATGGCGAAAGTATTGGAGCTCTTTGCCTTTCAAACACACTTTCAGGTGATAAGTTCAATATTACAATGCTTGAAAATATCAAGATTGTCTCTGGTTTGATATCATACTTTTATAATTCAAAAAATAATTCAGGTCTTGAAACAGTAAAAAACAAACTACCTAATCATTATATTTTCTCAGATCGTAGCCATACAGGACTTGCGATTATAAACACTTTAAACACGATAAAGAACACAAGGGAGAATCTCTATATTCACGGTGAAGCCGGGGTTGGAAAACTTGAATATGCAAAATATGTTTGTAGTGAGAACTCTTTGATAATTGATTTTGAAGAATCAGAGAATCAAAGCTTTGAATTTATTGAGCAAGTATCAAATAATGGAATTAACGACTTAATAGTAAAAAATATAGAAAAGCTCTCTTTAGAAAATCAGGCGATTTTTTATAATCTTATAAGTTCATTAAAACTTAGAATCATAACCATTGCATCAAATGATCTAAAGGCCTTGGAGAAGAATGATTACATCCTTACAGACTTATATAATCATATTACAACGGTGAAATTAAATATTCCTCCCCTAAGACTAAGAAGGGCCGAAATTGTTGAGATTGCTCAATACTATATTCAATTTGAATGCAAGAAAAGAGATATGGAAAATAAGAAAATATCTCAAGAGACAATTAATAAATTAGAATCTGCCAAGTGGGATATAAATAATCAAGAACTTCATGCACTAATAGTAAAGGCCATATTAAAGTTAAACAAAAAGGCCGACAACAGCGAGCAAGTACTTCAAATACCTATTAAAGAGAGACAAAGTGACACTATCGTTGACAGCGACAAAAATAGTCAACTACAAGAATATATTCTAAATACCTTAAATTCTTGTGATAAATCCGTAGCTTATAGCAAAACCGAAAAGATATTTGTTGAAAGTTTAATGACAAAAAAAGCATCTTAATTTGGAATTGAATTTGACAGACCGACTGCAGTCTTGAAATAATTTTATTATCAGATCACGGATCGATCTGAGAGCTAAAAGATTAGCGATGTATTTTAAATTTAGCAAAAGACCAAGGAAGGTGACGAAATGAATAACTCTAATTCAAATCAAAGTATTCTCAATTACAACACCCTAAATGTTTCACTAACAAGACAAACAAGAACATGTTTTGTAACAATTGCTAATGATCAAAAGTTTTTTAATACATCGACATACCTAAAAGAACTCGAAGACTTATTTGACTGGCTTTCTAATAAAGTAGAAATCAACTCAGTCGTTTTTAAATTTGCGAGTGAAGATATTGAATTATTTAAAAAAGAAGAACTAAGGTTTTTTGATGAAAAAACTCTTGGTAATACTTTACAACTTCTGGCCCGCTTAAGCTGGGCCCAAGTTCTTCTACCGCAAACAGTATTGTGGTCATTTCAAAAGTCTGCTTGTCCGTTTAGCCTTGAGCTAGCAATGGGTGGAGATATTCGCTACTGTGCCCCATCATTTAGTGTAGCATTTGATCAATTAAACAAAGGCATCACACCGATGGGTGGTATGAACACATTAACAAATGAAAAAGGTAATAGTGCAAAGATTATGCAATTTCTTCTTTCATCTCAAAACGTTGGTGCAGACGCCCTAATTAGTGCAGGCCTAATCGGAAAAACACTTTTTGATGAAAACGAAATTGAAGATATTGTCTCAAGAATTGCGAAGCAATCTCCAATGGCAAGAATTCAAACAAAGCGTTCATTTAATAATGAGCTGATCAAAAAGATGGAAGAAGTACTTCTTGAAGAGATCACTTTTGCTAATTCAACAATAGCTACTGGCGACTTCAAAAATTATGCAAATGATAAGAAGTTCACTAATCCTAGAGAGTTTGCAAGAGTATTAAGAGACTCTCCTACAGTTGCAGAGGCCATGTAAGGCTTCTGCTGCAATTAAATCTTAATAAATTGTCTTAAACAGGACGAACTTCATTGCCTTTAAGCTCTTGTGGAAGATCATTTAAATTGGGGGCAAGTCCTAATAAGAAGCCACCGCCACCAGCTCCACAAAGTTTTAAATAGAAACGATCAGTTTCTAGGCCTTTAGTCCATAAGTCACGATAGAGAGCAGGAATCATTGGATTGAAATGTTCAAATTGAAATGCTGACAATTCCTTAAACTTCTTCCAAAGTGCCTCTTTATCATTATTAATATAGTGTTGGATACACTCATCTGAAATTGGCGTTAAAACGCGATCACATAGATAAGCAAAGTCTTTTGACGAGCATTTTTCCATAAAGAGATTAACAAGTGGCTCTGTTCTTCGAGCACGTCCAGTATTTAGTAGAAATACTCCTGGCCCATCTGTTTTCTTATCAAGAAATACTTCTGTAAGTTGTTTCTGACTATCAATTAACAGTGCTACATTTAAATAACTAATGAGTGGATCAACCCCTGAAGATGAACCATGAAAGTGAGATTCCATCTCCTTAAAACATTCTTTTAAAAAAGAAATATCATTCTTTTGATCATCCTGAATTTTAGCATAGCGATCAAATACAGCAGCACAAAGAGCACCGGAGCTTCCAACTCCATAGCCTTGTGGAATAGTACTTTTAAAACGTAGTCCACTTGAAATATCAAATGAGAAAGACTGATGATCAAAATCAAAGCTAAGATTGCCTTTGTCATGTTGTTGTTTAAGATATTGCGAAAAAGCAGTTAGCTCAGAATCAATTCCAGCGCCTTGCTCATCAGGAAAGTTTAGTTTTCCATCAAAAAGAGAATAAGGCATTGCCAAGGCCTTTGAAGACCTAATGATACTATATTCTCCAAAGAGTAGGATTTTAGCGTTAAAAGAATTTCCACCTTCCATAACTTATCCCTACTTATCTTTCTACGATCACACCATTACCCATATGATCATGGATAACAAGAGAATCGGCACATAGAGATTTAACTTCTTGCTCGATGAATTCTTTGGCCTGCTTCTCATCTTTTTTAAGATACATAATATGTACATTAGGACCAGCATCTAAAGTGAAGCAGATTGCACAATTTGTTTGAGCTCGAAACTCTCTAATACGATTTATAATTTCTAAAGTATTAGGCTCCATTAAAATAAAAGATGGATCAGAATTCATCATAAGTCCATGAAGCTCTAGGGCCTCACTTTCAACAATTTTTGCAAAAGTATTAAAGTCACCTGTTTTAAGAGCAAATAATAACTTATTAAAGTTATTACTAGCATTCATAAAACGTGTCTTAGCAAAAGGATGCTCATTCATAAGAGCATGACCAGCAGTTGAACTTACTGACTTTTCCTTGCTACTTACAATTGCGATTGAATCACAAATTCCTTCAAAGATTTCATCAAATTGATCGTGAACGATAGCGTAGTCTTGAGAGCTACCAAGAACTGACTTTCCCCAGATTGCCATCTTTGGGTATATCGATCGGCTCGCACTTCCTGAACCAAGACGGGCCATGAATGAGGCCTTCATTAAATAATATTCTTCATCATGGTCTTCATTTGTTACGACTTTTTCAATTTCACAAAGAGCACTTGCAAAGTTGGCCATTGATGCGGCCGAAGAAGCGATACCAGAAGAGTGAGGAAATGAGTTGTGAGAATCCATTTCAACTTTGATATTTTCTATAAAAGGAAAAACAACAGCGGCCCTTTTAAAGAACTTCTCTACCCTTTGCTTAAATTTATCATTTGGTTTTGATTCAAATTTAAAATCAAGTTCAAATTCCGAGGATCTTTGAATTTTATATGTCGTTTGAGTATAAGCATTATTTAAAGTTACACTTAAAGAAGGGTTTGAAGGTAATTGCTCACCGTACTTTCCCCAATACTTAATCAAGGCAATATTTGATGGACTCTTAACTGTAAATTCAAGTCCATTATCTAATTTATCAATATCAAAATCAATCAGAGTAAAATTAGTGGACATTTTTAATTTCACTTGGTGTTTGAGTTTCAACAATTAATTCACGATATGGAATACAGACTTTCAGACCTTTTTGATCGAAGTAGTTTTTCACATACTTGCGTGGTCCATTACTTGATGCAAGAATAAAGTCCCCACCCCATGCACCTAGAGATTTAATTTCTCCATCAAAATCACTAAAGGCCTCTTTCTTAATTGGGCTAAGCTTTAGATGAGAGCTCACGATATCTTCATGAGCACGAATTAAGAAATTAAATTCTTCTTGAGTATTTGCAGTGGCCATCTGCATAGATAGTTCACTGATTGTATTAATAATCTCTGGCGAATGTGGACGTAGCTCGTTGTAATACTCAATAGCATCACGAGAATTCTTCTTGTGTCCAAGATAAATGAAGTAGAGGTTATTTTTAAAACTTGGATTAAATTCGATAGGAGACCAATTTGGTCCTTCTCCACCTTTTTGATAAATAATTGGCTCTTCACTTTGTGCACATGCAATATCATACCCAGAACCACCTAAAGTATTAAAGGCAAGTTCAAATGGCGAAATCATGGCCCAATCAGCAATATTATGAATTAAAGTAGAAGAAGACCCTAGTCCCCATTCGAGTGGGAAACCAAGTTGTGTTACAACATGTACATCAACACCATCTCTTAAGAAGTGCTTATTCTGTCTTCTTGCTTGTCTTAACATTTGTTGTAAGACAATCATCTCTTTTGTAGGGTTATCATTTAGAATATTGAAATGCCAAAATTCAAAAGTTACTTCAAACCAAAGCTTTCCAGCTGGATCATAGGACTTCCAATATAATTTAGGATCAAATGAAGAAGAGTATTGAACTCTTAAAGACTGCCCTACTGTAGTAGGTAGGCCCAGTGCCTTAGCACCATCTAAAACAAAGTACTCCCCAGAAAGCAGAAGCTTTCCGTGGCCAAAATATAATTGGCCGTTTTTAGGAAGCTCAAGAAATTGCTCCCCTTCCAAATACTTAAGGATATTATTACTAGTGTGTGTTGTGTTCATAGTCCCCTAACTTCTTAAATTATTTAACTCTTCTCTTACTGCGCTAAATGAAACAACCTTATCAGCAAAATGATTAACAATTTGCTCTTTTTCAGTTGTTGTTGCTTCAAGTTGTCCCAGAATATTCATTAGGTGCATTTTCATATGCCCTTTTTGAATTCCACTTGTAACAAGACTTTTAAGGGCCGCAAAATTTTGGGCAAGGCCAACTGTTGCAGCAATCATCATTAGCTTATTAGCACTTGGTCGCTCTAAGATATCAAGAGACATCTTTGCTAGAGGATGGAGTTTTGTCAGTCCTCCAACCGTTCCAAGGGCCATTGGAATATCAATTTCAAAATAGAAGTTCCCGTTTTCTACTTTGCAATTTGTTAGTGATCGGTATTGTCCATCACGAGCTGCATATGTATGTCCACATGCTTCAACTGCTCTGAAGTCATTACCAGTTGCTATAACAACTCCATCAATCCCATTAAAGATTCCTTTATTGTGAGTTGTGGCACGGTGTGGATCAATATGAGCAATTCTTACTGCTCGTGCAAACTTTGATGCGAAAGTAGCAGTATCCATACCAATCGATTTTTCAGCAAGATCCTCAATTGGACATTCAACCCATGCTCTCACACGACAATCAGGCGTATAATTTGAAAGTATACACATGACGACCTGTACATCTTCACCAAGCGAGTCTTCAAGGTACTTACCTACAGCTTCTAGAACTGAATTAATGAAATTAGCACCCATGGCATCGCATGTTTCAAACGACATTTTTATTTGATAATAATTTTCTTCTTTATCTGTTAGATCAACTAACTCAATAGATCGTACTCCACCACCACGCTTATCCATATTTACAGTGATTGGTGCAAGTGAATTTAGGATATCGATTTTCTTATCTTCAAAAAAAGACTTTAAGCTCTCTTTATCTCCTTCGTAGATAAAGTGGACCTGGCCAATCTTTTCGCTTGCAATAACTTCGGCCTTAAAACCACCGCGAGTTGACCAAAACTTTGCGGCCTTTGATAATGCTGCAACAACAGAACTCTCTTCAATAACCATTGGAACTGTATATACTTCGTTATTAAGAACGAAATTTGGAACTAGGCCATACGGTAGATAGAAATTTGTAATTGTATTTTCTGAGAACTCATCAAAAGTAGATTGTAGCTTCTTATCAGAATGCCAAAATGAAAGTAATTGTTCTTTCACTTTTTGTGCATCGATATTCTGATCTTGGCCATCATTTGATAAGCGGTTTGCAATAAACTGGACCTTTTGTTCTTTTGATAGTTTTGAAAAACCTTGAATCAATTTCAATGTTCTCTCCTCACACTAAGAAATGAATTAGCAAAGTTAAGGCCTTTTTTAATTTCCCCAACTTGTTGCTGAACACTCTCATAATCTACCATAGCAGTTTTTAAAAACTCACTTGCCATGGCAAAAATAGCGCATCCTTTGGATAACTTACATAAATAATGGCCATCTAAATATGACTTAATCCCACCAGAGATTATAAAATTCTTACACTTAGCAGCACTACCTAACTCGTCAATTAAATCGTTGGTCATATGTACCATTTCAAGGGCAGTATGGCCAACATGACACAATGGTTCATGAACTGTTAAGTTGTTAGAATTTCTAAGATATTCTAATTTTGAGAAGTTTGTCCCACCAAATGAAGCAAACTCTATCGCACATAGGTCCATCATCATTAGGGCCTTTAGAGTACGTGGCCCCATTCCCTGTCCAACTTCTTTTACAATTATTGGAAACTTAAAATATTCAACACAAGTTTCAATTGTTTCAAGAGGAGCTCTTTTAATGATATCCCCTTCAGGCTGAAACCATTCTTGGGAAGGGTTTATATGAATGATCAATCCATCTGCATTTAATTTAGTGACGAGACGATCCACTTTTGAAAGTTCTTTCTTATCAATTAACTCTTCTAATTGAGCAATACCTAGATTTGCAAAAACAGGTGAATTATTGGCCAAGGACTTAACCTGAAAATCATCAAGGAATTCATCGCTATCGAGTAACTTACGACAAGAACCAAGGCCCATCCCAATACCGAACTCTCCACATGCACGGGCAAGATTCTCATTGATCTTACCTGCAATCCCAGTTCCGCCAGTCATGGAAGAAATCCACAGTGGAAGCCTTAAACTAAATCCTGCAAATTCAATTCCTAGATCAAGCTCCTGAGCATTACCGCTGAAAAGAGGCTCATAATAGAATCTCTTATCACTTGTTGCCGCTAGAGTTTGTGATTTTGCAGTTAATTGAATGTGCTCAAGCTTACGGTCTTGAGTGGCCGATTTTGTGTTATTCATACTAGTAATTCTGGCAATTTAGCAGATTTTATCCAGAGCAACAAGAAAGGTTTTTATCAAAAGAAAAAACTATCTGATTTGTGCGCGGATTTAACATTTATTTAATGATAAGAATGAACTCTTTCTTTAAGCCGTTCACTTTCTTAAGTAATTTCGATAGCTTACCGTAGAGTAATTCTTCCTCTTCACCGTTAAGCTCCATCCCAATAAAGGCCGTTGTATCCCCAAAGACCTCTAAACTCTCCTCGATTAATCTTGTGAGACGATAGGGAGTATCCATCAAAACTTTAGGCATTTTCACCTTTTTCAGATTAGTTAAATAATTCTTTCGCTCATCAGGTTTACGTGGAGGAAAGCCAGCAAAAGTAAAATTAGAACAATCAATGCCACTTAGAGCAACGGCCAAAGAAATAGAATTACTATGAGGAGTACAAGTGACGCGAATGCCAAGCTCGTGACATTTCTTCACAAGTTTTTGACCTGGATCACAAAAGGCCGGAAGTCCTCCATCACTCATCAGGTATGCGTTCTTTCCATTTTGAATTTGTGAAATAATATCTTGCTCAATATCACGTTGGGTATGTTCATTAAAAAGAATAAAATCATCAATGAAAGAGCGATCTAAACCAAAGCGAATCCATCGTCTTCGACATGGCTTTAGGTCTTCAATTAAAAAAAGACTATTATCAGCATCATCACAGGCCTTAAGCATTAATGCCTTCGCCTCTGGCTCAAGAGGATTAATTTCATCAATCGGTGTTGCAATTAAGTATAGAGTTCCATATTTCATGACTTTTATATAAATCCGATTGGTTATAAACACAAGTTCATGTATATATTTGATATGGATAAAATATATGAAATCTACCTGGTAGTGATACCTGGACTTGAAAAGAGTGCCCTTTTAGAGATTAAGGAGAAGCTTTGTCGAATAGAGGCCTTTCAAGAGATTTCAAATGATGGACTAAGCTTAAAATCAAAGAATCTCTTTATTCTACTAGAGTTTATCCTCGAATTAAGAATTCCAACAAAAGCACTTCTTCGAATCGATCACTTTATCGCAAGAGACCTTCCAAAATTATATAAGAAATTATCAAAGATTAATTGGAACGATTATATACCAACGAAAGAATTTGAAGTGAAAGTTAGCTCTCATAACTCACGTCTCTTTGATGATCGCAAGATAATAAAGACAGTTAAGGATGCAATTTCTAGCTATCAAACTGCTCAGCCATATAAGAAAAAATACGATGAACTAAACTGGAGTGTCCCAGCGACAATTCACTTAAGGTTTGAAGAGGATAATTGTGGCCTATCAATTGATTGTTCAGGTGAAAGACTCGACAAACGAGGTATAAAAACTCTATCGGCAAAGGCACCAATGAGAGAGTCAATTGGAGCAGCTCTTATTAGATATATAAATTCATCTGATGTAAATTATGATGTACTCATCGATCCAATGGCAGGTAGTGGAACAATCATAAGCGAGTTCTTCAGACAAGATCAAAGAAATGAACAAAGAGAATTCAACTTTAGAAACTTTCCTCTTTATCGAAAATTTGCGGCCCAGAAAATAGAGAGGCCACAAGTAACTCCAAGAAAGGCCTTGGCCCGAGACATTGATGGTAAGAACTTAGCGGCAATCAAAGAAAATAATCTCGAATTCATTGAAAATGAATGGTTAACAATAGAGAAAATGGACTTCTTTAAAACAGAATCTCTACCTGAAAATTCGATAATCACCTGCAATCTACCTTATGGAAAAAGAATAAAAACAAAAGAGAAAGATATCCATCTTTTTATAGAGCGGTTTCTCAAAAAAGCAGAATCACTTAATACGAAGGCAGCCTTCTTTGTTATGCCTGAAACATTTAAAATCAATCAAAAGAAATACCAAGTCACAAGAAGTGAGAGAATTAATAATGGTGGTATTTGGGTGCAATTTATTAAGGTTCTATTTTAAGTAGGCCATTGTCTTAACGCTTATTCCACTTACATGGGGTATAAGAATTAACTCACCTGTTTTAACGTCCTGAACTTCTTTGCCATTAGTCTGTGTAAGTTTATGAATTTTAGTAAACTTCTCTTTTCCATCTGGAGTAGAAAGTCTCAGTTCATCACCTACTTTTAGAGCAATATCCTCATTTCTCATACCTTTTACAAGAATAGCAATATGAGATTTCTTAACAACATCCACAACTTCACCAATGAAGCCTTGATCCTCACGTTGAACTCTCTTATTCTTAAGCTTTTTAAAAAGTACATCTGATTTATTCACATGAAAGAAGCCACGAGTTGTACTGTTAGGATATTGATTCTTAAATTCCTTTGCTTCTTCCTTATTAAAGTTCTTACAAAGTGATATCGTTTTATCGACAACGGCCTTAGACTCCTGGTCGAGGTGTCTTACGTCAATTCTAATATCATCAACGCCACACTCTTCAATTTCATCTAAGTATTCAAGTAGGTACTGGTCTTTGGTGTTAAACATAAAAGTCCCATGCTGATTTTCAATAATTGGAAAACCTTTATGGGGTGATTCTTCACTAGAGCCAGCGACTTCTATATATTTACCATTATTTTCAAATTCTTCTAAATCTTCATCAGTGTATAAAGGAGAAACAAGATTTCGTGGTGTATAAAATAGTAGGATGCGCCCGAGAACAAGAAGTTCCGTTTTCACACCCCAACTCTTAATTTCCTGACAAAATTCTTTTACGACATCGCTTGATAATTCAATAGAAAGAATAATCTTTCTTAAACGATCACCAACTAGATTCTTCCAAACTTTTATGGCCTTAATATTGTGATGGCCACCAGTATCAAGTAAAAGATCAATACTTAAGTTCTCATAAGAATTTAGGATAAAATTAATGGCCCCAGGATCTCTTAAGCGAATACTCGAAAAACCTAAATCAGCATATTTTTTGAATTGTTCACGATACATCTTAAAACGGCTCTCCGTCATAAGAATATCCCACTCTAGAGTGTACTTAACTTTTTGGGCCTTACACTTTTCTATAATCTCAAGCATTTCATCTATTGTTAGCTTTCCAACCTGAGAGAATAGTCGCGTGGCAAGAATAACCTCACTGAATTTACTAGTATCCAGTGATTCAAGTTCATCAATATGTGAAATATATGTAACGGCCTTCATTAATTAGTAACCCTTGCACGTACGAGATTATTAATATCAACCCCATCAACATATGGGATCTTAAATAAGGCACCAGGGCGAGTGCGATTAAAGTCCTGTCCTGCGAGATTTTTAATGTGATCAATATTTACTTCGACATGTGAATCATTAAACGGAAGAATCTCTAAGGACTCCCCTATTTCAAATGCACTCTTTACATCAACAACGATAAATTCATCTTTTACAACTTGAGCAACTTTTCCAATTGCTCGATATGTCTTCTCTTCGTGTTCACGATCATTATAAATAGAGCTCTCATCAGCTTCTTCAACTAAAGATGCTTGAGTATATGCTCGGTGAGTAACCTTAGTTAGCTCCTCTTCCCATTTTAAAAGGTCTTCACTTAAGAAGTTTCCATGCTCTTTATAGTAAGCAAGGGCCTGAGAGTAGACCATTGAAATGGTACCTGCATACATTGGTGATTTCATACGACCTTCGACTTTCAGAGAGTCGATTCCAGCATCAATAAAGTCTTGAAGAAGTCTAATCCCTTCCAAATCTTTTGAGCTCATAAAATAGCTATTAAGCTCTTTCTTCCCATCATCAATCTTATATTCAAAGCGACAACTATGGGCACAACCACCACGATTTGAATCACGGCCTTGCGTATAATTTGAGATAACACAATTTCCAGAGTAGGCCATGCACATTGATCCGTGTACGAACATTTCAATTTCAACACCGGCTTCTTCTTTGATCATCTTTGCATCAGCAATTGAGACTTCACGTCCGAGAACAATTCTCGTAACACCAAGCTTCTTCCAAAGCTTAGCACTTTCAACATTTAAGCAACTGGCCTGTGTTGATAAATGAATCTCTAGATTAGTATTTTCTGCGATATAATTAATAACACCAGGATCAGATACGATAACGGCATCAATTTTAACAGCGTCAAGCTCTTGAATAAAATCCAATAGCCCGTCAAAGTCTTTATCGTGAAAGAAAGAATTTAGAACGACATAAACACATGAGCCATGCGCATGAGCAAACTCAACACCTTCTCGGATTTCTTCAATCGTAAAATTATCCGCGGCTTGGCGTAGTCCATATTTCTGCCCGCCTAAGTAGACGGCATCTGCACCATAACTAATGGCGACTTTTAATTTCTCAAGGCTTCCTGCTGGAGCTAAAAGCTCAGGTACCCATCTGGTGTTTTTTGCATCTTTCATAAGGTCTTCTATGTACCAGAAATTACGTATATAATAAAGGCATAGACAAAACTTATATAGATTTTATGAAAAAAGTATTCAACATTTTATTTTATTTGGCCTGTGTTCTAATTATCGCAATTCTAGGAGGGCTAACTTACCATTATTACGAGATGCCTCTTCGCGATGACCCGGCCCCCTATAAGTTAAGTGATTCTGTTTATGGGCCAGATGATATCGCATCAAATACAGATGTTCTTGTAATTGGTGATGATCTGGGCATGACCTTAAACCCATATATTGGAGAAATCACAACAAAGCTCTCGCAGAAATTGGCCAGGCCTCTAGCTATATATAATATATCAGCAAAGAACGAAAGTTTGTTTCGTACAATTGAGAAGGTCTCAAAGCTTACTAAGGTTCCTAAAATAATTATATTGGCCACTGGTTTTTCTGAGATGCAAGAAGAACTCTATCCAAAGTCAAACAAAGAATTAAATATTAATAATATTAACTTTAAGATATATCGAAATCTCTATATTCAAAGTTTCATTAAATTATATCCCAATTTATCTAAGTTATTCTATCTCAACGAAAATATAAAAGAGCTAGAAAAACAAGTAACGCCATTAGATTATTCTAAACTAAGCGCTAAGGCCTTTCGCTCAATTTTTGATAAAGAAGTTCTACTCTATCAACATCGATTAGAGAGCTTTCTTCGAGAACTAAGGAAAAAAGGCGTAAATGTACTAATGGTTTTACCGCCAATTAATATAGAAATAAGTAATCTTAAAGTTTGTGAAGATACGACAAATGATAAAATAGAAAAAGCACTCCAAAAACTTGATAACCTACTAGAGCAAGGTAAAACAAAGGAAGGTCAGTTACTGGTGGAAAGTCTTGATAAGAAGATTGTGGCCAATACAAAATATCATCAGTTAAAACAAGAGCTCTACCGAAAACAAGGTCAGATAACAAAATCTTACGAGCAAGCTCTACTAAAACTCGCCTTTGCGTGTGAAGTGGAATCTTCTCATCCAGTTTTCACTAAAATTTTAGAAAGAACAGCTATTAATCAAAATATTGATATAGTCGACTTTCAACAAATCATAAAAGAAAATTATATGCGTAATCCACTTTTTGTTACTAAGAAGACGCCACAGGATATCTATTATCCAAAACTTGTTAATGAACTTGTTATTAAACTTAAACAACTTACTCAACTACAATAGAGAGGCCTTATGAGACTTACTCACGAAGCAAATAAAATCATCATTAAACAAGGCGATCAGTCAGATACAATCTATCTAGTTGAAGAAGGAGAATTACTTGTTTTTGTTGTAGATGGAAGCAAGGTAAGTCCAGTTGCAACAATAGGTCCAGGAGAAATGATAGGTGAAATGGCGTTCTTTGCTGGAACTCACCGTGCAGCCTACGTTATGACAAAAACACCGACAACTCTTATGGAGATCGACAGTGAAACAATAAAAGATCAAATTCCTGACTGGTTGTTTAAAATGACTAAGAACGTGGTCGATCGTATTCATCACCTCGATAAGGTTATCGCAAAAAGTGGAATAAAAAGAAAGAAAGTCGACTCAGTAAAGCCACTTTCAATTGAAGAACAAAGAAGTATTCTGGATTTAATTTGATTTAGAGGGCCAAAAAACATGACAACATCTAAAAGTTTACCTTATTCTAAAAAATCAATTGAAGACATCCTAAACGAATTAGAAAGTGATATTAAAAGCGGACTCTCTCAAGAAGAAGTCATAAAGAAGACTTCAAAATATGGCAAAAATATTTTAACGATTAAGCCACCTATCTCAAAACTTACAATCCTAATTCGACAATTAAAAAGTATCATCGTTTTACTTTTAGCACTGGCCTGTGCAACCTCTTTTTTTATGGGCCATACAATAGAAGGCCTAACAGTTGTGGCCGTTCTGATTATTAATACAGCACTTGGTTTCTTTACAGAACTTAAGGCCGTTCGATCAATGGAGGCATTAAAGAAGATAGGAGTTTCAAAAACAGGAGCTATACGAAATGCACAAGCAATCAATCTCGATACTAAAGAACTAGTACCAGGGGATATTGTCATATTTGAAGCAGGAGATGTTGTTGGTGCAGATATTAGAATTATTGAAGCTAATAATATAAATGTGAATGAGTCGATACTTACTGGGGAATCAGCACCAGTAGATAAAACTGCTGAAACACTTTCTAAAGATACAATCATAGCTGAAAGAAGTAATATACTCTACAAAGGTACTTCAATAACAAGAGGCTCAGGAAAGGGTATTGTCATAGCCACGGCAATGATGACTGAAGTTGGACAAATTGCAAAAGCAACTCAACAAGAAAAAGAAGAAGTCACTCCTTTAGAAAAAAGGCTTGATAAACTTGGTGGTCAAATCGTTTGGTTTTCTTTAGCCATTGCTATCTTAATTGCGATTTCCGGTGTTATGGCCGGGAAAAGTTTTATACTCATGTTAGAGACTGCCATTGCGCTAGCAATTGCCACAATCCCAGAGGGGCTACCCATTGTTGCAACTTTGGCCCTTGCAAAGGGCATGTGGAGAATGGCAGAAAATAATGCATTAATTAATAAACTCGCCGCTGTAGAAACTCTAGGTGCAACATCAATCATCTTTACAGACAAGACAGGGACATTAACTGAAAATAGAATGAAAGTAAGGCTTATGAAAGGCCATGGTGATACATATAATTTGGACGATCATCACAATCTTCAAGAAAATACTGAATTAAAGAAATTAATAAAGGTCGGTCTTCTCTGTAATAATTCTAAAATCAATCATGAAAATAGTGACAAAAACATTGGCGATCCTATGGAGATTGCATTACTGAATGCCGCTAATAAGTTTGATATAAGAAGAGATGAAGTATTAAAAACAACACCAGAGCTAAAAGAAGTCCCCTTCGATAGTTCAACACTTATGATGGCCACTTATCACCAAAGTGATAAGCAAATTATAGTGGCCGTAAAAGGGGCTCCTGAAGCCGTAATTGCAGCCTGTACTAATATTGAAACAGTTGATGGTGCGCTAGATTTTTCTGATGATTTAAAATTAAAATGGAAGACAGAAAATGATTTATTGGCAGCAGATGGATTGCGAATTCTGGCCTTAGCAACTAAGACAGTCTCCTCTATAAATGAGCCACCATATAAAGGTCTAAGCTTTTTAGGGCTTGTAGGGCTACTTGATCCAGCACGTTCAGACGTAAAAGATGCTATCACAAAATCAAAAGAAGCTGGAATTAGAACGATTATGGTTACTGGAGACCAAGAGGGCACTGCTTTAAAAATTGCAAAAGAAATAGGACTTATTGAAGAAAGTAATAATCTGTCAATTAATGGCAAAGTACTTGGACCTAAAGAAGAATGGAATGAAAGCCTAAGGGATAAAGTTAATCAAACACAAGTATTTAGCCGTGTAAGTCCTGCTCAAAAACTAGACTTAATCGAATATTTTCAAGCTAAGAACGCAGTCGTTGCAATGACAGGCGATGGTGTAAATGATGCACCAGCGCTTAAGAATGCAGATATAGGTATAGCCATGGGACAAAGAGGTACTCAAATCGCAAAAGAGGCCTCTGATATGGTATTGCAAGATGACCGATTTAACACAATAATCTTGGCCATCAAACAGGGACGAATCATATATAGCAATATTCAACGTTTTGTGGTCTATCTGCTTTCTTGTAATATAAGTGAGATCTTAATTGTATCAATTGCATCCTTTATCAATGCTCCTCTTCCCCTACTACCTTTACAAATTCTATTTCTAAATCTTGTCACAGATGTTTTTCCGGCCCTTGCTCTGGGTATGGGTGAAGGCGATCATACCTATCTTGAAGAAAGACCAAGGCCTCGAGATGAACAAATTATAACAAAGAGAAAGTGGGGATTGATATCACTATATGGTGCTATTCTCACAGCATGTGTTCTAACAGGCTTTCTCTATACTTTAAAAACAACAAATGATGACAAGGCCGCACTAACAGTATCATTTTTAAGTTTAGCATTTGGACAGGTCTTTCATGTCTTTAACATGAGGCTTGAAAAATCGAATTTATTTATTAATGAAATTACTAGAAATATTCACGTCTGGGGAGCAGTTGTACTTTGTACGGTCATACTAATAGCCGCTGTCTTCATACCGGGCCTTAGAAGTATTTTAAGCTTGAAATTAATCGATAAACAGAGCTGGCTTATCGTAGGATACTCATCTCTTGCACCGCTTATTATCATTCAAATATTATCAAAATTTAGATTGGGAATTAGAATTTAAGAGGGTGCCATGCTCCTTTTGTTTCGCATGTGCTAAATGATCGTTTTATTAAATTTTAAATAACCTGGCAAAAGAAGAATTGAAAAGGTGTGCTCCTTTTATTTAGCATTTGCGAAACAAAAGGAGCATGGCACCTAAACTAGACCTAGTTCTTTTACAGTATTTCTTTCAGTGCGAAGTTCTTCAAGTGTTGCATTGAATTTTTCTTGACCAAATTCATTATGCTCTTGTCCTTCAACAACTTTTAGCTCACCGTTTTCAACGCGACATGGGAAAGAGAAGATAAGACCTTCATCAACGCCGTACTCACCTTTTGAAGCAAGACACATAGAGAATGTCTCACCTGCTGGTGTGTCGTGTGTAAGTGCGTAAACACCATTTACACAAGCATTAGCAGCAGAAGCAGCAGATGAAGCACCACGTGCTTTAATAATTGCAGCTCCACGCTTTTGAACAGTTGTGATAAACTCATCTTTTAAATATGTTTCATCGCCAATAACTTCAGCAGCTGACTTTCCACCAATTTTTGCATTGTAGAAGTCTGGGTATTGAGTTGCTGAGTGATTCCCCCAGATTGTCATATTTGTAACTTCAGTTACATCAACTCCAGCTTTTTGAGCTAATTGAGTTTTTGCTCTCTTCTCATCAAGAGTAGTCATAGCAAAGAAACGTGACTTATCAAGTCCTGAAGCTTCCATTGCGATATAACAATTTGTATTACATGGGTTACCAACAACAAATAGTTTTGAATCTGGTGCAGAGTGCTCTGCCATAGCTTTTCCAAGTGGACCAAAGATTCCACCATTAACTTTTAATAGATCCGCTCTTTCCATTCCGTCTTTTCTTGGAACAGCACCAATTGCTAGAATCCAGTTAGCATCTTTAAATGCAACTTCCATCTTATCTGTACAAACAATATTCTTTAGTAATGGAAAAGCACAGTCATCTAATTCCATCTTTACACCTTCAAGAGCACCTAGTGCTTGAGGTAGTTCAAGAAGTTGTAATTCAACTTCTGTATCTGGACCAAACATTTGTCCAGAAGCAATTCTAAAAAGAATTGCATAACCAATTTGTCCTGCAGCTCCTGTTACGGCAACTTTAACTCTGTTAGTCATATAAATTCCCCTTTTAAGTTAATAGAGAGTTGTTCGAATTGAAATTGGCCAATTTTAACATAGGAGTTAGACAAGTTGTAGCTTTACTTCGCAATATTAGGGGCTATAATTAAATTTAAATTAATAGAAGAAGGAATCATTAATGGAGCAAGGCAAAAAAGAGGCCAGCAACAATAAGGGTGATGCAAATAAGCCACGTCCAAATAATAAGAGAAGACGCAATAACCGTCGTCGCCCAAATAATAAGCAGCAGGCCAAGGGCGCAAAAGGCCAAGAACAAAAACAAACAAAGTCTCAAGGTCCAAACAAGGGACAAAAAGCGGCCCCTAAGAAAAGTGGAAGTCGCTCAAATAATCGCAACCGTAGAAGGCGCCCTCAGGGACGCAATCGTCGCAGTGGAACAAGTCACTTAAAAGGTGAAGACTTTGTTATTGTGAAGTATTTAAATCTTCTCGAACAACACATCATGGCCAGAAAGAAATATTTTGAAAACTTTGATCGTGTTGGTGAAAAACAAAAAGAAAAACTTGAGAAAAATTTTATCGACACTCAAAAAACTTTCTTAGACTTCAAAGGTAGACTAAAACCAGAGGAACTAGAGATATTTGAAAAGAAGTTTGAATCTCTAAAGATGGATACAACTTATGCAAATAATCACGAGCTACCACTTGGGGAAGTTGCACCTGAAGTGAGTGTTGAAGAGATTGAAGATCCACATTATCTACAAACTCAAATTCAAGCCGACTACTCTGAAGATACTGAAGAAACGATGGGTAGCTTGGAAGATTACAAAGCCTATAAAGGTTTATAATTATAATTTAAATTTAATCTAAACATAAAAAAAGGGAGCTAATTTAGCTCCCTTTTTCTTTATCAACATTTTTGTCTAAATAACTTAACTATATCTTAGTAAACAAAGTTAGAAGATTGCGCAGCTTCTGTTGTCTCTGTTGTAGCACCTACTACACCAGAACCATCTTTAAGATAATTATCAAGTGTTTCTTCGTGATCTTTAATAATTGCTGTCTTTAATTCAGCTTCATCAATATCAAGAATTTCACAAACACGACGTAACATCTTTAAAGGAATGTTACATAATGCACGCTCAACGTTTGAAATGAATTGTCCGTTTTTGTAACCTAAAAGGTGAGACAGCTCTGATTGAGAATAGCCTTTTGGGTGTGCTGTTCTCTTGTCTTTAATTAATTTTGCGATGTGACTAAAACTTCTCATGTATTTACTCCTAACTATATATTCAAGCACTTACGATTCATATCTAAATATATTCTAAAGCAACAAAATATTTTTGTAAATACATTTACTAAATTGTTAGTAAAAAAGTTTAATTAATATAACTTTTTTTTGGTTTAACCAAACATCGTTAACTCAATTAATCATATTGCTTGTTATCTATCTGAAATCATGTGAGCGTTGTAATATGTCGATTCAATTAAATCAGAATAAAGTTCACGTAATTTGTTAGGTCTCTTAATCAACTTTTTTAATTTGTCTTCAACTGTTAAGTTGCCGCGGAAGTTTTTGCTTCCAAGTGAAACAAAATTGAGTTTCTTTCCTAATTCGAAGTTCCCACTCTCCTTGTCTAATTTAAGTGATTTTGCACCTGCAAGGGTTGCGCGATACAAGGCCTGAGTGTATGAAGCATCACGATGTCCTTTCTTATGATTTTGACAAACAAATGAATTCATCACATCAAGCATTGATAAGAATGGGCCACCACCAATATCACTAGCTAAGGCCCAATGCACTTTATAACGATTGGCCCTTTTATAATCGAAAAGACCAGAGCCAAGGCCTAACTCCTTAATAGGAGCATTGCTTGTAGGACAATGTGCAATCATTGTTTGCTTTTGTGATAAGAGCTTTAATTCTTTTGGTGATAAATAGATACCATGGCCCATGATTGTCTTTGGTGTTAATAGACCTACTTTATCGTAAATTTCTGTATACGTTTTTACTTTTTCAAAGCCTTCGATATTTTTATAAATACTAAGAACAAAGTCGATTTCATTTTGTGTTTCACTTAAGTGTGTTTGAATAAATGAGCGATGCTTCTTTGCCGTTTTTGCTCCTGCACTCATTGTCTTAGGATCAGTAGTAATTGCAAAGCGTGGTGTTACGGCATATTTATTTTTATACTTACTTGCAAGCTCTTCTGTTTGAGCAATCGTATCATCGATTCCCATTGTGAGATACTCAGGCGAGTTCATAGTCATTTGAACATTACCAAGAATATAATCACCTTCAAATTTTTCTAATGCCTCAGATACAGAATGAGAGTGAATAGATCCATAACAAGCACCACCAATTGTTCCATTATTAGCGATCTTCTTAGCGAACTCACGGGCCTTCTTTTTTGCATAAGAAACTTTTTTAAAATTAGCCTCATATGGCCACGTATAATTTTCAAGCCAAGATAATAGATTTGCTTTTGGCATCGTTCTTACGTCATCTTGTACCCAGTGAAAATGTGTATCATACATACCAGGAATGACATATTGACCAGACTTATCAATAATTTCCACAGACTTTTTTCTTTTAATATATTCATTTAATTTTGACTTGTGGCAGCGATGTACGATTTTATAGTCACCTTTAGCGTTGCGCTTAGCAACAATAGCGTAATCTTCTAAAAATTCACATATTTTATCATTTATAGGATTAAAAAAATGAGCGATAATTACTTTATAAGTAATATTATTTGATGACATGAAATCTCCTTCTAAAATAAGCAGGTCAAGATATATGAGAAATACTATCATTACAAGTTTTGTAACAATCATTACATTCTTATCAATGCACTTTTTTGGTAACGATGCAGTTGCTCAAACAAAAGAATATAAAATCAATAAATTTCTGATAGTAGAAGTAAATGAGGCCATCACACCGGTGACTCTAAATCATCTAAAGAAAGCACAAGAATCAATAAAGAATGAGCCAGGCTCAGCTCTTCTAATAAAAATGAATACACCAGGTGGACTGGTTAGTATTACTAAAGACATTATGCATTTGATCGCCAATAGTGAAAATCTCGTTATCGGATGGATTGGCCCATCTTCAGCATCGGCCACAAGTGCTGGTGCAATTATTTCAAGCAGTATCCCTACTTTATATATGGCCGACGGTACACGAATTGGAGCAGCAACACCGATTTCAGGTTCCTCAGATATTAAAGAGGGAGATATGAAAAACAAGATTATCAACGATCTTGTTGCCCTTGTTAAATCGCAAGCAGATGGAACAGGAAAGAATCCAAAGATTTACACAAAAATGATAACTGAAGCAACTAGCCTTACGGCCCAAGAAGCTTTAGAAGAAAATGCTCACAATGGAATCGTCGATAAAATCCAGGGTGAAGATGGTTTAATCGAACTTATTAACGGCAAAGAATATCAAAAGCACCATGAGAAATATAAAATTAGCGTTGAAAGCAATCACGTTGTTGTAACTTTTGAAAAAACCATCGGACAAAAAGTAATGGCCTTCTTTGCTTCACCCGATATGGCCTATATTCTCTTCTTAATAGGTGCTGCTTTAATTTATCTTGAGTTTCAAGCACCAGGCGGCTTTATTGCAGGAAGTGTTGGTGCTGTTTTAATACTAGTGGCCGGTATTTCTTTTGGAGTTCTATCATTAAATGTTGGAGCACTTCTACTTGTTATCGCTTCATTCGTTCTTTTTATCCTTGAAATTTATATCACCAGTTTTGGTATTCTTACCATAGCGGGAATTGCTAGTTTAATTATTGGCTCACTCTATCTTTTTCAAACAGAAGAGTCTTACTTACAAATATCAGCGACAGTGCTATTTTCTAGCATTGGTGCTATCTTGTCCTTTATTGGACTGATTGCTTATATTTTCTATAAGTCACGCAAACGTATATTCTCAGAGCCTGATGATCCTTATTCAGGAAGAACTGTTGCCATCAGTGCAATTGATGGCGATAAGTATTACACTCAATTTAATGGGGAGCTTTGGCAACTGACGGCCAATGGAGATATGTCTCAGCTAAAGGTTGGAGATAAAGTTACCATTATAAAGAAAGATAATGTAAAATTACTAATAAATATATGAGGTTTAATATGAGTCAAAGAAAGTCTTTTCGCCAATTAATAAGCTTAATGATGTCAATGAGTACAAATGATCTGCCAACAAAGAGCGATATTAACTGGGTAAGAAGAGAGATTAAAAAGTTTTTTTGGTTATAAGAAAAAAACTAAGGGGTATCGTTGAGGGACGATTGATTTTGACAAGGAAGAGAGAGTTTTTGTTAATCACCCCTTAGTTCTTGAGTATATAATAGCTTTAGCTATTTTTTAAGAGTCATCTAATTGTAAAGTTTTTGTCAATTCACGGAGGATCTATATGATGCACATCGCCCCTTTTCTACCATTTGTCATTTTATTACTAATATTATTATTTAATACGATCAAGATCCTTAAGGAATATGAACGTGGGGTTATCTTCTTTCTAGGACGCTTTACAGCAGTTCGCGGGCCTGGACTTATCCTGCTAATCCCAGGGCTTGAAAAAATGCATAAAGTCGATTTACGTACAGTAACGATGGATATTCCATCACAAGATATTATCTCTAAGGATAACGTAACTCTTAAAGTAAATGGAGTTGTCTACTTTCGTGTAGAAGATCCAGAAAAGTCAGTAGTTGCAGTAGAAAATTACTTAGCAGCAACTGCGCAAATTGCACAAACGACACTTCGATCAGTAATTGGACAATTTGAACTTGATGAAATTCTTTCTATGCGAGATCAAATCAATGCACGTCTTCAATCTATTTTAGATGAGCATACTGAGCCATGGGGAATCAAGGTATCAACTGTTGAAGTTAAGGCCATTGACTTACCAATAGAGATGCAAAGAGCGATGGCAAAACAGGCCGAAGCTGAACGTGATAAAAGAGCAAAAGTAATTTCTGCTCAAGGTGAATTTGATGCGGCACTTAAGCTATCAGAAGCAGCTAAGGTTTTAAATGAAAGCCCTAATGCAATCACACTACGCTACCTTGATACAATGAAGGAAATCTCAAGTGGAGAAGGAAAATCAACGACGTTCTTCCCTTTACCAGTAGACTTCCTAACGAATATTATGGGTAATAATAAGTAAGAGTAACCAAGATATAAAAAATGATTTCAAAACAATTTGAGCTAATACCCTTTAATCAAGGCGACCCTAACCTACCAGAGCTTAGACTTCTGGCAGAGGTTAAGGTCGTTGAAGATTATATGTACTTTCATTTTACGATGAAAGGTAATATCGACACTGTCTACTTCAGTAAGAATAATGAAAAATGTAATCGTGTTATTGGCCTTTGGACTCAAACTTGTTTTGAATTCTTTATCTTAAATAAGTTAGATGGTGAGTACTACGAATTTAACTTTGGAACAGACTCAAGTTGGAATTGTTTTGTCTTTAACTCGTACCGATCAGAACTAACAGAATATGAAGAGATCGATATTGATAATATTAACATAGATCATCATGATAATTCATTTAATCTAGACTGTCGCTTTCCACTAAGAGTTCTCGGCCATCAATTTGAGGACCTAGCAAATATAAAAGTAACTCCTACGTGTGTAATAAAAACGAGTGAAAATCAGACACTATACTACTCAAATAAGCACCCTGATTCGAAGCCGAATTTTCATCATCCAGAAAGTTTTGTAGATTTAGTTTAGTATTCAGTGAGATCGTCTTTGTCCTCTTTGACATCGACATTTTTTAAGATGTAATCAATTTTTGAGTCTTCATCCTTAAACTCAGTCTCGCCATCAATATTATAATCAGCAAGATCTCGCTGTTGTTTTTTCAGCTCTTGGGCCTTTTCCATCTCTATCTTTGACTTAAGGTCATTCTTTAAGATCTCATCACGGCCAGAGAAAGTCTTACCGTATTTTTGTTTGGCAAAATCATATAAACCAAAAAGTTGGGATGTTTTATAATCACCTTTTTCTAAATAATAGATCATCTCTTTATAAAATGATTGATTTTCAAGCTCATGTGACCACGCGGAATAAATTAGTAGCATACCTTGATAATCAAAGCGCTTTTGATACTTTAACTTTCTAAATTCATTATACATTGCTAGAGAACTTTCTTGATCTCGTGAGAGTTCAAGCTTTAAATTCTTCATCATTTTATCTTTAACAACATTATGATCTGGATGTTTTTCATTGTAGTGAATATCAAATTGATAAAGCCTTCCCTTTTCATAGAAGTAGCTGCGAGCAAGACCTTTTAAATCATCTTTTTTATACTCTTCGATAATATGAAATGGGCCATTTTGAACAATTCGTTTTGCATTATGTGCAAAGTATTTCTGCCTAAGCTTATAAATATAAAGATAATAACCTAATTTAGAAATTGGATAATCTTCTAAAAGGCTTTTTACATCTTTATAACTATAGAGATTATAATTTTTAATTTTAATATTTAAATTAAGCATATCTAACCAAACTTGTTGATTGGTCGCAGGCTTAATGAATTGAGTAATAATTGGTAAGTTGAATATTTCATCTATTGGAATAGATGGATTGAACTTTGAGACCTGAAAGCCAGAAACTGATGCTACCAACAAACCTTTATGGTCAAGAATATCAAAGTATGGATAAGTTCTACCTTTTATAATCTTAGGTCTAGGGAAAACCTGAAACGTAACATCTTGAAAAGGTACATCAAAAGAGTAATTAGAGAAGTGTATCTTCTTCCAAAATACAGTCTTTCCACGTTTAATTTTAGAAGGAAGCAGACCTGAATAAAGAATATTGCGTCTATCAGTGGCAATAAAGTAATCCGATTGTACCCCTTCACTCTGGAAGGTATAATAGAAACGGTAAGGCATTGTAATAACGAGATAAGCACTCAAAATTACAAGGCCAAAAATGGTGAAGGTGAAAATAATCTTCTTCATCAATCAACTTATCGGCTAAAAAGATAAGAAACTACATGAAAAATTAATATTTTTTCAGATTTGCCGATAAGAAGACTGTAAGAATACGGAGTAATAAATGAAAAACTTTATTTTTATCACAACAGTTTTAGCTCTAACCTCTTGTGTTGCACCACGAGAGACACGCTCAATCTATGACAATGGCACAGCGGCAACAGGGAGCACTTCAAATTCGACAGGCGGAACAATTGATATTGATGACTCTTCATCAAGCTCAAACAACGGAGCAAATATCCCAAGTGAAATTGCTCATTGTAAATGGTCCCTAGATGGCCAGACAGGCTTTGAAAACTCAAATAATCAACACCTCGGCCCAAGTACCGTATGTCAGTCTAGAACTAATGAAACAAATATTTACATACAGGTTAAGAACCCAGACTCAAATTCACGTGTCTGTGTTATCCCTACTTCAGAAGTTTCAGGAAATGCTATTTTCCTTGGAGCAGCTCAATGTAAGTATATTAGTAGTTCCGGAACAATCTCAAAATTTGTCCTATCTAAAAACCGAGACTACGGTCGCTACCAGAACTTTAGAATCAATAGCGTTATGATCATGAAGGAGAAAACTTATGATTTCCCTTCACCTTTTGATCGTGAGCTAATTTCTTATGATGCTTATTTTATGTGTTCAATTAATATCGATCTCTATAATGATCGAACTTATTGTGACGCTTTTAAGCAGCTTGGTGAGTACTACTACAAATCTTTTTAATAATTAGAATTTAATGGGCAAGCTTATTTCCATCAAGAAGCTTGCCTTGCTTATACGCATTAGACAAATCCCCATCAATTGTTGGAAATGAAAGAACTGGAATGATCAGTGTCTGATCTTCTTTTTCAAGTCTCATACAAAGTGCAATATAAAAGAAGCTTACTCCAGAGCGTTCAAAGGCCTTAAAATAGGCCAGTGCCTGATCTCCATCTTCATCATCAAACTCATAGAGTTCATCATAACTTTCAACTGTCTTTTGTAAATATTCCATATAAAGGGCAAAGTCTTCAAAAGGAATATCGAACTCTTTTCTTTGAGTCATCATCTCTGCCAAAAGCTTTGATTTTTTTAATTCAATTTCTTCCATATCGTCATTATCAATTAATGACTCTCCCGGAAGCTCTTTCTGATGATAATCTTCTAAAGAATCGACTTCTTCACCTATTTGAAAGTTTTGAATGAAGTATTCATTAGATGAAGCCGTTAAGGCCAGAACAAATGAAGGAGTATGATCAAAAACAAAGCACAAGGCCACAAGATAAGCCTCTTCACCTTCAAACTCTACTTTAGAAATAAAGCTGAAAATCTCTTCTTTTAGATCATTTTCAAGGCGCCATATTTCATCTGGACGATGAAGAACTCTATCCACATATGTTGGATTATCTAATAATGATAAACAGGCCTCTTCTTCAATATTTAAATCTTTTCTTTTCTTATCAATTTTTCCCGTAAAGTAGTCGATTAACGGAGAATAGAATTTTTCAATACAGACTTCACTGCAAAAGCTTAAACTAGAACCGTCTTCTACAAAGAGTAGATCCTCGATATCCTTGACGACTTTCTTACAGTTCTTACAGTAGTAAATATTATCTGATATTAACAATGATCAATCCTTCGTTATTTTTTTATGATCTATTTAGATCGCAATATTTAGGCCAGCAAATAATGTATTCCCATAAGCTGCTGGCAGTCCCCAAATCTTTAGTGATGAGCTCATTAAAGATGAATCTGGACGAGATGCTTGGAAAACTGCCCCAAGGTTTAAGCGAACGGCATTGGCCATCTTTAAAAACATTTGAGGTTTAATATAACTATATTTTAAATCACTAGAAAGGTAATTGGCACTTAAGAAATCACTAGCACCGACTTTAACCTCACCATAAGTTAAGAGAAATTGAATTTCTGAAGAAACCATTATTCCTAAGTCTGCACTCCATTGACTAATATCACCAATGCTCATTTCTTCATCATCAACGAGACCTTCAGTAAAAGTACGTTCATATGTCAGGCCCAAGGCCGCCGCACCAAATCTCTTCTCAGTCGTCACACCCACAAAGCGATCACTTCTCTTAGTTGAAAATTCACTCTTGCCACTAAAATTCGTACCGACAAAGATATCAAAAATTAGCTTATTATAATCGTTTCCAATATCAAGCCAATTAAAGCCTAGTTTAGCGCTAGAATTACCTTGTTCATATTCAGATGTCTCAAGAGACTGAGCACCATTCATTCCAAGCTCAACAAAGATACCATGAGAAAAAGTTCCCTTGATCTTCATATTAAGCATATTTATATTTTCATCAGTATAAAAGGCTTTTGCTGATGTATAGCCGAGAGAAAAATCCACGGCCTGTGGAAGAAATCCCCAATCAAATCCAGAACTAGCAGGAGCAGAAGTCTTAGCTCTTGATTGTCTAACCACAGGAGCTGGACTTGTTGTCGTTGGATCATACTTAGTAGCACTTGGGCCACCAGAATAATCAACTAAAGCGTTGGCATTTAAAGTTAATGATAAAAATGAAATTGCAGCAATAGATTTTAATCCGTTCATTTTGATAACATTCCTTGTATTTTAGTTTTGCCATCATGGCATTCTCTTAATTTTATCTTTATTATTTCTTAAATACAATGGCCGCATATCTTACCTAGCAACTCAACTATTCTATAAATACAATGAGTTACTCAGATCCTGTTCGAAAAAACCTAAAATTGCTGCGAGGCTTCTGGAAATGTATTCCGTCTGCCATCTTGGCCCTAAAGTTTATAAAATAATGGAGACGAATTAAGGAGGATGAGTTGATCGAATTAGGATTTTTAAAACGCTATGATTCAATTAAAAGGTTAATCGATTTTGGGGCAAATGGTTATTACCCATTATTCGAGGACATTTCAATTCAGGAGCGTTTCGAAGAAGTAAGAATGACAAAGGCACAGCGCCTTAAAGCTAAAAGTCTTCTCAAGAAGATTTCAACTCATAATAACCTAGAGAAACAAAGAGTTCTATTTTCATCTTTTGAGGAAATGGATAAGTACATTGTTGCTCGTGCACTGATGGAAATGGTGGAAGGAAAGATTTTAGATGCTAATCCGCAGCTTCAATAAAATTCTTCTCGCATCACTGCTAACACTCAGTATTCAAGCAGAATATCGAGTCTATCAGTATATGGTTTCTTCACGCCTACAGCCTCAAGGGCCAGCAAGTGTTATCGTCACTTCAACTCTTGATCCAAATTCATATGTAAAATATAACGGCGGAAATCGTTCAATTCGTGTAAACTTATTAAAAACATGGATGTGTAAAGGACATACTGGCAACAAAATGCCATGTAAGTCACCTCTTGCACTAACAGCTCCAATTTTGGAAAGTGCTGAACAAGAAAGGCCAGGTGCTCAAAACTTATGAAGTTAGAAGACTCTACCCAATTCACAAAGGCCAACCTACGTCTTAAAGACCAAAGGGATCGCGTCATCAAGCAAAAGAAGCTTGAGATAGAAAATATAAAAAAGAATTACAATAAACAAGTTCAAGATCAACGTATAATTGGTGAAGAAAAACTCGATGCCGTACGAGATCAAAACCAAGTTGCTATTATCGAGTCACTTGGCCAAAAAGAAAATCGTCTTAATAATATAAAAGAGAGTCTAGATAAGACGACGCAACAATTTAATAAGCAAGAAAAATTCAACAAGGCCCAATTTGACGCCAATATTGATGCGATTAGAGACAATTACCAAGAACAAATGGAATATGTACATCAAAGAGGTCAAGAAGAACTCGAGGATACATCACAAAATGTAAATGAATTGGCCAAAAAGATAAAATATGACAATGAAGACTTTATCATTGAAGAAACTGCAAAAGCAAAAAATCGTGCAAACGAAATCGAAGTCAGAAATGATAACTTCATTATGGGTATCAATAAGAAATACGATCAAAGACTTGAAAGCCTATCTAAAGAAAATAAGAACGAAATTCATCAACTTGAAAAAGATCAAAGGCGTGAGTTTAGTAAATTAAGAAGTGATCACTTTCACAAGATGTCTCAGACAGACGCTTTTCAAAAAAATGAAGTGATAAGTCAGGAAGCTTTTCACAAAGACAATATAAAATCCAAACAAGAAAATTTTGAAAAGAGATATAAAGAGCTACAAAAAGAGCATAATGGGTTAATGGGCCGCTTAAAAGAAAAGATCGACCAAGAGCTTAATAGCCTAAAAGAATACTATACAAAGGCAAAGACCAATATTACGGAGAAGGCCTCTGATAAATTCTACAATATCTCTAAGCTTTCTCCTCAAGTGAGATCAGATGAGAAATTCTATTATTTCTCTATTGAAGTACCAGAGCATGAGGAATCAACAATTCATATCAATGCACAAGAAAGAGATATTACTGTTACTCAAAACCGTAAGTTTGATCAACGTGTCGAAGAAGGTGACAACGTTTTTAAATCAAAGAGATCTGAAAGCCTTGTAAAGCAATTTAAAGTTCCTGATATTCTTGATGGAACAGAAGTCACACGTAAGTACGATAAAGAGGCTTCTCTACTAACATATCGAATCGCTAAGAGATAATTTTCTTAATGATCGTGATCTCTTTGGTGAATCTCGACTTTATTAACACGAATAAGAGTTTTAATTTCACGTCTAATTTGCGGGATCCATCTCGGATGAAGGTGAACATTTAGAGTTAAAAGCCTTTCATCAGATACAGCATCTAAAACCTCTTCACTCACAATTTCTATATCTTCAACTCTTGAGTAAAGAATTTCTTTAACGTGACCGCGAATTCGTCCATTTGATAAGACTTCAATATAGAAGTTTTGCTTGGCACGATCTGATTCGAGAATTTTATACAGTGGATTAATTAATCTTAAGACTGCAAATAGAGAAATTGAGATTAAGCTGGCAATTACTGGATATCCAAAACCAACTGTCATTCCAATGGCGGCAACAACCCAAACGGTAGCTGCTGTCGTCATTCCAACAACATTGCCTCGACCTTGAATAATAGCACCAGCACCTAAGAAACCAATCCCACTTACAATCTGAGCGGCCATACGATTTGGATCTGCTACGGTTCCCATATGCTCTGTCATCGTTAAAACACTTAAGGCAGTATATGTAGCTGCTCCCAGGCAGATCAGCATATTTGTCTTAATTCCGGCCGATTTCATCTTTTGCTCACGGTCATAGCCTATAAATCCACCTAAAAGAATAGAACTAACTACTTTAATACCCATGGAAATATAAACCGGCTGCTCACCCAGGAATTCAATATACATATAACCTCTATTAGAATAAAATAACGTAAAGTCTATTTTAACAAGGAATTATAAGTTGAAAAGGGCCAAGGCCGTAAATTTTTTGGCCATCCAAACAAATAACTACCTAAATCTTAAAGCTGACTTCACAATGAGTGAAAATCTATACTCTGTGAATAAAGACTTTGAGAAGTTTGAGGCCCGCTTCCCTATTCAAGCATATAAGCTACTAAGGGCATATGAATTTGAGATCAAAGTAGTTGTTTTAGGAAAGAATAACGAAACGCTATTTACAAAAACTCTTGAAACGGACTCATATGGTGGCCTTTTAGCTAAAATACCTCTGCCTAAAGATAGCAAAGAATCGATATCAAAGATCGAAATCTATGAAACTTCAAAATATCCTGGCCTAGAATTACTGCTAGGAACATATATACCTCTAAAAATTACAGATAATAGAAAGATCATTATTTGTGACTTTGATAAGACTCTTGTTGAAACCAAGTATTCAAAACCGAGTGAGATTTATGACTCTTTAACAAGTCCTCTTAAAAATTATCCGACTTTAGAAAACTCAGTAAAAATCTTAAAAGAATATATAAATGATGGCTATCACCCGTTTATCCTCTCGGCCTCTCCTCACTTCTACGAAGAAGCAATTAGAGATTGGTTATATGCTAATGAGATCTTTACTGCTGGTATTTTCTTAAAAGATTATCGTCGAATTCTATCAATTTTAGAAAATGATTTATCACCAAAAGATATTAAAACTCAGGGTATCTATAAACTTGGCCATCTACTAGATATTATAAATATGACTGATATCCCATCATCATTAGTCTTAATGGGTGATAATTTTGAGTCTGACCCTCTTATTTACTTAACATTTTCTGAGCTACTAACCGGTAGAGTTGAACCACGTCAATTATGGAATGAATTAAAACGAGTTGAAGACTTTAAGGTAACGGCAAGGCAAAATGGCCTATTCTTAAATAAAATCTTTCAAATCAAAGATAGTGTAAAACAACATGGCCTAGATAAAGAAATTAAAATCTACATTCGAAAAAAGGCCCAAGAAAAGGAATTAAGAGTCAAGGCCCCTTTTGATAGCTACTCTGGTAAGATTAGCTTATATGAGGGACACTTAGGCAAAGAGTAGCTCCGGTGCCCAAAGAATGATTTGACCAATACAAATATAGAGCCCAACTCGATGGAACCTCTCTGTAAAGTCCTGGCCAAAGGCCTTTGAAATTTTTTTTGAGATTGGCCAATTTGCAGGTGAAAAACGTGTTAACTCAACAGCAACTCTTAATCCTGATAGAGCAACACATACGGCAATAAAAGTTTGATTGCTAGGATTAACAAGTGAACTTAAAATATTAGACATGAATACTCCTATGACTTCACAAAAACGTAAAAATGCCCACCATGAATTAATGGACATTGAACTCTTCGGAGAGGTCACAGATGGTATTTACCAATTAGCTTCAATCGATAAAGAAGACGTAAATCTTGCCTGGAAACAAATTCAAGAAAGTTCATTTTTTGGGCCCAAAGCATTGAAAACCCCAATACACAAGTTTTTCAGTCTCCTATTCAAAAGAAGACTCGAAAAGTCGAGCAAAGAATTATTAGAAGATGACTTTTATCGATCAAGTTTTAATGAACTTATAAATCAATATGCACAAGGACTGGGGACTTCACAGGAGAATGCCTTATACCTTGTTTATATGAATGAATTCTTAAACAATCCTGGTGCTATCTTTGATGAGATTGATGACTTTCATTTAAGAGATGATAAGTATAAAGAATTTATCAACTCTCCTATTCAAGATTCATTCTTTGATAAACTTCGATTTGTTCATTTTAAATGTGAAGGAAGTCTTGAGGCCTATGTTTTACAAGACCTTCTATCTCCATTTGCACCTTATGGTGGCATAAATGAAGCAGGCCTAAGTATTGGCCTTGTTCAAAGAGAGGCCCTTACTCTAAACTATGAAGGAGAAAATGCTTCTTACCTTGCACTTGTCACTCTCTTAGGTTGTGACACTATTGAGTCGGCCTGTGATTTTTTAAAGCAAAGACAATTAGTCTTTCATTGGGAATTTCATTTAAAAGATGAAAGTGGAAATTATAAAATTGTAAAAATAGATGGTAAGAATACAAAGGTTTTAGATGGTGGTGAATTTGTAACTCTTGAAAGTAAGAGTGAACTAAAGAGGCATATAAATATATACCAAAAGAGCTTCCTACCTATTAGTCATGCTTGTTTAAGCTTTGATGCAAATAGCTTGGCCCTAACACTATTTGATTCAAAAAATCTCTCTATTCATCACTACTTTAAGAAAAATGTCTTCACGCAAGATACAATAAAAGTTTCCAAAGGCTCGAGGCCAACTAAGAAATTACAATCAATTCTAAAATTAAAAAGACTTTTAAATGATGCCCAATTGGCCTTTAACGAGAATGATGAAGAAAGATGCTACCATTATTTACAATTAGCAATTGATCACTCAAAGAAGAACTTTTCAAATGATAAAGAGTTAATAGCAAAGCTTGAGCTTATCTTTTGCACTTGCCAATATATCTATGAATCTCATCCTGAAACCTATCAATTTATATTATCTAATATTTTAAAAATACACCCAAGTCTTCCTATAGAGCATCAGGAATTAGCAAATATTCTAATTCAAAGAATACAAATTCTTGCAAATCTTAAGAAGCAAACACCAACAGCAAATAAGCTGCTAAAGAGAATATTTTTTAATGAGTCACAGCTTGGAAAAGTAGCGCACTTGGCACTAAAGAAAACGACTCTTCTTAGGCCCAATCACCTCGATTTTAGGCCAATCTCTGGCCTGTAAGCTTGTTTACAATGTAAATAAAATTACAAGATGTTTAAGCGTCTAATTGCATCAGCAAATTTCTTTTTTTTCTCTTTTGCTTTCTCTTTTGCATGCTGATGTTTTTCTGAGATTGATTTAAAAAAATTTTTACGCTTTTCCTTACGCTTCTTTTTTGGATTTTTTTGGTCTCTATAAATAGCCTCAACATATCCTCTAACAAGTGAGAATCGCTTACTATCGTTTATATTGTCTTCATAGTTTTTAGACCCTTCAGCACCACGACCAGGCTCTTCAACAGGCACCTGATCATTGTTTACCTGCTCTGTTGGATGTGGCAATCGTTCAAGTCTTTTGATGTTTAATGCCATGCATATATTATAACCCTTATTCTTTTAAACAATATTTAAATATTATAAAAACTACTGCAATTAAGTTACTGTAATTACTCACTTTTTAAAGATAATTATAAATGTGATTAGGTTGACATTAAAAATCTGTCTCATTCATGTTAAAAGAGCGTAATTTCAAAATGTTAGATTTTTTTAGAACGCAAATATTACGTTTATATATGCATGCATTAGCAACATGCTTTAATAGAGGAGAACAACAAATGAAACACACAATCGTTGCTATTATGAGTATTGCTCTAGCGATCACAACAGGTATCTCATGTAAAAGAGATATGAAACTAGGAAGCAAAGACAATCCTGTAAAACTTTACTTCACTCCATCTGTAGACGCAGACACAATTGCATCGAACTCTGTTCACTTCATTAAATTCCTAGAAAAAGAAACTGGATACTTCTTTAAGACAGGTATCCCTACTAACTATATCTCTGTTGTTGAATCATTTGGTTCAAAAAGGGCCGACATTGCAGTTATGAACTCATTTGGTTATTTAATGGCCAATGAAAAATATGGTGCAAGTGCAAAGCTTAAAGTTCTTCGTTATGGACATGATTACTACCAAGGACAAATCATTGCTCACGTAGACAGTGGTATTAACTCAATTAAAGACTTAGAAGGTAAGAAATTTGCTTACACTGACCCATCGTCAACTTCAGGTTATATGTTCCCTTTAAAGATTATGATGGAAAATGATGTAAAACCAGGAAATACAACTTTTGCAATTAAGCACGACAACGTTGTAACAATGGTATACCAAAGACAAGTAGATGCTGGTGCAACTTACTACTCAGCACCTTCTGAAGACGGAACAATCCGTGATGCACGTTCACGTGTAAAAACTCAATTCCCAGATGTTGAAGATAAGGTAAAAATCGTTCAAATTACTGAGAAGATCCCAAATGACCCATTCGTATTCAGAAAAGGACTTCCACAAGAAGTTACTGATAAATTCATCGCAGCGGTAAAAAAATACATAGCTACACCAGAAGGTAAGGATGTATTCGAAAATATTTACAGTGTTGGTGGCCTAGTTGATACAACTGATGCAGATTATGATGGATTAAGAAACGTAATTAAAACACTAAATATTAACTTAGAAGAGCAACTTCAAAAGAAATAATATACAAAAAATCTATAAAGTGAGAACAAACATGATTTTAGAAGTCAAAAATGTTAATAAAGTCTATCCAAATGGATGCCACGCCCTAAACAACGTAAGTTTCAACGTTGATAAAGGTGAATTCCTAGTAATTATTGGTCTATCAGGTTCTGGTAAATCGACAATGCTAAGATGTATGAACCGTCTTCACGATGTAACAAGTGGAGAAATCAACTTCGAAGGTAAAGACATTACAAAGTTAAAGGGTGCCTCAATGAGAGAAGCGCGTTCAAACATTGGAATGATCTTTCAACATTTTAACTTAATCCCAAGAAGAACTGTTATGACAAACGTTCTTTCAGGAACTCTATCTAAAACAGGTGTTATCAAGTCAATTTTTGGTATCTACTCAGAAGAAGATAAGAAAAAAGCACAAGATTACATCAAGATCGTAGGCCTTGAAGGTAAAGAAAACGTAAGAGCAGACAACCTTTCAGGTGGTCAACAGCAACGTGTTGCGATTGCACGTGCACTTATGCAAAACCCAAAGGTACTTCTTGCTGATGAGCCTGTAGCGTCTCTTGACCCTGCAACTTCACACTCGGTTATGCAATACCTGAAAAAGGTAAATGAAGAACTTGGAGTAACTGTAATTTGTAACCTACACTTCCTTTCACTTGTAAGAGAGTACGCTTCACGTGTTGTAGCTCTTAAAGGTGGAAAACTTATCTATGAAGGTCAACCTCTAGATATCAACGAAGAATGGTTCCAAACAATTTACGGTGAAGATGCCGTTGAAGTAACAATTAACTAATTACTTTGATTAAATAGGACAATATATAATGACAACGACAACTCAAACTGCAGACAATCAAGTTAATAACTTACCAAAGCGTAAGGAAGATAAAACTACTTGGAAGATGAAAATGAATTTTTATTCATTTGTAATCGACTTCCTAGTATGGTCATACCTTGCACTAGTTTCATGGAAAATCGTATGGGAGAAGCTAATCCTAGGTCTTCGTTACCCAGATTTTACTTGGAATCAACCACTAATAGCACTTGCTATCGGTTTTGCTATTTCAGCAATCCTTTATAAAACTAAAATGTCACTAGGACGTGGAATTACAGGTATCATGAAAAGAGATGAGAATACTCCTTTCATGAAAGAGCCATTTTCTTTCGTTCTTATTGCGACAGTAGTTTTAACATTCATTGCTAGTATTTATATTTCTCAAATTTCAATTTACGAATTCTTATCTGAATCGGGAATGACAGGAGCAAAGAGAATCTTTACAGCTCTTTTAACTCCAAACTTTGCAATTTTTGAAGAAGCACTATTTGCAGCAATTGAAACAATCTACATGGCCTTCATTGCAACAGCGGTAGCGCTACCAATTGCATTCTTACTAGCATTCTTTGCAGCAAGAAACCTAATGAATGGTTCACGTTTCACAATGACTATTTATACAATTGTACGTTTCTTCTTAAACGTATCACGTTCAATTGAGCCTCTAGTATGGGCGATTATCTTCTCTGTATGGGTTGGTATCGGGCCATTTGCTGGTATGATGGCACTTTGTCTTCACTCTGTATCATCTTTATCAAAGCTTTACTCAGAGCAAATTGAAAACGTATCTAATGGGCCAATTGAAGCAATGATGGCAACAGGTGCTCACCCTATTCAAGTTATTTGGTTTGGTGTTGTTCCACAAATCGTTCTTCCATACCTATCATTCACTATCTACCGTTGGGACATCAACGTTCGTATGGCCACAGTAATTGGTCTAGTTGGTGGTGGTGGTATTGGTACTATGCTAATGCAATACCAAGGTCTGGCAAAGTGGAATGAAGTTGGTCTTCTTGTAATCGTAATTGCAACGATTGTATGGGTAATGGACTGGCTATCTTCTAATATCCGTGAGGCTATTAAATAGACAAATAAAAAGGACTTAGTGTCCTTTTTTTGTCTATGCGCCCTTATTTTGGGCACATGATATTCGAGAGAAAGACCTTTAGGTCTTTCGGTTCGCTAAAAGCGCTAAAAAAAAGAGACTTTCAGTCTCTTTTTTTGTCTATGCGCACCTATTTAGGGCACAAGCTATTCGAGAGAAAGACCTTCAGATCTTTCGGTTCGCCAAAGGCGCGATCATTAAAATTAAAGCTTTATATAAGAAAAAGGCCCTCGAAATGAGGGCCTTTTTTATTGGTTAATATTTACCGTTTTTATAAACGTTTTCATATGAATCTTGAAATTTATATGAATCGAATTGTTTCTTAGAAGAAGGTCCTCTATCAGGAGTACTACTACAAGATACTAAAGTTAGTCCTAGAATTGCTAATGTTATAATTTTTTTCATATTAATTTCCTTTAATTATTCAAATTTAAATCTATTCACACATTCCTTTCTTTACAAAAGAGTCCTTAATTTTCATGGCATCACCTTTCGTATACCAATATTGGCTATGGGGCTTTTCATGAATTAAGATACGATAATGATTCTTTGATGGGTGCTTTTGAAGAGCACAACTACCTTCTACTGAAGCAACTCCCCTGCTCGGCGAACTACCACAAGACACTAGCGTAACTCCCAAAGTTACAATTGCTAAAATTCTTTTCATTATTATCCTCCTACGTACATTTTCACGTACTATTTTTATCGGTTATTCAACTTCTTAACTTTAGTAAATGAGTCAAATATTATTGTATTTTAAAATTTCGACGAATCGTGTATGCTACTAAAAAGGAGAAAAAATGAAAGGAAATCAAGAAGTTATCGATATTTTTAATGAGTTACTAACGCAAGAGCTATCGGCAATTGACCTGTACTTTCTCCATTCTCGTCTTTTCCAAGATATGGGACTTACAAAGCTCTATGAAAGAATTGATCATGAAAAAGATGATGAAACTATTCATGCAACAAAGCTAATCGAGAGAATTATCTTTTTAGAAGGGATGCCTGAGCTAGGAACTAGACTTCCGTATAGGCCATCTCGTGACGTTAAAAAGCTTATTAATGATGAACTTGAGTATGAGCTTGCTAATAGCAAAAAGCTAAAAGAGGCCATCGCACTTTGTGAGAAATATAGTGACTTCGTATCTCGCGATATCCTTTTAGAGCTATTATCAGATACTGAAAACGATCATATTGATTGGCTTGAAACTCAACTTTCTCTGATTGAAAAAGTCGGAATTGAGAATTATCTACAAACAGCTAGTGAATCCGTTTAAGAAATATTAAAAAACATTAAACATTCGTTGTTTTTTTACTTATAATTATGAAAATAATTTAAAGAACACGGATGTTTTATGAAATTTAATTATCTACTTATCTTAACTCTCCTATTGGGAGTTCACTTCAACAGTTACGCTAAATTTGCAAAAGTTGTCTCTATCAGAGGAAAAGTCTCTCAACTTCCTCCTGGAGCGATTCAAGCTTCTTGGGTCAAAAAAGGACAATTAATCAAAGAAGATACCTCGATTGTTACAAGAGTACGCTCCTTTGTGAAAGTCCAAATTCTAGAAGATGGAAGTTATATTACTGTTGGTCCAAATACAAAAATTAAAATTGCAAAGATTGAAAAGAAAAGTGGAAGTATCATCCAGCTCTTAAACGGTAAGATGAGAGCAAAGATTAGGCCTCAGGATAAGAAAGTAAAAGGACATAAGGCATTTAATAAAGTCTATATTAAGACGAAAACAATGGCATTAGGTGTTCGAGGTACTGAGTTTATCACTGTTGCTAGTCAAAAAAATAAAGCGACATCAGTTATTACATTAGAAGGTGAAGTTGCTGTAAAAAAAATCAACGAAGAAAGAGTTGATATCGAAGAAACAGTCAAAGAAAGTCTTGATCGTGATGATGTTACACTTGTTAAAAAAGGTAGCGCATCCACAACTTATGATCACCTCTACGATGAGACTCCAGCTCAAAAAGTTAACCCTAATCAGCTTATTGCCTTAGAGAAAAACGAAACACTTGAGACAGTATCTGCAAAAGAGATTCAAAAAGCTCCAGAAGCAAAGCTAAATGAAACACAAGTTTCATATCTTTATGGTAAGGATACAAAAGTAGACGAAATTCCAAATAATGGTGCCATCGTGGATCTCGACTCTGCCATCTTTATTCCTGAAATTAAAGATGAGTCTTTGAAAGTTGGTGATATTGACAAGAACACAGGACAATTCATTGCGGCCAATAATGTAAAGCTAGATGAGAAGAAAGGTTTTGTTGCTGCAAATGAGAAAGATGAACAAGCAAAAGAAGTAGCGAAAAAACTAAATGAAAAGATTGAATATAGAGAAGTTAAAGGTCACGAAGTTGTGGATCATGGCACTCCTCTATCAAGAACGTCTTATTTAACAAATATGCACAATAGCTGGTCCGCAAGCTTTGGAATGGGTGCTCGCCGAATGGGCTATTACTCAATGGATAATAACGACAACAAAAGTAACTACGTCGGTGCAGGAATAACGGCCGCTGTTTACTATCAACAAGTATTTAACAAACGTCTTTATGCACGATATAAGATTGGCGTTGATTCAATCTATATGTTTCGTGATGATCAAAGACCAGAGAATAAAGATGATGACTTTATTTCACCTGAACTAGCTGCTGATATCTACTATCGTCTAAATTCTGAATTAAGATTTAAAGTAGGATACCATCTACAAGATGAATTTTTCCTAACAGGACGTTTCGAAACAAGCTTAACTCCAGTATTAGATCAACGTACACAATTTATTCCTTATATGACTTTTGGAGTTGCATATGACTATAGTGACAATTGGACGTATCTCATTGACTATCGATCTTATATGCCAAGCTCTGATAGACCAAATATTAATGTCTATACAGGTAAAGGATTTGAAATTGGAGCAAGAAGAAAACTTTCTTCTACGACAGCTCTACTCTTTAATCTGATCCATAGAGAATTCCTAGCTCAAGATATTAAAGTTAAAAATCTTGATCTAAATGTAAACTATGAAATGGAGTTTTAAAATGAAATATATACTAATCTTAGCAGCATTAATCTCACTCACGTCATGCTTTAAAACTGATACAGATGGAAATGTTTTTCTTTTTGAAAATGATAACTTTGCCCAATTAACTTTACGCTTTAGCAATATAAACGCTAATGTTTATTATTTTGGAATTAATAACGAAGTATCTAGCCCCTCTAATAGCGTTACTCCTTTTACATCAAAGCAACATTGGTGTTTGGAGAGAATCAATTACAAGATAGATTCTGGGCCATTTACACCCAGCTCTCCTTGGGAAATATACATTAATGGAAACACTGATGCCATGACATACAATCCAGGTGATTATATAGGAAGAGAGATTCACCCAGGAGATCAACTTGTTATTTCATTTAACTGTTCTGCCTGTGCATCAACAAGCGGTAGTTTTTGGCTAGAGATGAGTAATTGTAATAATTAAAGATAGATATCAAAGCAGGTATTGTCTTGGAAAGGACCTAATTTAATTCGTCCTCCAATCTTTTCAATATCTGCTTTCACTGATGCCAGACCAATTCCTCGGTCTCGTCCCTCTTTAGAACTATAACCATATTTAAAAGCATTCTGTGGCTTTTTAAAATCACTATATAGCCCACTATCAATATATTTGAGATGAACTTCATTAGAAGAGCTATTTACTTCTATTTTAATCCACTTCAAGTCTTCACCTAAGGCTTCAATTGAGTTCTTAATAAGATTGATGAGAGTATTCTTTATTACCTGGCAATTAACATCGACTTCATGTTGTGGTGGAATATAATCAATATTTACGTCATCATACATCTTTACGACGTCACTAATGGCCAAAGAAATAGGACAGAAGTTTTCATCTTCTTGTCGATACTTATTTAGAATATCAATGGCGTTAGTTGTTGCCATATATAGTGAGTTTACATCTTTATCAATATCCAAGCTTCTTTGATTTGATTTGTCTTTTATAATCCTTCGTAGACGCGTCCAAGTATGCTGTAAAGGATTAGATATATCATGGAGAAGCTTCGCTTCTTTTTCTCTTTGCTCTTTGAAGTCATTATTTATTTGATTAATTTCAACTCTTTGAAGTCTTGTGTATTCTACAATATCTGTGAGGAAAAATAGTGGAATCCAATATTGGAAATCAAAAACAAAATAACTTAAAGTATAGAATACATTGGCAACACTTAGTCCTAGTCCAATCTTCATTGCCAAGTCGTTGGTCTTTAAGGCTTTATAGAAAAAACTAAAGTAAATCAACCAAACGACAATAATATAACCACTTTGAAAACCTTGAAGAAGACTACTTACTTTGAAAGGAACCTGTATTTTTAAAATCTCTGAAGTCGTCTCATTGATAACACTAGGGGCCAAGCAGCAGCTTCCTCCTCCTTCAATAAAATAAAATATGATGTGAGTAACTGATACAAAAATAGCAGAGAAAATCACTATTTTATAAAAAATACGAGGTCCACTAGATTCTTTAAAATAATAACTTAAATTATTCCAATAAAGTAACTTCGAAAAACAGCCAAAAGTAAAAAGAAGTAGGCTAACAAGAACTTTCTTATCAGAATATATTGGAAAGAAATACTTCGCTAAAACTAAAAAACATACAACGGACTGAGAAAACGCCATAAGATAAGTTTTCACTCGATGTTTTGATTGTCCTTGGCCTATACGTTTTAAATGAAGACCTGTGATTGCTAGAGACAGATAGTAACAACCGGCGGCCATTGCCAAAAAAGCAAAGCCTATATTACTCCAAAATTGTGAATCTAAAATATCTAAATAACCAAACATCTTGTCGGATATTACTATTTGCCAAGCGATTAAACAATATCTTTTGAAGACTTAGTCTTTAAACTAATTTTTCTTTTTATGATTATTTAAAGCTTCTATAATGCGGCTATTTTGCGTTGATATATCATTAGCATCATCTAAAGATATAAGGGAATTTCTCTTTAATCGATTCAACTTCAAAGAAGAAAATTGTATAGGATTTGCAATATCATGAATAACCATTCGATATGATTCATCATGCGAGCGATATTGCTCTCGTGACTGAGAGAGCTCTAGCTGTTGTAGTCTAGTATACTCAATAAGATCGACGATAAAATAAAGAGGAATCCAATACTGAAAGCCAAAAGCATGAAAACTTGTCGTATATAAAATATTAAGGACACTTAAGAGCAGGCCAAAAATCATCAAACGATCACCTTGCTTTAGTGAGATTAAGAAAAACCTTATATAAACAACTGAAACCGCCAATGTGAAAAAAGCAACGAGGCCACTAAAGGACTTATTAAGAACAAAGGGGATCTGTACTTTTAAGATAAAGTTATTTGCATTACTTTTAATAAGATTAGGCCCTAAGCAGCACGTATGCACATCATAAAAGGCCATCCACAACAAATGAATAAGACACAGAGAAATTGCACCAAAGACAATTGATTTATATACCCATCGCATCGCTTTTGGTTCATCAAATACTTTTGATAAGTTTTCCCAGTAATAATAGCGAGCTGTGTATGTGCAAATAAACATCAAAAGTGTCGTTGCAACTTTAGCTTTTGAATAGATAGGCATAAAAAAGTGAGCAATTATAAAGAAGCAAACAACAGCTTGAGCAAAACACATGATAGATGTTTGTATCTTTTTATCTGGTTCTTTATTCGATAGATTTTGTAATGATAGGCCAGAGATACCCATCGATATAAGATAGAAAGAAGCACCTACTGTGATGCAAATATAAATGATAGCTGACCAAAGTTCGGGAACACTAATATCTGTTCCCGCTAAGAATGTATTTAAATACTCGTACATACACTATAGAATATATGCGACGAGTAAAACTAGTCAACTATCATTATTGATATTTTCTATTTAACTATTTTTGTCACTACAAATTGCCCAATAAGCATTGAGGCAATAAATGCGAAGATTTGTGAATTTAATTGCACAATATTCACAAGAGCAGGCCCTGGGCAAATCCCAGCGACTCCCCAACCAATTCCAAATAAAGCTGCACCACTTACAAGCTTCTTATCCACCAACTTATTAGTAGGCATATGAAATTGTGAATCACATACTGGATTCTGTCTCATTCTAATAAGGTGAGTTGCCGCAAGTCCTATTACAACTGCTCCTCCCATAACAAAAACAAGAGCTGCATCCCAAGGAGTTTGAGACCCTGCTATATCAAGGAAGCCGATAACCTTTTTAGGATTCACCATCCCTGAAACAGATAGTCCGATTCCAAAAACAGCACCAGATAATAAGGCCATTATATTTTTCATATCGTTGCTCCTAATTGTCCCATAATAAATACTGTTATTGCTCCAGTTAACATGAATGTAATTGTGGCAATAAAAGATCTCTTTGATAGTCTTGCTAGACCACAAACTCCATGACCTGAAGTACAACCAGAGCCTAGTTTTGTACCCACTCCTACCAATAGCCCAGCAATAATGGCCCTAGGAAAGCTAAGATTAATATCAAAACTAAAGAACTCGGGACTAATAAACTTAATTAGAACTCCTCCTACAATGAGCCCCACAATAAAGAAGACTCGCCATCCCTCTCCTACAAATGCCTTATGACAGTTAAAGAGAATCCCTGATATACCAGCGACACGTCCATTAAATAACAACAACATTGCCGCAGAGAGTCCAATTAATATCCCCCCTACTAAGGGCCATAAAAAAGTATCCATAAACCACCTTTATATTTTTGAAATCTACTTCATTTCAACATCTTAATTATATATAATAAATGAATACATACTTTGATGACCATCAAATAACACTTAAATTAATAAGTGCAGAAATTTAGGAATATGATGCTTGAAGAAATATTAAAACAACTTCCAAATAAATTAATCAAAGAATACTCAAAAGGAGATCCAGTCTATAGCGAAGGTGAAGCAGCAGACCTTCTCTATATTGTACAGGAAGGTATCTTTGGTCTTTACTTTAATACACCGAGTGGAAAAGAGAGTTTCTTAAGAGTATTCACCAAGGGTGATATATTTGGTCATCGCTCATACTTTAGTAATTCTCCCTATCATGCAAATGCTGTTTGCTTGAAGAAGGGAAAAGTACTCATTATAAGCCGTGAACAATGTGACAATATTTGCTTAACAAGCCCAGCGCTTTTAAAGCAGATGACAAAGCTTATGGCCGAAGAATTAGGTGCAGCAGAAACAAGGCTTGCGGGAATGGCAGATAAGTCAGTTAAGCGAAGGATTGTTGAAGCACTAACCTATCTCAAGTTAAAAAATCCCGATCATACATGGACAAGAAAAGAAATCGCAGACTTTGCCATGAGCACATTTGAAAGTGTTGCCCGCGTCTTAACAGAACTAGAGGAGCAACAGCTCATACATAGAGATGGGAGAAGAATTGAAATAACAGATGAAGCAAAATTACTACAATTTGCAGTAGAAAATTATTAGTTTTTTGTTAAGTTACTCATTATGAGAGTAGATAGTTTACATACAATATTGACGAGTAAAAAACCTAAAGTTAGGATGCGGCCATTACTTCACTTTCCCACAATAGGAGCTAATAATGGCGCACATCTTAAAAGCAACACTTATCACAACTACGATCCTCACATCATTTATGACAAATGCATGCTTAAACGAAGTGAACAATGAACTTAATTATGAATTAAGATCTGATAGACCCTTAGAAGTGACGTTAGAGACGACATTAGAGGCCGGAAAAAAATTACTTAATGATCGAGGCCATGAACTAAACTCATTTAAAGAAGACAAGTTAATCTATTCTGCAATTGGAAGTTTCCACTCAGGTTGGTTTAATGCTGCCGTTGCAGTTAACCCAAAAACATGCGAAATCGATTATATTGGTTACTTCGCAGCTGAATAAAATGACAATGTGACCTAGTTTCGAGACATTTTTTGAAACTAGGTCAATAATATTTCCTCAAAAACGCTAATTCTTATCTAAAATATAAATAAATCCTCATACTAAATAAATCACATATATGAATTTGCTAATTAGCAAGTATCTGAATATTCATAAAATCTAACCTAAACAACACAGATTATTGCCACAAAAATCAATGATAACTGTAGAAACAGCTACTAAGTAGCTGTTTACACGTAAACAGGTTGATTATGTATAAAATGTTAAGAAATCGATAAAAAGAGACGAAAAGTATTGAGCAACAATTATCGTTAACTAAACAAACAAAGTCGGTACGTTGGCGGATAAAGGAAAGATAATTGAAGAAACTTAGTCTTGGTGTAGGAGTTATCCTCACTATAATATTCACTTTTTCTTATTGGATTTTTTCATCAAATGAAAAAAGCGCAGGAAATTATAGTGAGCTCGCAAAGAGGACAGGGCTAAAGTATGAACTCATTAAACCTAAAGTAAAAAAGAAACTTTATAATAGTATTGGAAAAAGAGGACCTTCCTCAATACCTTCATTATATTCAAATACAGATGGTGCAAGTACATTAGAAGCCGATCTTGGTAGTAGCAATATTTCAAAGCTGGCCCCTAAAAAGAAAAAGACTAAAATAAAAAAACGTAATCCATCTACATACACTGTATCTTCTTATGCACCACAAGCTGATTACTTTGATCCAAATTATGCGCAAGCAATCAATGAACAAATAAAAGACAAAAAAAGTCCTTCAAAAGACGAAGAAGAAAAAACTTATACTTATGCAAAGTCTGTTCAAAGCACTGAAGAAGAATCATCAACTGAAAGTGAAAATGACGCTTCTCAATCTTCAGGCTCTAATAATAACGTTGCCGTTATACCAAAGATTCAAGGTGAGATACCTCCCCTAAATGGACTTATCACAAAAACAAACGATGGCCTCTTTAACAGTAACGTCTATGCAGCAGTAACATGTATCGATCCACGTATTGAATTATTCGACTTAGTAACAATGACTCCACTAGAAGATAATCCAATTACTTTCAATGGAGTTGATCAATCAACAGCTTTTACTTTTGATGTTAGAGAACTAGGACTAGAAAGTTCAACACCGGCCAGATACAAGGTAAAAATAACTGGATGTAGTGAAGAATTAGAAAAGGTTGTTACAAGTTATTATCGTCCACAAAATATTACGGCCGTATCAAGTCTATTAGCAAAAATTACTAATACAGATATTACTTATAATCCAACTGAGGAATTTGCTCTTTATCTTGAAGAAGCAGAAGATATTATTACAAATAAAATCGATCAGTCTACTCTAGACTATGCAACTGTTTATTCAGAATTAGAAAATAGTACTGATGTAGCTGCTGTTTTTGCAGAGATTACAGAAGGTGAAAATGTACAAATTCTAAAAGAAGCAGCACCGAAGATCCAATCATTATCAATACCAGAAATTCTTCACGAAGATCTAAACTCAGATTTAGCTAATGATGAAAGGAATGCGGGATTAAATCCAAATACATTTACAACAAGTGCAGTTCACTGGGATACAGATTATACATTGGCTTATCAATGGATTCTAAACGATGGAACAACAACACAAACTGTTTCAAACTCGAATACATGGCTTTATATCCCACCTGCTGATTCTGCTCCAAATGTTACAGTAACACTAAGAATCGGTAGAAAGAATGCTGGTGATGCTAATGTTGATACAACAATACCTCACCATGAGTTCAGTTATACTTTAGATGTTGTCTTATATAATGATGCTCCAACACTTGCTGCAAACCAGGCAGTAAATGTTACAGAAGATACAGTCCATAATTTCACACTAACTGAAGGTTATGATGTAGATTCACCTAGCATAACTTATATCCTTACTTCGACACCGACGAATGGATCACTTAGTTGTGTAACGGACACTAACAACTGTACTTACACTCCTAACGCCGATTATGTTGGCCCTGATTCATTTACTTACAAAGTTAACGATGGTGAACTAGATTCTACTGAAGCAACGGTTGATCTTACAGTTTTAAATGTAAACGATGCTCCAGTGGTTGCTGCAAACCAGTCATTTACTACACCAGAAGACAATCCAATATCTTTTACAATTAGTCAGGCAAGCGACATTGATAATACTCAAGCTAGCCTCTCTTATAAAATTGCAAATTCAACAACAAATGGAACGATAACAAATTGTATTACAACTGGAACATATGGCCAAGATCTAACATGTGACTATACGCCAAATGCTAATTTCAATGGTAGTGACAGCTTCACATATGTGGCAAATGATGGTGCTCTTGATTCTGCTACAAGTGCAACGGTTTCATTCACAATCACTCCAGTTAACGATGCCCCAACACTTGCTACAACTCAGGCCGAATCAACTGATGAAGATACACAACTAAGCTTTAACCTAAATGCAGGAAGCGATATTGAAGGAACGACATTAAATTATACGATACTTTCTTCGACTTCTAACGGAGTCCTTAACTGTTCTCAAGGGACATTAAGAGATTGTACATACGATCCAAACACTAACTTCAACGGAACGGATTCTTTTACGTATAAAGTAGATGATGGTGAGCTAGACTCGACAACTGCAACAGTAACAATCACAGTAAACTCAATTAATGATGCACCTGTTATGGCAGCTGATCAGAGTATTACAACAGATGAAGATACGGCCATTAATTTTATTTTAAATGGAGCAACTGATGTTGATGGTGATACATTAACTTATAAGGTTGTAACACCTCCAGCAAATGGAGTACTTTCTAATTGTATTACAACAGGTGGTTACGCAAGTGATATTGATTGTACATACACGCCAAATGCAAACTATAATGGCAGTGATTCATTCACTTACATCGCATTTGATAGCATCACAGATGCAACGACTACTGCAACAATTTCGTTAACAATAAATCCTATTAACGATGCTCCAACATTAGCATTAACACAGACAGTAAGTACAAATGAAGATACACCACTTAACTTCACTTTAAATGCAGGGGCCGATATTGAATCTGATCCACTTGACTATATTATCGTTAGTGGCCCAGCTGATGGAACACTTTCTTGTACTGGTGGGACATCACGTGATTGTACATATACTCCAGACTTGAATTTCAATGGTTCCACTACATTTACTTACAAGGTAAATGATGGAGCACTTGATTCAACAACAGCAACAGTAACAATAAATGTTACATCTGAAAATGATGCTCCTGTAATGGTTGGTGACCAATCAGAAACAATTGCAGAAGATAACGTTCTAACATTAACTCTTAATGGTGCAACAGATGTCGATCTTCCGGCACAAACTCTACAGTATAAGTTAATTACCGCACCAGCTAATGGAACACTTACAAATTGTATTGCAACTGGCTCATACTCGACTGATGTGACTTGTACTTACACTCCAAATCTAAATTTCAATGGAGTTGATACCTTTACATATCGTGGTAATGACACATTAACAGACTCATCAACAGATTCTACAGTGACAATAAATGTAACACCTGTAAACGATGCTCCAACTCTTGCATCAAATCAATCTGTTACAACGGCCGAAGATACACCACTCAATTTTAACCTCAATACAGGATCAGACATTGAAGGTTCGACACTTTCATATATCATCGTTTCAAATCCTGCTGATGGTACACTTTCTTGTACAGGAGGAAATTCAACGGCCTGTACATATACACCAGATTTAAACTATAACGGCTCGACTACATTTACATATAAAGTAAATGACGGGGCACTAGATTCAAATATTGCAACAGTTACTGTAAATGTAACAGCTGTAAATGATGTCCCAGTAATGGGAGCTAATCAAAGTATTTCAACAAATGAAGATACAGCAGTTAATTTCACTCTAAATAATGCAACCGATGTAGATGGTGATGCATTAACTTATAAATTAGTAACAGCTCCAACAAATGGAAGCCTAACAAATTGTATTACGACAACTTATGGAACTGACTTAACATGTACATATACTCCTAATGCTAACTACAACGGAAGTGATTCGTTTACATATATCGCAACAGACGGTACAGGAACAGCTGTCACAAACGCTACAGTAAACCTAACAATCAATCCAATTAATGATGCTCCAACATTAGTGGCCTCACAATCAGTATCAACGAATGAAGATACTCCTCTGACATTTGATTTAACAGCGGGTGCAGATATTGATGGTGATACTTTAAGTTATATTAAAGTAACTAACCCTGCCTCTGGAACAGTAAGCTGTGCAGGTGGAACATCAAGATCATGTACATATACTCCTGCATTAAATTTTAATGGTACGACTTCATTTACATATAAAGTAAATGATGGTGCTCTTGATTCAACAACGGCAACAGTTAATATTACAATAAACTCAATCAACGATGCTCCTGTAATGGCCGCTGATCAAACGTTTACAACAGATGACAATACTGCTTTATCAATCACTTTAAGTAACGCAAGTGATGTAGATGGAGATCCTCTTACATATAAAATTGTTTCATCACCAAGTAATGGAACTCTGACAAACTGTATTACGACAGGATCATATGGAACTGACCTTACTTGTACTTATACAAGTAATGTGAATTTTAACGGGACAGATACATTTACCTTTATTGCAAATGATGGATCACTAGATGCTGTTACTCCGGAAACTGTTACAATCACAGTAAATGACAAAACTCCATCAGCGGCTCCTGCTATTGCTCTAACATCAGCTACATATACAAATTCAACTGCTAATACCATGACAGTAAGTAGCTGTAGTGATATTTCACAAGTTCTAATAAATGAAGGAACGCAACCTGCTGCTGGTGATGCTGGCTGGGTAAGTTGTACAACAACAGCAAGTGCAACTACTTACACTCTTGCCTCTACAACACAAGGTTTACACATCTTAAAAGCATGGTCTAAAGATCCTAATGGTAACGTTTCGACTTCATCAAATGATCTCTATGTTTATTACGATACAATTAATCCAACTTTAGCATTAACAACACCTACTATTCAAAAAGGTGGTAATTCAATAAATTTAACTTGGGATGCGACAGATGCAAGTACATCTTCAAGTCAAAACTTTAGCGTTGATTTTTATAATGGATCTACTTGGTCTAGTCTTGGGACAACTGCCGCTATTAATGGCCCAATATCAAGTCAAACTTTTACAAAGGCATGGACTGTTCCATCAATAAATACAACCACTGCACGCTTTAGAGTAAGCTTTACTGACCTAGCAGGAAACTCATCAACTGTGCAATCGAATGTCTTTACAATTGACTCTATTGCCCCTGCTCTAAGTTATAGCTCTCCAGCAAATAACTCTTATCACCTATCAAGTACAACTATCACTGGTAATTGTGAAACAGGTAGAGATATTAATATATCAGGAGATATTCAAGCCAACTTTACAATAGCATGTTCAGCTGGAACGTTTTCACAAACTGTTAACTTCTCTGATGGAGACGGTTCAAAGGTTGTAACACTAAATCAAGTTGATGCTGCTGGAAACTCAACAACTATTTCACGTACTTTCATTAGAGATGAAGTTGCACCAGTTATGACAAAAACAGCTGGTATATCACCAGACTTCACTAATCAGAACACACCTAATGCATGGTCTGGTACATGTGAAGGTAATTATACAATCTATGTTACAGGTGATGAAACAACATCATTTAATTGTTCATCTGGAACATGGTCATGGACACCATCTCCAAAAACAGCAGATGGTACGTATGTATATAACCTTGTTCAAACAGATGCCGCAGGTAACACATCATCGCCTGCACTATCTCTAGCGTGGGAAAGAGATGCGACGCCACCAGCATTTCAAGCGACTGTACCTTTTGAAATCAATATTGGTCAGAACCCAACTGAAATTAGATATACTGATAGCATTACTGTTTCAGGTTCATGTGAAGGAAATAATACTATTGCAATATCAAATCAAGAAACAGATACGATCAGTTGTTCTGCTGCGAACTGGAGCTGGACTTCTCAAACGTATACGACAGATGCAACAAGAACTTTCACATTTACACAATCTGATTCGGCAGGAAATACATCAACTCTTTCTTATACTTGGACAAGAGACTCTAACTTCCCTGCTCTTGCAATTGATACTGCTACAATCAAAAATAACGGATCAACAGCAACTTTCACTGGTACATGTGAAAATGGCCTAACAATAAATATCTCTGGGGCACAAACGACGACAACAACTTGTTCTTCAGGAGTATGGTCTTGGACGACAGCAACGACAGCTGCTGACTTATCAAATAATTATAACTTTGCACAAACAAACGCATCAAGTAATACGACGAATGTAAGTGGTACTTGGATTAGAGAAACTGGCCTTCCAGTTGTAACATCAATCTCAACGACGGAGCCAGATCCTTCACCAACTAACTTTATTCCTTATACTATTAATGCGAATTCACAGAATTCAAACGTCTACATCACAGAATTATGTCTAAAGACAAATGATACAACTGCACCAGCTGCTGGAGATGAATGTTGGCTAGGACTTAACTCTCCATCAATAGGTATGTCACCTGCTGCAAATGTAACGATCGTAGATTTTTCACATTTACTTGGATGGCAACCAGCAAATTATAATGTCTATGCATGGGTAAAAGATGAAGCAGGAAATATTTCAACAAATACAACAACATTAAATACTGATTATAATGCGATTGGATATACAAAATTTGATCCACCATCAATCTGGGACGTTGCAGCCGCAAATTCAGATACAACATCAATACCTCCTACGCGTTTAGACTCATCAGTTCCAACAGGTTCTGACGTTTATATTAGATGGAAAGTTGATGATATTCTTGGACTAGATTCAACAGCAATAAACTTATACTATACTCAAGATGAAAAAACTTTCACGGCCATTGCTGGAGCACAAGGGATTGCTCCTCATACTAATCACGGCTGTCCAAGTATTACCCTAGATACAAATGAGGGTTGTTATAAATGGACAGGTGGTTCACCTCTAGCAACGTCTTATAAAATACGTGTTAAAGTAACAAATACTTCAGCAATTAGTACTCAACTAATTTCAACACCTCTTAATGCTGATAAGATCAAAATTATCGCTGGTAACACTGAGGCCGGTCTTGGTGGTGATGCTCGTACAGCACTTTTCTTCAATAAAACTGTTGGAGACTCAGTTGATATCAATTCACTTGTCTTCACAGATGATGGAAATATCTATTTTGCAGACTACAAAAGAGGGATTCTTACAGTTGATCCAGCAGATGGTAAGCAAAAACTATTCATTACAACAACAGGAACAAGTACAGGAGACGGTGGTCCAGCTGAAAGTGCAACACTTAGATATCCATTAAAAATTGCGCTGGATTATCAAGGTCGACTTCTAATTTATGACTATAACAGAATTCGTCGAGTTGATTTAAATATGGATAACCCGACAATTGAAACTATAATTGGTGGTGGCTCAAATACAGCAGACACTGTAACAAATCCACTTGATCTGCAATTAACTCATAATGGAACATGGGAATATCGTACAAACGCGATGTTATTCACTCCTCTTCCAAATGGTGACATCTGGTTTAATTCGGAACGAGCTGAAAGTATTGAGACTGCTGGAAGTTTCAGAGTTAGAGTCTATAAGGCATCTACTGGACAAGTAGAATCACTATATCTTGGGGGTACTGGTGATGGTTGGCAAGCGACTCAAGACTTATCAAAATGTCGAATTGGTTACATTGGTTTAAAATATAATACTAGTACTTCAGTAATTGAAGGAATGACTGGTCACGCGTATCACCATAAGAACTTCCCTGGATGTGATATGTACACATCGACTTCAGATTATACATACGCAAGAGTATACTTTGACCCTACAACCGGTCAGGCAATTACTCCATTTGATAATAGTTACCGTTGGTATCACTATTACAACTACACAGGGATGGATGGTAATTCATATGTTACTGTAGCAAGAAGTTATGTTAACAGAAACAACTTTGATGGTACGTATACAAGAATACTTGGTTCTGGAACACGAGGAGAATGTACAGATGGAACGCCGGCCACTTCTTGTAACATGGACATCTATTCTGTCTTTGTCACTAAAACTGGAAAAATATACTTTAACGATCGTGGTAGAATTAGAACACTTGATGGTGACGGAAATGTTGTCACAATCTTTGGTCAAGGTTATGGATACGGAGATGGAGTCAATGCCGTTAACGCACGATTTGCAGACATATCAAGAGTCGTAAGACTTAATACTGGTGATATTGTCGTTAACGATACAAGATCTTATTATATTAAACAATTCACACCAGATGGAAATATCAATATTGTTGCTGGTAACGGTACAATTGCTTCACAAGATACGACGACTCAAGCCGATGTTCAGCCAGTTAGAAACGCATACTGGATGATGGTTGATCGTGCTACTGGAAATATCTATTCAGATAGAGATACTCACTATGGACGTATGGCCATGCTTAATCGAAGCACTGGCTTATGGGAAGACATCTTAAATAATACTAGCGGAACTCCTTATTACGATCCAACAGCTGATGGTATGATTGGGGCAAATATTGATACTGGTGGTAGTAACAACCGCGGTCTTCCACTCGGTTTTGCTAATGGACAACTCTTTATGAACCGTATGAGTTACAACCCGACAACTCAACGCTATGAAGACTTCATGCTTAAGAAATATGATTCAACTGACAGCTACCGCCAGTCTCATATCATGGGTAAAATTGGATATGAGAATTCAGGTGAAAGTTGTTCGGCATTACAATCAGGGCCAGTAGATGGATCAACATGTTTCTATGAATACTGGGATGACTTTAGAAATATTTTCTACGATAGCAATGCCAACCGCTATATCATGGCAAAAATGTATCGTGGTGCCCAACGTCGTGTTATTGCACTTAACAGTAATGGAACAGTTGAGCAGATTGCCTACACACCTAGAAATATCGATGATGGATTCACATACGCAAGAAGATCAGGTGTAGACTATATGTACTACTGCTATGGCTCACGTCTATATGCTCACAACCTAACGACAAATACAGACCTCGGAGCGCTACCTTGGACAATGACAGGGTTTAATTGTCGTGGTGTTCAATTTGACTATAACCCAGTGAATGATTCAGTCATCTTCCCATTTGAACAGAATGGATTATATGGAGTTGCTGAATACTTCCTAGACTAGTCCCACTTATGATTTACATCAACTAAGTCTTTAACTGAGTAACCTAGCTCACTTACCTTTCTCGTGACTTTCTTGATAATAGGTTCAGGATTACGCCAATCTCTGGCCATTATCCAAAGATACTTCTCATCAGGTACACCAATAGCAACCCACTGATAATCAGGATCCATTGCAATCACAAGATAATCAAAATAAAGTGGCCAAAATGGAGAGACTTCCCAATGAGCATTCGTTTCCTTATTAATAATCCAAGCTTTTTGAGGAATCTCTTTTAACTCACCTTCAAATGAATCTTCATTAAATGAGAAATCGATATCAATACGTTGCTTCTCTTTATTCCATGTATAAATCTCAAGAGAGTTATGGGCCCCTTCTTCAAGAAATGTGGCACGGGCACTTAGAACATACCATTTTCCCATAAAACGATTAATATCCACGTAATCAACAGTCTTGTTATATGTTGTTGAACTACATGAGACTAAAAAAAGAAAAGAGATGAGAGTAAATAATTTCATAAGTTATTCTATCCATTGATTACAGCAATTATCAACTTAATATTATCAATGAGTTATACAGTTATTTTATCAGGTATTTACACCTGTTTGACATATCAAACAAACTAGAATATTTGAGTCTAATTAAATTAAAAACAACGAGGTAATATATGAAAAACTTAGTTATGGCATTAGTTTGCGCATTCTCACTAAACGCAAATGCAGGAATTAGTATTGGCTTCCCTGGAGATATTAGTTTCCCTGATATGAGAGATATTGAAGAGTCACAAAGAATATTTCAAGAAGCAGTTGAAACACTTATTGAAAGCGAAGAAGTCGCTTCTGTAGTTTCTGAAGTAGAACAAGGACATCGTTCAACTTGTGTTGCATTAGAAGATAAGGCTTCAAGAGGACTTATTTGGTTTAAGCTAAGGTACCGCTGTGAAGGTGAAAGAGATTTTACTCTAACTGTAAAATCACGCCTTAAAAAAGATAGTATTATTGTAAAAGAATATAAGATTAAACTATAGACAAAGAAGCGCACTAGTAGCTAGTGCGCTTTTATTATTATTTTAAAGAAACACTTTTAACTTTTTTTGGATTGAAAATCCCGAGAAACTTATTAAGAACCTCACCTGCAAACGACTCAATATTGTCCACAAATGTGGCCTTTTTAACCTTATCGTAACAAACAGTATTATCAACAGAAGCTGAATCATAAATAGATTCGGCCTTATCCGTATCCTTTTTCTTAATTGGGAAAGGAACTCTCTCATCCTTTAATTCGATAGAAAAGTCCTTTGCTACTTGGGCCATTTTAGCAATAGCAGTATCAAATTCTGAATTATTCAAACTATCATTAATATCCACTCGATTATGAATATCATCCATTACATCTGCAATAACTTTATCACTATCTTTACAATGTGAAAGACCTAGTTTTATTTGAGAGTGAAATTGACTAACGTAAGAGTCAACCTTATCAAGGCCAAGCTGAACATCGTACTTATAAAAAGTTTTTGCTCTTCTTGATAAGCTCTGACATTCCTGATTACTTCTTTGACCTGGTCCACATTTTTCAGCAAAGTGCTTTCTTGTATCCTTTAAAAATACAATATAATTACTCACTCCACTAGAAAGCTGCTTCTTATCATGATCAGTCATCATAGAAAAGGCAGTGGCCATAACCTCGTTCTTTTCCTTTTTTGATAGTGAGCTATAATTACAAACTTTTTTGTAACTATTAAGTTTTGAGAAGGCCGCTTTATAAGAATCAAAGTTTGATGCATAGGAACTACTTCCAACAAATAAAGCTGCGGTTAATAAGAAATGTCTCGTGTATTTTATTGTTTTTCTTTCCATAATTAACGTATCGTTAAATTTTATTAATAACTTTAATAAAGTTTATTGTAATATCAGCCGAATAGTTCATTATGAAAAACTTCAAGATTTTAATGAATATGACATTTTTAGTACTACTATCAACTATGATTGCCTCATGTAATGGAGGTGGTGGTAGCGGCAGTGAACAGGAAAACACTGGCACAAAGCGGATATCACTAAAGTTGAATTGGACTCCTCCATCAGAGCGAGCCGATGGTTCACGTCTTTATCCATATGAAATTGGTGGATATGAGATTCTTTATCGCAAGAATAGTAATCCTGATTGGAACTCAATTGTTATCTACGACGACCAAAGTTGGGTTTTAGACAAATACGAAATAAAAGATCTTTCAACTGGAACATATGAAATAAAAATGGCCACCTTTGATATTGATGGCCGATTTAGTACCTACTCAGACCCAGTCAAAGTAGATAAGTATTAATATTATTTTAGATAATCTGTGTTAATACCATAAGCATTGATAATATGCTCATCAGGAGTGTCGCGATAAAGTTTTAATTTATTCTTATCAACATGCTCCTGTACATAATCCTCATAACAATCACTTACTTTTAGTACTTCATTCGTAAAAATACCTTGCTCATCAAAAGCATATCGTTCAGCTCGATATATATGCTGATTACGATTCTTTTCTTTGATTTCATATATCTCATACATCTTTTGAGTCTCATATTCACTTAACTCTTTCATTGGCTCTACATCTAATCCAAATAGTTTTTGAAAGTCCTTAAAAGCGTTATAATAAATCATATCCACCTCGTATTCTTGTGGAATTAATTTATCAAGAGCATGAGTTGCTTCATGTACGAAGAAATGGGCCACTAGGCCAAGTTCATCTTCAAATCCGATATAGATTGTAGGTACTGTTGTTGTGAAATCAAAAAGTGCAGATGTTCTAGAACCTAATCCCCTTCTTTGTCTTTCAAAACTTGTAAGATTTGAAATTTTTAATTTACCTTGATCTAACAAAGGCATTAATTGATCAATAACGCTCTTACCTTTTTGAGTTGTTGCAACGAGTGCAAAAAGCTCATCTAAAGAATAATTTCTCTTATTTAAATGAAAAACTTGGGCATTGCGTTTTATCTCACACTTGGCCACATCAACCTTATTATCCTGTGGACGATGGCGATATCGCGGATCGTGGTCCAAATCTGGTCCACCGAAACCTCCAAGGCCACCAAAATTACCAAAGCTAGCAAATGTTGAAAGATTTAACGCCATTAATAATAGATATTTATTCATTGATTCCCCCTATGTATGTTCCAAATTACCAGTACTTATCAAATATTTCAGTGAGTTTGAAAGATCTACTAGGCCTGCATAGAGAATCGACAATCTTATTTGATGGAGGCCAAAAACTAGACGAATCGTGGCCTTTTGACTAAAACTATAGGGTAATAAAAATTAACTACTTAAGAAGGATTTTATGGGAAGAAAATCAGCAAAAATCGCGGCAAAAAAAGGTGCAGCAGACAAGGCCCGTGGCCAAGTCTTCACTAGAGCTCTAAAAGACGTATTCTTAGCTTCAAAAAGTGGAAGTGGTGACCCTGACACAAACTTTTTACTAAAAGTAGCTATTGACCGTTGTAAGAAGTTTAACGTACCAAAAGATAATATCGACCGGGCCATTAAAAAAGGCCAAGGTGGAGATGGTGTTGGCTACACAGATATAAATTATGAAGGATATGGCCCAGGCGGAGTTGCCGTATTCGTTGAAGCTTCAACAGATAATAATACGAGAACAGTTGCAAATGTACGTAGCTATTTCAATAAAGTTCAAGGATCACTAGGGCAAACTGGCTCATTAGAATTCGTTTTTAAAAGAGAAGCAAACTTTCTAGTAAATGAAGAAAATGTAAGTGATCAAGATGAATTCGAATTAGAAGTTATTGATGCTGGTGCAGAAGATATAACTTTAGAAGATGGAGTTTATGAAATTATCGCTCCTGTAGAATCATTTGGTGATATTCAAAAGAAATTACAAGAAATTAATATCACTCCAGAAGAAGCAAGACTTGAGAGAGTTCCACTTAACCATAAAGCTATTGATGACGAAGATACATTAAAGCAATTTGGAAGACTTATTGATTTATTAGAAGAAGACGATGATGTCGTCACTGTTTATCATAATCTTGAAGAAGAAGAGTAAGATATAAAGGGATCATTTTGATCCCTTTTTTTATATAGAATTTATCCATATAATGTATTTATGGACATAAAATTAATTACACAGCTAGTGCCCCTCTTCTTTTTAGGTGCAATGACATTTTTTGGAATCACATTTTTCTATTTCATCAATTCAATTAATACCTATTACAAAAAACACGCTAAATTAATCAAAGGTAAAATTATTGCTTTCAAAGAAGAGTCTAAAACTTATCGAAGCAATAGAAGAACAACAAGAACCACTACAATTTGTCCTGTTATTGAATATTATCAAGATGGACAAAGAAAGCTCTTCTTAGGAACCAATCAAAGTTTTTTAAAGAATCGAATAGGAAAAAGTGTTGATGTATACATTATTGAAGGAAAAGAGGATTACGTTCTTCAAAAAGAGAATGTGTACAAAATATTCTCGCTAGCTTCATTGGCCTTCATTCTAGCTCCAATTCTAATCATCTCTACTATGGATATTGATTTGATCTATAAAGTGGTTATTCCATTCTTTGGTATTCTACTTCTTTTACCTCCAGCAATAGGCATCAGAAAGAAAATGATTAAAAACTTAAAAGAAAGTGGAGATAACAGAAGCCTAATACAAGTAATACAAGAAAGCTTTTTAAAAAATAAGTCAATTATTGACATCAAAGATTTTGAAACTAGTGACGAGTATATTAAATCAGCAGCAAGGTTTAATAAAAAAGTTTCTAATACACATTTCTATGGAGTTGTTCTCACTTTGATATTCGGTTGTGGCCTATACTACTTAATTAAACACGTTTATCACACTAAACTTCATAGTAGAGATAAAGTCTTATTTACCAACTTCCTAAATGACTTTAATAATTATCATCCAATTATAGACGAGCTTGGAAAAAATGATGATGTGACAGTCTTTTGTATACTGATCGCATTTTCGCTTATCATCACTTATGGATTTATCATTAATCTTAGTGGGTGGATAAAGAGTCGTTAGCATCTGAGCTTGATACCGCATGATCACTAATGAGATTATGATAATGAACAAGCTTATCTTTTAAGCGCTGACTATAAGTTATAATATGCATAATAACACTAGCATCACGTCGATCAGGTGCTGCCATGAGTTTTAAAATTCTCTTATTGTAATCAATGATATTAAATTGAAATTCATTTACTTCTTTTTTTAGCTCTCGCTTTTGTTCTTCATCCAGATGTGGATTAGACATTGTTTCAAAAAAGCTTAAAGTTCGAGTTGCCAGTGAGCGAATGATAACGATGAGATCACTTTTTAATTCAATATAATTCTTATCCATAGAGTCTTTCAAATCTGATAAGTCTTTTACAGAGTCATGTATTTGGAAAATATATTCATATATGGACATAATATGAATAATAGTATTAATCTCTTTTTCACTAGTACATGTGGCAATGTAGTTAGAAAAGAAGCTTATCAATTCATCTTCTACAAAATCAATATAATCCATTCTTCTCTTGGCCGCATTGAATACGCCTTTATAATTTGTTTCAATACTCAAGGTAATAAGATTATAATTTTCTTGGACAAAGTCATATGTTTTGGGGATGTTTAAATAGAGATTTCTTTCAATTTCACTAAAGTCATTGTCAGGAGAAAACATACTCAGATCAAAACGCTCAAAATCCATCTTCCCCTCACCTAGGACTTTATCAACAAAACGGATAAAAGGATCAATGGCAATAATGAAGATGATGGTTGTTGTTACATTAAAGATGAGATGAAAGTTTGCTAAGGCTATGGCCGGATCATCAGCTAATAATTTAAACTTATCCCCCCAGATAAAAACGATGGGCAAGAAAAGTACGACACCACCAAAATTAAATAAGAAATGAGATAAAGCAGTTTTCTTTGCAGCGATATCCATATTCACAATCGAGATAAGGGCCGTTACAGTTGTTCCGATATTGGCCCCCATTAGAATTGGGACCGCATTGCCTACTGATAGAATTCCCTGCTGAGTTAGAATGATGGCCAAACCAGTCGTAACAGATGAAGATTGAACGACTGCTGTTATAATCATACCAACAAGAACTCCTAAGAATGGATTATGAGGTTTTGATAAAAATGAAATTAGTCTTTCATCACTTTGTAGAGGTACAAGAGTTGAAGAAATAAGATGTAGGGCAAAGAAAACAAAACCAAAATAAAATAATGATTTAGCAAATACAGAGTACTTCGTCTTTATTAATGATAAAAAGAAACTCAATATAATAAATACAGGACCAAAAGCTGTTAATTTAAAAGCAACCAATTGTGCTGTAATAGTCGTTCCAACATTTGAACCAAAGATAATCCCCACTGAGTTTTTAAAAGACAGAACACCAGCATTAACTAAACTTATAGCTATAACAGATGTTGCTGAACTTGATTGAACAACTGCTGTAACAAATGCACCAATGAGAACACCAATACTTGTATAATTAGTTACCTTTCCGATAAATTTTCTGAACTGGTCTCCAGTAACTTTTTGAACCTCTTTAGAAAAATTTTCTAGTCCAAAAATAAATAAGATAACACTGGAAGTTGCAGCAATGAATATATTGAAATCACCCATATTTTCGTACCGTGTTTAGAAAATCATTAAGATAAATAATATGTAATTATAGTACAAAAACAACTAAAGAACATACAATATTGTCAGTAAAATCAGATAGAAATAAAACTAGTTAATCAGCTAAAATAGTTCTCTCGATTATCAAGTATATGGCCAAAAACCCTTCAACACTGGCCATAGGAAGGCCTCTTTTTTTGAAGAGGCCTTTTTTATTAGGTGAAATTTTAGTTAAAAAAGTCCATATATCTTTTAAACCATTTTGTATCTCCAAAACGATCAACTACAGCTTCAAAGAATATTTCAACAGAGGACTCTTGAAGTCCCATCTGATCGTAGGACAACTCCTCATATAAATTCATAATAAGACTTGGGGAGAATTCATTCATAAGGCGATCTAAGTAATCACGGCCCTGCATTGGATTTCTAGTGATAAGATAATCGAAAATAGATAGACGTTTTATATCACTTGCTTCAGGGGATCTTTTTTGAATACTTAATCCATTATCAAAATGATGCCACTGTGGTGACTTATCATTAACAGTTCTAATACAAAGAGTGACTGTAGGATTATGCTCATGGAGGACACGATGTGAAAATTCAAGTCCCCTCTTAATCTCCCTAATATCATTTGTAACAAGAGTCTCATCAACAATACACTCTAAATTGGATAAGAAAATATCATCAAAGAACTCTTCATCTTTAGTTACTTTAAAAACTTCATGTCTTGACTCTCCATATAGAACTTGAAAGGCGCCACTAAAAGAATGTGAATGAATCGAAGTATCTAATGTTTGCCAAAAATAGAGATCAACAACAAAGTGCCCGTTATTAAATAACGTAATTGGAGGCTGACCAAAACCATTATAAACATTTACCTGTTCTGGAAGAACTTTTGTTTCAAGACTCCATTTTGCAATAAAATCCTCTAATTCATGGATATCCACTTTAATTGACTTATTTTTAAGATATTCATAACAAGCATGAGAAAAGTTCTCATTATTAAGCTTTAAGTCTTCAATCTCTTTACCTATGTTTAAAATCTCATTCATTTTTGCCCGCTTTAAAATAAAAAAGCCGGTCATAGACCGGCCATTAGAATATATACATTAAATCATATATCTCACTCATCACAAGTTTTTTTGTAATCATTAATACCTTCTACCAACGATATATCAATATGCGTTCTTTTCCCATTAACAAAACCTAGATCACGTGTACCAAAAAGCATACATTCTATTTTTCCTGTCATTTCATCATTGATACTATCTTCATCACGTAGATCATAAAAACATGAAGATGCATAACCTCTATTCTCGAGAAAATCTTTTAAGTTAGTAGAAAGTGGTTTTGATTTTAAGTACTGACTAAGCTGATACCCGCATGTTGAATACTTAGAAGATAATTCTTTGCTAGTATAATTATCAACATTTATCGAGAAAGAAATATCTCTATTCTTAGTATTAATTCCATTTGGAATATATTCTTTAATAGCAGGAATTATGGCCTCTCCATTCTCGTCAGTCACAATAGACTTATAAAATAGACTCTTAAACTGACAAGGATTACCAACGCTCCAGTAAATTCTCATACATTTACTATAAGAAGCTTGTACTTCTACTATAGCTCCTTTTACTGGCCTACCACTTTCATCAACAATAGTAATTAATCGCTCTGGTGTATCAATCGCTACGCTAGCAAGACTAGATAAAGACGTTATCGCAACAATAGTAATAAGTAACTTTTTCATGAGACTCCCTAATATTAAATTAGATTATTTCATTTGAATAAATCATATTTAGTAGGAAGTCATATTAATTTGAAAAACTTACATTATAATGAATAAAGATAGCTCTCTAAATCCTTAATATCTTGTTTTGACAGAGGACTTTTCCATCCTGGCATTGATTCCTTAGAACGCGAAACAAGAAGATAGAAATTAAAATTAGGTACTTCTTTTGAGAGATTAGATAAGTCAACATTATCAATCATATTTCCATCTTGGCCATGACAACTCATACAATTCTTTGAATAAATCTTTTTACCGCGTACTACAGAGTTTGCATCAAGCACTCTTTTTATATTCTCTGGTGATCGACTCATATCTTTTGGAATAATACCATGTCTCATCTTTTGTCCATGATAGTACTCACGTGAGTCAGTGTTTATACTAGAGCATGAACTTACAAAAACAAGTAACAAACAAATATAGATATACTTCATTAGTCATTTTCTCTAAGTATCATTAAACGACATGGAGCATGCCCAACCATATATTCAGCAAATGAGCTTGAAAATAATCCGCTAAAACCGTGCTTCCCTCGAGTCTCAATTATCATTTCATCAATTGAATTCTCTTGTGCATATTCTTTTAGTGCAATTTTAGAAGAGTTTGCAAAAAGGCATTTACCAATAACTTTCCCCTTATAATCAGAAGGTATAAGCTCTTTAGATAGGCCCTGAAGTAAAGTAGCAACAGACTTTTCAATATCATCCATTTGGCTTTCTAAAGGATATGAAGCAAAGTAGAAAGTATCAGCATAGACCTGTGTCTCAAACCCATGAACGAAGTGAACTTCATCCCAACGACTCCAGTCATAATTTTTTAATTGTCCTTTAAAAGAATTAATTGATTCATTAGTGACATCGACACAAATCATTAATTTACTCATAGCTATCCCCTTGTGGATCTTTACTTCACTATAGAGTATCTGTTTATTTATGTGAGTTAAATATGACTTATATCAGGTAAAACAAAATTTAAGCAATAAAGATTAAAATCTTATACCTGCACCAATATAGAAGTTCATACCACTTTGATCAATTTGTTGATTAAATCCACTTTCATGCTCCATTGGGGCCAAAACATAGTTACGCTGTTCTGCGCCAACCGAAACAAAGAAGCGATCCCAAAAGATTGCCTTGGCTTCAAGAGAGACACCATAAGAATAACCACCAATATCATCATAGTGATTATCCTCATGTTTTTGACCATTATAGTATGTATTTGTATCTGATTTAACATGGACAAGCCCAGCACTTACACCAGGGCTTAAATCTAGCTTAAGTTCAGGTGTATTAACTAGACGGATTGCATACTTCATTCCAAGTTGAATATCATTTAAAACGGTTGTATTTTCGGCCTCGTATACATCATATCGATCGTCATTGAAAAGATCTCCTTGCGTATAACCAACATGTCGGCCATTCATTTGATACTTTCTATATGTATCTGCTAATTCGATACTAAAATTATCTGTGACAAGATACTCAATCGATATTTTGTGTCCTTCTTTAAATTCAATATTTTCATCAAACATCTTATTAAAATCTTCACCACCAAAGTTATAAATATCATCTTCATCGTGTCCAACATTATAAGAAGAGTCCACAGCTGAGTAATTTATCTGGGAATAAGTGATAACAAATCGTTTGCGAATCCCGTCAAGAATATCTTCTTCCTCTAGCTTACTTTCCTCAACTTCAACTGGCTCAAAGATAGCATCATTATTTCTCACTAATTCGTTAAGATGCGAATGCTCAATATTATAATCATTAGCTAATACTTGGGCTCCTAACAGTAATGCGAAAGTTGTTTTCTTCATATTTATCCTTATTTTGATTAAAGTTCTAACTTAAATAAAAAGTATCATAATATTGAATACGCAAAGGCCTATACAAGAGGATTCATGTACTATTTGCATGTTAAAGTTTTATACAAAGCTCAATATTAAAATTATCAATCAGTTCCTTTAAATCTGACTAAAGATTGGACATTTCCTAAAATCTTAAACAACAAAAATACTTTCAAGATTATAAGAGCTTAAAATTTCTAAATTAGAATTGGCATCTGATGTGCATTTAATCACAAAATGTTAGAATTATTTTGGAGCTTATCTTGAAGATAAAATCATTTATTGTAAGTACAATGCTATTAACGACGTCTGCTGTCTCTGGGAGAATAGCAATAAATGTAGAAGGCGCTTATCTTAATCAAGATCTAAACCAATACAACACAAGTGACTTAATTAAAACAGACAAATTTGCGTCAAACTCCTACTGGCGAGACACTGTTAAAAGAGAAGCAGTCATTAAATCAATTGTTAAATGTTTGGATAATAAATGCGCTCAATTTGGCTCTATGGATATTCAAGATATCTATAGTGAGTCTGTTAAGAAGTTCGGTAAAAAAGACGGTGATATTTATTTTGCTAACGTTGTAGCAGGTCTCATGATTGGCTCACCTGAGATTAAAAGAAATGAAATTCTATCTGCTTCAAAGCTTATAATGAGTTTTGAACAAAAGATCTATCTTGCCCACATCATGGGCCATATAATGAATAACCACTAGTTCAAGCAAATATCTTAAAACGTCTTGATGTAGAAGATGTTTATGTCGTTGCCTATAACTCAAGACGCGTTGGCCATGCCACAGTAATTGCACAAGACCCTGAAAATCCAGATCGTATTGTAAACTTTAATTACGGTGAAACTAGAATTAATAATAGAACAGGAGCAGCAGGCCTTTCCCAGGATAATTATATCCCAGAATTTGGTATCAATTACCGTATTTTTGATGGCCAAGGAAATCCAGTAGATCGAGTCCCAAGTGAGATGGGCCATATTCTAAACCAAGCAGCAGGCCTTGATATCGAAGTTTCATCAAATGGTGTTCAATACGATGGCATCAATATGATCAATCTCGACTATAAAACCGGAAATATCACAACAAGAGCATTTTACGCAACAAGTGACAGCGGCATCGAAGCAATGGGAGGCGTATTTAAATATGAAAATTACTCAAAGCATATTGATACGAAGCTGGGTATTGGAATGCAAACTTCACGAAAGGAAATTCAAGAAAGAGAATTTTATAAAGAATCCACAAGCGCTTTTATGGGAATGGACGTAAAGCTTAAAACTGGAAAGGTCGATATTGGCCCTGTAAGAAACCTCTACGCAGACATTCAAGGAAATATAAGCATAGATGTTGGTCACGGAAGTGCCACATTAAAAGATTATGAAACAGAAGATATGTATAGCGACAACTTAAATTCAATTAAGTCATCTCTATACGCTGATACAAGTTTTTTAGGAGCTAATTGGAAAAGTATCGTATCAGTTCATGCCTCGATTATGAAAGCCGACGTAAGAGATGAAGGAAAGTACACTGTCGCCATCCTAGGCGGTAAGATTGAAAACGTTATCAAGAAACAAGTATTTGAACAATATGGTGTAGGTATTCACAATATTGTCTATATCAAGCAAAACGGCGCAACCACAGATCTTAAAGTCTCTGTTTATTCACAAGATGGTAAGTATGCCTTTGAAGTTGGAATCAAAAAACCTATCGCTGGAAAAGTTGGTTTTTGGGTAAAAGGAAGCGAGCCTTTGACTTATGCTACAGCAAAAACCAAAGTCTTAGATGAAAACCTAGAACTAAGCATTCAGTATATTAAAAAGAAAAATAATGAGAGTACGTATAACTTTAAAGGCGAATATAAGTTTTAAACTTAGGCTAACTCAATTACTCAAAAGTAGTAACTGGGCGATAATTTCCTCACAGCTCATCTAACAATGGAAAGTTATCACGCTCTTCAAGACATCCTATAAGAAAGAGAGCAAATCCTATTTTACCTGTAAATAAGCTTAAACTACTATTCTTATATTCTTCCTTATTAATCTCATGCATAGCAAATGCTCTGGCCCTAGAAAGCCACTTAGCATCTCCGGTACGTTTATATAATTGTAAGAAGGCAAACCCATTTCCATCTGTTCCATGACAAATACAAACACCTTTCTTTAAAGGTCCGGCTTTCCAAACGAGTTCTCCTGCATTTACCAGAAGCTCATTTATTTCAGTATCATCTGGATACTTCTTAAGAGAAGTAATAATTCCTGGAGAACCATGACACCACTGAACTAGGGTCGGGGCTTTTTCAATATCAGGATATGTTGGACGCCAATTGATATGGCCATCTTCATCTTGTCTTGAAAGTTTCAATGCCGTTTTCTTTATATGGTGGGTAATATAACTCTTCTCATCTGTACTAAGCAGATCTATTCTTTTAAGAATTCCATACATATTACCAAAATAACCATGACCTGCGCCAACGTATGGAACTTCCTTTCCATACATATCCTGCATCCAAATTAGAGCTTCTTCACTTGTTTCTTGTAATTTCTTAATGAGATACCTTGCATTTTCACGATATAAATCGGCCCAACATTCTTGACTTGTTTGATCATAGAAGTATGAAGCTGCAAGCATGGTTCCAGGAGCCCCCCACAGAAACTCTAGAGTCGGGTTTTCAATATTAGATTTAACAAGAGAATAGACTTCATCTTCTAAGTCTTTAGATGGATTAATTCGATACCTGAGAAGCAAGAGACCAACTTGTCCCATTGGAAGCGAAGGCACAACCTTATTAGTGTCTGGATTTTTAAGATATGATTCATAAATATCATTAGCAGCTTTTATTGGGTCTAAATCAACACTTTCTGATAGGTATTCTTTGATATTAAGAATCCCCCATAAGACACCAGCGCTTCCCTCATAGAGTCCCTGCTTATCACTATTTACATTAAGATTCTCAACGGCTTCACGAAAGATCGTTTTTACAACTTCTTTGGTCTGAGTTTTATCCCAATCTATTTGATTAATTTCTTCGTGACGATCTTTATCGTAGTTTGATGTCATTTATAAATCCTTTGCACGATTTATGAAATTTATTAGTACAGTACTGTATACGCGACACCTTTATACAATTCTCATAAGTTGCGTTTTTTGACTAGAACCAATATCGTTAATACGTGGTAAAAAGATCGAAAAATCATGCTTGCAGACTTAAAACATAGCTTAAAGGAATGAATCGACTCAACTTTCATGTGCATACGCCCTATAATAAACTACTAAGTAACTTATTTTGCATAAAGGTGTCGCGTACTCAAAAGAAAATAAAAAAGCCTCCCATTGGTAGGCTTTTTAAATTTGGAGGATTCGATAGATTCTCCAATGTTTCAATAAGTTAATTATTCAATTAAGCACAAATTAGCACGGCTATTACGATTTAAATTTAAGATGTTTCGATCGAATCAGTTGGACAAGTACTCGATCTCTATAGTTTAAGTACTAGAGTCGAGAATTAAAAATGAGCTATTATTTATATTCCTCTGCCTTTATAAGCTCTCCGGCTTTCTTAATCCCGAATTTCAGAGCCTCCAATTGACAATTATAACTGACTAATGACCGACTAGAATTAATACAGCTTAAATTGTACTCTGTAGAGAGAGAGTTATCTAAAATCGTGGATGAATAGTAAGCATGCTCATAGCTTTTCATTTTTGTCGAATCAGTATTTATCTTAGAGCTACAATTGAAATCTAGCTCATCAAAAGTAGACGTCCATACTTCATTATCGTAGTCGTCTTTTGCTCTGTTGATATTATTAACAATGTTTAACTGACCGATATAGTTGTACAACGTATTTTTAAAAAGAATGTCATCATTAAATGTAGAAGATATTCTCTCTTTCATGTTACTAAGAATTTCTTTGTTTAAAGTATTATTAAACCTTTCTTCACATAGAACATCATATTTAATAATACTAACAAACTTTTGTTCTGACATTGTTTTATGAACTAGCTTTTTAGATAACTTCTTCATACGGCGAATATTTTCACATGAAACTTCAGCTTTAGTCTTTAAATCATTAATCATATGAAATATTAATTTTTCACTATTATTGAGAATGATAGTTTTAAAATCATCTATTGAGTTAATAAACGAGTTTAAAGGCCTACAAGAGTAATCCTTTTTTCCTGTTCTTCCATCTATATCAACAAACTCAAATTCAGAAGAATACTCTAAAATACCATTTCTATTCTTTGTGAACTTAAGCTCAAACTCCTTTTTTATATTACCTATTAACAATTGCTTTGTAGTTAAAGATTTCTTGTCAATGCTTGCTCTATCAACGGCATATACTGTTAGATTAAAAGTAATACAGATCAAAATAAGAATATTCATAAAGTCCTCAATAAACACAAGTTATTACATTAAATACATTGTTTTTATTGTATATAGAAGACAATTGTAAATATGTTAATAAAAACAAAAACGCCAAGGACATAAGCCGTGGCGTTTCATGTGGAGGACTCGATAGATTCTCCAATATTTCAATAATTTAAGTATTCAATTAAGCACTTGTAAGCACGCCCTTCTAAAAATGCATTTAATTCTAATTATGTGCTAACCTAATTAGTTCAAAGCTTTTCTTGATTGAGTAAAATGAGCTTTTTCCGACATCAAGCTCTGTACATACTTCTTTTTCTTTAGCTGTTTCATTATTAGAAAGGTATGTGTATATATCTGCTCTGGCAGAGACAGTCATTAGAATCCTATTTTTAACCCATGGGTTATTTTCTACCATCCACTTTAGCCCTCTAAACTTTCTTTCATCTTGAAACTCCACCGATCTATAGTGAATACCAAATTCAGATAAATACTGATCTATACGACTGTTTGGATAATTTTCTGGATATAAATACAATCTATCACTGTCGACTATCTTCAATATACGCCTAATAGCGCGATTCCATCTCTTACTAGCAGTATCTGATTCTTGAGCAATAAGACAAATAGAACCCAAAACTCGCAATGAAATACCTTCAAGAGAGCTACCAAGTGATACAAGTAACTCAGGTCTTAACAGATGAGAGTTATCTCTTACCCATGTTCTCAGTAATGTATGAAGACGACTTTCCTCCCTAAAGAGGCTTTCCCCTGACAGTGAAAGGGTATCAACAATAAACCTCTCTGGAGATACAGAATAGTCAAGTGAATCTACACCAGTAAAAGTAAAGCCAAAGGCATTTGCAATGTTATAAATCCTATCTCTATTCATCAAATATCTCTCTTTCAATTATTTCAACATCTAATTTGCCGACAGCATCAAAACTAGGAAAAGATTGGACGAAGCTTACTGCTATATCAAACTCTTCTCTACTTACTTTCATTAATATGAGATCCTGCCTATCCGCTTCTCTTGTTAGAAGTGACTTAAGCTTGTTTGATATTAAATCTTGTCTACTAACTCCAAACACTTCTAAATTACTATAGTTTCTCACTAATTCGACTCTATCTTCCCAGCCCTCTGGAAAATACTCGACAAAAACTTCAACATGAGGATTTAGCCATTTTTCACTTATTCCCAGTTCCTCAGCAATGTCCTTACTTGCTTGTTTGAGTACTTCATTAAAGCCTTTTAAAACATCTACATCTTGAGTTGGCCTACTGTTATACCCAGAAAGATAAATTAATGCTCCACCACAAATAACAAACTCTAAGGCCTTACCTTCCTTCGCTAGGAAGTCATTTAATTTCTTTAGTGCTAAATCTATGTCTACAATCATTTCTGCCTCACATAAAAAGTTTACCATAAACTCCAAACTATTTGGAGTTTATTTTATAACCTATCGGAAAATAGTAAAAATAATTAAATATTATATTTAAATACGTATTGTAAAAACAATAGGTTAAGGAAGGTTAACGCTATTACAGGTATTTACGAATATGGAATAAAGTCATTAGGAGAGCCGGAAAAAACAGGCCATTCAATTCGGGCCTTCACGCTTGAGTCTAGACTACTACGTTCATGCTCCACAAAAACAAAAACGCCAAGGACATAAGCCTTGGCGTTTTTAGTGGAGGACGAGACCGGATTTGAACCGGTGAAAAACAGTTTTGCAAACTGCCCTATTAGACCACTCTAGCACCCGTCCGCATGAATGATTTTAGATTTTCTATAATATGGATATTTTTTGATAAGTCAATCTAAATACTTAAGAATATTGACCTGCCACTAATGCAGCAGGCCTATATTAAGTATTGAAAATTAACTTGGAAGACGTAATTAAGCTTCGCGAATTACGTATTTGTCCTTACCTTCATCAACCATTTCACGTAGCTGCTTTCCAACTTTGAAGAAAGGTACTTTCTTAGGTGGAACCTTAACAACCTTACCAGTCTTAGGGTTACGCCCTTCATAAGCTTTGTAATTACGATTAGCAAATGAACCAAAACCTCTGATTTCGATTCTTTCGTCGTTAAATAAAGCATTGATCATGTCATCAAAACAAATATTTACAACTGTTTCGGCCTGCTTGTGAGTTACATTGGCCTGCTTTTCAATTGCTGCGATCAAATCTGCTTTTGTCATTTTTATCTCCTCTCTAACGTTACGAGAACTTATTTTACTTCTAAACTTAATTCCACGATATTTAGTTACCTACTTATCGTCCAAGTCTCTAAAAACATTAGATATATTTATAATGCCACAAAATATTTACTGCTACTTAGTGCCTGCTAAAACTTCCACATATTATAACACATTGAAATTACATAAAAACGGACAAAAACACGAGGAAATGTAAGAAATTAACCTAAAATTAAAGAAGTAATAGAAAAATGGCGATTAAGTACTTAGATATTTGAGGGATTTAAGCCAATGAAGGTAATTTATCTAATTCTATTCATGTTTATAACTAGTTCATGTGTTCCACAGGTTGCACGTCCAGACGGATTCTTTGACGATGTGGAATTCTCAGATACATGTGAAGGACTATACTTTCTCCTAAACGAAGGAAATGTCTGTGCTTCTTCATGTAATGACGGTGAAGTTGTTGCTGATGAAGAACAATTAGAAAAAATACTTGTCGATAATGATTTTGAAGAATTTATCCTAGATAATATCGAAATTTCTGAAGGTGTTTGTATTACTCCTCCTGAGGTTATTGAAAGACCAAGTGATTCAATTTTTATCGATGATGACTTTTGTATTTGTAAGAATCAAAAAGTGGCCTCAGTAACAAGTGGACCAGATTGTGCAGCGACATGTCTTGAAAAAGAAGTTACTGTTGCAACGATTTTTGGAAGTGTTACTCCAGGTGCAAAAGTAAAAGATGATGAACAGCTACAGAACCTATTTGGTTTTTGTAATAATGCTTTAGATAATACTCCAGATGGACAAGATGCGAACCCACCATCATGTGAGCTCATAGCTACAGATATTGATGGAAGACGATTTGCAACGAACCTTAAAACTTATCAAGGAACAAACCTCTTTGAAGCGAATTTAGAATCAACTGGTGCGCGTTTTGGGGAAGCTTATACTTTTCATATCGAAGAGACAGGCTCTGGAATTGAAAACGCACAAAGTGATTACGAACAATTTAAATTATTTGAACCAGGTGATGATGATGAGTACGAAGGAAATTTAAAGATTAAACTCGTTTCTCAATACACTTGTATGATCCGTGCAACGGCCACAAGCCCAAATTACGATGCATCACAATCAATTTATCTTGATACTATTAGAAAGCACTTCTATATGCCAATTGACTACCCTACACCTTACTTACCACCAGGTGTGAGTGATACAATCTTTTGTCATGACTATATTAAAGAAGGTCAAACTGATGATGCTCCACAGTTTTCAAGACTTGAGCTTACGCCAGGTCACTTCTCATTATGGGATGTAAATGATGTGCGTTTTATAAAAGATGGTGAGATTAGAACTGTTGATTACTTAATCAAACAGAGAATGATCGATATGGGTGCTAATGTTAGTGGAAATAAAGAATACTTTGCTCCGCTTGAAACATGTGTTGCTCCAAACGTAAGTGTTGAAGATGGTGGCATGCCAGAGGCCTGTACATCAGCAGACTCAGGCTTAATTTCTTCAGGATTAGCAATGATTCCATTCTTTACTGATAATTCTGGAAATGCAATCTGTCCTGGTGAAGCTGAATATAATTCAAGCACAATTGAGTTTAGAGCTATTGGAGAGATCGTTGGTGTCCCAACAGAAGGTCTCTACTTTGCCAAAGGGCCGAGAGAAGTTATCGATCTTGGTGACGGAAATAAACAAGAAGTAAAACCAGCAGACGTTATGTTCATTCGTGAGTCACAACTGAAAAAGATTTGGTTCCACCTAACAAGTAATGGTGTTCACTATAAACCAACAGCAGATACTGTATCGCAGCCGACGTATTTCTATTGGCCAGCAGATGAAGATGCCCCATACGTTCAAAAACGTGGATATCAGAAGCTATATCAAGTCATGCACTCAAGTGAGTTAACAAGTAGTGGATACACAACATCTATTCCTACAACGATCAAACCACTTGATAGAAAAATGGCCTGTATTCCAATTACCCAACAGTAATCTTAGAACGCCTTAAAGAAATTTAGAGAACACGTTCGACAAAAATGTCCACCGTTGGACCTAAGTAGTCTTTATATAAGAAATAAAGAATCCCTACTTTTAGACCTGTTGAGATTACAAAGAATAAGAGTCCTTTAACAAAACGAGTGAGGATAAAATCATCTTTTTTAATGATCTTACGTCTTAGAAAGAAGTTAATAATAATTAAGCCTATAATCGTAAAGAATGCTAGCTTCATAACCTTCTTATCTTGAGTTAATTCAAAAAGGTATAGTAAGGCCTTTTCATCCTTTACCATTCCAATGAGAAAGCTTGTAAGCCTCTCTGAGTTGATAAGAAAGCCGGCCATAGGCTTGCCTTCAAGAGATGAATGAATCATTTGAGCGATTTCATCATCAGGCATGTATTTGAATTGAGAATTAATCATTTTAATGGCCATACGCATTTGAGCAGGATTTGTTTTAGAAATACCTGTCGTGCCTAGGCCTTGGGGTAAAGCCTTAGAACCATTTGTCGATAGCTCACTGGCCTTTAATTTCTCACTCAAATCTTTTAGATTTGGTGTATCACCACTTTCGTCTTGGTCACTATTTTCGATTTGCTTTGAAAGAGTATTAATCGACTCTTGTAGCTCCTCTACTTTATTTTCATTTGATTGGTGATGCTGGCCACGATCGTAGTCCTCACCATAAGCAAAAACCCCATGCGTCCAAAAAAGAACGCATAGGGATAATATAAGAAAATTAAAATTAATTAATGTCTTAAGCTTGTGCATTTACTGTATTTGAACTCTTTCCATCTCTTAGACGATCAAATAATAAAACAACAGGTGCTGCAACGAAAACAGATGAGTAAGTACCAACAACAACACCAAGAGTGATTGCCATAAAGAAATCACGGATAGCGAGACCACCGATAAAGAACATTGTTGCTGATACAAATAGCGTTGTACCAGAAGTTAGAATTGTTCTTGAAAGTGTTTCGTTAATTGCATTGTTGATATGCTCTTTAATATCACGGCCGACAAACTTTGCCTCGTGCTCACGAACACGGTCATAAACAATAACCGTATCGTTTACTGAGTAACCAATAACCGCAAGAATGGCAGCAACAGTTTGAAGTGTGAATTCAGTTCCAGTAAGAGCAAAAACACCTAGAATGATTGAAACATCGTGGAATAGAGCAACAATTGCACCTGGTGAGTATTTAAAGTCAAAGCGAAGACCTACATAGACCATAATCGCTAGGAGTGCCCATAGCATCGCTAGGAAACCTGACTTTCTAAGCTCAGCACCGGCCTTTGGACCAACGATATCAACCTTTCTAATCTCAACACCGTCAGCTGCATACTTAGACGTTAAAGTCTTTGAAACCTTATCTGTTACTTCATTAAGGTTTTCTTCATTTGCCGAAACCTTAAGTAGGTATTCATTTTCAGATGCTTCACCAATTGTCTGCATTGTGATTCCAGAGAACCCTGCATCCTTCATGGACTTTCTTAATTCATTTAAGTTTTCAGATTTTTGAAACTTAACTTGAATTTCAGCACCACCACGGAAATCTACCCCATACTTCATTTTAGTTGCGATAAGGAAGATAGATCCGATTACTAATATTGCTGAGATAATTGATGTTATCCCAAACTTTTTTACAAAATTGATATTTGTATTACTTCTAATTATTTCAAACATTAATTACTCCAACCTTAAATACTTAAATCCTGACCTTCAACTTTATTCATATAGAATTCGAAGAAGATTTTAGAAACAAAGTAAGATGTATAAACTGTTGCAAAAATACCGATAAGTAGTGTTACCGCAAAACCTCTAATTGGACCTGTACCAAAGTTTAGTAGACAGATACCTGCAAGTGCAGTTGTGATATTGGCATCAATAATTGTCCAAAATGCTGAATTAAAACCATTTTCAACGGCTTTATAGAAGCCTACATTCTTACGTATCTCCTCTCGAATACGCTCGTAGATAATGATATTAGCATCAATTGCCATACCAACAGTAAGAGCGATCCCAGCAATACCAGGAAGAGTAAGAGTAGCACCTAGCCCAACTAACATCGCAAGGATAATTAGAACGTTTAGTGCAAGAGTTGTAATAGCAAACATCCCAGAAACTCTGTAGTAAACTAAGATAAATCCAAATACAAGAACACACCCGATGATGGCAGCAAATCTTGCCTTATCAATTGAGTCAGCTCCAAGAGATGGACCAACTGTTCTTTGCTCTAAGAAATCAAGTTGAACAGGAAGAGCACCAGCTCTAAGAACTAAAGCAAGGTCTCTTGCTTCTTTCAGTTGCTCGTTGTAACTCTTTCCACCAAGCGAAATCGTTGCACGTCCACCAGCAATTTTACCGTTGATACGCGGAGCTGAGTAAACATTTCCATCAAGTGTAATTGCCATTAAACGGCCAACATTTTCTCCCGTAACTTCAGCAAAGATCTTTGCTCCACGAGACTTAAAGTTTAGACCAACTTCTGGTTGATTATTTTGTTGTGGATTAAATTGAACTCTTGCATCTTCAAGGTCTTCACCTGTAAGACGTGGAGTTGCTTCAATAAGGTATGGTACAAGTTGTAAAATATCACCCTTAGCATTAGTCACACGCTCAAAAGCAAGAACATGTCCCTTAGGTAGGTCTTGTCTTACTAATTCATTAACCTTTGATACATAAGTTGAGAAACGCTCACCTTTTTTGTACTCAAGCCCTTCTTCTTTTGCCTTTGATACCCAACCTTGGATAGTTGCAGGAGCAATTTCAGAATTTACCATTTTGAACTCAAGCTTAGCTGTTTTACCAATAAGCTCTTTTGCTCTTTCAATATCCTTAACACCAGGAAGTTGAACAACGATACGATCTGTCCCCTGTGAAACGATTTCTGGCTCTGTTACACCAAATTCGTCAATACGGTTACGGATAACTTCAATCGATCTTTTTACTGACTGTTCTTCGATATCAGTTTTAACTTTCTTAGTTAGAGCGATTGAAATCGTACTTCCTGTATCACCTGTGATTCTGATTAAACCATTATAAGTGTCATGAATAACACTTTTTACAGCTTCATTATCAGCAGCTGAATTCAGAAGAATCTCAAGCTTTGGATCAAGAGGATCTGATGCATCGATATCACCTAGCTTGAATCCACTTCCCGTTTCATCTTTAAAGCTAAATTCTACACGACGTGCATAACCCTTTACTTCATCTTTATAAACTTTCTTAAAGTCGATCCCTAGGATCATATAAAGACCACCTTGAAGGTCTAGACCTAGGTTAATCTTGGACTTTACAGGAAAGTTATCTGTTTCTTTAAAATTAAATGCAGTAGGTACTATTGAAATACCTGAAATGATCGCTACGATAAGTAAAAATACGAAGCGATACCACCAGCCTCTTCTCATTAGATTCTCCTAATCCTTGGGTTTTCTTAGATTTTCTCAATATCTGAGTTAAATAAACTACAAAAATTATATGAGAATAACTACTTAAAAACAATATGAAGAATAGATTAATTTCAGAAACTTACGAGTCTTTTGATTTTGGGTTTTCTGCTTCAACTTTATCTTGTGATGCATCAACGACTTCATCCTGCCCAGACTCGAGCTGCGCATCGTTTTGTGTTGATTGATCGGCGACTTTTTCAGTTGCTGCTGAGTTTTGCTCAGCAGCATCATTTACGTGATCCATTAAGTCATCTTTGGCCTTTTGGAACTCTCTTAGTCCTTTTCCTAAACCTTTTGCAAGTTCAGGTAGTTTCTTAGGCCCGATAAAAATCAGGGCAAAAACTAAAACAATGAGTAACTCTCCAGCTCCAAAGCCACCAAACATACTTAACTCTCTTTAAGAATAAGACTATTTGTCTTGTTTATTAGAAAGGATTGCTTCTTCTAATCCACCAAGTTGTGAACGAAGAACCTTAATTTTAACACCTTCTGCAATTTCAAGGTCAACAATCTTTTCAGTCATCCCAACAATTGTACCAAAAATTCCAGACTTTGTGTAAACACGATTACCTTTTTCAAGAGTATCAAGCATTTTCTTTTCTGCTTCGATCTGTTTTTTCTGAGGTCTAAAAACTAGAAAATAAAAAATAGCGACAACAGCAATGATTGGAACAAAGTTCATAGCAGTACTTGGCTGTCCAGCAGCTGCACCTTGTGCATATGCGTTTGAGATAAATAAATCTAACATTAATTTCTCCTAATAGAGTTTTAAATTATTGGCCTGCGGCCCATTTTCGTGAAGTGTATCTGTTATAAAATTCTTTATAATAATCGTCAAACCTATCATCAAGAATCGCTTGTCGTGCATCTTGAGTCATCTTAATCATGAAATAGAGATTATGATAAGTAATAAGGTTACCAGCTAGGAACTCTCCAGTTGTATAAAGATGACGAATATATGAGCGTGAATAAGTCTTACAAACCTTACAATCACAACTAGGATCAGCTGGAAGAGTATCCTCTCTAAAGCGAAGGTTTTTAATATTAAGTGGCCCATCATGTGTTAAGAACTGGCCGTTACGAGCGTTTCTTGTAGGAAGAACGCAATCAAACATATCAATACCAGCGCGAATCCCGTTAAGAATATCAAGAGGCTTACCAACTCCCATTAGGTATCTTGGTTTTTGATCAGGCATCGTGTGAACAAAGTCATTTAGGAAATCCACCATCTCTTCATTCTTTTCTCCAACAGAAAGTCCCCCAAGAGCAAGGCCTGGAAAGTCCATCTCTTCAAGTCGTTGCATACATTCCGTACGAAGGTCTTTATGGAGTCCTCCTTGAACAATTCCAAAAAGTTTTTGATAGTCGCGAAGCTTATAATCAATACAACGCTTGGCCCATCTTAAAGTTAGCTCCATACTTTCACGAAGAGTATCTTTTGTAGCAGGAAGTTTTGGGCATTCATCAAATGCCATAACAATATCTGAGCCTAGGCCCTTTTGAATCTCCATACTTTTTTCTGGAGAGATGAGATGCTTTGACCCATCGATATGTGAAGAGAAAGTCACCCCTTCTTCTGTAATTTTATTGATATCTGAAAGTGAGAATACTTGGAATCCACCTGAGTCAGTAAGGATCGGTTTATCCCAATTCATGAAGCCATGAAGGCCACCACCAACTTTTTCAATGAGCTCATGCCCTGGCCTTAAGTATAAGTGATAAGTATTTCCAAGAATAATTTGTGCATTCATTTCATACAAATCTTCTTGCCACATACACTTAACAGATGCACGAGTTCCAACAGGCATAAAGATAGGTGTTTTAATCTCACCGTGCTCAGTTGTAATTGTTGTTGCGCGGGCCTTACCGCTATATCCTTCAACTTTAATCATATTCAATTACCTCAATATCAACATCGCATCACCATAAGAGAAAAAGCGGTACTTCTCTTTCACAGCAATGTCATATAATTCAAGAGTCTTTTCACGACCGATTAACGCACTAACAAGCATAAGTAGTGTCGATTTTGGTAGGTGAAAATTCGTTATTAAACCATCAATACTTTTCACATCCACACCTGGATGAAGAAAAATATCTGTGTCCTTAAGTTCACCAGGAGTATAGTTTTCAACTCCCGCCTGCCATATCGTCTCAAGTGTTCTTAAACTTGTTGTCCCAACAGCAAATCGTTTTTTTGCATTTTTAATCTTTTCAAAATCACTCTTATCAACGCAATAATTTTCACTATGCATTTTATGATCTTCTAGATTATCGACTTTAACAGGAGCAAATGTTCCAAGCCCAACATGTAATGTTACCTTGGCAATATCGTGACCTTCTTCTTTTATTTTTGATAGAAGTTCATCTGTGAAGTGTAGGCCAGCAGTTGGTGCAGCAACACTTCCCAACTCATTAGCAAAAACTGTTTGATAATCTTTCTTATCTTGCTCATCAGACTCTCCTCCTCGAATATAAGGAGGAATTGGAACAAGAGCATGTGCGTTTAAATAATTAATAAGATCATTACCAATGAGAGAAGGTCGAATCAAAAACTCTCCTTCTATATTTCCATTGATTTCAATCGTAAGTCCGTCTTCAAAATGATAGATATCACCAGCTTTCTTTTTCCCATTGGCCTTAACAAGGGCGCGATATAGGCCATCTTTATTTGGCTCAACAGTTAGAAAAAAGACCTCAATACTTCCACCAGTTTCTTTCTTACCTTTTAGACGACATGGAAACACCTTGCTCTGATTTAAAACAAGAGTTGTCTCCTGCGGTAGAAAATTAACTAACTCATTAAAAGTGTGATGAGAAACTGTATCAGTCTGACAGTTATAGACGAGAAGACGCGAATGATGACGTCCCTCAACTGGCCTTGTCGCAATTAGCTCCTTAGGCAAATCGTAGTCATATGCAGACAGTTGCAAATCTTCTTTATTTATAGGCTTATCCATAGGGCGGATAGTAGCGTGAAATTAGGTAATCGTCATCATGTAAGTTTTTCAAATTACAACTTTCTTATGTTCAATATTAGAGAAAACTGCAAAAACTTACAAAAATTAAAAGAGAGGGAATCTTGAAGCACAAATTATTTAAAATCGCTGCACTTTCATTAGTTATTTCAACAAATGCTATGGCCATGAATAAAGTAATCTACGGCCAGGATAATCGCGTTAGTATTGAAGAATCTGACAAAGGATTTCTTGTTGATAGTGTTGCAGCAATGGTACCAAGTTATATTTTTGCGAGATCAGAATCAGGTGAAGTTCTGGACTCGATTTTTAAGAGTTTTCCTACTCTAAAATCTCATAGAGGTTACCCAACGTGTTCAGATATGAAATTCAGATCTGAACCAACAATATCTAGCTGTACTGGTTTTTTAATTGGTGAAAACCTTCTTATGACTGCAGGTCACTGCATGATTAAGGGCGGGACTCAAGTAGCAGACACAGTATCAGAAAGCTGTAAGAATAATAAATGGGTCTTTAACTACAAGGCAACTTCTGTAAACTCAGATGGAAAATTAGTCATTGAAAAGAATGAAGTATATGGATGTAAGAGAGTTGTTGCAGCATCTTACACTGGTCTTCTAGATTATGCAGTCGTTGAACTGGATCGTCGCGCAGCAGATAAGAAGCCACTAAAGCTAAATCTTAAATCAACTGCAGTAAAAGAAGGTACTGATATTTATGTTGCTGGCCACCCTACTGGACTACCACTTAAGGTATCTGGTGATGCAAAAATTGTAACAAATAAACCATATCGAAATGATGTAACAACTGATCTTGATACATTTGCAGGAAATTCAGGCTCTCCTGTTCTAAATTCGAAAGATGAAGTTGTAGGAATTCTTGTTGCAGGTGAAATCGACTATGTTTTTGACTACGATAAAATGTGTTACCGCGTAAATAAGTGTGAAGGACAAGGTAAGAAATGTGACCGTATGTCTTATCCATCAAAAGGCGCAATGGGTGAAACTGTAACGAAAATCGCAGCAGCAAACCACGACTATGTTTTAAAGAAGGTTTTAGGTCCACTTTTCATAAACCAAAATGTTTACGAAGAAGAAGAAGATGAAGAAGAAGTCGTTGAAGAAGTTGAAGAGATCTTAAATGCAGGATTCTAAAACAAAGAAAGTCCAAAATGGACGTATTAGTAAAGAAGAAATTAATAAGCTTGAGCTTATTGATTTTGATGGAAAGATCCACCTAATTGATACGGAAGAGAAGTCGCAACAAGCGCAAGAGAGTTTTCAAAAACATTTAGAAGATAATTCAATTACAGGCCTTGATACAGAATCAAGGCCTTCTTTTAAAAAGAGCGATAATTTTCAAATCAGTCTTGTTCAGGTTTCTTTTGAAGATGAGTGCTATCTTTTTCGCCTTAATCTAATCCAATGCCCAGATTACTTAAGAGAATATCTCGAAAATCCAGATATTATTAAGACAGGTGTTGCCATTAAAGATGACTGTCGTGATTTAAAGAAACACTTTCAGATAACGGCTAAAGGCGTGATTGATGTTCAGGATCTGGCCAAGAAAGCTGGGTATGTCACACTTGGGCTGAGGTCACTAACGGGACTTCTAATGAATCGCAAGATCTCCAAGGCAGCAAAGCTTACTAACTGGGAAAATCCAAAGTTGACGCCACCACAGATTCGTTATGCGGCCACTGATGCTTGGATTTCACTAAAGCTTTATCAGGCCCTAAAGTTGAAAGAATCGTAAACTTTATTCATTAAATCCCAACATTCTTTATCAAAAATATGCTTATGGATATGAAGTATTTAAAGTATATTTTTGCAATTCTTCTCACATTGGCGGCCATTGACGTCTTAGGGGCCCCAAGCAATCAACCCGGTCCTTATCAATTTAATAGTTTTGAAATGGATAATCCTTACGAAGAGGCGGCCAAGGATGACGATAAGAAAATCAGAAGGCCATCATCTGAAGAAGAGTATAAATTTAAGTATGAATTAGAGCAGAGACCGAAGTGGCAGGACATAGAAGAGCACTGCGGGGACCGATGTATCTATCCTGACTCAAGAGGAAACTAATTTCAATAACTTAGATTAGGAAAAAAATTTCCTAAATCATATTTTTGAACATTGTTCTATAATTTTTGTAGAACAAATTATGTTTAAATACGCCATTTTACCTATATTTATACTCTTTTTTACCTCTTGCTCAGGAGGGGTTGATGGAGCGTCTGGAATCTCAGTGACTCCGGTTACACAAGAAGCACCAACTGGTGCTGCAATTGCCAGCACAGTCATTACAGGGGGCCTTCCACAAGATGCCCCTCAAGTAACTTGGACTAACCCAGCATCTTTTAGTCATATCGAATACGCAATAGGAACAACAGCGGGTGGAGCTGAGCTTGTACCATGGAAAAATATCGCCACAGCAGCATCACATACAGAAGTCTCTCTAACTGGTCTAACTGAATGCACACCTTATTATCCATCTGTTAAAGCAGTTGGCACTACAGCAGTTGAATCAGCAACAGTTACAACGCCTAGCTTTTATTGGGATAATACTGCACCTACTTCTCTTGGCGTTCCCGATGTTTCAGCAGACGATGCAACAGTAAGTTCATCAACGACAACAACCTGGAGCGCTGCAGTTGATAATTGCCAAATCGATCATTACGAAATTGCTATTGGAACAAACCCAGGTCTTACAAATGTCCAAGGCTGGATCGATATCGGAAATGTTACAAGTTATAAATTACGTGACGGTGTGGACGGAGCAAGCTTTACACTAACAGAGGGCTCTAATTACTATATTACATTAACTGCTTATGATGGTGCTGGTTTTAGCATAAGTCAGGACTCTGTAGCTTTTCAGGTTTTTAATCCAGCAACTTCTCTTCCAAATATGGTCGTTAGACTGGATGCTAATGACTTATCTTCTATGCTAGATAACACTGGAAAGAATGCGGCCAATGGTGCTTTTAACGGATTTGTTCAGGATTGGCTTGATACATCTGGCTCAGCTAATGTTCATAATTTCTATACAGGCAATGCATCCCCTTCATTTGATAATCTTGATAACCACGTTGTCTTTAATGGTAGTACTCAAAACCTATCTGTTGCAAACCATGCTGACCTAAATACGGCCACCACAAATCAACGAAATATCACCGCTTCTTTTGAGACTTCGGCCGATACAAATACGTTCCAAGTTATCTATGAAGAAGGTGGCTCATCACGAGGAATGAATATTTATATTAGTGGAAATAATCTCTATTGTGGGTTCTGGAATTTGACTGACGATGGCGATGGTATCCAACCATTTACCTTTGTCTCAGCGCCAATCTCAACAAATACCATCTACCACGTAACTTGGGTCTTTGATTACACAAATTACACTGGGCCAGCGGGGCCTGACGGCGACCTTACTTGCTATGTCAACGGAAGTTCAATAGGATCGACAACCTCAACGTCACTTCTCTACGCCCATTCAGGGACAATATCCCTTGGCTCTTACTCAGGTGATACATACGATCACAATGGCACTCTCAGTGGTGACGGAGGCTATTTAAACGCTGATATTATGGAGCTTATGCTCTTTAATGATCCACCTGATGCCACTACTGTGAACACTATTCATACATACCTTGAAGATAAGTGGAACTAATCTAGCGAGATTAGTAATCATCTGCTATAAATCCCTCATGAATTTAAGTGTTTTTGATATTTACTCAGTTGGAATTGGGCCAAGTAGCTCACATACAGTTGGACCAATGAAGGCCGCTAAGGACTTTATGGATCGTCTCATGGAACATGGACTCTATGAGCAAACTCAACTTGTATCAACAGCACTCTATGGCTCTTTAGCTCTTACAGGTAAAGGCCATGGAACAGATACGGCAATCATTCTAGGCCTAAGTGGACACACTCCAGAAGAAATTTGTCCAGATCGTGTCGATGGAATCCTCGAACGCGCTAATAAGGCACATAAACTAGAATTTTATGAAGATCATAAGCACGCCAAAATTGTCGACTTTAATCCTCGTGAGCATATCTTATTTCATCGCAGTCAAACACTAGATTTTCATTCGAACGGAATGTGCTTTCAAGCAATTGATGAAAATGGAAAAGAGCTTTTTAAGAAAATTTATTACTCAATCGGTGGTGGATTTATAATCGCTGAGGGTGAAAATAATAAAGGCGACATATTCTCACAACACGAAAGCAAAGTTAAATATCCATTCACTTGTGGAGATGAATTACTATCTCAAGCAAAGAAGAATAATCTTACGATTTGCGAACTCATTAAGGCCAATGAAAAAAGCTGGCGCACTGAAGATGAGATCAATACAGGAATGCTTGCCATTTGGGATGCAATGAATAGTTGTATTAAAAGGGGCCTAAAAGCAGAAGGCCAACTTCCAGGCGGTCTAAAGGTAAACAAAAGAGCAAAGAAGCTCCATGCAGCTCTACTGAAGAAAGACTGCCAGAAAAACCTTGATCCTCTTACTATTATGGACTGGGTAAACCTATTTGCAATCTCAGTTAACGAAGAAAATGCATCAGGCGGAAAAGTTGTGACAGCTCCAACAAATGGTGCAGCAGGAATTATCCCGGCCGTTGTGAAGTATTATTTAAAGTTTGTTAAAGACGCTACAATTGATAAGGTTATCGACTTCTTACTCGTTGCAGGAGCAATCGGCGTTCTCTACAAGAAGAATGCATCAATCTCTGGTGCTGAAGTGGGTTGCCAAGGTGAAGTTGGCGTTGCTTGCTCAATGGCAGCAGCAGGTCTTGCCCAAGTTCTTGGTGGAACTAACGAACAGATAGAAAACGCAGCAGAGATAGCAATGGAGCATAACCTAGGGCTAACTTGTGATCCAATTGGTGGCCTTGTGCAAATCCCATGTATTGAAAGAAATGCAATGGGTGCAGTAAAAGCAATAAATGCTGCAAGAATGGCAATGCGCGGAGACGGAAGTCACTACGTTAGCCTCGATAAAGTTATCAAAACCATGAAAGATACAGGTGCTGATATGCAAACCAAGTATAAAGAAACTAGTCGCGGTGGTTTAGCTGTTAATGTCACTGAATGTTAAATCAGTCACTTAGACACGTTACTTATTTCATACGTTAATTCAAAGGCTTTCAATTTCCTTCTAGCTATCATAGAAAAACATATTTTATAGAACAATTGATTAGAGAAAGTTAGGGAGAGAATATGAAGAAGCTGCTACTTATGTGCGCGATGACGATGTGTTTTGTGTCATGTTCAAAAGTTAAAGATAAAATCAAACAAATTGAAAATAACCTTGAGACAACGGCCCAAGGAGCACGCTCTGGTATGGCATCTGGTGCTAGAGATAACCAGATGGAAAAAGTTAGAGACCCTAAAATTGATATTGCTGGAAAGATCACAGCAGCAGCAAAATTTTATAAAGCACTAGAATTCAACTCTTGGAATCCAGGAACATCATATGATGATAGTTTTTCAAGAAGAGAGATGCTTCTTGATGCTTCAAAAGAATTTATTAGAAATTTAACAGATATCTACTCACAAGTTGAAGATAAGATTGAAGATGGAAAGCTTACTCCAATACATCTAGACTGGAGCAAACCGAAGAAATTCGAAAAATACAATTACGACAAGGCCTTTTATGCAATGGCCGTAGCAATGCATGAGAAACACTTCTTACAAGAAAAGAATGCAAGCAAGAACAAATTCACTGCAGTTTCATTCTACGATATTTTAAAGTCAACTTTAAAAAGAGAATATGCGGGAGCAAACCTAACAGAAGCTGAAAGAGAGCTTATGACATACTCAAATCGTAAAATGATTATCGCACTTCTTAATGCAAGAATTGATATGATCTTAGCACTTGCAATTAAAGACTCAATGGATAGCTCTGATGTAAAGATAATGTCAGCAGGCCTATACCTAATGACAGGAAAACTTGGAAAGCTTGCCTTCCCATCGATTCTTGAAAAGTCGACACTGACAAATAAGCAGAAAACAAATGAAAAATACGAAGAGGCCCTTGCAACGTATGACTTCATGCTAGAAATCGGTGAGAGACCAGAAATTGACAAGCGTGTAAAAAATATTCTTGATAACGTTATTCTTCCAGAGCTTACTTATGAGCAAGAAAGTGATGGCGAGGTTCAAAAGTATCATGGATACCTAGAACAATTTCAAAAGATGTAATATAGCTTTATATAAACAAGAAAGAAGGCCTCATTTAAGAGGCCTTTTTTTATTTCTTAAAATGATCTAAAAACTCTTGCGGCGCCTTACTTAATTTACGGGTTTCATAATCAAAGAATACGATTCCATTCTTAGCAAAGGCAATAGTTTTACTTCCACAGCTAAACTTATATAAGAGATCATATCCGTACTCATTGATATCTTCGACATACATTTCCACCTCGAGGAGATCACCGTAAAAAGCTTCACCACGATACATATAAGCAGCATCGGCCTGGATAAGAGACTTCCCAAAGCAATCAAGCTCTGTATGTCCAATTGATTTTAGGAAACGTAGACGACCTTCGTGACAAAGAGTTGCCACTGCATCATTTCCCATATGGTTTCCATAGTTGATGAAATTAACAGTTAATTCAATTTGAGTTCTATAGTCTGGTTCCCTATTTGGAACACTTAATTTGATTCTTGCCATACAAGTATTAAATGACAGAAGTTCTAATTCTTCAAGTGTTGCTTTAAAAGATCTCGCATGGCAACCTTGCACTTGCCTGTAGAATTATAAGTAAGAATATCAACAACCTCTGTCCTAATCGCTTCTGTATCTTTTGATATTACATTAGAATCCATAATTGCAGCAATTGAACGTCCATTACATTCCTTGGCTGCTTTAACTACAGCATCATTAAAATCAAAACCATCAATCTTATAATTTTTATTATTTAATAGATATCCTAAAATCTTTTTCGAATTATTAGCAATTGCATGAATCAAGAGAGAATTATCAGGACATTCTTTATAATCAAATACCTGACAGACTTTTTTATCATACTCTGATTCACTAACACTGATAATGTCCTTTAGTATTTCTAAACGGTCATACTTAATAATATTTTTATAAATAAACTTATCATTCAACCATTCTAAATTTGAATCTTCTCTCATGCCACTTTTGTAATAAGAAATAAATTTAGACTTATCTCCTTTAATAAGCTGAATAGCCTTTGGTGATTCCTGTAAGTGATAAAGTCTCATTATTCCATAAGCAGACTCATTTTCATGGGAGATTTGAAAAACAAAAAATAAAATAACGACATGTATTGTTGCTAAAGCTCCTATAAACTTTAAATTCTGAAACAATTGATCTCTGAAGTTAAGTTTAATTAATCTTGTAATTTCGTGTTCATTTTCAGTCTTATCCCCAATCAATATTCTTCTAATAAACATCAAGTCAAAAAAGATAACAAAGAGAACGATTGGAAAATCAGGGGCCTTACTATTATCAAAGATCGATTCAAGAATAGTTACAACTAGTAAAAGATTTGTACCAACAAGAGTTATTATCAAAAGAAATGAGGGGATATTAATTAACAATATTCTTATATCACCTTTTGTTTTAAAAATTGCGACCTTATCAATAAAGTTCACTGTAGGTAGTATTGAATACAGAAACGGAATTTGAGCCAAAGCTAAAGCATAAAACAGAATACGTTCTGTTAAAGAATAGCCAATAAAAATATCGTCAAAGATATAGCTCGCTAAATACAGAAGACTTATAGAAGTATAAGGATTTCCTAAAAGTTTTTGAGCAATATTAATTACAACTTTTTCTTTATAACTCAGAGGAAGCGCAAAGCTATAGAAATCGACTCCCTGGGGACCTTTCCAAAAAAAGAATCTCGACTTTGACTTATTTAAGTAAAGGCAGAAACCTAAAAGACTTATGAAATATGTTGGTAATGCATAAATATCAAAGAATAGATTTACGCCATAGATGACAAATGCCAGTAAGACAGCACACAGTGTTTTAATGAGAAATAATTTCTTATTTTCAGCAAAGTGAGAAACGATAATTCTTTTTACAATACTAGGCTGCTTCATCACAAAGCTCCATATCTTGAATCATCACAACACGATTACTATTAAAAGTAGTGTCTTCAGGAATATTTGTTGCCATCAAAACACTTCTACCGCGTTTACACTCTTTTGCTAGTTCTTCACCTAGTAACTTCCTAGCAGCTCTATCTAGGACAGCAGTAATTTCATCCATTAAAATAAACTCAACTTCAGAGCTTATCGCTGCAATAAATTGTATTCTGGCCTTCATACCAGTAGAAAGTTCATAAACATACTTATCTCGATCTAGGCCAAATTTAATCAATAACTCTTCTTCTCTTTGAGAGTTATAATTTGGATACAAGATCTTATAATTATCAAGAATGTATCCAACACGTGAATTCTCATCAAAAGTGAGATCATGTGAGTTTAAAAATAAAGACTTAAATAACTCATGCCTTTTATTATTATATGGTGACAGCCCTAAAACACTAACATATCCGTCTAGAGGATGGCGAAGACCAAGAAGTAAGTTAACAAGAGTACTCTTACCTGAACCGTTCTTTCCAAGAAGAATAACAAATTCTCCTTTATTGATTTGAAGATTTAGATTTTTGAAAATAACTTCACCACTGGGATAAGTATAAGCAAGGTTTCTGATATCGAGGATACAATTTGAACTCATAAGAACTGCCTTAATGAATATATGATTAACTTTAAACAGCAATCATAACAGCAGTATAAAAATATCCAAAAATCAGTGTCTTATGTGTCGACTAAATAAAGACTGGTGCAATTTTTTGAGGCGGCCCTAACCTATCATTTCATCAATATAAGAAATGACATCATCAAGGTTCTTCTTAATTCCCTTGTATGTGAGAGTATCGTCAGTCATTGAGACAATGGCCTCTTTTAAGAGTTTAAGTTCTCTTGCAGGAATCTGCGCAACATCAAGAAAGTATGTTCGAATTGTAAATAAGCAAATATTCTCTTCTGCTAGACCTACCATATGCTGGCGTTCAATTCTCATATAGAGCTTGTGATTGCCGTCATTTTTAAAGCTTCGGCCATACCATAACTCATCAGAAACACCCTTAGGAGCTTCAGGATGATGGTTTAGTCTCGTATCAGTTGAGAGTCCCCATGCAAACCTCTTAAATGGCCCTCGCTCGATTAGAGAGCGGGAAAGCCTTGTTGCATTCTTAGCAATTTGGCCAAAGTCTGCAACAGGTATGTGGATATGATTGAAGTCTTGAGAGATCTTCTCTCTAGGGTCCCAGTGATTTGGAAAGCATAGAGAAATAGCAATGGCCTTCTCACCTTTCATAAGAGCGAAGTCTTCCTGTGTATTAAGTGTCATCTGCGCAATAGAAGAATAGTCTTTACTTGCGCATTGATTTAAAAAGTCTTGATAAACACTTTCGTTACTTAAAAATTCTTCATCTAAGCAAAGATACTTATCTTTATTCTCATTAAAACAAATACTTTTTTGCTCAATATAATCATTAAAGTTTTGGTCTTTTAAAAAGACATCGCTATCAAGTGGAGAAAGGCCAGGAGAGACTTCATACTTACCTTTTCTTAAAGGAAATAGCTCCTCTTTAAAATCGAGTGGTTTTACTGGCGCATACATTACTTTATAGCCCTAATACTTTTTGTAAACGATCACCAATTTGAGGATGAGTTAACTGGCCAGAAAACTCTTTGGCCCAATCAACATGCCCTTTTGTATAAACATGTACTGGTGCAGCAGTGTGCCCACTTGTTGCCCAAACAACATTCTGCTCACTTGCGATGGCCTTAGCAATTAGTGATGTTCTGATATTTTTAAGATCATAATAATAATGATCATGATATCCTCTAAACTTAGGCACCTCACCTTTGTATAATTTTAAATTCTTTCTCCTGCGTTTTTCTTCAATGGCCTTAGCTAAGATTTCGCTACACTTACTAACACTTAAACGAACTGAAGTTGTCTCTTCAATAAGATCACATAGCGTTGAAGAAGTTTGCTGTGACTTTTCTAAATCTAAGAAGTCATCCCAAAGCTTAATTAAATTTGTCTTTTGAGAATATAGAAGATCTAAGACTCGATATGGGCCATAGTTGATAGATGTTTTAAACTTACGGTCTTTAAAAACTGAACCAGACAATTCAATCTCATCCTCTATTTTTCCAATATTATAACCAAATCCAAATCCACCTGTTTCATGATCCGCTGTAATAACTAAAAGTGTATCAGGGTTCTTACTAACCCAATCACTGATCCAATTAACAGTTTCATTAAATGAAAGCATCTCATGGAGCATACTTCCAGCATCATTTTGGTGACCGGCCCAATCAATTTGGCCACCTTCAATCATAAGAAAGAAGCCATCATCATTTTTAGAAAGAGTTTCAACAGCACTCTTTGACATCTCAAGAAGAGTTGGAATCTCACGTGACTCATCTTCTTTTTTATCACGAAACCATAAAGCTTCTGGCATATTGTGATTCGTGAAAAGACCTAAGACTTTCTTAGATGGATCGATATTAGTAAGCTCACTTCTTTTATGAATTACTTGAAAGCCTTTATCTTTTGCCTCTTGTAATAGGTTGCGATCATCCTTTCGTTTAGACTTAAGTGTGAAGTGACCTTCTATAGCACTCTTCGTTCCCTTAGGTACAAAACGGTTGGCCCCACCAGAAAACATAAGATCAGGTGCAACTTCAATCATACTTTGAGCAATTCTATCTTCAGACCATCGATTTGCAACATGAGCAGCAAAAGAGGCCGGTGTCGCATGAGTAAGTCTTGTATCTGAGACAAGTCCAGTTTTGAGTCCTTTCTTTTGTGCCTTTTCTAAAATAGTTTTGGCAATCTCTCCTTCTTTATCCAATCCAATCATTTCAGACCTTGAAGGTGTACCAGTTGCTAATTGTGTAGCAGAACAAGCGGAGTCTACAACAATGCTCCCATATGGCTGAGTTGCAGAAACACCTAATTGATTAGTGTTCATATTTGCAAAGGCATAACGAACATTCTTCATCTTCGGATTTGAATTATGTTTTAAGTAGTAATTTAATAATGAGATCTGACCTGGCCCCATTCCATCACCTATCATTAAAATAAGATTTTTTGGCCCTTTACTTGGTGAGCTATTCATACAACTAGAAAGCAATAAAAGAGCACTTAAAAAGAAAGTAGAAGATATAGACCTATTAATCATTTATTATCCTTTAATATTTCGTTGAATATATTATTTTTTGCGTAATTGAGTAGTTCATCACATTCTAACACGTAATTTGTCCAAGCATGGAAACCTGATGAAAATTCCTTAAAGCTTACTTGTACACCTTCACGCATAAGTTTCTCATAAAACATAATACTATCGTCATAGAGAACATCATACTTTGCGACATAGATATTTGTCCTTGGAAGTAGAGATAAATCATCTGAGTAAAGAGGGAAAATATCAGGATCTTGAAGATGAATATCGCGATCAGAAATTGCATAATCAAGTAACTTTAAAAGCATTGATTTCGATAGGCCTGACTCCTCACCACTTTCATAGCGATTTGCAGAGTCCGAGTCAAAATCACTTTGATAATGACCGGTAATAAGATGAATCTCTTTAATATCTAATTGATCGCTACGTTTTGCATTTTCAAGAGCACAAAGTGTGACAAGATTTGCACCGGCAGAAGTTCCAGTTAAGATAAACCTTTTAACTCCGCGTTTTTTTAAGTCTAATAGCAGCTTCAAGGACCAATCCACAATCTCTGGAATCGTCACTTCTGGACAAAGAGGATAATCAGGACACAGGATTGTTCTTCCAGATTCATTATAGAGGGCCTGACAAAATTGGGCCCCAGTTAACTCATCACCTGTTACATATCCACCAGAATGAAAGTGTAAAATACATTCTTGTCCGACTTTATTCTTATCTTTTGACCATACAAGTATGCGTCGATCATCAAAAAAAAACTCGTCTTCTACATATTGAGTGTTCTCTTTTTCTACAATGGCCATAGCGCGACGTAATTCTTCGAGAGTAATTTTTGAAAATCGCTTTATTCCAGCATCAAAGAAAGCTTGCATAGATGCAAGTCTCTTTGTTGTTAGAAAGTCACGTATTGTTTCATTCATAGTTAAATCTTATTAAGTTCATAATAGTAAAGCCAGCTAAGTATATAAATAAACACCTGATAATTAAAGATACTTCAGCTCATATTTTCCGACTAAAACAGTATGAATTTATTTCAACAGAAATTTCATAATAATCTGTTATTACACCGCAATAATTAACCTAAACAGATTCAACAGAGGTGATAAATATGAAACGAATTTTAGCTGCAACTTTTATCTTTATACTTACTTCAAACCCTGCATATGGTGCACAAGGTGAACAAGAAAAGAAAGAAATGAAAGATAAACAATCGAAATCACAAAAATCAAAAGTAGACAAAAAGAAAACAAGTGATCGCGATCCTGCAAGTATAAGTGGAAAAGAAGTGAGTTTAACGGAGAAGCATTACTTAATATATGAATAATTTTTTAGTAACAAAAACTAGGAACTGGAGACTATGAGCATTAAACAGAAAAATACATTCAACCCTAAGGCCATTATCTATGCTGGTATTGGTGCAATTATTATTCTTCTGATCATAGCTGGCGTTAGTCGTGTTCAAGGTGCTGTTGTAAGTCAAGATAGTGGTGCAGTAGAAGATGTCACATTTTCTGAAGAAAATAAGAATATGTCTAAAGAAAAGGATTATGCAGACCAAAAAAGCATGCCTCAGGAAGACTCAAAGCGTACCCCTGCTTCATATGATGAAAAAGAACAGAAGATAGAAAGAAATATGGAGTATCACGATAAAGAGTACTTATATGATAGAAAATATAAGTAGTGCAAAATTTAATTGTGCACAACTTAAATTCATGATAATGTCTCCTTAGGATATAAACTAAGGAGACCATTATGAGTATTTATGATTACAAAGCAATCGATATCAAAGGGAATGAGCGCTCTTTAAGTGAATTTAAAGGAAAGAGTTTACTTATTGTAAACACTGCAAGTAAGTGTGGTTTTACTCCTCAATATGAAGGTCTTCAAAAGATCTATGATAAATACAAAGACAAATTAGAAGTCTTAGCATTTCCTTGTAATCAATTTGGAAAGCAAGAACCTGGTAATTCTGAAGACATTCAGTCTTTTTGTGATTTAACTTTTAAAACATCATTTCCACTTTTTGAAAAAGTTGAGGTCAATGGTGAAAATACTCATCCACTATTCCAATATTTAAAATCAGAACTTCCAGGCCTTCTAGGTAGCAAGAAGATCAAATGGAATTTTACAAAATTTCTTATCGACAGCGAAGGCAATCCAGTAAAAAGATATGCTCCTATTGATAAACCTGAGAGCATTGAAAATGATATAAAAAAGAGTTTTAAATAATGAGTGATGAAATTCTCTACATTGATAATCAAGTTTGCTTTAGCCTATATCGCTTAAGTAAATTGATAACAAGTCAGTACAGGCCTTATCTTGAAGAGATAAATCTTACTTATCCTCAATATCTTGTCATGCTTGTTCTTTGGGAAGATGAAAGAGTTAATATGTCAGAGCTGGGAGATAAGTTATCACTTGATACTGGAACACTCTCCCCTCTTGTAAAAAGACTTATTGAAAAGAAACTTGTTGAGAAGAAAAGATGTGAGGATGACGAGAGAATTGTCTATATAACAACAACGACACAGGGAAAGAAGTTAAAGAAAAAGGCAAAATCAATACCTCAAAAGCTACTTTGTTCAAAAGAAATAGATATTAATGAAATACAAAAGCTAAAAGCCGAAGCAGATAAAGTATATAACCTATGGAGCACACATGAATAATGAAGAAATTTTAAAAGCACTTAATTGGCGATACGCTACAAAGGTCTTTGATAAAGACAAGAAGATATCAGACGAAGATTTACACGTATTAAATGAATCCTTGAGACTCGCTGCGAGCTCGTTCGGTCTACAACCATGGAAGTTCATACTTGTTAATGACAAAGAAACACGTGAGAAACTAAGAGAATATTCTTGGGGACAAGCTCAAGTTACAGATGCTTCTCATTATGTAGTTCTTGCATATATGACAGAACTTAATGAAGAGTATATTGAAAAATTTGTTCAATCAATTGCTGATCAAAGAAAAGTTGAGCGCGAAGGACTACAAGGTTACTACGATGTAATGAAAGCGGCACTTATTGACGGGCCACGATCAAAAACTATTTCAGAATGGGCACAGAGACAGACTTATATCGCAATGGGACAACTACTTATGACAGCTGCGATACAAGGCATTGATACTTGTGCAATTGAAGGAATCGTACCTGAAGAATATGATAAAATTTTAGGTCTAGAAGGAACTAAGTACAAAACTCTAGGTACTGTGGCACTTGGTTACCGCTCTGATGAAGATAAGTACAAAGACCTTGAAAAGGTTCGATTTAGTTTTGATGAAGTATTCAAAGTTATCTAATTGGTAAAGGCGGCCTTTGGTCGCCTTTTTATTAATTATAAGTTAAACTCCATTTATGATTTTTATTCCATTTATTATTTTCTTTGCTCTATTATTTGGTTATTTCTTCTACAAGCATTATTCACAAAAACTTGCTCGTAATTTGGCATTAAAGAAGTTGTCTGAAAAAAAGCCTGCCTGGAAAGAATTCTTAAGGGATGAAACGAAGTTATTTTCTCGATTATCACAACAGGAACAAGAAAGACTCCTAGACTCTATTCTTATTTTCTATAGTGAAAAAAAATGGTCAACAGAGCTAAGTGAAAATGAATGTTTAAAAACTTCATATTATGCATGCCTACCAATCTTTAAAAGAAAAACTAATTACTATCCAAATATTAAAGAGATAAATTCAATGTGGAGCTTTCAAGAATGGCTTTCTCAAAACGAGAAACAATTCGAAATCGACTTTGGAAAGATGGCCTTAAAAGAATTGCGAGGAAATTTCTCCTACTATTCTGAGCTATTTTTTGAATCTCCAAACAAGCTACAAACTGATCATCCAGCAGTTTACGATAAGCTACTTAAGTTTTATCAAGTGGAAGTTTAATAGAAGTCTGAATCATCATCGCTATATGGATGGACTTGTTTGTAATTGCTTCCTTGTTCAATATGGGCCTTTATATTTTGAAGATTCCACTTAAAAGTATTTGTCACACTTCTTTTTGTGATAAAACGAAATATCTGCTTCCACATAAAGTAATTGAAACTTGATGTTTCTTTCTCTAATTCATCGCGCTCTATATAGCCAGATCGAAATGTCAGAGAAGTTTTATTTTCGCCAAGCTTCTTATAGATTTGCTCCACAAGAAACTCTCCCTTTTCGTTATAGTTGAAAATATCCATGAATTCGTTGAAGTTATAGGCCCTGATTTGCTTATAATACAGATCCTTACTCTTTTCTATTTTGGTCGTTGTTTCGTCCCAGAAAGTCCCTTTTTCATCTGCACGTCTAAAACATCTCCTAGTAAAACCGATATCACTTTGTTTAAGATTGGCATTCCAAGGGCATTCACTAATTGGGCAGCTAACTATCTTGTAAAAGTAGGTTGACCACTTTCTTGCATTCTCATTTTTTGAATTATATGCCCATACATCATCAATAGATGCGTCAATCACAACAGTAAACTCTGCATAATCGCTTGGCCTTGTATACTCAGAGGCAGCGATACTGAACGATAAGATAATGAGGAGAATATACTTTATCATTTGCATAACGTATCTCGACACGACGCACACGACAAGAGACTATATAAATTTACCATTGCCATCTAATTCATAAATGATTAATATATCTTGGCAAATCAAGTGATTTCAATGTGCCTAGGTGGTGAAATTGGTAAACACGCACGGTTGAGGGCCGTGTGCCGCAAGGCTTGCTGGTTCAAGTCCAGTTCTAGGCACCATTCATTCAAATCCCAATACAACATTTTAAATACATAGCTTGCTTAAGTACAAGTAAGCCGAGAGTCGGCCAAGTCCATCGCGTACCTGCAAACTGACCTAAATAACTAAAACATGTTCCGATCTTATACGGCCCTGTAATCACTTCAATAAAACACAAATTATCGACAACCAATGATAAATTGTTAATCAAACAAACAAATAAAACTTAGGGAGATTAGAGATGAATAAGATTAAAATGACCTCATTAGCATTGCTCTTAGTTTCGTCAACAACAGCAACTGCCGGAATTACAGACTTCTTTTCAACTAAAGATAAAGTTATCAAAGGCTCAGCACAACACTTCTATGATGACTCACGCTCAGACGCTCTAACAGAATTCGTACAAGATATTCATAGTGAATATGGGCTATTTATTGCTCGTTTTAAGGAGCATAGTGAAACATATATCGGTGCTCACAATAAAGATAAGATGAAGCGCTTTGGAACAGATGTAACAGCATATAGTGACCTAACATTTTCTAAACACGGTGATTCATATCGTTTATATTATACGACATATGCTACTGGAAGACCTGTCATCATCAAGCTAGATAAGACTCACAATGCTCAAATTGATGGCCTATTTAAAGATATGGCCAAGAAAGCTGATCATGTGAATATTGAAGGTACAAGAAGCTTCTCAAGAGGTGGAATCTCACTAACAGCAAAGAACCTTAAAGATGTTAAAAGCATCACACTATCTTGTAAGGAAGAAATACACTCAGATAACAGCGGTGGAAATCGTTGTCTAACAAAGACTGGCGGTATCGACTTTGGAAACAAAGAAACAAAAGTTGAGATCAAAGGTGCAAGAAGAAATACAGAAGTTCCAAAGAAGAACTTGAAAACTTGGGCGCAAGATTACTGGAATAACAAAATATAAAAAGCATGAAGGCCCTTAGTTAAGGGCCTTTTTTATTTCTGAAATACAACCTCATAAAATTCTGTCACAACGTCTTCATCGTCTAAATCAACAATACCCCAATCATTTAAATATGGTGTAAAGAAGTCACGATGGGCCTTTTTCCAGTACTCCACTGACAAATCCCCTTCTCCTTCGGCCTCAGCTATCTTCTTAGAGATATCACTGAACTTATTAATTTCAACAGCAATAGTCTTAACAATACAGCGAGGATTGTTCTTAGAATCTAGTATTATCCAGAAATTATCAACTTCAGGTAAAGGATCTCCTGCTAGCTCATAGTCCTTAACAAGACCACTTCCGGCACTTTTCTTACCTGATAAATACAAAGCAAGAAGCTCATCTGCAATTTCAGCATTACCTGCAATTGATATCTCAATATGGGGATGATCTAACTTCTCATCGAGTGTTTCTTCATATAAGTCCCAAAATTCCTCTGGAGTTAAGCTGCTCATCTTTAAATTCCTTTCTAAATCCTTATTCAATTCTTTATCATTATATAAAAAGAAAAAGGTGCTCTAGGGCACCTTCTTTTATTTAAGCATACATTCAAGTTCGATCGTATATTTAATTCTAAATACTACGCTTGGATGTACCCATATCTTCAAGATAGAATTTTAGGCGTTTTTCAATTTCTTCAAGAGCAGCAAGACGGATTTCCATTGCTGTTTGGCATGAACGTGTTGATCTAATGGCCTTGATACTTTCCTTAGATGGAATGGCCATAACTGGACGTCTCTCTTCTTTTACCTTTGCTACCTCAGCTTCAAATTCATTAACGAGTTCAGAAAGTGGCTTCACTTCTTTTGAAGCACTCTGCTCTTGCTTCACATCATCGCCAATTGGAAAATGCTTAGAAGCAGGAAACATCACTAAGACGTCATTATTAGGTGTTGAATTTGAATCTGTAAGTTTCATTAATTTATAATCCTCGGTAAATTAAGCATAGTGCTTATTAATAAGTCACTATATATAAAGCATAACTCAGGCCAAGATATTTTGGGATGCCCCATGTAATATTGGTAGGTTGTTAAAAATGAACGTCAACTTTTTGGTCAATAGTGCTTTAGATAGACAATTATAAATGAATAATTCCAAATACTTAAGCGTTTTTTATTTAGTTAAAATAGTGATCAATCTCTAGGGCGAAAGAACTTCCTCTAATTTTACCTAAATAAGGAGCATGGTAAAATTAAAGAGTGAAAAGAGTCAATTGTATGCAATGCAAACATTACTATAGTACTTGGGACAAATACGCCCCTCGTGGATGCCGAAAATTCGACATGAAATCCACTACTATGCCTTCAATACTCGTAAAACAAGAAAGCGGTAACGACTGCCAATTCTATGAACAAAAAGACCATTTTAAAAATCGTGGAAAAAAAGGAAAGTTAGATAATTTGAATGACCCTAAACTATGGTAATTCTTTATTTTGCTCAAAGTAACTTGGGCCAGCTTCTTTAATCATTCCACCGCCAAGACAGACCTCTTCCCCATCCATTTGAGTATAGAAAACAATCGACTGTCTCTGAGCAATTGCGCGTTGAGGCTCATCGAACTCAACTTTTACAAAATCATCAGCGACCTCAGTGATTGTACAGGCTTGATCTTTTTGACGGTAGCGAATCTTGGCCTTAACTCTTTGGCCAACGCTTGGAGCGAAGTCTTTATCAACCCAAGAAAGCTCTGTTGCAGTTAAGTAATCAGCATATAAAGCACCGTGCTTTTCACCACGCTCAACTAATACCACATTTCTTTGAGTGTCTTTACCAACGACAAACCAAGGCTCACCAGGTCCACCAAGGCCTAGTCCCTTTCTTTGTCCAATTGTGTAAAATGCTGATCCAGAATGGCGCCCAACTTTCGTTCCATCAAGAAGCTCGAAGTCACCTTCTTTGATTTGAATATAATTTGAAAGGAAGTTCTTGAAGTTACGCTCACCAATGAAGCAGATCCCTGTTGAATCCTTCTTATCATGAGTTATGAGGTCATATTTCTTTGCAATTTCACGAACCTGTGGCTTTTCAATATTTCCAACAGGAAAGAGAACCTTATCAAGAACATCTGACTTGATAGTATAAAGAAAATAAGTCTGATCCTTATTATTATCTAGGCCCTTAATTAAGCGTGATTGGCCGTCAATTTTCTTCGTTTGACAGTAGTGGCCAGTTGCAAGATAGTCTGCACCTAGCTCCATTGCTTTATTGAAGAAGACCTTAAATTTAATTTCACGATTACAAAGGATATCTGGATTAGGAGTGTAACCTTGTTCATATTCTTCGAGAAAATTTGCGAATACATTATCACGATACTCTTTTACAAAATCGACTGAGTAATATGGAATATCTAATTTTTCACAAACCTTGATAACATCTTCAAATTCTAGAGAGGCCTTACAATTCCCATTTTCGTCCTGCTCTTCCCAGTTTTTCATGAACATGCCAATAACGTTGTAGCCTTGCTCTTTAAGCAAAGCTGCACACACTGAAGAGTCAACGCCTCCAGACATACCAACGATTACTGTTTTTCCATTTCCGATATTTGTCATGTGCCTCTTTTAGCACATTTAGCGCCTAGAGGTCTAGTGCCCATGAAGCAATGGCCATGGCAATATTGGTAGTTGAGTGATGTAAAGTCTTTATATTGATTGAGGAGACATGATCGGCCCTCGAATGGATGCGGTTTCCATTGAAATCACTCTCCCAATTTTGAGTGTAGACAACACTTGGGATCTCCATTTTTTGAAATGAGACATTATCACCATTAAGGAAATTCTTTGAATGAGTTTGAAAGGTTACGCGAAAAGTTCCCTCAGAAGAGGCGGCATAAAAAGTTTGTGCGATAGATTTTTCGAGATTATGTAGACTTGAAGAAGGTGTAGAATAATAGAGTTTCATATTGCCAAGCTTCTCTTCCTTATCAAGAGTTTTTGTATCGTATCCAAGCATTAATAATTCAACATATGAATAAACTCTTATTCCTTTTTCTAAGGTAAGATTCTTTGCATAATCGTACGAGCCAAGAAATCCAAGTTCTCCAAAATCAAAGAAAACTACCCTTACTGTTTTCTCTAGTTCTAATTCAGATAGAATATCAATAAGAGCAAGAGCGGCCACAACACCAGAAGCATTATTGTCAGCTCCAGGCTGTACACCACCCTCAATCATTTCTAATTTCTTCTTATTATATGCAGCGGTATCGAAGTGAGCACCCACGACAATGACTTCATTAGGCTTTTTTATGCCCTTCTTCTCCCATACAATATTATGGCCATTTGTTGATTTTAATTTATCAAGATGGGCCTCACGTTCTTTAGTAAACCTCTCCCACTTTACAAGCTGAGATTTTGTCAACTTCCCCTTTGTTGCATCAAGATCACTCTGATACATCTTCTTGGCATATTCGATATCTGGAACAAATTTTATACTCTTAACGCTAGTATTCTTTTTACGAACATTCTTATTAATGTAGTCTAGAATAAACTTCTGTGCTTTTTTATTTCCCTCAGTTCCCACGTAGCGATTAGGTCTTGTTTGCTTAACAAAGCTTGTAAGAATATTTTCGATATAATCTTCTTTAAATTTAGATACAGAATAATATAACTTTCTTGCACGCTCTGGTGAGCGTTTTGACTTATTAAGCTTATAGCTTTGTGAATAACTATTTGATGTAATGATAAAAATAATCGATAAAATAAAATACTTCATTAAAACCCTATTTCTCTTTTCTTTGGTAGTGCCTGAGTTTCCTCAAGCTCTTCTTTTTCTCTTTTTGAAAGTGGTAACATATAGAATTGGCCATCAACAAAATGACCGCTTTGATAAACTTTGGCATGGCCGATGGCCTTTGCAGAAGGAGCATCTTTTAAGAAGAACATAATCGTATCTCCTCTAAATACAATGCCATTCTTTTTATCTTCTAAATCAAAGAAGATATTTCCATTGTTTAAAAGATATAAAGTCCCTTTGAATGTATTTCCATTTGATAGGAGACTTCCATAACATTCTAAAGGCTTTGCTGTATCGACAACATTGAAATTTTCAAAATGATGACAGATTATTCTTTCAAACTCTAATTCTTTATTCTTAGCAATAAAAATATGTCCTCTAGACATACTGATAACGACAATTTGTGAGTCGGGAACTCGGGGATTTCCCTCTTTTGTTTTATAATGAGTCTGGCCGAGATGATATCTGAAGTGAGCATCGTGTGCGCCAACAACATTATCATTTGAATGATCATAGATATTACTTTCCCTAATAAACTTAGGGGCCACGTAACGAGGATATAAATCACATAGCTCATCTGACTGGTATGTCTGTGCACGAGCTTTTTTCTTGGCCTTAAGTTTTTCGCGAGTAAACGAATTAGCACTTACCAGTGCTCCAATTCGATCTACTTCTGAAGTATTAAGATCAGCAATAGGCAGAAGTAATCTTGAAAGACTCTCTTGAGATAGATTACTTAAGAGATGGCAATCATTTTCATTTGGATCATTTGGTCGCACAAGTCCAAATTGCCCATGATTTGCAATTACCTTGCAGTAATGGCCAGTAGCAATCTTAGTTGCTTTTAGGGCCTCAAGCTTTGAATTTAGAATATCAAAAATCAATGTCGCGCGATCAAGACTTGGATTTTGCCAAATCCCAGCAAATCGTGATTTTAACATCAATGAGATGACTCGATCTTCAAATTCAGAACTAGCATTTGTTACATAGAAAGGAATCCCAATTAAGCGACAAATATCCTTTATCTGCTCTTGAGGTGCACAAAACCAATCCTTAAAAATATGATTAATTCTTCTGACCCATTTAATCTTTTCAAAACGACGAAGTCCTTCTTTCATTTCTTCATCATCAGCTAGTTCATCAGGAATGCGCCCTTCGGGAGTAAGTTTCGTTTTAAAATTAGTAACGAAGTCTTCATCTTCCTGCGTCACACGCTCAAAGAATGAGATATTAACACCGATACAATCGTATCCTTGTTTCTTTAATAATAAGGCCGTGACAGCAGAATCGATTCCACCATCCATACCGATGATAACTCTTTCACGTTTGGATTTTTGCATACTTATATTATATGTGATTTTGAAAATTTATGTAGTGTGGATGTATTTTCAAGGCATCATTCCAAACCAAAAAGCTCATATATTTCATTGACATAACTCAGCGCAAAAACGGATAATATTTCTCTAAGGGATACAACAACACACAAGGAATTAAAAAAGTAGTTATGAGCACTAATAACAAATCAAGGAAGAATAAAAAGCTTAAGTTTATTGATATTTTCTCAGGTGCCGGTGGCTTTAGCTGCGGACTAGAAATGGCCGGACTCGAATGTGTACTTGGAATTGACTTCAATAAACACGCAATGGATACATTTGCCCTAAATCACAAGAAGGCCTATCCATATTGTGGTGATATATCAAAACTTACAAACAAGAGAATTAAAGAAATTCTAGGTGATACTGATGTAAACCTAGTTGTTGGTGGCCCTCCTTGCCAAGGTTTTTCAACTGTTGGCCCAGGAAATCCTGATGATATTCGTAATAAACTTTTTTTAGAATTCGTAAGAATTGTGAAGTTGGCCAAACCAGAATTTATTGTTATTGAAAACGTAACTGGTCTTCTGGCAAAGAAAAACGAAATGACTTTACAGGCAATCTTTAGAAGATTTAATCGTCTCGGCTATAATCTCGACGTAAAAGTTCTAAGCTCTCAGCATTACGGAGTCCCAGAAAAGCGTCGTCGTACAATTTTCATAGGATCTCGAATTAATGAAAAGGTTGAGTTTCCAAAAATTACACATGACACAGTTGTTGCAAAAACATATCGTCCACCAGTTACAGTAGGAGAGGCCTTAAGTGACCTTACCGATAAAAATGGTAAAATTCATAATCATGATCTAGACAGTGCAAAAATAAAGTCAAAATTAGATTTAAAAAGAATTAAGAGAATTCCTGAAGGAAAAGGAATTCGTTATGAAAAAGATGAGAAAGCATATTTAACACCAGCAACGAAACTGGGAGTTGATTGGAAGAATATGCGCGAAGGTCGCTTTAGACAAACGAAGTATCAAAGACTTGATTCAAAAAGTGTTTCTCCAACGATAATGACTCATCGTCATAGCTACTACCATCCAACAGAGCACCGCTACCTAACACAAAGAGAAGCTGCAAAGATTCAAAGCTTCCCTAATCACTTTGTTTTTAGTGGCCCAATCTCTGCTCAGTGGAGACAAATTGGTAATGCTGTTCCACCTCTTATGGGTAAGGCCATTGGTACTGCCATTAAGAAAATGCATAAGGCCCACCTAAAGGCCAAGCATGACGGTAAAGTAAATAAGAAGACAAAAGTTAAAAGTATCATTAATGATGTTCGAGGAGGAGCATTTGTTTACCGCTAAGAACATCCTATTTAGTACTCTACTTCTTGTCATCGTATCCTGTGGAAGCTTTCAAAGAAGTAGTGAAAAATATCATGACATTGCCGAGAGCTCTAAATGTCATACTAAGAGAGCTGCAATTGATCTAGGCTCAGGTTCCACAAAACTTGTGGTAGGTCTCGTTAATACTTGTAAAGGACTTGTTGAAGGAATTCTTTTTGAAGCACAAAGAGCAGTTCCTCTTAAAGAGGCCCTACAAGCATCAAAAGAAAATGAAATCACTCCTTCAATGATTCAAAAGCTAAGTGCAGTTTTTGAAGAGTTTAAATACATGGCCGATCATCAGGGTGCAAGTGACATCAAGGCAGTAGCAACATCTGCATTTCGAACGGCCGATAATGGTGAAGAAGCAGCTGAGATAATTACCGATAACAGTGGCATACCTCTTACAATTATCTCTCAAAAAGATGAAGCTCGTTTTGCATATTATGCGGCCTTATCAAAAACTAAAACAATGAAACTTTCTAAGAAGTCTCCAGTTGCTGTTTGGGATATTGGTGGCGGAAGCATGCAAATAACAAAGCCACTTGCAGATGGAAGTACAAAGGTTGCCCTTTTAAAAGTCGCTTCTGTTCCATTTAAAAATCTTGTTTTAAAAGAGTTATATCCAGATGGTACGAAAACACCTAATCCACTAACAGAGGAAAGAGCACTTCGCTCAATGGATCTAGCACGATTTATTTCAAAACAAGAATTTAGTCGTTTTGGTAATTTAAAAGGATATCAAGTCATTGGTGTTGGTGGTGTTCATTACTATAGTATTGGTGGACAATTTAAAAAGACGAATCGAATTTATAACCAATCGACTCTCCTATCAAAACTACTTGAAAGATCAAAGCTCAGTGATAAAGAAATCGACAGTAAATACGCTGTAACAGATGTGACAAATCTCGCACTTGTTCTTGGCTTCATGCAAACACTAAAAGTCGATCAAGTTAGGCCACTAAAGATCAATATGGCCCACGGACTTCTCATTAATAAAGACTTTTGGAATTAACCATACTTACCGTCTGGTCGCTTTGTTACAAGTGGCCAGAAAAACTTTATAAGATAAATGATAAAGCCTAATGTCCAAAACCCACTAGCATAATGCAGTGAAGTCTCATAAAACTCATTCCATATAATCGGCACAAATACTCGTATCAATGCCCCAATTATAACGAAGACAAAAGAGATAATTATATACTTATCTGCCTTAATAATTCGCCCTGTATGACCAAGAGAAACACGAGTCATCATTCCAATAGCAACACTACCTAAACCGAAGGCCAATAGCATATGCAGTGGTGCTTGAGAGAATCCAATGGAGCCATTAAAGAATCCAATTAGCTCCATAACTAGTCCGAAAACAAGTGCAAATGAGCCAATATATAAGACTGCAATCATTGGCTCTTTCATACCGATAAGAGGCTTCCAGTATAGAACTCGTAAAGTATTAAATATAATACAAATTAGATAGACAATAATTATCGCCGAAGGACTTAAAAAGAGAGAAAGAGGCAATGCTAATATAATTAATGTTAAGATAGAAAAACGTTGTACGAATTTTGGAACATTAATTTTCAAATCTAAATCTTTAAAACGAGACTTTGTAAAAAATGGAATGACCCGACCAAGAATTAATAAAATTAACAATCGAATAATGGCACTAGCAGAGTTCTTTGAAATGTCTTGGAGACTTAAGCTATCACTCATATATCCATAGGTGTGAAGAATAGATAGTATCCATAAGGTGCTAAGTAGAGGAATAAAAATATAGACTTGTTTATTCTTTCTTAGTTTTAAGAAAAGAAGAATAATTGAAGCAGGATAAAAGATATTGAGCAATATAATAGACCAATTATGACTAATATTTAGGAAATAAGAAAATCTCTCCATCAACCATAAGGCGACAAGAAAGATTAAAAAACATCCACGATATGGAGTTGTTTGCGTCCAATGTGAGCTTGCTGTAAAAAGAAAGCCAATAATAAGTGCAGAAGTGAACCCAAATAACATTTCATGGCCATGCCAGAATAATGGATCAAAGTTAACTAGACCAAGATCAGTTCCCTTAACAAAAGCACTAACCCAAAATGTTACATTAATAATAGCAATAATGGCCGCTAAAAGAAAAAATGGCCTAAAACTTATATTAAATACTGGAAGAGTATTTTTCATAAGTTCATATTATCATCTTAAATCAATGCAGAGAAGCCTGAGAAAGATCATAGAAAATACCTCGGGCAGCGATTAAATTTTCTGGTGTATCAAACTCCACAAGTTCTCCATCTTTAAATACTAAGATTCGATCACATTCTTTAATTGTATCAAGCCTGTGAGCAATGAAAAAAGAAGTTTTCCCATCCATTACGTTATGAATACCATCATGAAGAATCTTTTCAAAGTATGGGTCCACGTGTGCTGTTGCTTCATCAAGGATAAGAATGCTAGGGTTTTGCAGGCAAACTCGAGTAAGCGAAATAACCTGTTTCTCACCTGCCGATAAGTTTGAGCCTCCATCTTTAATGACACTATCAAGAGTTAAATTTGAATAGCTCATAACCTTACTCATTCCAGTCTTATCACATATTGATAAAATATCCTTATCTGTAAGATCAGGATTAACTGAGAGGTTTTCACGAAGACTTCCATCAAAGATAATCACATCTTGAGAAACAATTCCGATTTGGTCGCGATAATTATCGATATCAAGCTCTTTTAGGTTTTGCCCATCAATTAGAACATCACCTTTTTGATAGTCATACAGACGAGATAAGACTGCCACAGCAGTGGTTTTACCAGAACCTGTTGGACCGACAATTCCAATTTTTTCACCCTTTGTGATTTTAAATGATACATCATTTAGAGCATTGGAAATATCATTATATCCCATAGTGACGTGAGAGAATTCAATCTCTCCAATAACTTTATGTCGTCTCTCATCTCGTTGATCAAAGACTTCTTTTTCTGTTTGGACTTCAATAAAATTAGCGACACGATTTGTACTAGTGAATGCTGTAATAATATTGGCAACTTCCCTAAAAAGAGACAGAACAGGCCAAAAGAATCTTTCACAATAACGCAAGAAGGCCACAAATAATGCAAGTGTTAGTGTTCCATCAACGACTGCACTCCCTCCTAACCAAACTAAGATTAACAGTGGAAGCCCACAAAGAAACGAAAGCATTGGCATAGTAAAAGCATAGAAAGAATTGGCACCTAGTTGAACTGTTTGTTGATCATCAACTGCTGATTTAAAATTTGCATAAGACCAATCTTCAACACCAAAAGATCGAATAACGTGAATCCCATCAATATATTCAGAAAGTTTTGAATTGATATGTGATGAGTGCTTACTAATAGAGCGGTTTAGTGCTCCTGTTTTATTTCTTGTTAATAGGAGAAAGGCCATCGCTGGCAACATCCCTATAATTACATATACACCAAGCTTAAAGTCAGTTAAAAGCATCGCCGTAGCAGAAGAGACAATCATAAGAACAGAAGTAACGATACGCCCTAATGAGCTAGTAAAGAATTTTTCAATCCCCTCTACATCGTGAGTCATACGAGTTACGATTCGCCCTTGTGGCCAAGAATCAAAAAACTTAAGGGGCAAATGAGATAACTTTTCAAATAATCTCTCTCTAATCTTTAAAATAACAAGACTAGTTTGAGTGATTAGATATCTTCTTCCACCAAATTGTAAAAGGATACTGATAAATTCTAAGGCCAGAATATATATGGCCCATTCTTTAGCTAATTCCCAATTTTCTTTTGCAAGCCCCTCACCGACAAGAACACCCATGGCATGACCTGAAACCATCGACAATACAGTAAATGAAGTCAGAAGGGTTATAGCAAATGCAATTTGTATACGATGACCTTTTGCATACTTAAAAAGAAATACGCAAGTCTTAAAGGCCGAATGACCTTGTTTCTTATAATTTGATTCTTCCTGATCATCTTGTGCAAGAAATTGTTTCGCCTTACTCATCACTCACCTCACGATCAAGATTAATCACCTTTTCACAATATTTTAAAGTCGACTCACGATGGGCAACCCAAACTAATGTGGAATTCGGTAGAAACTTATCAATATTTGATAAAATCTTCTCTTCAGTAACCGTATCAACGGCCGATAAACAATCGTCGAGAAGGAGAATTTCAGGCTTACGTACAAGACCTCTTGCAAGAGTTAGACGCTGTTTTTGTCCACCTGATAAATTGACTCCCCACTCTCCTAATTGAGTATCAAGCCCATCATCAAAGTTTTCAACGTCATTTTTAAGTCCTGCAACTTCGAGAACTTCCCAAAGAATCTCATCTGATAAGTCCTGATCCATCAAAATATTATTTCTAATAGAATCAGCAAAGAGAAATGATTTTTGGTGAACCATTGTTATATGAGACCTAAGAAACTTATGACTATATTCTTTAAAAGGTTTTCCAAAGAAACACACTTGTCCACTAAAGTCTCTTTCTAATCCACTTAGAATATTTAAGAGAGTTGTTTTACCAGTACCAATCTGGCCAATAATCCCAATACGCATCCCTTTTCTAACTTCGAGATTGATATCAGTAAGAATAGGTGTATTTTTCTCATAGCTAAAATTTAGATTCTTTATCGAAAAGACCTCTTCACCAGAAATCTCCTCACCTTCTTTTTCAGCAAGTAGATAATCTTCTTTTAAATGAGTATAAATTTCAGCAAGTCTTTTTAGAGAAGTGAATGACTTTCTCCAATCTGAAATAATATAACCAAGTTCAGCAAGTGGATCTTGTAAGAGATAAACTAATCCTTGTATTGCAACAAACTCACCAACAGTAATCGTTCCATCCATTAAAAGAGTTATACCGTAAGTGAAAAGAATTATATAAGTGGCCATTGAGGCTGAACCAGATGACGGAATATAAAGCATTGATGTGTGATTAGCGAGTAGTCTCATTTTTCGATACTTTTGAGCACCAGCATATAATCTCTTAAACCAAAAAGATGCCGTATTTCCTAATTTCTGTAATCTTACAGTGGAGATTGCCTTAGAAGTTTCATCGTTAAAGTATGAAAGATAGTCTTGAGCAACATCATATCGCTTCATTTCCATTGAAGAAATATAGCGAACAAAAATTGGAACAATTAACAATGCTAAGAATGAGATAATTGTAATTTTCACATTAATGAGAAATAGTGAAATGATTGTAAATAGGCCTAGAAATAAAACATCTGCAATACCAACAATTGTGAAGCCAAAAACAAAGCGAGCTTGTCCAACATCGCTATTTGCAGCACTCATTAAAATTCCTTTCGGGTATTTATTTACAAGAGTATCCATTGAAAAGTATTGTGCATTTTGCCAAATATCATCTTTTAAAAAACCGCCAGCATGATGAGTTTGTCGACCTAAAAAGATACGCCACCCTACACGGCCAAAATATAGCATGATGCGTGACAGTGCCACTGCGCTAAAGATGAAGAAGAATTTATGTTTCAGGTCGTTACCATAAATAAATGAATCAATCGTCCAGGCAGGCATAGTCTTATGTGTTAAGAAGTCTACAACGTCGCCCATGGCCCTTGAATAAAATACCTGACAAATGTTGCAGACAATTATTGAGATAACACCTAGGAGATAGATTGATTTTTTTCGATTAAGGTAATTCAGCCAAATTTTATAATGCGTACTCATTGCAAAGATTATATGATTTTAATATGAGGTTTACTATTGTTTTATTTTTAATATTTTCTATCAATCAAATTGCTTTTGCTGAGCTTGAAGAATTTGACTCTGGGCCAGGAAATGCAAAGATTTTTCGCATTACTGCATTAGAGGAATATGTTAAGAAAATTCGCTCAGAAATCTCTGATCTTAAAACCGGCATGGATGATAAGATGAAAAAAGAGATTGAGTCACTGAAGAAAGAAATTGAGCAATTAAAGAAAAAAGAAACAAATTTAGATGGACTTGCCATTATAGAAGATCGACTAAATAAACTAGAACTAAAGCATAATGAAGATACAAAGAAAATGCAGGCAGACTTTAGAAATCTCCAACAAAATATCGATCAATCATTACTAGATTTATCAAATAAGATTCTCAACCGCATTCAAGTTTTTGAAAAGTATCTGCAAAAGCCGGCTAATTAGAACAATACTTAAAACCTGTATCTTTTCCTCCAAGAAGACCTAAGAAGCCAGATGTTTTCTTGGCGATAGTTGGTTGAGTTAAGTAAATTCCTGCTAAACGTTTTTCGTTTGAAATATATGATGAGCCCTTACTTAGATCTTTTTCTAAACAAAGTTCACTTCTAAGGTTTTTTAAATCTATTCCACTTAAGGCAACAACCTCAGCACTAAACCAATCAGCAAAGATCTCATCTAATTGATCACGTTGTTTTCCTGGAAGTGGGTATAGTGAACGATTACAAGTTGGATTAGCTAAGAGATTCTGGGCAACTTCCTTCTTAATAATATTATTTTGCACAAGAAAGGCCAATTGCGAGTCATCACGTTTTTTAGCACCAACACTCGAAGTATTTCTTAAGCAACTTTGTATACTAGTGAATGGATTCTTATTCTTATAAAAACCTGAAAAGCGACAGCTATCAAATGAGTGCGCTATCTCATGGGCCATAAGACTAACAAGGCTTGCCTGATACTTAGGATAAGCAAAATTTAGTCCATCTAAACCGACATTAATTTGATTTAAATTTGGATCATAAGCAAACCCCCACTCAAGAAAGTCACGAGGGGCCTTTTCAACCTTTGTACCGATAACTTTTTCAGGGGTAAATATGGTAATCTTCTCGATGCGCTCTTTGATTTCTTTAAAAGCTTCATCTTTACCTATGAGAAGTTTTAAAACATTTATGGCATCACGTTTTGCTATGTCAAATGACTTCTTAAGCAATGATTTCTTCTCTTTTGTGTATAGATTAGAAAAGACTTCACTCATTTCAGAATCGACAAGTTTTTGAATAACCTTTGGCCTTTCACTAAATGTCCCAGAAGATAGGACGATATTATCAACATAGTAAAGACGCCATTGTCTTGCGACATTAACAGGATCATTAACATCAAGCTTTCGGCGTTTAATCCAACTTGTCACAACTGGACTTTTTTTAGCAATAAGATTACTTAGCGCTTCATCTGCTACCGCGGCAACTTCTTTAGCATTTGCCATATCGGCCTTAAACTTTGCTATTTCATTGTAGATAGAGTCATTTTTAGAAAAAGAGACGCTTTTGCAATATGACTTCACAGCATCGTTAGCGTAGGTTGTAGGGATTATACAAAAAGTAAAAAAGGCCATAAAAAAGTTTTTCATAACTTAATTATAACCCCTATAGAATTAAATATATATTAGAACTATTTTCCTGAAACCACTTCTTGGTCAAAATGATTCGACTTCATCCCACAATCAACAAGAACACCAGTGGCATTGATACCGCTTGAAGCATTTGAAAGTAAGAAGGCAACTGTATTGGCAACTTCTTGAGTTTTTAAGGCCTGCTTTCTCATGGTAAGCTTTTCAGCAAAGATATAATTATCAATATAGCCAGGGATTCCCGCTGAAGCCGATGTTTTTAAAGGCCCTGAGCAAACACTATTAAAGCGAACTTGTGAAAACTCACTAAAGCTCTTTGCAAGATATGAGCACGTTGTCTCAAGCATCGACTTAATTGGCCCCATATAACCATATGAAGTGGCCTTCGTATCCGAGATTGAAATCGTTACAACAGAAGCTTCGTGTTCAAATAGCGCTGCCAATTCATTTGATAATTGTACAAGTGAAAATGAAGAGATCTGTGTCGCCTGCGCAAAGTCTTCCCAAGATGTTTCATGAAAAGGCCTAGGGTTTGCAAGATTTGCAAAGGCAATTGAATGAAGCATACCATCGAGTTTAACTTCATCATTTTTTAGATTAATTGCTAATTCTTTAATTTGCTCTTCTTTTGTCACATCAACGATATAGCTTTTAGAATCTGGAAAGAGCTTCTTCAGCTTTGCTTGATGCTCTTCACTTTGAACAGTAAAGACACAATTTCCACCATTTTCAATGATTGTCTTTGCACTAAAGTATGCAACAGACTTCTTATTAGCAACACCAGTTATTAGAAATAATTTATTTTCAAAATTTAAAAAACTCATTTAAACCTTTGCACATGTAAATTCAATAGCAAGAACGGTCTTACCATTTACTTTAGTTCTTCCTTTAAAGAAATAACCATTAGCAAGTTGATCTAGAAGCTCAACTTCCATAATAAGCTCATCTCCTGGACGAACCATATTCTTAAACTTAGCATTTGATACTTTCGCAACAACTCCAAGACCACTTTCACTTCCTGATGCCATTAAGCATGCACCACTTTGAAAGATTGCTTCTTGAAGAAGAACACCAGGCATAACAGGATTTCCTGGGAAGTGACCTTTAAAGAAGTCCTCTTCACCAGTTACTTGATAGCTTGTAATTATCTTATCAACTTCACCTTCTTGGCGCTCAATGATCTTATCAACAAATAAGAATGGCTCCCTTTGTGGGATAAGTTCTTTTACATCAAGACTCATTATAGGCCACCTGTTACTTCAAGTGATGCACCTGTGATATAAGCGGCTTCTTTTGATGCTAGAAATTGCACAGCGTGAGCAACTTCTTCAACCTTACCAAATCTCTTTAAAGGAACTTGTTTCTTATATTCTTTCACTTGCTCAGCTGGAAGATCAGCAATTAATTCAGTTTCAATGAAACCTGGGCAAACGTTATTAATTGTAATTCCACGCTTACCAACTTCTTTAGAAATCGACTTACTCATGGCAACTTGGCCAGCTTTTGAAGCAGCATAATTTGCTTGTCCAGGAAGTCCTAGGCTTCCACCAACAGAGCTCATGTTAATAATTCTTCCATATCTTTTTGATAGGAAATGATTAACTGCTCTTTTAGTCATTAGGAAAGTTCCCGTTAGATTGATATCAAGAACTCTTGCCCAATCCTCATCTGGCATAATCGGTGAAAGATTATCCTTTCTGATTCCAGAGTTATTAACAAGAATATGGATTTGTTCGAATTGCTCATTCATACGATTCCAAAACTCTTCAACAGCACTAGCATCTGAAACATCAAAGGCTTCCAGATAGAGGTTTTCACCTAACTCACCTAGTTCTGCCTTAAAAGCATTGGCAGCATCGTGGTTTCCAGCATAGGTAGCAACAACACGAGCACCGCTTTTTAAAAAAGATTCCGTAATCCCGCGTCCAATTCCGCGCGTTCCACCTGTAACAATTGCAACTTGATCTTTAAAATCAAACATATTTATTCCTTTTAAAATTTTATTCTTCTGTATTATCTAAGTAAGTATTTAAGTCATGTCCTACGATAACACCGTAGTTAGCAGCACCTAGCCAACCTGACATAATGATTCCAACAGAGCCTGCATGAAAGAGACCTTTCACCTGATTTGGAAGCTCTTTTGATACACCAAGCCCTTCAAACTTTGTTCCAAATGAAGAACCAAAGTGATGATGAGTGTATTTTTCAACTGTTTTTGGAGTTGATACATTCACATGCTCAACCTTATCCTTAAACCCAGGAACAAGAGTCTCCATCGTATCAAGAGCATTATTCTTTAAGTATTCCTTACGCTCTTTATACTCTTCTTCGCTCAGGTTCATCCAGTCTTCATAACGAGCATTGATACTCGAAACGACAGCATATTTTTGTTTCATATGCTTTCTCATATCTGGATAGTAGATTGAAAAAGTTTGAGAGTGCGCCTTCGGTGAAAGAAGTAAGTCAGTATCAAAATGATCAGAGCGTGAATAGAAAATTAGCTCACCAATATTTGGAATTGACTCACCTTCTTTAAGTCCCATAAATACCTGACAAGAAGAAGAGTTAACTCTTACGGCCTTGGCATCTTTAGCGAACTCTTGAGAATATTTTGCATTTGGAGTCATTTTAAAGATTGTATTAAAAAGCGCAGAGTTGGAGATAACTGATCGAGATAGAACCTTTTCGTCTCCAACACGGATTCCCTTGGCCTGATTATCTTCAACAAGGATCTCATCTACTTTAGTGTGAAGTTTAATATCAACGCCATTAGAAAGAAGTTCATCTTTCATCATACCAATGAGTTTATCCGTTCCACCTCTAAAGATATAGGCACCCTTATTCATGAAGTTAGAAAAAACGATTCCAAAAGTGATGGCCTCATCCTCAAGAGTTGATCCATTAGCGTAAGCAATTGGCTCTAGCAAGAAACGAACTACATCGTTTCTCCCTGGAAAATACTTCTCAAATAATTGCCCATTAGTCATGGCCTCATCATCATAGAAGTTCATGGCACGTAATTCATCAAAGAAGCCCACAACATGCTCGCGAGAGAGATTAAACTTCTCAACTAAGATGTTGATATAATCTTCTTTTGTAAAATCAGTATCGATTTCAAATTGCGGATTAATAAAGCGAATCTTATCAACTCGCTCAATACAATTTGCAATATCTTTTGACCAATAACGACGACAAGTTTTGATCATCCCTGCAGGAAAACCATGAAGAGAAATATCAAAGATATGTCTTTCACCTTCATTTGTTGGTCGTCTAAACCATGTAGCAAAGCCACCTAGTTTATTATGTGCCTCAAGAAGAAGAACACTTCTTCCATCTTTTGCTAATTTATTTGCTGCCGTCATTCCCGCTAGCCCTGAGCCTACGATAATAACGTCATAAAACTTAGTAATTGGATCTTTTTTCTTAAGTAATGCCATTTTTCTCTATACTTTCTTATTTGTTATAATTTTTTCTTTAAAACCATTGTTGTTAGTTTATTTGTCTTCTTATTCACAACATAAACAATAAATGCAACGACGCGATTATCATTAATTCTTGGAGCGTGTACAAATGGAGAAGTTGTAGCATCTGCGACTTCATAGCTAACACCATTCATCTCAATCACATCACCTTCACCAATAACTTTTGACCACTGGCCATCGACATAAGCAAAAATCGCAGCATTGTTCTTTTTGTCGTATCCACGAATTAAAATATCACCAAGATTATTCATTGATGGAGAGAAAGCATCATACTTTGTAATTTCATCACCAATAGTAAGAACTGATTTTAAGATACCTTTATTAGAAGCATATAATTGCGTTCCATTTTCAGTTTCTGTCCATACAGCAATATCACCATTGTGGTTTACTGTATAAGTATTCATGATCTTTGTAATTTTTGAAGAAGGTTGACCATCCTTATCTTGCATAACGATTTGCTTTGCACCCTTTTTCATATTGTATAGGTAGAGACGATCTGGTTGATTCTCTGCAATTCCTCTTCCAATTCTAATTTTAGTTAATACGTAATTCCCGCTTGTTTGAGGCGTAAATACGTATCCAATATCCTTAGAAAAACTTGAGAAGAGATCATTTTCTCCATCTAAGTTGCGCATAACAATTCTTGCTCTTTTACCACCAAATGATTGACGATAAACAAGTACATCCTCTTCATTCATGGCAACGCCAGAAAGACCTGTGAATTGTCCTTCGAAGTTCTCATGCTCAAGACGCTTACCCGTTCTTAAATTAAATGTATAAATTCCAAGGTGCTCTGAACCGTTATTTGGAGCAAAAACAATATGCTTATCACCAGTATTTCCATCATCAAATAAGTAGAAATCACTTACTGCTTCATTTTGTGGAACGAGATAGCGCTTCATATTGTCACCATTGTCGCCACAAAGAAAAGCGTAACCAGAAATTCCACCAGCAGCTCCCCCCATTGAGAAACATACTTCACCAGTATTCATCATACGAAGTGATGTACTGATCCAAAAAGTTTCTTGAGGTAGGTTATAATTATATTCACCTGAACTAGCTAAAAGTTCATAATTTGCTTGTGCACTCAGTAAAGTTAGAGATGCTATGGCCAATTTAAATAATTTTCTCATATCTTTCCCCTTCACGAACTGTTGTAGTCGTTGGATATGTGTGTTGTAAGAGGCGATATCATACCTAAACGGCCACATTTCGGCTAGGAATTGACGGGAATTTTTTGGGCCAAACAGTTAAAAATAGGATAGATTTATGAAATGTCGATACTATGTAACTTAAAAAATATAAATCTCGCCTTTGGGCAGAAAGTCATTTTCAATAACGCACAATTCTATATTGAGCACGGTGATAAAATCGGACTCATTGGCCTAAATGGAATGGGTAAGTCTTCTCTATTAAAAATTATAAATGAAGAGATCACGCCAGATACATCGACTCCCCCATTTACCTTTGAGAAGGCCACGGCCTCACAAGGCCCAACGATGGAATTCAGTGTCTTTAAAGTCGACCAAAATTTCACTCTTCCAAATGAAGACATCACTATTGAAGACTATTTTTACTTTCAGTATCGCGACTTTGAAGTTCTAAATAATAAACTTGCTTCACTTGATCTTTCGACAGATAAAGGACTTGCTGAGCAGAACAAGATTATGGAAGAGCTTGAACACAAGAAGTATTGGGATCTCAAAAATAATTACGAAAGTTATATCAAGGCCTTTGGCCTTACAGATCTTTCAATGAAAGTTAAAGGTCTCTCAGGTGGAGAGCAAAAGAAAGTTCAACTTAGCCTGGGCCTAACTGCAAGAGAGAACCTCATTCTATGGGATGAGCCTACAAACCACTTAGACTTTGAAACAATTGAACAATTTGAAGATGAGATCATGAAGTCCAATAAAACTCACGTGATCATCTCCCACGACCGCTACCTTCTCTCAAAAGTTACTACAAAGATCTTTAATATCCACTCTGGAGTGGTTTCTCCTTTTAAAGGAACATATGCAGAGTATCTTGAATATACAAAGACTCAAGAAGAGCTACGTCTTAACTCTCTAACAAAGCTTAAGAACTCACTCAGACGAGAGACCGCTTGGATGCGACAAGGAGTGAAGGCCCGCCGAACTCGCTCAAAAAAACGTGTTGAAGACTTCAATGATCTTTCAAAGCAAGTTCAAAAACTAAAAGATCAGGCCCGCTCAAAGCTTGATCTAGCAATGAATGACAGTAATCGAAAAACAAAGCAGCTTGTACAATTCAAAGATGTGGATTTTGGTTACGATAATAAAGAAGTGCTATTTAAAGGGGTAAACCTTTCAATCTTTAAAGGCGACAAGGTCGGAGTCCTAGGTGAAAACGGGGTTGGGAAATCAACTCTCATGAAATTAGTTGCCGAAAAACTTAACCCGAGCGCAGGATATATAAAAAGAGCAGATGATCTAAAGGTTTGTCTCTTTTCTCAGAAACGAGATGAATTTGATCTTTCAAAGTCACCTTATGATCTACTTGGTGAAGGTGAAGACTTTATTCACTTTAAAAGTGGACGCTCGATACACGTTGCGACCTACTTTCAAAACTTCCTCTTTGATCGCGGAGAACTTCATAGGCCTCTTTCAAGCTTTTCAGGTGGGGAGCTTAACAGGCTCCAGCTTGCCCTTAATCTTAAGAATGAAGCAGATATTTGGATTTTTGATGAACCGACAAATGACCTTGATATCGAATCGATAGAGATCTTAGAGCAAAAACTCGCCGAATTCCAAGGAACAGTCATCATCATCTCTCACGATAGGTCGTTCTTAGAAAATATTACCAATCGCGTTTGGCTCATTGAAGACAAGACCGTCACAAAATTCTCAAGTGGATTCACATTTGTTCGTCCATATCTTGAAGCAAGACAAATGGAGCGGGACCTAGAAAAACAATCGCAAGAAACATCTTCAAATAAAGAAGAAATAGCCGCACCTTCTATTAAGGAGACTCCAAAGCTTAACGACGTTCAAGTTGAAAAAATTGAAGAAGAAATTATGGAGCTTGAAGGACAGATTGAAAAGATTGACGAGCTACTTTCAAAGTTTGACTATTCCAATATGGATGAAGAAAAAAACCAACTCATTGCAGGATTAAACCAGAAGAAGTCCGAACTTAATGCCAAGATTGAAGATTGCTTTGAAAAGCTTTCGTAAAAAGAGCTAGATTTACAAATCAAACGATAAAGTCTAACTAAAGGATTAAGTTTACATAACAAGCAAACTCACCTCTTGAGTTTAGCAACTTATTAATCATTACCTTGTCATCGTCTAATAGGTCATCATCACTCTCAAGATACATAATTACATGATCATCCTTCACCTTACCAACGCCACAACTATCTACGCATGCAAACTTTTTACCTTTGCAACCTAAACTTTTCCCAGCAAATGTATATTTTTTTCTTAACTCTTCTCTTGTAAGTTTAAATACATCGTCTTTAAATTTAAACACCTCTCTCATATCATCAACGCTTATCCACATATCTTGATTCGATAAAAGTTTCACGCGTCCATTTTCAAATTTCTCCACAACTCCATAAAAAAATACAAAATCAGAGTAATACCCATTCTCAAGACTTACATAAACTTTAGCAAATTTTGACTTCACTCCGCGTGCTTCCTTAACTAGCTCAACACCAAATTCCCCTATGGACTGTCCTCCGATACTTTTACCATATATATCAGCAACCTTAATTTTTCGACTAACAAACTCTACCTTATTAAGAGCATAACCAAGACTATCACCGTATTTCTTCTCAAATATTTTTCGTTGTCGCTGCCAACATTTATTACTATAGTCAAAGAGCCCATTTTTCTGACGAATTTCTCCGCAGTCTTTAAAGACGAAATCATAATACTTTTTAATTTTATCTAATCTAGCTTTGTATTCAGACTCAGCTTTATTGATTTGAACTTTAATGTTGCCAGAGAATTGCTTCTTAAAAGTTCCATACAAAAGATCACGTCCGTAGATGCTAGAACATAAACAAGTAACTAAACTGACTATTATAAATTTATTCATTAAAACACCTTAATTTCTATATTCATTAACCTTGCATAAAGACAAAGTATCCTTTTGTTATTGATATATTGAATCATGGTTATTAATCGACAAAATATGATTAAAAGTTGAACAGATTAATCAACTTGAGAAAATATGATAATAACAGTGAAAGCCTCTTGATTTTACACTGGTTATCTTAAAAGACTTGTTTGAAAACTTTCGTAATTGAAGAGAAAAAATCTTTTGAATTTAGCCTGGAGACGAACCGGTGTGCATAAACGCACACCTCTCGACAATACTTTCTAGCTGAAGACTAAATGGCCAAGCACCGCATACAATAGACAGGTCTTGGCCAGTCAATTATGCGGATGCTTCATTAATAGCATTTGAAATAATTTTTGTAAGCTTTAGAAGATCCTCAAGTTTCACATTGTGAAAGAGAGAAATTCTAAATTGATTCTTACCAAGCTTACGATAAGAGTTGATTCCATTTGCAATGTTTTGATCTTCTAGAACTTTTACAAGTGCATTGGCATCGTACTTCTCATCAAGATTGATCGTTGCAACAGATGTTGAGCGATACTTCTCATCTTGAACAAATGCTTCAAGGAAGCTTTCCTCTTTTGCCCATCCGTAAATTAACTCAGCTTTTTTATTTGCATGTTCAACGGCATACTTTTGTCCACCTTGTGAGTTCATAAGCTTTACTTGCTCATTAAGGAAGAAAAGAGTTGAAATACTTGGTGTATTATAAGTTTGATTTTTTACTGAATTATCAATCGCTGTCTTCCAATTCATAATTCCTGGAATATAACGATCACTTGAATTAATTTCTTCAGCACGCTTTAGTGCCTTTGGCGACATGATGGCCACAAATAACCCACCTTCTGAAGCGAAAACTTTTTGAGGTGAAAAGAAGTAACAGTCAATCTTTGATAAATCTAAAGGAATTTGACCTGCTCCACTAGTTGCATCAACGGCCACAAGAGTATCTTCACTAACTGTTGGTATTGTTGTTGTTTGCACTCCAGTTGAAGTTTCATTAAGAGTGAAACAAACCATGTCGGCGTCAGCGTGATCCTTAGGCTCACAACCTTGTCCATATTCACTTGCAATCTCTTCGGCATCAATCCAAGGAATTAAGTTATGTGACTTATACCACTTATTTGAAAACTCTCCACAAGTGTAGTGAACACTTTTCTTTCTAACTAGACCAAGTCCAATCATATCAAAGAGAAAAGTTGCTCCACCGTTACCCATAACGATTTCATAACCTTCCGGTAGATTATAAAAACTTCTAAGTCCATCTTGAATTTCTTTAACAAGATTTTTTACAGCTGGTTTTCTATGTGATGTTCCAAGAAGTTCAGCTTTTGTATCAGCAAGCTTTTGGATAAATTCTGTTGGAATAAGAGATGGCCCGACACCAAAGCGTGGGTCACTTGGTACTAGTTCTGATGGTACTTTATAATTTTCGAACATATTAAATTCCTTTTCTAATAGTCATTACGGCAATTTTAATTAAATTCACACCATTTGCAAACAATAACATATTGCCAAATAATAAATTCTTCTTAACAATTGTGTCATGAAAAAGTTGACCTTAACAGTTGCATGCTTTGTCTTTTTCATGACAAGTCTCGTAACAAATCAAACAAATGCACAAATATACAATATACCAGGTGAGTTCTCTCTAGGTATAGGTAATATGACAAAGTACGTTGGAAAGGTTCAAAAGGACCTAGACGGTGGACGAAATTATTTTGATTTCAATCCATATCTTCGCGCTAATTACCGCTCAGACTTTTATTGGGATAAGAAGTTAATCCTTGAAATAGGCTTAACAATTCCACAAGAAGGAGCTGATGATGCAGTTACAGTAACAAATCTTTGGCTTCAAGCATTAATTGAACATGTGATTAGTGACTTTAGATTGCAGGCCGGTGCTGGACTCTTCTTCACTTATACGAAGATGGATGGTGAAGTTCAAACGCTTGGTAATGGAATTTCTACTCAACAATATAATACACCTTCAGATGTCCAAACGGCGGTTAATAATATTCTCGTGATAGGAAGTGACTATCTGTTAAATAAGGACATTTTTATCAATGGCCAAATTAGTGCCTTTAATATTGAAGACGGTGATGAGCGTGCATTTAGCTATGGGCTCTCAATTAATTACACACTAGGTAATAAGAAATGAAAATACTTTTAAGCTTTATCTTAGCTTTTTCGGCCCAGGCCTTTACTATCAATGCCAATATACCTATTCGCTTTGCAGATCCTGAAATTAGAGTTCACGTTGCAGACAATGCTTGCTCAAATATCACAGACAGCGCCGATGAAATTATGGATATGGTAGAAATAGCAGCAAGTAATTACTGGAATAAAATTTCAACAAGTAGCCTTCATTTAAAAGGTGGCAATATTCAAACTGTTGATAGCGCTTATACGACAAATGGAATCTGTAATGCAGGATCAGCTGGCTGCTCAACTCAAGTACCAGATACAAATAGAGATATCCTGATCGTCTGTAACGGCAATACTGATGTTTTCACTTCAGTTGGAATTCTGGCAGTAACCCTTCCAAATAATCTAAGTGGTGCAACAATTGTTGGCTCAGTCATCGGAATTAATGATATTTCTGGAACTAAGTATAATGAGCAAACTCGTGCTCAGAAGATTGCTCTCTTTGCCCATGAAATTGGACACGCCTTTGGCCTTGGCCATTCTAAGCTTGAGGATTCTTTGATGTACTTTAGAAATCTAACAGGCCGAGAGACAATCGGAGAAGACGATTGGGACGGAGCGACTTACCTCTACCCTAAAGAGCAAATTCCAATGTGTGGAACAATTGAGCAAATCGATAAGCAGATCGATGATAAGCTTGAGGGCACAAACTTGTCTGAACAGTCTCCTGCAAAGCCTTCCGGTGGTTTTTTCATAGGTGCTATCATGTTATTATTGAGTTTAATAATAACAAGATTTACGAATCAAGAAAAAATTTGTTAAGAAGTTAAATTTTTTTCTAAAGATTCAAACAGTAAGTGCCGATAATCACATTATGGAATCAAAATCAGGAAAATTTATTTTAGGTATTCTTATCATTTTTCTATTTAAAGTCGCAATTGCTGACAATATGAGAGATACCAAACCACACGAAGTTAAGATCTCTGTTCTTAAGTAAGCGCTAATTTCGTAAAGTGCTCACCTCTTTTGATATAGTTCAGATACTGATCAAATGAAGGAAAGGCCGGCGAAAAGAGAATTACTTTTGCTTCAAATCCAGCTTTAAACACATCATCCAAATTCTCATAATACTCACAATCAATTTCACGGCATTCATTACTTAAAATCTTTCCAGACTCACCAAAAAAGTAAATCTTTCTTATCTCATTCTTGAATTCATCTAAGCGAGAAAGCTGATTATCACCTTCGCCTCTTAATTGACCACCAATGATAAGATCCACATTACCTAAGTTTTCAACTCCTTTAAGTGCAATACAAGTAGAATCCCAATTAGTGGATTTTGCATCATTAAAAAAGTATTGATCAGATTCATGTTTAATTAATTGCAAGCGATACTCAACACCATGGAAGCTCTCACAAGCACCTTTAAAAGCATCAATATTACCTGTAAAAGCATCCCACAAGAGGTAGACGAAGTAAGTATTGATAATATTGTGTTCACCAAATATTTTAAGTTTTGAGACATCGATATAAGAAGATAATTCAGAGATAATCTTTTTCATATCAAGATCTAGTGCATGGCCATTTCTCATCTCATATGGAATTGCCACAGGAAGGCCACTTGGATAATAGGCCACTCCACCATTTTGCATATTCTTAAAGATTTCATACTTATCAAGTCCATATTCCTCGATACTATGATAGCGCTCGCCATGACTAAAAGTGAGATTTAAAAGTCCGGCCACATCACATTGAAATTCCTCAATGAGATTTAACTGAAAGCTTGAAAGCTCTAGAATAATTCCCTGGGCCTGCTCTCTTTCACCACTCATACGCTCGTAGATATAATCACAAAAAGGCACACCAATATTGCCACCTATGAAGTAATCCCCTGTCGTATCATACTTTGCACACTCTGCAAGAAAGCTAACAACAGTGGTTTTTCCATTAGTTCCAGTAACTCCCAGAATTGGAGCATCAGCAAATTTATAAGCAAGTTCAATTTCACACCAAATAGGACATGTAACACCATCAAAGATATCAATATCCTTAGAGATTCCTGGAGATAAAATAATTAAATCCATCTCTTTTAATAGCTCATTTGAATTTTCTTGCTCCACCTTGCCCAGAATACTTCTTGTCTCTTCATATCTTGGCCAAGTCTCAACCTCACCTTGATTAACTAAATAAACGTCCTTTTCAAGAAATGTCAGAAGGCGAAGGGCCGAGCGACCTGAAACACCAAGTCCTACAACTGCGATTTTATTATATGGATTAAGAGATTCATTAATAATCATAGAAAAGTCCCGTTTTAAATGGTGGTTAGTCATGCTATAAATAACGTGATGAATTACCAGCAGCAATTTACTTCTATTATAAACATTCTACGGCCATATAGTGAAATATGGCAAAGAGAAGTTATTGATCAATTCCGTGCTGGAAAATTAGATCAAGTCTATCCTAAAGAGCTCATTGCACCACTACGAGAAATAACAGCTCAAGAACAATTCAAAGTTGATTGCAAAAGAATTTATGACTCACTTCCAGAATCAGACTTAAAAGATCTATTTAATTCACTAAAGAGCTTAGAAGAAGTTGAGGTCATTGATAAAGAGATGACGGCCGGAATTGAGAAGCTTCCAAGCTGGGCCTTTCACAAAGTTAAGGGAAAGAAGCAATACGAGATTCTAACTATTGCAAACTTCCTCACGAACTTACAAAAAAATAAAAAGATCAAATTTAAACATGTTGTTGATATTGGCGCAGGTGTAGGCCACCTTAGTAGAACTCTAGCCTACTACTTTGGCATGGATATGATCAGTCTTGATATAAATCCAGAGTTTCAAGAGATAGGGAAAAAGAGACTTGAAAAATTCCCTAAGCCGCAAGGTCACAAGAATGTCCAATTTATCAATCATGACTTTTCAGTCGATTTAGCAGATGAAAAGAATGAAGAAATCTTTTGCGATAATTCATTTTCACTAGGCCTTCATACTTGCGGGCCACTTGCTGTTAAACATATGCAGGTTGCAGCGAAACATCAAAGCAGTGGAATGCTAAATTTCGGTTGCTGCTATAATAAGCTTACACCTAAAAGTGATATTAACCTCTCAAACTTTGCCAAAGAAAATAATCCACTTGAGTTTGGACGCGATAGCTGCACTCTTGCGACCAGAGGTCATCAAAGTATGACCTATGAAGATTTTGAGCAAAAAAGAAAAGTTAAATACTATCGTTACTGCTTACAATTTTATATTGATGACATCTACGGACAAGACAAAGAAGTTATGCCTATTGGTGATGCACATAAAAGGCTTTATCTTGGTGACTTTGCAACCTATGCAAAATCAAAGTGCCACGAAAATAATATACCAATAAATTTTTCAGATGAAGAATTTGAAGAGTATTTAAAAAAGCATGAAGTTATTCTAGAGACATTATTTCTTTGCGATATTATTCGCTGGCAATTTGGACGAGCACTTGAGCTATACATCCTTATTGATCGTGTTATGATGTTACAAGAGATGAATAAAGAGGCCAAGCTTATGAGCTTCTTTGATGAAGAAGAATCACCTCGTAACATGGGAATCTGGTATTATGACAAAGAATAAGAAGTTCGCTCTTATAACAGGTGCCACAACTGGGATGGGTGAGGCCTTTGCTAATTACTTTGCAAGTGCTGGAATCAATCTCTACCTTCACGGCAGAAATAGCGAAAAACTAAGTGCAAACGCAAAGACCTATCAAGATAAGTATCACGTTGAATGCAAGGTTATAGTTAAAGACCTCATAGAAGATGATGCCAGCTCGTTTTTAATTAAAGAAGTAACAACTCCAATTAATTACCTCGTCAATAATGCAGGTTTTGGAGTAGCTGGTAAATATCAAGATACTGATATTGAAAAACAAATTGCCATGCAAAGAGTTCACGTTGAAGTACCCATGAGACTGACACATCACTTCTTAAAACAAGATGATCAATTACAGATTATTAACGTGGCCTCTCTTTATGCTTTCTTCCCTGTTCCTAGACAATGCATTTACGCTGCTTCAAAAAGCATGATTCACTCTTTTTCCCTTGCTCTTTATCGCGATCTCATTGGAACAAATAAAACTGTTATCTCTGTTTGCCCAGGACTCGTTTATACTCAATTTCGAATTAATCAAGGTAAACAAGAGAAAAAACACTTCTCAGGTATTTGGCCAAAACAGGTTGTTGAGGAAACATTGAATGCTCTTTCTAAACAATCACCATTTATTATTCCTGGCAGATTCAATAGAATTTTCAAGTCACTTTTAACGACGCTCCCCACAAAAGTGTCATTACGCATAATTGAGAGAGTTAACACGGGGCGCGGATACTAAATACTTTCTTACAATACCTGTCAGATCTAGTCAGAATTAAAAATGCACCTTAAAATGCCTTCACACAACACACACGATTATTCAAATAATTAATTTTATGAGGGACATAAATGCAAACTACCACAATCAATATTGATGAAATCAAATTAAATTCTCAGTACCTTAGAACAGAGACAGATGTAGAAACATTAAAGAATAGTATCGAAAGTATTGGACTAATTAATCCTCTCACAATTAATAAAGAAAACGAATTACTTGCAGGAGCAAGAAGATATACAGCTCTAAAAGAGCTAGGAATCACTGATATTCCAGTTCACGTTGTTGATAGAAAGAGCCTAGAGCAAGAACTTATCTCAATTGATGAAAACCTTGTTAGAAAGCCACTTGATAAACTTGAGTTTGAGAAGTGTCTTAACCGTGGTCGCGAAATCTATGAAGAATTAAATCCAACTGCTACAAAAATTGAAGTTGATAAAATCGCAACAACGACTGAAGAGAAGAAACTTGAAAAAGCTCAAGAAGAGCAAGATATGGACTCTTTTGCAGCTGTTACTGCCCAAAAAACAGGACTTTCTAAAAGCGTTATTAAAGGTGCAATCAAAAGAGACGCACTTGCTTCAGAACATGTTAAGAAGGCCCGTCGTCTTGGCCACTTAAATGCTAGCCAAACAAATGAGATCATTAAGCTTGATAAAGAAACACAAGAGAAGATCCTTCCAATGATTGCTGACAAAACAGTAAAGGAAGCAAAGCAAATTATCACAGCTGCAAAACGTGGTGGAATTGAAGAAGCAAATCAAGAAATTGAGACAATGATTCCACTTCCAAAAGAATATGCACATCTAAGAAACCTCTCTAAGAGACTAAATAAAAATCTAACGAGAATTCTTCTAGAAGAGCTAACTTATGAAGGTAAAGAAGCAGACTCAATCATGAAAGAGATGAGAAAACTGCAAGAAAACCTGAACCACTTTTTTAAAATGGGAACGACAGGTAGCATGACAAGCACTGAGTCAATTGATGATGATGAGCATTCAGAGTCAACTCCAGTAGTCTTAGAAGAAGGCGCACAAGAATTCACACCAGAATACACTCTTTAATAAACGTTTACCTCTGGTCAATGTCATCTTTTTTAGACAAAATAGACCAGAGGTAAATTTATGAAAAAACAAAACTCAAATCTCATTTTTATTTCCTGGATTGTTGCCATGATAGCAACAGTAGGAAGCTTATTCTTTAGTGTTATTATGGAATTCACTCCTTGTTCACTTTGTTGGTACCAAAGAGTGGCCATGTATCCCCTTGCTATAATTTTTCTCTTTGGCGTCTACGATGAAGAACACTATTGCATGAAAACAAGTATTCCTTTCACTGTCATTGGATGGGCCATTGCCGTTTATCACAATCTTCTTCAATGGGAAATTATACCAGAAAGTGCCTCACCTTGTTTAAGTGGAGTACCATGTTCAGCAAAATGGATAAATTGGTTTGGATTTATTTCCATTCCATTTCTATCACTTATGGCATTTACAATTTTACTAATAACTCTAGTAATATATTACAAAAATAAAAAATCAATGAGGACAACAAATGAATAAGAATTACAAAATCATCAGTGTTGTGATTGCTCTTATTGCAATCTTTGCTATCGCAACAACAGTTTACAAAAAACAACAAAGTAAGAAGCTTGGTATGCAAGCTAATGAAAATTATAAACTCTTTGTTCCAGACTATGCCCCATCAATGGGACCTGAAGATGCTCCTGTTACAATCGTAGAGTTTCTTGATCCAGAGTGTGAATCATGTCGCGCATTTTATCCATATGTTAAAAATGTTATGGCAAAGTACGAAGGACAAGTAAGACTTGTAGTTCGTTATGCGGCCTTTCACAAGAATTCAAGTTATGCCATTGCAATTCTAGAGGCAACGAGAAAGCAAGACAAATACTGGGAGACCCTTGGTGTCTTATTTAAAAGTCAACCAGCTTGGGGAAATCATCACAACCCAAGACCTGATCTCATCTGGAATTATCTTCCAACAATTGAGGGACTAGATATTGAAAAAGTAAAAGAAGATATGCACGATCCAAAATTCATGGAGATTGTAAAAAAAGACATGGAAGATGGAAAGAAACTTGGAGTACGTGGTACCCCTACTTTCTTTATCAATGGGAAGCCATTAAAGAATTTCAGTTACAACCAACTTGAACTACAAGTTAAGGAAGAGCTTGAAAAATAATGCATACCTTTGCTAACTCCCACTTTCTTAAAATCATAGAAGACAGTGGGAGTGCATCTCCTCAGAGAGGTTGGCATCCAGTTCACCTAACTAAAAATGACAACACTCTTATCTCATATGTAAAAGATCATAGTTACGGTGAGTATATATTTGATTGGGCCTGGGCCGACCTTTATTACAGAATGGGCCTTGAATATTACCCCAAACTCATTCATGCTATTCCTTTTACACCTGTTAATAATAGTAAATTCACAAAAGATCTTGATTCAGATCTTTTAAAAGAATCATTTGAGTTTTATCAAAACTCTCCTTTTTCAAGTGAGCACTATTATTTTACTGACAAGGAATACACACAATTAGAGGATTTAGGTTTCTTTAAACAAGTCACGACTCAATATCACTTCATAAATGAATATGACTCTTTTGAAGATTATCTTTCAAAACTAAGAAAGAATAAAAGAAAGAATATAAAGAAAGAAAGACGAACTTGTGATGCATACGAGCTCAAAATAGAGAAAGTAGACGCAAGAGATCTACAAATAGAAGAACTTAAGCAGATCTATGGAATCTATTTAACAACCATCGACAAGAAATCAGCCTACCCCTATTTAACGTTAGAGTTCTTTATTGGACTTAAAGAATTAGATAATTGCTTCTTCCACCTGGCCTATCTTGCAAGTAAAGAAGATGAGATTATTGCCATGGCAATGTTCTTTGAATCAGAGACAAAGCTTTATGGACGCTACTGGGGAATTCATCCTCTTTATCAAAGCAGTTTTGATTTTCTTCACTTTGAAATGTGTTATTACATGGGAATGGAATACACAATAGATAAAGGGCTTAGAATATTTGAGGCCGGCGCACAAGGAGAACAAAAACTTTACCGAGGATTTCGTCCAGTGGAAATTGAGTCCTGGCATCATTTAAAGAACACTCAGATTCACGAGGCTCTTAGACAACATGTACTAAACCAGAATAAACAAGTGCAACGTTATCATCAAAAACTAAATGAGCTTCTTCCCTTTGAAGTAGGTACGTCGATACTTTTGGCCTTTGACTAAAAGTATCGACGTACCTCAACATTTACCTAATCGTTATTTCAGAATCTTTATAATCAATATTTAAATCTTTAGATTCTAAGTCATGAGACATAATCTCTTTTGACAGCGGTCTAGTTACAAGTCGATTAAAAGTTGAGGCAAGTGGCCTTGCACCGTAATCTTCACTATAGCCTTGCTCGTTTAATCTCGCTCTTACACTATCAGAGATATTAACCTTCAGTTTACGTGCAAGAAGTCTCGAGTTTAATTCTTTGATCTGCTTATCAATTAGTGAATTCATAATTGAGCGATCAAGCGGATTATAGTCTAAGACTGCATCAAGACGGCCTAAAACTTCTGGCTTAAATGCATGCTCTACATTCTTAGCATTTGTTGTTAGAAGAATAATTGTGTTTTTAAAATCAATCGTTCTTCCTTTATTATCAGTTAGCCTCCCGTCATCAAGGATCTGGAGTAGAATATCTCCAAAGTCACGATGGGCCTTCTCGATTTCATCAAAAAGGATAACAGAGTAAGGGTGGCGTCTGATAGCTTCAGTTAAAACACCACCCTCTTCGTAGCCGACGTAACCAGGAGCGGCACCTATAAGCTTACTAACAGAGTGTTTTTCACTATATTCTGATAAATCAAAGCGAATTAAATTATCTTGTGTATCAAATAAGAATTCACACAATGCTTTTGCTGTTTCAGTTTTCCCAACACCACTTGGACCTTTTAACAAGAATGAGCCTAATGGACGAGATGGGTCTGTTAGTCCAGCATGAGAAGTAATGACAGTATCAGCAATTTCTTGTAATGCTTCATCTTGTCCAAAAACACGTGACTTTAAAAAGCCTTCAAGTTGAAGAATTTGAGATTGTCTCGACTTTAAGATCTTCTCAACAGGAATTCCCTTTTGTCTCGAGATAACCATTGCAATATCTTTAGTTGCAAGAATCCAGTCATGATGACAAGACTCTAACTCTTTTTCAATCTCAGGTAGTCTTGAATACTTAATCTCACTAGCTTTTTCATAGTCTTGATTTCTTTCTGCTGCTTCAAGTTCAAAAGTTAAACGGTCACGCTGATTCTTAAGTTCAGAGACTCTTTTAAGAGAGAGAACTTCATCTTCCCATTTTGCTTTTTGTTCATTGAACTTATCTTCAAGCTCTTTTATTTCAGAGCTCAGTTTTTCATTTTCCTTATCAATTTGAGCATTTACTTTCTTAGAGCGTATCTCTGCCTCTAGCTCTACTAACTTAGCAGGCATGGCCTCCGCTGAAAGCTTTAGAGCACTTGCAGCTTCATCCACAAGGTCGATGGCCTTATCTGGTAAATTCTTATCAGTTATATACTGATCAGAGAGTATCACTGAATTAAAGATGGCCTCATCAGAAATTTTAATACCATGGTGAATTTCAAGCTTATCGCGTATCCCCATTAAAATTTCAATGGCATCTTCTTTTGATGGCTCATTAACCGGTACAGCTCTAAATCTTCTCTCAAGAGCACTATCACCTAAGATATATTTCTGATATTCTTCATCAGTTGTAGCACCAATACAATTTAGCTCCCCTCTAGCAAGGGCCGGCTTTAGAAGGTTGGCCGCATCCATTGCACCATCAGTTTTACCTGCACCAACAAGTTGATGGATCTCATCAATGAAGAGAATCGAAGTGGCTGCATTCTTTTTAATATATTTTAAAAGCTTTTGTAGTCGCTCTTCAAACTCTCCGCGAAACTTAGTTCCGGCCATTAGAGCTCCCATATCAAGAGCATAAACAGTCTTTCCTTCTAATACATCTGCAACCTTGCCTTTAACAATCATCTCAGCAAGACCTTCAACAATAGCAGTCTTACCAACACCGGCAGGCCCTACAAGAACAGGGTTATTCTTTCCACGTCTTCCTAGGATCTCCATTACCGCACGAATTTCTTTTGAGCGGCCAATAACTGGATCAAGCTTACCTTCTTGTGCCATTTCATTAAGATTTGTTAAGAATGATGGCACTTCATCTTCCTCATCACCATCAAAGTTTTGAGAGAAAATTGTAGGATCAATATTCAAGCTTGGAAGAATCGTAATGATATTCTTTAGTAAATCTGTCTCTGAAATTTCCTGGCGTCCACTCTGTATTGCATTAGAAGATGCAAGAGTTAACCACTTACTGAGTCCAGCAGTCGGTCTTATATTATCAAGTGCCACTTCACTTGATGCCTGAGGAAGGCGATCAACTTCTGTCTTAATCTCTTTCAGTTTATTCTTAAGAGATCTTGAAGAGAAAGAAGATGGATTCTTCACTAGTCCATAGGCAAGGTGCCATTCGGATAGTTGAGTATTCTTCTTTTCCATAAGAAGAGTTTGGGCAATGTCCAAACTTCCTGCAACGATTGAATCGTACTTATTCATAAAAATCCTCCGCGTAAATTTTGGGCATAAACACCTAAAATTATGAGGTATTTTTCCCCTTCTATAAATAAGATGGGAGCTCATTTATAATTGTCAAGGTAACCAATTAATTTTTTTTCGTAATAAAAAGAGTGTTTATGTATAAAACTTTTATCCAATTTTTCCTTATACTTTTAACTATTTGCAAAGTTCAAGTGCTTGCAAATGAAATCGTCCCTCTCGACTTAAGTACACCTAGAGCGACAATGAATTACTATCTCAAGAATATGAAGGCCTATAAACTAGGAAACAACCTTGGGCTAGAATATGCCATAAAGACTTTTGATGGTAGTTATCTTCCGGAATCAGTTAGGGAAGTTAAACTTAAAGACTATGCTCAAACGTTGATAACGGTTCTTGATCGTATTGAATATATCGATGTAAAGAAAATCCCTAAGAAGCCTAATACAGATATTTGGTACTACCGCAAATCTAAGGTCCATGTTGATGGTGATGATCATCAAGTCGAAATTTCTTTACAGAAATTTGAAAGAGACGAGAAAATTGTTTGGCTCTTTACTGAAGAAACAACGAAATCACTATATCACTACGACTTATCACTTAGAGGAAAACAAACGGCCAAAGACGTTGTTTACAGTAAGTCCATAAAAGATCGACTTAAAGAGTATCTTCCTCCATGGACATTTCATCAAAGATTTCTTCTTTTAAATATCCATTGGATTCTATTAATTATAATTACTCTTATAAGCTTTGTTTTTGACCGTATTGTACGTCACTATATTGCAGTTAAAGCAATTTCAATCCTAAAAAAGAGAAATATAAGTTTTACTGAAAAACAACAAAACAGACTGACTGCACCTTTTGGAATTGTTACCTTTGTTTATATTTTTAAAACATTATGTACATGGATTGATTTACCGACTGATGCTCTTGTTCTTATCATAAAAGCCTGTGACATCATTTTTGCTGTCGCGATGATTATGATCTTAAACGAGCTACTAACGGTCATCTGTCTCTACCTAGAAGATAAGGCCCGTGATACTGAGAATAAATTCGATGATATTATTGTTCCCCTTGTAAGAAAAACTGCAAGATTCTTTATTTTTGCTGTTGGTATCATTTTCATTGGTGATGCACTAGAGCTGGATATGAAATCCATCCTAGCAGGTATGGGAATTGGTGGTATTGCTTTTGCTCTTGCAGCAAAGGATACAATTTCAAATCTCTTTGGTTCATTCACAGTATTATTTGATAATCCATTTACTATTGGTGACTGGGTTAAGATTAATGATGATATTGAAGGGATTGTAGAAGAAGTTGGAATGAGATCAACTCGTATTAGAACATTTTATAATTCAGTTTTATCTGTTCCAAATGGTACTCTTATCAATGCAAATATCGATAACCTTGGAAGACGTCGCTATCGTAGATTTAATACAAACTTAGGTATTGATTATGCTACTCCACCAGAAAAAATTGAAAACTTTTGTGAGAGTATAAGACAAATCATCATCGCTCATCCATTTACACGTAAGGATAACTTTCAAGTATATTTTAATGGAATGGGTGCAAGCTCTCTTAATATTCTTGTTTATATGTTCTGGGAAGTTCCATCATGGGATGACGAATTACATGAAAAACATAAATTTCTATTAGATATTTTAAAAGTTGCAAGAAAGCACGGTATTAACTTTGCCTTCCCTACTCAAACTCTACATGTACAAAAAGATCCAGGTGTTACTTATTCACCTGAAGAAGTTAATTTTGAGATGTCGAAACAAGTTGCTAAGTCTCTTGAAAATGAGCGTTGGCACGCACCAAATCGCTCATCTATTGATCGTTTAAAGTAATTCTATATTGGCCTTAGGGTTAAAACCTTAGGGCCAGATTTCTTAACTAAATCAAAATTAAAAATCTGATAACGATATTCATCATTAAAAAATCTTTCTCTTTGGTTGTCGTAGTATGGCGATAACATATGTCCAGAATTACCAAGAGGTAAGATACCATATGAAAGATCAACATTAGCAAAATCAACAAGGCGTCTCGTACTTGGCCCAGTCACGGGAGTGTGGCCCTTATTACATTTTACACGCCTGATATGGTTAATACTATTGATTGATCCATTTGCTTCATACGGCCCATGAGAGAAAATCTTTGCTAAGAATTTATTCTTTTCAAACGGATGAACGAATTTTAGTTTGTGAACACGGCCCCATCTCCATGTACCAATATCGGTCCCTAATTTTTCCTTTAACTTTGCAACTGACTCTTTAAATGCCATGGCCATAACATCAAAGCGTTCCTCGACTGGAGCAGTTTTTTCAATATCCCACCAAGCATCAAAAGGCCTATCAAGTAAACGATAATAAAAAGTCCAAGAATTTATGGCCTTACAATAATTAAGATAATTATCACCCATTTCATCCATCAACAGCCTTCTAATATTCATATTTACTTCATGAAATATTGTTGGGGCCACTTGATCATGACGCGAATGACCTTTCCACTGTGCTAACTTTTCCAACACCTGCTGTTCTAAGTTATTGAGCTTAACTCTTTTAGCAGATTTAATAATCATTTCTTGAATAATAGCATTATGACTACTAAAGCTAGCTGTTTGTACCATCTTCTGAGAGTCGATATCCCAATTCTTACGTAACTTAAGAGATTCGAGAATTGTGTTGTAGCGATTATCAGAATGCCAGCCACCACGATGATGAATCCCTTCCTTCATCGTTTTTGGTGCATCATTGGCCGAGACCACAAAACCATTTTCTGGATTTATCTCATGAGGCTTATCATCGAAATCATAAGCTCCTAAGATCTTACGATCAGCACTTTGTACAAGATCAGACTCATAAGGATGAGATCTATTATAGCTATCACCCATAACTAGGCGAGCTACATTTCCCTTGGCATCAGCATAGACAATATTAAGCCCAGGTGACTTAACAATACTTGTTGCTTTTTTAATCTCTTCAAAACTTTTAGCGCGGCCTAGCCCATAGAAGCCTTCAATTGGCTTATTACCTATTTGAAAAAAACTAAAGTGTGCTGCTATATTCTTTGAATCCTTATTTACTGTTTTTACAATTTCATCAACAATAGGGCCTTTTTCAGACCACTTAAGGTTAAAGTTAATAGGAGCCGAACCTTTTACTTTTATGACAGAATTTTCAACACGAACAATATCAAAGTCATCGTCTAGTTGATAAAGATCCACATCATCTGTATAGCTAATTGTTAATCCCCAACCGTGATTACGATTATGTCCCATTCCAGGGAAAGGAATCATTGGAAGAAAATGGCCATACATATGAAAACCTTCTTCTTCATTTTTAATATTGGCCTCATACCAAATATTAGGTGCTGAAAACTTAATATGTGGATCACTTGCTAAAATTGGCTTACCTGATCGAGTTTTATCCCCACTTATGGCCCATGCATTAGAGCCTGTGAAGGTACCAATCCCTTCAAGAAGATCATCGTAGTCAATAAATTGAGCTTCTACGACACGACGAAGACGATGAGATAAATCAACTTCATTATTTGCAAAGAGATATTTTAAATCACGGTGTTTTACGTCGGCCATGATTTGTTGATAAGCAATCTCATTTCTCATAAATGGAGAAAAGCTATAATTTAAATAGACAAAGACACCATAGATATCTTCTAGATTAATTTTCTTAGGCTTGATTCCAAGTATAAAATATTCAATCGGTCGAATGCTGTTTTTTAAGTAATAATTATAACCAGCGATAAATGATTCGAGATCTTTGCGAACGACAGGATCAAGATTTGTAAGAATATCGTTGCGTATATAGCTTGAATTGAGAGTTCTAAATAATTTATCAGCAGCAACTAAGTCAGGCCCAAGAATTTCAGAAAGTCGTCCTTGTCCTGCGCGAGCAATTAGCTCGTATTGAAAAGCTCTATCACTTGCCATTGAAAAGCCAAGTGCATAATTCATATCATGTCTTGTTTTAGCATCGATATGAACAACACCTTCGTGGTCACGATAGATTTGAACTTCATTATCGATATCACCAATTTTTAAACTTCCTTCCATAACTGGAAATGAGCCTAACAAGAGGAAGTATACGGTAGTTATTAATAAGAATACGGCCCCAAGTAGTGATAAGATAATTTTTTTCATAGTTAACTCTTAAATAGTTTTTTCTCTTTAACGTGATCAGCAACGACTTTTGGAAGCTTATCTTCCCAGCCTTTTTGATCTTTTTGAATCATTTCAATAACTGTACGAGACCAAATACCTGATGATTCGAAATCAAATCCCTCTAAATCAACGATGAGTCCATTATCTCTTAGGTATTTTACAAGATACTCAAGAGTTGGATCGTATTTAACATCAGAGAAGCCTAGACGATTATTTGCATCATTATCATCGGCACATGGATATAGAAATAATTTAGTATTAAGGCCAAATAACTCACCAAGACCACCTAAGATCCCATATGAAGTATCTTCATAGTGCTTGATATTTAGAATTTCGTTTAAGTTATATGTATTTGTAATAAACGCAATTTGGCTTTTAGAAATTGGCTGTAGGAATTGATTAAGCTCAAAGTATGAAGCAAAATTAGTAATAAGAACTTTTTGCTTAAGTTTTGTAAGTAGATCAACTCTTGCTAAGAAGTCTGCATTATCGATTGCAGAGCTTCGAGATAAAAGCTTTGACATCGAAATCTCAGATAACGTCACAACGTTTTCACATTTTTCAGTAGTACATAAATGTTCACGACCAACTTTAAGGGCATCTAAATTCCCTTTTGTCGGTGGCCTAAAAGATCCTCTAAGAACCACAAGAGGCTTTCGATAGAGATAATCCTTAATTTGAACAACACTTCCATTCTCATCAAACATAACTGCAGATGTGAATTTTCTTTTTACAAGTTCAAGAGAAAGTATTCTTGGATCAAGGCCTTCAAATGCAGGGCCACGTACATCAATCATATCAATCAACAAACGACTTGTAGAAAGGTTATCCATAAGAGATGAAACGAGTCTTGATGTATCATTTGAATTATAGAAACAGCTGTGAATCATATTCACACCTAAGAAACCAACGGCCTCTTGTTGCTGTAGGTTTTCTTGATCTAACATTTTAACGTGAAGAATAAGGTCAGAAGGCTGTGCTCCTGGAGCGTGTTGAAAACGAACACCTAACCAGCCATGACATTCACCTTTGCCAGAATAGCTCTTTGCGGCCACTGTATCGGCAAAGCAAAAGAACTTAGTTGAGTCATCGCGTGAGTCCTTTAGACGATCATATGTTTTTGAAAATTCAGTCTCAAGCATTTTATTCAAACGACCTAATGAAACATAACGCTTTGTCTCTTCAATCCCATAAATTGAATCAGAGATCTGCATATCATAGGCCGACATTGTCTTTGCAACAGTACCAGCAGCTCCACCTGCTCTAAAGAACTCTCTGGCCACTTCCTGACCTGCCCCAATTTCGGCAAAGCTTCCATAGACAGAGTTGTCGAGGTTAATTTGTAGTGCTTTTTGTTTTGCTGATAGAATCTGGCAAAAATCCATGTGTAATCTTCCTTAAACTTGGCTTAAATAATTGAAATCTTACTCATATAATACCAGTTTAAAACTTCAAATGGCAAAGTTAGGACACAAGAAATCAGCAATTGTGACAAAATAATTTATCCTAAAAGCAATAAAATGCGTTGGAATTGGCCAGTAATTCCCGTTATTTGGCAACCTTGCTAAAAATTGACATGGATTTGTCGATATGAACAATGAAAGGATGATACAATATCCTTAAGAAAGGAGATGGAACTATATGTGGATTCCAGTAATTATTGTCGGTATTTTAGTAGGAATTGCTTCAGTGAAAGAGAAGCAGGCCCGCGAAAAAAGAGCAAAGGCCTACATCCCTATTAAATCAAAAAATTAATTCTTGTCATTAATTCTTAGCAAAATTAATCGCACACTCTTTTGCAAAATAAGTCAAAATCATGTCACAACCTGCACGCTTGAAGCTTGTTAGCATTTCAAGACTTACAGCTTCGCCATCTATCCAGCCTTTTTCAGCTGCGGCCTTAACCATGGCATACTCGCCAGAAACATTATAAGCAGCAACTGGAAGATTCGTTCTCTCTTTCATTTTTGCAATAACATCAAGGTAGCTAATCCCTGGTTTCACCATAAGAATATCTGCACCCTCTGCCTCATCAAGCTCAATCTCTCGTAGAGCTTCAGTAAGATTAGCAGGGTCCATTTGATAAGTTTTCTTATCACCGGCCTTAGGTGCGCTATCAAGAGCATCCCTAAAAGGTCCATAGAATGCCGAAGCATACTTGGCCGTATAAGACATGATTTGAGTTTTATGAAAGCCTTCACTATCTAGCGTTTCACGAATATGTCCAACTCTTCCATCCATCATATCACTTGGGCCAATAATATCACTTCCGGCCTGGGCCTGAGATAGTGCCATAGCAGAGAGAATATCTAAGGTCTCATCATTTAAGATTTCGCCAGTTTTTTCACAAACAATACCATCATGGCCATCGCTAGAATACGGATCCATCGCAACATCTGTCATAATTAGCATATCTGGACATGCATCTTTTATATCTTTAATTGTCTTTTGAAGAAGTCCATTAGGGTTCTTTGATTCAGTAGCAAGACGATCCTTGATTGAATCATCTAGAGCCGGAAATAATGAGACGCACTTAACACCAAGATTCCATAGCTCTTTGACCTCTTTTACAATTAAGTCGCGACTAAAACGACTAATTCCTGGCATAGAATCAACAGGAATGATCTGATCCTTACCCTCTACAATAAAAAGAGGCATGATTAAATCATCAACTGTTAAGATCGTTTCACGCATAAGAGATCTCATTGCGTGGTTTTTGCGATTACGACGAGGTCTAATATTATTTAAATACATATATTATAATCCCATTTGTAACTTAGTTTTATATGCGAGAGCATACATGGAAATTTGCTTAATCATACTTGATAGGCCGTTAGCACGTGACATTGATAAGTGCTGTCTTAAGCCGATCGTATCGAGAAAGTCTGGTTTCGTAGCAAGGATCTCATCAGGAGTAGCATCTGAGTAAATCCCAATAAGGATTGAAACAATACCTTTAACAATGGCCGCATCGCTATCTGCTTGGAAAATAACCTTACCATCTTTTAGCTCAGGGATAAGCCATACTTGAGACTGACATCCCTTAACCTTATATTCTTCTTTATATAATTCTTCAGGTAGTGCAGGCATTTTCTTTCCCATGGAAATAATATGCATGTAGCGGTCTTCCCAATCATTGAATTTATTAAACTCTTCCACAAGAGCATCAACTCTTTCTTGAATTTGCACAATAGGCTCCTTACCTTAAGGGTCTTTTAATATGGCAGGAGTTTAGCACTATTTAGATGATGCGTGAAGCAAACTCCAGCATTTTTTCGATTTGCTCAGCAATATGATCCACAAGATTTTGTAGTGCGATAAAGAATCCATAATTACCAACCTGATTGGTAATCATTGCAATCATAGACTCCAATAAGTCTAGATAAGGCTCTAAACCAAGCTTTTTGATAACAAGTTCAATATAATTGGCCACACCTTCCACGTCTTTACCTTCATTTGTTACTACATAGAGAGGATTCTTAATTGATGCCACGTAAACTCCTTAATTCATCATTCTTCTTTAATCTTATCATATAGACTATAAACTCGCTTCATTCCACGAATCAATTAAATTTGCGATTTTATTAAATTGTTCATGAAGCGGGCGATATTCCTTGGAATTATAATCATAAATAGACTTCTTAGCGGCCTGTGACTTTACGATTTGGGCCTTATTAAAGAATGGAGCAATATACTTATCGTTGCCAGTAACTTTACGAATCAGTTCCTTAATCTCGTGTAGATCACTCTCCTCTTGCTTACGTCTTGAGTCCATAAGATTTGGTATATGAGTGATAATTTCAGGAAGTTCTACTAATTCCATATCCTCGATATCCCCAAGCATGCGATAAAAATGCTCTAGGCCCTTCATTGAAAAATCATCAGGTCTAAATGGAACAATCACGCCATCGCTTGAGCAGATACTATTAACCACGAGAAGCCCCAGAGTTGGAGGGCAATCCACAAGAATATAATCATATCGTTTTCTAAGTCCGGCCTGTTCAATATATTTTTTTAGAATCGTTTGTCTTGGGGAGTTAACTGAAGCAACACAGAGTTCAAAACCAGAAAGCTCTTGGGCCGAAGGGAGAAGATCGACTCCCGCTTCAGTCTTGTAAACGACATTTTCAAAAATTACACTTGTATGCATCTGTTTCAATTCTTTAACTGTATTCAAAAGAAGATTAAAAATACTTTTCTCATTTTCTTCTCTTCCAAAAAGATAGGACATATTGGCCTGAGGATCCATATCCACGACAAGAACTTTATGACCCTTTTGAGCTAAAGCATAGGCCGTGTTAAAACACATCGTCGTCTTTCCGACGCCACCTTTTTGGTTTAGAAAAGATATGACCTTCCCTTTACCCTTATCATCAAGTTTTTGCTTATTTCGCCCAAAGAACATACTTCCCCCAATATGAATGTAAAATTCTTGGAAAGTATAACATAATTTTATTCAGAGACATACTGATCAGGGTCAATTTCAACAACACAGCGAAGGCCCACACGTGACGTTCTTGTTTCATCAGGATAAAGCTCGACTGTGTAGACACCACTTGCGTTAAGACGAGTGTAATCACCACCACTTACCATTGCTCCTGTTGCAACATTTGTGTATTCATTAAAGAAGCCATCATCATGGAGCTGTGAGTTAGTAAGTCCAGCACTTGAACCAATACGAAGAGTGTACTTCTCTAAAAGAGAATCGGCCGTGGCATTTCCATAGGCAGAAGTCGTAATTGGCATACCAAAGACGTAATTAAAATAGCGAGAACTATAGTATGACTGATCTTCAAATAAGAAGTTATCCAGCTCTCCCTCACAAGGAAGAGATGCGTCACTATCTTCACATGGCCCTATCGTATTATCCATTACATAATTTGCACTACCTGATCCATAAAGATCAGTATCAACAGATAAAATACTGGCAAAGTCATACGTAAAGTCTGCAGCATTAAATGTATAATCTGTACTAGAAATCTCTGCAATATTTCCAACAGCGTCTTGAATACCAAACATTGAAGTACAAGTTTCAGTAAAAGATGATCCTGTATACAGGGAGCGAATTCCAGAAGAATAAGTTCCAGGTATCGAGTGAACATCTGATGAACTGAGGTTATCAATATCCATATAAGAGCTATCAAGCCCACTTGCTAGAGAAGAATTACACTTACTTGATGAATTTAAAGAAAGACCTCTTTCAATTTCTTCAATTGAAGAATCAGAGATATTTCTTACATCCCAGGCCGAATAAGCGATTTGCTCATCACGTGTTGGCAGTTTGAAAGTCGTTCCAAGATTATAACCTGTAATTGCGTGTGTATTTGTCATGGCCGTACATGCAGCTGCCGCTTCGTCCATATCGACATTTGTAAGAGGAGGTAGATATGACTGAGAAGCAATAGCGCTATCGAGAGCTTGGCCTGTATAATCTAACCAAGTTGAACCACCATTGTTTACCTTACATAGGCCAGAGTTTCGCTCATAAAAGATATCACCTACATTAGCAGCAGAAACACCGACAGCGGACTGACCAACACATTGTCCATCCGATGTGCTACAACCAGTTTTTGTATATGGGCACCCCATTTCAAAACGAGGAACGATTAAATCTTTCCCAAAGTCATATACTGTATATCCAAGCGTTGCATTATTTGCATCACCAAGACCTGCATATTCACAAATATAGTCACTGTCTATAAATGGTGTCGAATGCATCATTGTACAAGCTTTCTTATTAACCATCCAACGGTGAACAAATGCATAATTTTCAGCAGGTGCAATAACTCTCACCTTTGCAACTTTATTATTTGTTGTAATTTCTAATTCTTCTGTTGCACCTAATTGATTTGTATAACTAAGTACCGGTCTAACTTCATAGATATATGTATGATTTGGTACTGGTGCAAGACGTGAGTTTTGACCATTATCAACATAAGTCGTTGAAGATGTAATTAAGTTGCGATTAATTGGCTTATTATAATTAAAGCTATTCACCATTCCAGCTTGCTTGCGATAAACATTATAACCTTGGATTGCCCCAGAAGTGTTTACTGTAAAGTCTTCCCATTCCAGAGTTACTTTTGATGTTCCGTGATAAGGAATCCAATCAGAACCATCAGAATAAAAACAATCTGTTCCAGTTGTTGGCTCATAAGCTGTGTTAAATAAGAACTTACCTTTATTCTCACTTGCAACAAGAGTTTCCGTTTGAGAATTAAAAACAACACTTACAGAACCTGTTGCTGTGTCATCATATGTTACATCACCAATACAACTTCCACTTCCTAGATCGTCACAAGTTGTTGTTGGATCATCTAGGATTCCACTACTAGTATATTGGCGATTAACTTCACTAATATTACAAGCTACTTGCTTAGAAATTAAAACCCAGTCAGAAGGTGTTGTACCTGTTGAATAATAACACTGGTTTGAAGATGTACGATAAACTGCTCCGGCTACATCAGGTGTAACTGAACCACTTGGATCAGATGCACCATAACACTCCTGACCGCTTTGGCACTTCGTTAATGAGTGAGAGCATGTAAAGCTATCTTCAACTCGAACTCCATAATGATTAACTTTTGTTCCAATCGATTTAATATTGGCCCAACCATTGTGTGTAATTGTCTGAGGCTCAACTCTTACATTAAAGCTTATTGTTGTACGTGGAGTACCTGTTCCATTGTCCACAATATCAAACGAAATTGTAGACTCTCCAAATTGAGAAGAAGTAGGAATCATTTTAATTCTTAATTTTTCGTTAGCAGAAGCACCACTATTAATAATTCCACCACTTGGTCCATTAACAGAGATATCATTGTAATTCCCATCTAAGTTTACATCTTTTAGGAAGTAAATATTTGCAGGATTAATTAGAACACTATTTGTAGAAGTAATATTTTCAACAACAATATCTTGAGCGGACTCATTTGCAATAGATCCACCTTCACTCACAATTACATTATCAATTATTACATTTTCTTTTTCACCAATGACAACATCACCAATGTAGCTTGCATTTTGGTTTCCATTATTTGTCGCAATTTCCCATGACGCCGTATTTGAAGATTCATAACAAAGACTATTTGTGCGATCATAGTAAATTACAGGATTTGAAGCCGTGTGAGATGTAGGATTAAAACTTGGTGCTCCCTCTCCAATACAATCGTTAACTCCACATTCAGTGCGTCCTTCTCTCCTATTATATTGAGAGTACTGACAAATAACTGGAGCATCAGAAGTTTCAGTAACAGTTACATCCAGAGTAGATATAGTTGATTCTGCACTTGCAGTATCTCTTACGACAAATTGAAAATTATCAGGTGTTCCAATAACACTATTGGCACTATTTCCATTAATTGTTGTATATAAACAAGTAATGTCACCACTTGTATCAATTGCACAATCACTAATTGTTCCCTCACTTCCAGTGACACTAGAGTTACCGGCCATTGTATTAACACGTGTAGCTCCGTCTAAGAAGTAGACTTGTAGACCTGTAAGAGAATTATCAACATCAGAAACTGTTCCAAGATTAATTGTTTCAGAAACAGCATTCCAATCCGTTGACTCATCCATTGTATGTGTAAATGTACTACTTGAAATTACTGGAGGGTCATTTTTAGCATTAATTACAATAGTAATATAGCCTGTAGAATGAAAAGTTGGTAGGCCATCAGCAATCTCATACTCTACTGAGAATGTACCGTTAGCATCACCATCAAAAACAATATTACATAAGAAGCTATCATCTACGGCCGCTGGTGAATCACAATTAGAGCTTTGTATATCAGGGAATGCTGCAAGATTCTTAAGACGATATCTTAAATCAGAAGATAGGAATCCACCATGACCATCATCACTTGCAGTTGGAAAAGAAAAATAAGCTGTCGTCGTCGATGAAGGCAATCCAGAGTCATCCTCATCTACAGTTATAACAAGAGAGCTTCCCGGAACAGGATCATCGTCAACAGCATTTATTAAAGCACTGGCAACACCTGTATTTGAATATTGCCCATTAGCATAAATTTGATATTCAACTAAGTCTTCTGCAACTGTATTAAAGTAATCCTTATCCGTTACAATATTTAACGTACACTTACCTAGTGAACATGTACATGTGACATTTGAGTTTTGAACGCTTGCGTGTATTGAAGTTGCACTACAAAATGTTGCAAAGTCTCCATCGTAATCAAAATACCCTGTTAATGGATTTTCATTTACTTCGCTGTCAAATTCGAAACTAATAACGTCATCTTCGTTTACTGTAGCAGTTCTTGTTGAAGTGATTCGTGGTGCTTGATCAACGTTTGTTACATCAATATAAATACGAGAAGTCGCACTATCACCATCATCATCTGATAAGTAGAGATCAACAAAAGTTGAACCATTTGTATTTCTAGATGGTTCAATATCAACAGTACAAGTACCACTTGCACATGCACATGTTGCTCCTAGTGTTTTTAATCCAGGAGTAACTGACTCAGGAGTATTTGCACCTGTAACTGAAGCATTTAAAATTGCTCCTACAGTTGGATCTGAGTTAATTGCATTTGTAATTTGAAGTGATGTTGAAAAACCAGAATCAATTTCAACAGTGATTGTATTACCAATAATTGAAGCTGTTTCCCCACCAGAGATAATTGAAGGATTATCGACAATTTCAAAAAATAAAGTTGGGTAATTTATAGAGTTTTGCCAAGTATTAACTTTTTCAATAGTAACAGAGCCTACTGTTAAGCTTTGATTAAGCCCTGTTCCACTATCAACAACTGTACACGAAGTTGGCACACCATTATTTTGATCGGTATATTCAACTTGATAACTAGTTTTAACAGTGTTTTCAACAATTGTAAGAGCATTAGTCGTTACTACTGGAGCTTTGGGAGAAACATCAAGAACACACGTGCGGCGAACTTCATCAAAGTAATGGCCATCATTACAGTTTGCCTGCTTTAGTGAATTCATCTGCGGAGTACAAGAAATTAGTCCCGCAATAAATAATGTTAAGATTAAAATTCGATTCATATCTTTCCCAAATATCCCAATAACTTATCGCCATTTAAATTCTTTACTTTAAAGAAAGACTTACGTTATTTCAGTATTATAGAAGATTTCCTCTTCAGAACAGAAAAGATCGTTTTTTCAGATACTTACATAGACACAATTAAGGCAAATCGCCCAGATACTCTGGCGAAACGCTCAACTACTGACAGAACTCAAAGTTCGAGTTTAGGCTACAAAGGGCCTTTTTCATCTGCTTATTCTCATCTTTAAGCTCTTTAACTTGATTTTTTAGGACCTCATTATCTTCTTTTAATGAAGCAATTTGACGAGTGTTTTCAATTACACTTTCACTCATTCCTTCACTCATCGTTTTATACATATCAAGATTCTTATCCAACTCTTTTACCGCTTCAATTAATGGAGAAACTAAAACAGCATAATCCACGGCCAGCCATCCTTCACTATTTTCAATAACGGCCGTAGGAAATTGTCTTTGTACATCTTGAGCGATAACACCAATAGAATGCTTGCCAGGAGAAACAGACTTTTCATTCCAATCAAATTCAACTCCATTTAAGGCTTTAATTTTATCTAAGGCATTATCAATATTGACGACATTATCTTTTAATCTTTTATCTGAAGTACAATTTGTTGCACCAGCTCCGCCACCAAGAGTACAATCAGTTGAGCCTTCAACTCTTAAGTTTCCAACAACATGAAGTCTTTCAGTTGGAGCAGCTGAGCCTATCCCCACATTACCAGTGCCCATAATTTTCATTCTTTCTGCGTCATCTGTATAAAAAGATATCGGTAGAGCTGAAGTTACACTTCCTCCAGTATTAATATTACCGAGGTGAATTCCTGTTGAATCATCAACTAGAATTTCAAAGTTATCATCTGTTCCACCTTTAAAAACAACTTCATTTGATGCACCTGTTGCAACAACGCGATCACTTGCAGTTAAGACTCCAAAAGTCGCTGTACTTGAACCAGTGATACTGTTAACAGTAATTGTATCTGCTGCAAGATTTCCACCTGTAATAGTGGCCCCTCCTGTAAGAGAAGCAAGTCCTGAAACAAGTAGTGTTCCACTAATATCAGCATTACCATTATTATCTAAAAGACCTGTATTAGTGATTCCTCCCTCAGAAACAAGAGAATCAACTGTAGCAACGGCATTCACATCAATCGTATTATTAAAAACTGACGTTCCACCTTGAGTTAAGCTACCAGTCATTGAAACATTTGCAAAACTAGATGTACCAGCTACTGTTAAATTATTATTTATTTGTGTATCACCACCTACAACTAGTGTATTTGTCGACCCATCAGCAATTGCAGAGTTTCCAACAAGAAGTCTACCATCATGAGTGAGAAGCATATTTTCTTGTAGAGTCGATGTTGTATTTGCAGTTGTAGAAAAACTTAATTGAGTACCAAGGTTTGTTGCTGAAAAGCCTTCAGTTGCAGTTGCTCTAATTGAAGCACTATTAGCGATACCTGTACCGACATCTCCACCAAAGTTGAATTGTCCAAGAACATCACCAGAGCCAGTATTTGCTGCTGCTGTCGTTGTTCCTCTTGAACTTGCAAGATTTATTGAAGATTGATTTCCACCATAAGAATAAAACTGTCCAACAGCATCTGCTGCATTACTTCTCACATCAAGTTGTGCTGTTGCAGTATAATCACCAGAATTTGCACTATGGCCAAATGATAAGTAACCATTCTCATCATAGATTACATAATCAGAAGTTACAGATTGAAATGCCACATCTCCTGTACCGCTTCCACCACCACGGATAGTCGTCGTTCCAGTATTTGTCATATTAGTTGCATTTACATTTGTTATACCTGAACCATCACCTATAAGAGCTGCTGCAGTGATAGTGCCATCAACATCAAGATTTGTTGAAAAACGGCCATTACCATAAGTTTCAAAAGTATATGAACCAGAAGGTGTTGATCCGATACCAACTTCTCCATCCATTGAAATATAGAGTTCTGCATTATTCCAGAAGTCTGGATCTAGACTCCCCTGACGATCAACATCAATGAAGAAATACTCTGCTTGGTCTTGATTAGTATTTGTCGTACTAAAAATTCCCATCGTAGCATTCTGTTCCTGTCTTAAACCAAAAGACATTGCTCTTGACCAATTAGATGTAATTCCAAAAGGAACATCACCACCAATATTAAATAGAATACTATCTTCTGCTGTTGCAGGGTTTACTGTTGCACGGCCTAAATTAAACTTTGCAGGACCTGCTACTGGATTCTCCGAGATCGTTACTTGTCCAGTACCAGTGCGAAGAATATCTGATCCACTGACACTCCATGGCCCAACATATGAACCACTTCCTGATTGAAGATCCCACTTTCCAGTAATTGAATTAAAACGAATAATATCACCTGCTGTATAGGTTTCAATATTTCCATCACCATTAAGATCACCTGTTACTGGTGCAGCATCATTGACGACATAGAAGTCACCATTATTTAATCCACTGATTGATGGTTGTGTAATACCTCCACCTGGATCAACTTCAATACGGCCAAGGTAATTACTACCTCCCGTATAATTAACAGCAACCCAAGAAGTTCCATCATATTGAAGGACCTGGCCAGCTGAAGAAGCACCAAGCGAGCTTAATTTAGAATTTGTAATACTTCCGTCTTGAATTTTACTTGTAGAAATTGAATCATTTTGAACATCAAAACTAATACTCGTTGTCGATTGTCCAAAAGCATCAGTTATCACTAAATCATAAATGAAGCCACTTAAAAGCTTCATTCCATTTGGTACTGATAATCGAAGTGTATTATTTGATTTAGATAAAATATTAAAATTGATAACTTGAGGGCCATATTTTGACTTAACTGAAGTTACTGTCGATAAATTAGTACCATTAATTGTCATTTCATTATTTGATACCTCTATTAAAGACACCTGATGCCTTTTTGAAATATCAGTCGTATCTGATGAATTAACGTCACTACGCCCTGTGTTTGTCGTAGGAACACAAGCAATAAGCGACATAATCATGAATAGAAATACTAAATGGTTTACTTTCATATATATAAATCCCTAATTTCATATCGGAGATTAATATTCAAAGTTAAATCTTATTCTAAATAATTAATATTACTGTATCAATTATCTCGGATAACAATAGAATAAAGGAGTATTTTTCAATGATTTCTTAAAGTTGGCTTTAGTAATAAAATATTAATATGAACGCTCATAGTAGAATATTGCAAACCATCCTTGCCATTACCCTCACTCTTGGACTCATTGGTAGTGCAAAAGCTGAAAGTAAACTCAATACAAATCTCGTCGTTGTTCAAAATGTCGCAAACGATGGCCTATCATTTGTTATTCGAAAAGGTAGACAAGACAATATTGTAAAAGGACAAAACTCTCTTTTTTCAAGTCGAAATATCTCATTTACAGCAAGGGCCATCTCCATTTCAAGTGAATACTCACAATGGATTGTAAATGATAACAAAATTAAAGTTCCATTTGAAAAAGGCCAAATTATCACTGTTAACTACTCTCCTGAAAGAGTCTGGTTAGAGATCCCAAAAATTATGGGAGATAAAAAGTACCAACAGATGCTTGCAAAAGAAGAAGCTTCTTTAAAAGAAAGACAATATCAAAAATACGATAATCGATTTGAATTATTCTATGCCAAATACCAAGGCCTAAGTGAATCGACGACAGATAGTTCAAATAATGATGGAACTAGAGTTAGCGACAGCTTTCGACTTAACTACGCTATTCCAATTAACCAAATGTTTCAATCAATTCTTGGTGCAAGGTATGACGTGGATCTTCTAACCCTACTAAATCCAAATGTAGAGCAAGAAACAAGAAGAATGCTTGCCACTGCAGGTTTAAAAATAAACTTTTCAAATGATTGGAGTTACCGATTTAGTTACTTTGTTCAACTTAGCGCTGGCTTTGGCCGCTCAGAAACTCTTATCCAAAATACAGCAAGGACAGGAACGGCCTTAGTTCTTCCTTCAGTTGGTCTTGGCCTAGAATACAAGGTCTCAACAAGCCAGTCCTTAATTTTCAAGTTAAACTTTGATGCAATCCAAGCAAACGAAGCTTACGCTGACGGCTTTGAGCAGTCCACAGACCTAACAATGTTAGGACTAAGCGTAGGTTATGCTTTTTAAAAGGATTATTTCTTAGAGTCACCTTCACCATCGTGAGGAATTGAAGGTTTAATGATCATCTCCATAATATATTCGATAAATGACTTCTTTGCGCTTACTTTATCTGCGGCCATGGCTGAATGAGAAATTGAAGTAACAATTAAAACTGTAGCAATAAGTAGTTTCATCTAAATCCCCTTCTAGGAAATATTCATTATTTATAAGATCAATAATTATAGATAAACATATAAAACACGTCTTGTCACATTCGTAAAAATAAAAAAGGCCCTCATTTTCAGAGGGCCTAATTTATTTCAAATTTTAAGTATTTATTACTTCTTAGCTGGGCCTTTTACTTCAATAAGCTCAACTTCAAAAGTAAGAGTTGCTCCACCTGGAATTGAAGGAGGTGCACCTTGGTCACCATAAGCAAGCTCAGATGGAATAACTAGCTTAATTTTTCCACCTTCACCAATTAATTGCATCCCTTCTGTCCAACCTTTGATAACACGGTTAAGTGGGAATTCAATTGGCTTATTTCTCTTATATGAAGAATCAAATTCAGTACCATCTCTTAAAGTACCTTTATAGTGAACTTTAACTGTATCAGTTGGCTTAGCTTTCTTGCTAGAACCAGCTTCAATGATCTTATAAGCAAGACCTGATTCAGTCTTCTTAGCTCCTTCTTTTGCAACGAACTCTTCTAAGTACTTTGCTCCAGCTTCTTTCTCACCTTGAGAAACTTCACTCATTCTCTTGTTTACGATATCTCTAAATTTGAATGCAAATGTTCTAGTATCAACATCTGTCTTCTTTTGTGAAATACCATCGCGTACACCTTGAACAAGGTTAGCAATTTCTTTGTCAGTAAGTTTAAAGTCCTTAAACCTTTGTCCATAAACATGTCCAACTGAATAGAAGATTTTGTCATTTTCAGTTTCTGGTTTAACTTCAGTATTTTTACTACATGAAATAAGGAGAATTGGCGCAATTGCCAGCGTTGTTAATAATTTCTTCATTTAACATCCTTTGTATAATTCTTTGAAGATTCCATTAATATTTAACTAATAATATAAATAGGTTAAATTGCTTTAGTCTGGTTTTCAAGCCTTAAATATTTTCATCCATTGCCTTATTTGCCAATAGGTCACAATGCTCATTTTGAGGATGGCCACTATGCCCTTTTACCCAACGAAATTGGAGATTAGAAAACTTCCCCGCTATTTCATCAAAACTTTGCCATAATTCTATATTTTCTGGAGTTTTCTTGTCAGCTTTCTTCCAACCGCGAGACTTCCAACCTGGTACCCACTTTGAAATACCATCAACAACATATTTTGAGTCACTGTAAAGAAATGCAGCGTGTGATAAATCTAGGTCTTCTTCCTCAAGCTCATTAGCAAGGGCCTTTAGAGATTCAATGGCGCCTGTAAGCTCCATTCGATTATTAGTCGTTTGAAATTCAAATCCAGAACTTTCAAAAAAGACAACGCCATCTGGTCTTTGTCCCATTGCTCCCCAGGCACCTGGACCAGGATTTCCACGACATCCTCCATCACTATAGACAGTGTAGGCTCCAACCGCTTCCATAGGCACGCTAAAACCACTAGGATCACTTGAAACTCCAGTGTCAACTTCCTCTAGTAAATCTACGCTCTCTCTTAATTGGGCGATTGCATCATGATCTTCTTGTGTGTCTAGAACATTTTCTAAATAATCGAGTGTCTTTATAATTGCATTTTTCTTCATATTTTCTTTTCCATATCCTTTTAAGGCCCTAAGTATAAAACTTCATTTACAAAAAAGAAAACTTCCACCACAATTTCTTTATGAAATTTACGAAGCTCGAGTCTGGAAAATCAGTTAATAATCAAGAAATCACTGCATTTCGTAACGAAATAGATAGTGATCGCTATATTTATCTTATGGCCGGCGTACACGGTGATGAAATTGAAGGCGTGCATTGTCTAAAAGAATTATATTCATGGCTTAAAGAACAGAGTGAAGAGGCCATAGACCTACCGCTTGTGGTTATTCCAATTGTTAACGTTGATGGTATTCAAGCTGGTACTAGAGTCAATGCTAATGGTGTCGATCTAAATCGAAACCTACCGACGGCAAGTTGGGACCCTAATTTTGAACAAGATAAGTATAATCCAGGCAAGGCACCACTTAGTGAGCCTGAAAACCAGTATTTAGATAAATTATTTAAAGAATACCCACCTGCATTTATTCTTTCCATCCACTCTTGGAAGCCAATTATTAATTACAATGGTGATTGTAAAGATGTGGCAGAGCTCTTGGCCAAACATAATGAATACCCTATAGCTGATGATATTGGATATCCGACTCCAGGGTCTCTTGGGACATATGGAAGCATCGATCTAAAAGCTCCTGTTCTTACATTTGAATGTCCTACTGTGGATACAGGAATAACTGTGGAAGAGGTATGGCAAGAAAATGAAAAGGGCTTTAAAGCAATTTTAGAAGAGCCTATTCTTAAGCGCTTCCTCTAAATATTTACTCTTTACCATTTCTTAAGCTTCCTTAAACAATCTTAAGTCAATTTCGATGGCGGCGACTCCGTTAATAAGACATACTCAGAATACAGAGACAATGCATAGCATTAATCCGTGTTTATTTTGGTTTAGTCTCATTTAGGCCCATATATCCCTCATAATCCCTCTCTCTTATTTTGGGCCTAGGTGTAACGGAGGCCGTAATTCTTCGGCCTCCCTTTTATCAACTACTTACAATTATTATTTAGCATATTTTGTGATCATTTTTTTCACAATGCATGTAGTTTTTCCAAAAAGCCCCTATTTAAGCCTCATTTCGATAATATTGCATAAATGGTCGAACCAGTTCTTACTTGAACAAATGGCATAGTGATTGCATCAAGTATTGAACTTAATTCATTTTCAGGACGAAGAAAGGAGCCAAAGTGACACTAAATAAGTGTATGTCATTAATTTTACTATCGGCAGTTGCAACATCAGCGGTGGCGCAAAGTAGTACCGGTAGCATCGAAAGTGTCAAAAAAGGACCTAATGCGGCCAAAAGTTGGACAGCTAGAATAGACTCAACAGTTTATCGTGACCTTCTAAAGACATCAGAAGCGGACCATACAAGTGGTATGACTAATTCATTTCGCTTTAGTTACGCAACAGATATTGGAAGCTTCACATTTAAAACATCAATGAGTAAGAGCTTTGTTGATGAGAGAAAATCAAATATCAATGATTCATCTTTCTCATATTCGAGAAAAGCTGCAAGACCATTTGAAGGAGTTGCTTCATTTGGAAGTATCTCAGCAGGTATACCAACAAGTAAGGTTTCAAGAAGAGCAACTAACTTAAGAACGAAGCTTTCGATAAGTGAAGGCCTTTCAATCTCAGATAGTGTGACGAGAGTTAAAAACTTATCAGCACTTCTGATCTTAGCTGCTTCAAAGAACTTTCACGAGTATAAGACTTCACTTTATGGTACATCGAATACTTCATATTCAGTGTCTTCGATTGCGTACTTAACATATTCATTTACTGACTCGTTTTACTTAAGTCTTGGTGGAACATATGCCAAGGGTTGGACTTACGAAAATAATACAAAAGACCTCTATTCATTTTCACAATCAATGGGATATAGCTTCTCGCCTACTTATAACTTAGAAGTTGGGCATGAGTTCGGAGGAACTCCTCTTTCACCAGATGGGAAAGATGTTGAGATCGACCTATTTGATGAAAGAGAGTCATCAGTATACGCAACACTAACAATAAAAATATAGAAGAAAGAAATACACAAGAAGGACAAATGGTTAATAAAACAAAGGTAGAAAACAAAATGAAAATCAAAAAACAAAAAAGATTTGGAATGCTAAAAGGTATTACACATGCTTTAGCAATGGCCACAATCCTTTCAGGGTGTGCAAAAACACTACCGGACAAAGAGCCAGACTATGCTTACGAAGAGTACAGAACTAATAACTCTGTAACGGCTGCTAAAATTATTGTTGAATCTAGTGCAATTGCTACTCAGGAAGAACTTGCAAAAAATAGCATCAGTACAGAGATGATTGATGCAAGTGTTGGTAGCGAAGCAAAAGAGCTATACTCAACGAAAATCGTTAGCTCTAACGATAAGCAATACAATGTACTTGTAAAAGACCTTCTTATCTTCTCTGAAAAACCAGGAGAAAAGTTTGAGATTACATTTGACCTTACGACAAACTACCTAGTTGCATACCTTTCACCAGTTGAAGGAGACGTTAAATCTTTTAGTGCATCAAACAAAGTAATTAGAGATGTACTTCCTGTTAAGGCTTCTTCTTTAAAGCGAATCCCTATTTTTCAATATGGAGTCGACTTTTATGAGAGAGAAAATAGAAAGAATGACCTTGAAGAAAAAACAAGACACATACAATATGTTGAAAGAGATCGTTCTGAGTCAAGTCACTTTAAAGTAGACTATCTTGTTAAGAACAGAACTTATACTGGCGTTTTTGGTATGGATCAAAAAGAGATCTCTACAATCTATCGTCGAAATAAAATAGAAAATGATGTTTTCACTGTAGCAGATCTTGAAGCGAGGCTTTTTAACAACAAAGATGCTTTCACAAGATCTGAAATTGATGGTCGTGAATTTGAAGACAAAGACCTTATAAAAGTAATCATTGATGATAAAACATCAAAAGCATACTTTGCTAGAGTTATTAATAGATCAGAACTTACTGACAATGAAGCAGAGCTTGCTAGAGCAGAAAAATACAATGTTCTATTCACAAAGTGTGATGCTGAAACTGCAAAAAGAATAAAAGCACCACTTGCAGACTGTTTCTTAAGATCAGAGATTTCAGAATCAATTAAATACGTTAAGTTCAAATATGATCTAGATGAGAACGATGAAGTCCTAGCAGAAACAAAAGTATCAACAAGTACAGATGCTGAAGGCGCTAAATTTATCCAATTAGAAAAGGACTCAAAGCCAGAAGTTGTTTTTCCACAGGATATTAAAGAAGAGCTAAGTACAGCATGGCTTTCACTAGAAAAATTTAAAAATCAAACATTTACGTTTAGAAGAGTACTAGAAGATGCTCCAAATATCTTTAACTATACATTTGCTGGATCAAAATCAGCTTGGCACGTTGAAATTGTAAAATTTGATTTCGAAAAAGATAGAGTTGCAATTAGAAGAAGCGCTCCTCTACTAGACAAAACAGGTACAAGCGATCTTGATACTGAAATTCTATTAGAATTTGAAGCTGAGTATTATAGAAAAAGTCAAAATGACAATGGTGGGATTGTATACGTTCCATCACACCATAATGATGAAAGAGCTTTTGCTGTTGTTAACCTTAAAAATGACAAGGTTAAAAATGTACAAACAGCTCTTGACCCATACCTTATGAGTGCATGTACAAGTGGAGTTATTCCTGGTCTTACAGAAGTAAAGAATATCTCTCAAGTAGTTGATGGGAAAGACAATGTACTTAACTGGTCAACTCAAAAGACTTATAAGAAAGGTAATGAATTTAACTGTGCAGACTATGGTGGAGACTACCTAGGTCCACAAAACGAAACTCTTACTTTCAAAGAAAGAACAACTTTCATGAAGTATGAGCACAAGTATAATAAGCCAGAGCAAGACTTATCATATGAAGTTCAAAAGAAATTCAACTTTGGTCTATTCACAGGTTCTAAACTAGTTCCAAAAGGATATACTGAACAAACAAACGACTTTGACACTTCAGTTGGCCTACCAATGGTTTTTGATATCAAAAACGGTAAGACAATTGAATACGTCCTTACAGGTATCCCTTCAAATGAATACGATTCAGAAGGTAACCTTGTTAAGAAACTGACAAAGACAGAGCTAGACCTTAGAAATAAGATCATCCTATCTTCTAAGAAAGTTATTAATGACATCAACACTGGTTTCAGACGCGCTTTCAAAGGAACGCAGTACGAAGGTCGCGGTGATGTTATTACACTAAAGATTGAAAAAGATGGTTCTATTCCAGCAGGAACAAAGAACTACACAGTTGATTATACTCTTGATGGGCAAGAACAATCAGTAACGATTGAAGTTGTTGAGAAAGCTCACCTTGGAGATCTACAACGTAACCACATTTACTGGGTACAAAAAGCGACTTCAAGCCCAATCATTGGTCTTGGTGGTCCATCATTTAACCCGGTTAATGGTATCGTAGAATCAGCTTCTGTTTACCTTTATGGTGGAAACATGAAATCATCAATTGATTGGATGATTGAAAAGGCAAAAGCAGAGAAAAACTTTGTTAAGAATATGACTCCTTCAAGACAGCTTAAGCAATTAGTTGCTGAGTCAAATAAAGCAGCTATTCAAAAAGCACTTGATGAGCACAATGCAAAAACACAACAATCAACTCAACCATCAGCTGATGGAACAGATGTTGAAGTAGAAGGTGAAGTTGCGACACAAGATGCGAAACAAGAAAATATTGTTTCACACCGTCACGGTATCGCTCACCATAAGTTAAAATCGAACCTACTTAATAACATTAAGGTTCCAAATATTAACTCTCGTATGTCATCAATTAAGGATGCACATCGTCTTATGAAGGCAGACTTTGCTGCAACTTCATATGACAAAGATGAAGTATTTGAAAGATTTCCAAGAGCTAAGAAAGCAGAAGGTCTAAAGGCCCATAAAGCTTGGAAAGCGATTGCAAAGCAAGATGAAGTTGCTCTTCAAGAAGCACTTCACGGAGAGAACTCTCCAGAAGCAATCAGTGCAAAAATCCTACACTCAATGGAATACAGAAATGGTGTAAAGACACCAGTATGTAACCACCAAACTGCAGACTTTGCATTGAGCAACCTTGCTAAGAACTATGATGTTCTAGAAATGGCAAAAACTGACGAAGGCAAGAATGACATCCTAATCGATATCTGGATGCCAACACTTGCACACGAAATTGGCCACAACCTTGGTCTACGTCACAACTTCGTTGGATCATTTGATAAGAAGAACTGGCTATTCCCAGGTGAAAAAGAATCTAAGAGAACTTCTTCATCTGTTATGGACTACACGATTGATGATCATGCAACTTATGATGGACTAGCTCCATATGATGTATATGCTCTACGTGCAGCTTACGCTGGAATGGTTGAACTTGAAGGAACTTCAAATGAGAAGAAAACTTCAACAACAATTAATGGTAAAGAAGTTAAAGTAACTTCAGTAGAATCAGAATTTGAATCAGGGCTTTACTACCACCTTGTAAAAATCCAAGATGTATTAGATGCATTGACAGATGAATCAGGTAACCCTGCTGCAATTTCAAAGCATACATTAATGGCCGAGGCAGGTCTTAAGAGAATTAGATTCTGTTCAGATGAAGATGCTGGCCAGTCGCCACAATGTCAAAGACATGACTATGGATCATCTTTTGAAGAAATCGTTGATTATGAAATCAAAGATTACCGTCTAATGTATGAGTATATTTACTTCCCTGGAAAGCGTAAGCAATTCTACGGTGGAGCTGCATTTGGTTGGTTAATGAATAAGTTCTACAAATTAAGAATGATGAATGAAGAGATCTTCTACCATCTAATTCTTTCTCCAGAGCTTTATGATCCAAGTGTAGATCAAGTTGCTCACGATGCGACAACTAATGACTTAGTAAATGGAACAATTAAATCACTATTCTTCCTTCAGTCTGTTGTAGCTACTCCAGATATCGCACCAGGTGCAGGACTGGATACTGAAGCACAAAGAAATAAGCGTTTCGTACAAACAATCGTTCCTTCTCAAACGAAAGTAACGGCAGAAGACGGAACACAAATTGATGTTCAAACGCAAAAAGCAATGGTTGTTGAAACGAAATGGAATGACTCTTACTCACTAGATGCTGACTCTTACAGAGCTAAGAACCGTGGTGTTGAGTGGGATAAAGCAGCTGCTCTAGTTGCACTATCTGAGTCTGAATCATACTCTTACAAGTATCGTTCAAACTCATTAAGAATTCCATACCAGTTACTTGAGCAATACCTATTTGGTATCGATATTGAAAACTCAATTGCTCAATCAACAATGACTGAAGTTCTATCTGGACAAGTTACACCACTTGTATACGATCCAGACACAGGAAGAAACGTACCTCTTACTAATGGAGCGTTTACTGTAGCAGTTGATGAAGTTGAAACGAACTACGCTGCAATCGGTGGTCTAATTTACGGACATATCGATACATTTGAGCAAACAGCAAACCCTGCTAGAGCATTCTGGGTAAAACATATTGCTCAAAGTGACCTAGTGACTAGAAATGTTGAAGTTGAAGGTCAAATGTATGAAGTTGCTGAAGACTTTGTGGCAGAAAAAACAAACCACAGAGAAGCTTATGTTCCATATGCAACTGATTCATATGTAGCAGGTAATATCATTCAAAAAGCTAGTATCATGCAATTAATTTCGCATGATGATAGATGGGACTCATTATTTAAAGAATGGGAACAGGCCCACATTTCAGCTCTAGAACTTATTAAAACTGAGCCAGCTGAAGCAGCAACAGTAGAGTCAATGAACTTCCAAAAAGGAGAACTTGAAGCTGCAGCCGCAATTGGCGATACACAAACGATCCTAGCAGAACTAGAAAAATACTTTGCACAAGTACTTGCTGTATCTCAGTCATCTAACCAAGAGACTAAGATTGAAGGTATCAAGGCACAAAGAGATCTTCTAAAGAAAGCTGGTAGCTACTTCATCTCTGCAAAGTTTGCAGGACTAATGAATGAGCTAGGTTTACAAAATGTAACGATCGATACGATTAACCAAGTTGTAAGTAGAGCAATTGTTCCAATCGTACAGAATGTAGAATTCTGTCGATTATCAGACAACTACTGTCAAACAATTGATTTAGTACAAATGGGAAGTAGAAGTAATAAGAATGCTTACCTAAATAATAAGCTTACTAATACTTTAAACAACTTCTCAATGCCATCTATCAACGATGATGGTCAGGTTGAATTATTTGCTCCGGTAATCACAAAGATTATCCAAGGGATGAATGCCAATGAGAATGTTAAGTTTGGAGATGTTTTTGCTAGAGAAGCAAATGAAGGAACTCTTCAAGGAACATTACAAATGGATCAGTTAATTGGTGATGCGATTAGTGAAGCTAGAATTACTAAAGATGTTAATAGCTTCTACGGAGATATGAAGAGAAACGTAAAGCTTCTTGGTTCATACTTTAGAATGATAAACGGAATGGAAGGTAAATAACCTAACAAACCGACTACCAATAAATTTGTTCTTTAATTAGGCCCCACCTGTCCAGTGGGGCCTTTTTATTTGTAGCACCTATATTATAAGCTACTAACGCTACCGAGTCACAAAACACCGTAATTACAACAATCTTAAATTTGCCTAATAAAAATATAACTTTTCACCATGCGACATTTTAATAATCAATTGTTAAATTGGTTACAGAAGGGTTTCATAACAGAATTAGTTTTGGAGTTTTTATCAAATTAGATCGTTTCAACTATTTTTACCCGAAACAACTTATACAGCTGAAAGGACAAGCTGCTGTTGAAAAAACATACGAAGCCAGAATAATCACATTCATTTTACTAAGTGTTTTATTCACTTCTTTTACATCTCTTATTTTATTTTTATCCTTATTTAATCTTCCAAAAATCTACCCCTATAGTGCAGCACTCATTTCAACATTAAGCCTCTGTTCCATATACATTTATAAGAAACACAACAAAATACTTGCTGCACAGGCCCTACTCCTATTTCTTCAATTTTGTGTGATAAATATATTCGCCTTAATAACACAGTCTCACGCATGGTCCTTATTGATATGGTCTTACCTATTATTTTTAACATCAAATAAGGTCATCAAGTTTACGATACCGTTTTTGGGATTTTTAACTAACATTATAGCTATTAGCTACTTTTGTTACTACGCAGTACCACTGGTTGATTTTCAATATAAAACAATTCACTTTATTGGAAATATATTACTTCCTTCAATTCTCTACATCATACTTATGACTTATAAGAAAATTATCGACAGTGATAAATACAAACAATTAAAACTACAGCAGCAAAAAGATACCATTTCTAAAATGATCATTACTCTTAGTCACGAAATTAATAACCCACTGGCAATTGTAAAAATGAGTTTAACACGACTCGAAAATGAGCATTCACAGGCCCTAATAGAAAGATGTGATAAGAACCTGGAGCGTATTATCGAAATTAATCGTCTTATCAAAGACCTTAAGGATTTTGATGAAGTTAAATATGGTGAAACAACTACCATGTATGACATTTTTAAGAGGATAGAAATCGATAGAAATGGAAAGTTTAAAAGACAGGAGGGTGATTTATTAAATTAGATATATCAAAATATATTTACCCAAAATCAATCCATCAATATGAAGGTTTTGAAAGGATTGAAAAACTACATGAAGCAAGACTTGTTTTGTTTACAAATACATCATTATTTCTCATTTCAATTATTCTAGGCTATTTGATATTTAGTCAACACGGACAAATTAAAACTGATAATGTAGGAGTAATTTTAATATTTCCATTAACAGCTCTGGCCTACTATCAATATGTAAAACACGATAATAAAACATATTTTGAATTTGTCTTAATAGCAGTTTGTTTAATACATCTTAATTTGCGCGCAATAGCTCTTGGAGCAAGAGCGTGGCTTTTACTGCCTTGGGCCTTAACAGGTTTCACTATAACCGCATACACTGTTGGTCAGAAGAAGGCATTAATCGCCTTAATAACAAATATCGTTATTATGTCTTATTGCTCATATATGCGAGTCGATTATATTGAGGATATTACGTTTCTAAGTATGTTATTTATAAATATCATTATCCCTTCATTTGTTATGGGATCTATCGTCTACTTTAAAAATCTTATAGAAGAACAAAGGGCAAAAGAATCCTCGATCTATCATAAAAGAGAAGTTACATCAAAAATGATCTATGTACTTTCTAGTGAAATAAATGATCCACTTATGGTAGCAAAACTTAGTCTAAAACGTTTCAAGGAATCTCATAATCCAGACTTTTTAAAAAAGTGTAATCAAAGTGTTGATCGAATAACTGCAATATTAAAAAAAGTAAGACGAATAAAGAATTACAAACAAGTACAAACAAAGTTCAATAAAGAACAACTCAAAACACTAGTATCAAAAGAAAAAAGTAAGCTTGCAAGAAATCAAAAAGATAATTATCAATTTAAATAATAAAAAAAAGGCCCTCTATAAGAGGGCCATTTATATAGAAAAAGTTTTAAATATTAAATTATGCTTTTTCGAACTTGATAACTTCAGTTGGACAAGCTTCAGCAGCTTCGAGAATTAGAAGTCCATTATCAAGAGGAGCATCTGGACGAATAATACAATTTGTATCAGTAACTTCGAATACTTCTGGGTAAATACCTTCACAAGCATTACAAACGATACACCCCTCTTCAATCCAAACTTTAGATACTGCAAAATTCTCTTGAGCAGCAGCATCTCCACCACCGTTACCAGCAAACTCACCAGCAAATTGTGGGTTAGCAGAAATTCTTAGTCCTACTGGAATATTTCCTTCAGGAATAGGATCTGCAATAAATGAACGAGAAGTTTGATGATAAAACTTCTTAGGCTTCTCATATCCAAACTCTCCATTAAACTCTTCTACAGTCTGAGTTGCTCCACGATAAGCTTCAATAAACTTACGCGCCTTCATTTGACGTGATTGAGTAATACCTTCTTTAGACTTAATCTCAACTTCAACAGTTGCAGAGTCTAGGTTTTCAATATCTAAAATATCTTTGAAAGCAGGTCCAAATTTAACTTCTACTGCAAAGTCTGAGTCTTGTGCAGCATAATCACTTGAAACTGTTACCTGTGTTTTTTTACCAAATGGGTTAAATAATCTAACCACAACATGGTTAAACTTTGCTGGCTCTCTTGAATTATTCCAACGGTAACCGAAAGCAAAGCTCTCATCATCAGAAGCTTTTAATACATCTAATTTTGACTTTCCAAATAGAAAGAAAAAAGCACCTGAAAGAAGGCTTAAAATACCAAGTTGGACAATCATCCCTGTTACAACTAATAATGCAATAGCTAGTGCAATTAAAGTAGTATTCACTTTATCTCCTTAAATTCCTTATATATTTTTCCAAAGTATAGCATGATTTAAAATTATTCGTCTAAGGAATTACATATAGTTAAATCGATTTTATCTAACGCAGCAGGACTAAAACCGACTTTTACCTTTAGTTTTCCTTCATCAATGGCCCCAAGGCCAAGTGTTTGATTATTTGACCTGACCCAATATAGGCCATCCGTCTCATTCTCTCTCTTTATCGTCATTCCGTTAGCAAAACTAAGGGCATCCTTATCATCTAGCTCAAGTAACTGAAAATTGATTAAATCAGTGATAGGTTGAGCATGATTCAATAAAAACTCTCGAAAATCAAAATGATCATCATTAAAAATATCAAGTTTAATTGAGCCATCGAGATCAATACCAGCTGAGTTTGTTCTTCTTAGCTCCTCAAGTGCTCCTCGTGTTCCAAGCTTAATGGCCAGATCATCAAAGAGAACTCTTATATACGTTCCTGAAGAGACGCTAACACGAAAGACAACAGTATCCCCTTCAAAGCTTAGAAGCTCTATATCGTGGATATGACGCTCGACAGGAGGCTTTTCGATGATGATGCCTTCTCTTGCCCATTCATGTAGAGGCTTACCTTCATGCTTTGTGGCCGAAAAGGCCGGTGGGCTTTGCATATAAGGCCCTACAAATGATTCCAAGGCGTCTTTTACGTTTTCATAAGACAGTGGCGGAATCTCAACCCTTTCCATCGTGCCATCTTCAGTATCAAAATCACCAGTTGGCGATAAGAAGCCAAGGCGTCCTGAAGCGATATACTCTTTAGTTGAAACTTGAGTGTATTGATTTAAACGAGTAGCTGGACCAATTCCAATAACCATGAGTCCAGTAGCAAATGGATCGAGTGTTCCAAAATGGCCAATCTTTCCAATATTTTTAGGGAGCTTTCTTTTAAACTGTCTAATAACGTCAAAGGAAGTTATTCCCTTAGGCTTATCGACCTTAAAAAAGAAAGGCCCAAAAATTGGGCCTTTAAACTTTCGTGCCATATTAGTATGACTTTCCTTTTTCTTTTTCTGACTTAAGCAGCTGTTCTATTTCTTGCTCGTCTTCAAATTGCGAGTCATAAACAGCAGTTAGAGATGGAGTGTGTCTAACCTTAAGTGTTTTTGCCAAATGAGTTCTCATTTTACCTAAAGCTGACTCCATTGCTTTTGCAATATCACCTCTTCGAGAAGGATCAAATGTATCCCAGTAAAGAGTTGCTACTGAGAAGTCAGGATTCATTTCAACTTTAGTTACTGAACAATAAGTGAATGCACTATTATCCAGACCTGTACGCAATAACTTATTGACTTCATTTTTTATCTGCTCTTCGTATTGCAGTTTTTTATTATTGCTACTCATGGCCTATCTCCAATATTAAAGAATCGGTGACTCAGACGTCATAACGTCTTCAAGTTTACGTTTCTTCTCTTTCATTTGGTATGCTTCAAATAGGTCGCCAACTTTAATATCATTATAGTTTTCAAGACCTACACCACACTCGTAACCATTCTTAACTTCTTTAACGTCATCTTTGAAACGTTTAAGAGAAGACATTTTACCATCAAACATGATCTTACCTTCTCTAAGAAGACGAACATTACATCCAACCATGATCTTACCGTCAACGACAACAGAACCTGCAATTGTACCAATTTTTGGAACAGAGAATGTATCGCGAACTTCTGCACGACCGATATACTCTTCAGTATATTCAGGATCAAGAAGACCTTCGACTGCAAGTTTAACATCATTGATTAGTTCATAGATGATTGAGTATGTTTTAATATCAACACCATACTGCTCAGAAAGTTTTCTAGCAGATGTTGCTGGTCTCATATTAAATCCAATGACAAATGCTCCAGAAGTGTTAGCAAGTTCAATGTCAGAGTCACTAATTTGTCCGACTCCACCACGAATTACCTTAACTTCAACTTCAGGATTTGAAATTGACTCTAGTGCAGTTTTAATAGCTTCGTATGAACCTTGTACATCTGCTCTAATGATAAGATTAAGATCTTTTGTTTGACCTTCTTCACCAGCTGCCGTTGCAAAGAAGTCCTCAAGAGAAACCTTAGGTCCTTGAGTCGTCGCAGCAGCTTCAATTCTGATGCGCTCATCAATTCTATTTTGTGCAATTTTCTTTGCTTCTCTTTCATTTTTAACAACGTTTAAAACGTCACCTGGAGCCGGAGCCTCACTAAGACCAAGGATCTGAACAGGAGTTGATGGCCCAGCTTTTGGAAGCTGATTACCTCTGTGGTCAGTTAAACTTCTAGCTCTACCAAAAGTTTCACCTACTACAATTGAATCACCTTTTTTAAGCGTTCCTTTTTCAACAAGAACAGTTGCAACAGGTCCACGGCCATGCTCAATTCTAGACTCAACAACAACGGCTTCTGCAACACCTTTTGGATCTGCACGAAGCTCAAGAATTTCAGCTTGTAGAGCAATTGCTTCTAGAAGTTCATCAATTCCTTCACCTTTAAGAGCTGAGATATTACAGAATTGAGTATCTCCACCCCATTCTTCAGGTGTAATACTGTATTCAGTTAACGCTTGCTTGATACGATCTGGATTAGCTCCTTCACGGTCCATTTTGTTAACTGCTACAATTAAAGGCTTTCCAGCACTTTGAATATATTTAATTGATTCAACAGTCTGTGGCATAACACCATCATCTGCTGCAACAATTAGAATAACGATATCTGTGATATCTGCACCACGTTGTCTCATTGCTCCAAAGGCCGCGTGACCAGGAGTATCTAAGAACGTTAGTTTAGAATCTTTAACATCAACTGAATATGCACCAATGTGCTGAGTGATACCACCAGCTTCACCGTCTGCAATTTTCGCGTTTCTAATACAATCAAGAAGAGTTGTTTTACCGTGATCAACGTGACCCATAATAGTAACAACAGGAGCACGAAGTGGAAGTTTACTAACTTCTTCTTCAGAAAGTTCTTCTTTACCGATAACTGCATCTTCATCAAATGACTGATCTTCTACACGATAATCATAAAGCGCAGCGATTTGACCTGCTAATTTTAGACCGATGTAATCACCATTTCTAACAAGTAGGTTTAGATCAAGACACTTATCGATCATATCTTTTAGCTTAATTGATAACTTTTTAGCTAATTGCTCAGCATAAGCTCCACCATGAAGCTTAATAACTCTTTTTGATTCTTTAACTTCTGTTATCTCAGTTGACTTAGAAGGACCTGAATATTGTCTCTTCCTCTTAACTTGAGTATACATTGGACGGCCTGAGCCTTGAAGAGCAGCATATGACTTAAGCTCAGTTGTAGCACGTTCTTCATTAAGGGCTTGAGAACGATTAACATTCTTCTTAGCACTTAACATAGAAGCAAGACCACTTAGCCTACTACTTTTAGCGTCCTTCTTACCAGTAACACCTTTTGTACCAGGACCAGCTTTCGCATTAATGTCGTCTTCTGGCTTCTCTTCAGCTTTTTTAGCTTCACGAGTCTTTCTAGCTGCAGCTTTCTCTTTATCTTCTTTAGTAGGCGCTGAAACAATTCTTAAACCAAATGGTTTACCATCAACACCTTTGTCACTTTCTTTCTCTTTTGAAGAAGTCTCTTTTTCAACTTTCTTCTCTTGAGCTTCTGTTTCATCTTTTGATTCAGCAGCTTTAGGTTCTTCAGAGCTTTTTTCAGCAACCTTAGTTTCTTTTGCCTCAACTACCTTCTCAGGTTTTTCTGCAGAAGCTTCAGCAACATGTACTGTAGTTGTCTCTTCAGTGCTTTCATCAACAGATGGTGTTGCCTCAGATGATTTTGAAGAAGCCTTACGACGAACAACTGTTTTCTTCTTACGAGTTACAGTTTTCTTTGCCGGCTTATCTTCACCGTCTTCTTCGTCTTTACTAGCTGCTTTCTTACGAACAGTAGTCTTCTTAGCAGTCTTCTTCTTGGCCTTTTTCTTCTTTGTTACCTTCTTCTTTGCTGGAGCATCTTCGCTCTTAGCACTAGCGCCGGCTAACTCTTGCCACTTTGTGATATCATCGTCCGATAATACCGACATGTGGTTTCTTACGTTAAAGCCATGGGCTTTCAGTTCCTCAACAAGATCGAGAGGCTTCTTTCCGATTTCATTGGCCAATTCAAATATTTTCTTAGGCATTTTGTCTCCGTAGTATGACTACAATTTTATAAATTATTTAATTTTAAATGCAGCTAATTCTTCTCTTAGTCTTCTCTCAGCTTCATTAAATTTATCAGAGCCTTCTTCTGATTCCTCACCAGACTCTTTATTTATGATACCTAGGTATCTTGGTACTGCTGATGCAGATACCAGTTCTTCTTCACCTTCAGGTTGAAGTTCAATTGTCCCTTCTTCAACAAGCTTTGCTGCTTCATCAATTGCCGCTTGAGCAGCAGCTTCATCAACACCAGTCATTGAAGCGATTTCGCTTGCAGGTGTTGCCATGAAGTCACCAATTGCCATGATGCTATTTTGAACAAGTACTTGAGCCATTGCATCTGAAACAGATGGAATTTGAAGTAAGTTTTCAACGGCCTTATTAACTTTCTCTTGAAGTTTTGTTTTAGAGATAATGTTAATATTGTATCCCGATAACATCGCTGCAAGGCGAACGTTTTGACCACGTCTACCAATTGCAAGAGATAGTTGATCTTCTTCAACGATCACATCCATTGATTTAGAGTCATGATCAATTGAAATATTTTCAATTTCAGATGGAGCAAGTGCTGCAATAGCAAATGTTGCTAGGTCATCGTTCCATCTTACGATATCAATTTTTTCACCTTGAAGTTCGTTAACGATATTTTGAACACGAGATCCCTTCATACCAACACATGCACCAACAGGATCGATATCTTTATCAACTGACTGTACAGCAATCTTGGCTCTCTGACCTGGCTCACGTGCAGCAGATTTAACCTCGATTGTTCCATCTTGAATCTCAGGTACTTCTACTTCAAATAGCTTAACTAAGAACATTGGAGATGTACGAGAAAGTCTAATTTCAGGACCTCTGTTCGTCATCACAACTTCAGTTAAGTATGCTTGAATTCTATCACCTGGATTAAATTGTTCACCTGGGATAATTTCTCTTCTTGAAAGAACTGCATCGGCCTTACCAAGGTCAACGATGATATTCCCTCTTTCATATCTTCTAGCGATACCAGTTACTAGATCACCTTCTCTGTGCTTGAACTCAGAGAATAGAATCTCTCTTTCAGCATCACGTACTTTTTGCATAATAATTTGACGAGCAGTTTGAACATCAACACGAGTAAAATTAGGGTTTTCAATTTTAATACCTAATTGATCTCCTACCTCTACGTCTTCATCTAATTCTCTTGCATCAGAAAGATTAATCTCAATAATTGGATCTCTTACATCTTCAACAACATTTTTATATTGAAAAATCTCTACATCGTCATCATCGTCATTGTAACGAGTTTCATATTCACCTTGAATTCCAAACTTCTTTCTAGCTGTTACTAAGAAAGCTTGCTCAATAGCGTTTACGATAATTGCTTTATCGATTCCACGGTCTTTACCTAATACATCAATAATTTTACCTAATTCTGAGAAACTCATTTTTTCACCTCAATAGTTACACTTCTGGTTCAAGTGCTACCTTATTAATATCATTTAAATTTAATTTTAAATCAAAGTCACTGTCGAGATTAACTTCTATATAGTCATCTCCAACATCATTTAAAACACATAAAACTTTCTTAGTATTGGCAGTTTTTTTATCAAAGTTCTCACCTTGAAATAAGTCACCAAACTTCTTATTTAATTCAACGAGAATTCTTTGTCCCTTACTTAAGTCAAAGTGTTCTCTTGTTTTAATTTTACGAAACATTCCAGGAGAAGATACTTCTAAGACAATATCATCAGGTATCCAGTCAGCACTCTCCATAGGCTCACTAAAAGCACGATCAACTGCCACACAATCTTCGATCACTGCAGTATTCGTTTCTTTATTCATTATATAAACGCGTAAAGTTTTTGAACCTTTTATATATTCCATATCGTAAAGGTAGTAACCAGCTTCACTTACAATAGCTTGTGAAAGCTCGTAAAACTTCTTCTCTATACCTTTATATTCAACATTTAAATTCATTAAAATGTGCCTATTAATAAAAAAAAAGGGTAGCACTAATAAGTCTACCCGATTATATCTTGTTAAAAATTTAACTAATCGTTATTTACCCAGATTTTAAAAAAAATTATTCTAAATTTCTAAGTACCTATTAATTATCAGACATTTTGAAATCTTGTCAAGGTTTGTCACAATCTTGAACGCCCTGCATTATTACGGCCGAATTACCATTTTGATAAAACCGCTTTTTTATATGGATCTGTTTAAGGCCCATTTTTTGATAAAATCCAATCGCACCATCATTATTCTCCTCTACTTCAAGGTATATATGAGGTTTACTGAAGCCTAACTCTACTGATGCGACGTGGCACATTTGCTTAAATAAGGCCAAAGCTAACTTACGACGTCGGAATTTTTCATCGACAACGATCTTATAAAGATGGCAGAAATCTGGTGAAGATAGTTCAAATACACATAAAGATATTATTTCTTTTTTATTATTTTCTAAGGATTCTTGCCACAAGCAAACAATATTTCTTGAAGAACCTGCAAGCTCTTTCCAAACTTTCTTCGACCATGACCATTTAAAATGATCAGATTCAAAGTCTGATAACTTATCAACCATCTGTTCATCTAATTTGGCCAAGTATTCGAATTGTATTTTCATATTTCGACTACCTAGACCTTACAGAAATAGACGTGACTGAATATCTTTCAATATATGCGTACGGTAACTTGTTGACCTTTTCACAAGGCTTTCTGGAGTTATTATGTCTTTATTATTAATGAATGATTTATAGCGCTTTGCAAGCTCAAGATTTATATTAAAGATTTGCTCAACAGTTTTTCTATAAGCTTTAGGAACCTTGCATTTTTCAAACTTCGGTGTTGATAAAAACTCATGCTCCAAGCTTAACAACTTCCCTATAAGCATTATCTTTTTAATTCTTTGTATTTGAGAGTCATTTGGTACCAGCGGTGCGGCTTCAACACCTTCCTGTGTTGAAAGTGCTCCAACTAATTCATTAAAATAATCTTTGTTCTTATTTTCATCTATAGAGCATTTTGAATACTGATAAGCTTTTAAGAGGAAATTGGCTTCCTTGGTAAAATATATTTTACCATTTATAGAGAAAAGGGCCCTTTCTCGAAGGGCCCATGTATTTGTCATAAAAAAAATTGAAATATAAATTAAAAATCGCATCTATCTTAAACTGGAGAACTGATATCAACGTTTGCCACGGCTTTACCAGCAGTAAGCTTAGTCTCCATTTGATAGCGAATCTTAACATCTGGATTGAAAGTATATCCGTCTTTTCCGCGAATAATATACTTTCTCTTCGTATTACTATTATCTTTAGGTTCAATTAACTTTCTTAGACGAGAAATCGAAGTATAGATAAGCTTATCGTGAATTAATGGATTGTACTCATCTTTCCAAATCTCTCTTGCAAGATCTTCTTTATCAAAGAAACTTCCGCGATTCTTAGCTAATAAGAATAGAATCTCTAGAAGAACAAAACGATGTTTGAAATCAATTACACCAATATTCTTCTCTTTTACTTTTCTATTGTTACGATCAAGGTAAATATCAACACTTGAATCATTAACTTCATGAATCTCGGCATCAAGAACATTTGTTAGACGCTTAAATGTCGTCGAATCAACTGCTTGCTTTGCTAGGTTATAATAAAGAGTTGCTCTATCGTAATCACCTTTAACTTTTTGAACTTGTCCAATTCCTAAAAGAATATATCCGTATAGGTTCCAGCACTTCTTATTTTGAAGCGTAATATTTGCAAGATTAAAATGTTTTAAAGACGCTTCAATATTGCCTGTGGCCATATGAATTTTTCCATATGTCATATGCATTGAACCACCTAAATACTCTTTATTAATAATTTTTAAAAGATTATCTAGTTGTCCCATATACTCGAGAGAAAGTTCAAATTGACCTCTGTTAAATGCATTATTTGCTAAAGCTAATAAGCATTTAGAGTGAAGATCAGGATCATTTTCCTCTTTAGACTTATTATAAGATAAGTCTAGGTCTTGATATGCTCCATCGAAGTCAGTTCGATATGACTTGATAAGACCTGAATAATAGAAGTATTCAGCTGATAGGCTTCCTAGATTCTCTTGAAGGTCATTAACAATGGCCTCACTATGTGAAATATATTTTTCGGCTTTTTCATCCTCTAATTTCTCGGCCGCAATACGAATGAGAAAACTTAGAATTTTTAAAACACGGTAATTATCCTGAGGACATTCAGCACAATCGATAGCTTTAAGAAAGTTTACTTCCGCCTTGTTAAGATCGGCCTTATCATAGTGAAGCTTACCAAGCTGGTAGTAAGCCTTTCCGACTTCTAGCTTAGTTAAATTATCTTGAGTTGGAATTAGCCCTTCACCAGAACCGACGAAGCCTAGAACATCTAAACTTGCTGATTCTTTTTGATTACTTGTTCCAGATTCTTGTCCCCCGACAATCTGCATATTTAACTCCCTATCGATTAATTTTCACGTTATTTGCTGTGAGAATTTTGTGGAATCTTACCACAACAAGTTCATATCATGTCATCATGCTACAAGTCAAAACAGTTCATTTTCATTAAAATATTTACACTCAAAATATTGATGAACCCTTTAATTATTTGATATTATGTGCATTTAAAGGACAAATTTTAGGCTTATTTACGGAGATTCAATGGCCAAATACGATTTAGATACTATTAGACACTCAAGCGCTCACCTTATGGCCCAAGCAATTTCAAGACTTTACCCAGATTCTAAAGTTCAATTTGGGGTTGGACCTGTTATTGAAAACGGTTTTTACTACGATATTTTAATGGATCAAACCCTTGGTGAAGATGATCTACCTAAAATAGAAGATATGATGAAAACCATCATTAAAGAGAAGCTTCCTATTGAAAGAAAGGTTATGAGTCGCTCTGAGGCTATCGATTTCTTTAAATCAGAAGGTCAAGATTTAAAAATAGAATTAGTAGAGGCCATACCTGAAGATGAAGAAGTTAGTTGTTACACTCAAGGTGAATTCATTGACTTATGTCGAGGACCACACGTTGAAAATACAGCAGATCTACCACAAGGCTTTAAATTACTAAGTATCGCAGGTGCATACTGGCGTGGTGATGAGAAGCGTGAAGTTATGCAAAGAATCTATGCAGCCTGCTTCATGGATCGCAAACAACTTAAGCAACACCTTATGATGCTTGAAGAAGCAAAAAAGCGTGACCATAGAAAATTAGGAAAAGAATTACAATTATTCCACTTTGAGCCAGTTGCTCCAGGTGCACCGTTTTTCATGCCTAAAGGTGCAATCATTGTAAATGAACTCACAAATTATATTAGAAGACTTTATCGTCTTTATGAATACGACGAAGTTATCACGCCTCAAATCCTAGATAGTGAACTATGGCATACATCTGGTCACTACGAACATTATAAAGATGATATGTTCTTTTCTAAGATTGATGAGCGTGAGTATGCAGTAAAACCAATGAACTGCCCATGTCACATGCTAATGTATAAGCATTACAAGTATAGCTACCGTGACTTACCTCTTCGCTATGCTGACTTTGGCCGTCTACATAGAAATGAAAAAGCCGGGGCCCTTGCAGGTCTAACTCGCGTACGTTCATTCTGCCAAGATGACGCTCATATCTTCCTAGCACTTGAGCAGGTTCAAGAAGAAATTCAAAAGACAATGAAGATGATCTTCACTGCTTATGAATTATTTGGTTTTGATGACATTACAGTTAACTTATCAACTCGTCCTGAAAAGAAGGCCGGGGATGATAAGACATGGGACATAGCAGAGAATGCTCTTGAAGAAGCTTTAAAGAACTCTGGACATAAATACGTTATCAAAGAAGGTGACGGTGCATTTTATGGACCAAAGATCGATATTGAAGTAGCAGATGCAATTGGGCGAAAGTGGCAATTGGGTACGATTCAACTTGATTTCCAACTACCAGATCGATTTGACTTGAAATTTACAACAAGTGATGGCGGCGAAGAAAGACCAGTTGTAATCCACCGAGCCCTACTTGGATCTCTTGAAAGATTCTTTGGTGTATTCACAGAACACGTTGCCGGTGCATTCCCTTTTTGGATGGCACCAGAGCAAATTGTAATCGTTCCTGTAAATGAAGATGCGCATGGACAAGCAGCTAAAGAGCTTAAAGACATGCTCTTTGCTGAAGGTTTTCGTGTAAGAGTTGATGATAGAAATGAAACAATGGGATACAAGACTCGCCAAATTCAAAAAGCAAAAGTTCCATTTATGTTTGTTCTTGGTGATCGTGAAATTGAAAACAAAGCTGTTTCAGTTCGTAAGCATGGTTCAAAGAAGTCATTTAACTGGTCTCATGAAGAGATGCTAGAAAAATTAAAAATGCTTGATAGCGAAAAATACCCTAAGGCATAAGCCTTAGGGGTCTTTTATATTTATTAAAGAGAAGGTTCCATGGAAAGGAAGAACGTCTTAATCATCTGCGGAGGTGGCTCCTCAGAACATGAAGTTTCATTGAGGTCAGCTCAATATATTAAAGACCAAGTGAGTCTCATAAAAGAACTCAATCCAATCGTTGTTGAAATGGACAAGGATGCTAATCTAACCCTTAAAGGAAATAAAGTTAGCTTAAACGGACAAATTTTAGAAACAGCAACTGAGCGCCCTTATATCAATTACGTTATTCCAGTCATACACGGCCCTCCTGGCGAAACAGGTGAAATTCAATGCTATCTAGAGATGCATAAGCTTCCTTATTTAGGACCTCGTCATGAAGGCAGTAGTATTTGTTTTAATAAAGTCACAACAAAGTTGTGGTTTGATCTACTGGGGATAAAGAATGCTCCATGGAAAGCAATACACAGAGGTCTTCCTTTTGAATTATCAGAAATCAAAGAGTTCTTTAAAGAATCAAAAAATGATGTCTTTATAAAGGCTGCCAGCCAAGGCTCATCTGTTGGTTGCTATCACGTTACAAATTCTAGTGAGATTGAAACAAAGCTTAATGAAGCGTTAAAATATAGTGACGATGTACTCATAGAAAAAACACTCAAAGGCAGAGAGCTTGAAATTGCTGTATTTGAACAAGATGGAAACCTCCATGCATCAAGGCCAGGTGAAATTATAAATGATGATGATAAGTTCTATGATTATCAACAAAAATATAGTGATGATTCTCACGCTAAAACATTAGTTGAAGCTCAAGACCTAACAAGTGAACAAATTGCTAAGATGCAAAATATAGCTAAAACAGCATTTAAGTGTCTTAAGCTTAGACATTTATCAAGAATTGATTTCTTCTTAAGTGATGGAGAAATATACTTAAATGAGATTAATACATTTCCTGGTATGACAAGTATTTCGATGTTTCCGAAGATGCTAGAAAATACTGGACTGAAATTTAGTGATTTTTTAAAAGAGAAAATACTTAAAGAAACGAGATAATTAAATCAAGGTTAATATATGGAAGTAAAACTAATAAGTAATAAAAGTCATGAGCACGCAAAGAAGAAATTATCGTCTATGTATCAAGATAATTTCACCCCTGCAGAAAAGAAGGAATATATTCCTGCACATAATTTTTCTCAAGGGCCCTACTTTGCAATGGAAACGGATAAAGAAGGTCAACCTGAATACTTATTAGATGCTGCATCACAAATTGCAACCTTAGGACTAGGCTTTAATGCAACTCCACTCTTTGGAACATTAATGCACCAGAGTGCCTGGACAGGAAATTATCAAGATTCAACATTTTTAGAGATTGCGCATTCTTTTGAAAAGCTACTTCAAAGTAAGGCATCAAATAAGAAGTTAAAGGCCGTTTATGTTAATTCAGGAGCTGAGGCCAATGAAACAGCGCTTATAATGGCCTATAAAAGTAGATACAACAAAGATGCAAAGAAGATTATGGCCTTTGAAGGTAGTTTCCATGGGCGTTTTCTCTCAACTCTTTTTTCAACATGGAACCCTGCCAAAAGAGAACCATATCAAATACCAGGACATGAGACGACTTTCATTAAATACCCGGAAACAAAGAGCGACAACTTTATCCTTGAACTAGATAATGAATGGTTAAAGCTTTGGGAAAACCCATACGCAAAAGACTTTGATACAAAATTAGATAAATTTAAATCAAATGCTGATGACTTACTAAAAAGTGAAATTGAGTCACTAAAAGAGTTAAAACAAGCATTCCAAAGCGGTGAACATTTTGCAATTCTAGTAGAACCAATGCAATGTGAAGGTGGAGACCGCTACTCGACAAATCGTTTCCACAATGCACTTAACCTACTTGCAAAGTCATATAAAGTAGCTGTCATCTATGATGAAGTGCAGACAGGTTTTCACCTAGGACTGGACTTCTTCTGGCATCGTACATTTAACCTTAAAGACTCTCAAGGTAATCAACTCAATCCAGAATTCATCACTTGTGCTAAAAAGGCACAAAGTGGAATTGTCTTAACAGAAAATCCATTATGGCTTAATAATGAATTCCAAACATCTTCAGTAATTCGTGGCTACTATCAGGCGATAGCTCTTGACCAAAATCGACTTAAGATTAAAGAGATCCAGGATTATACAAAGGAAAAGCTATCTAAACTAGTAAGTGAATGGGAACAATTATCTGCTCCACGTTGCTTTGGACTTGCATTTGCTTTTGACTTATCAAACAAAGACGATATTCCTGCATTTATTAAAAACAGATTTGACCTAGGTCTTCTCTACTATCAAGCAGGTGAAAACACGCTAAGATTTAGATTAAATACTGCATGGACATTTACTGATATTGACTACTTATTTAATGCTATTGATGAGATTGCTAAACGTGTTTATAAGGGTGAACATAATCAGATCGAATTCAAAACGAAGAAAGAAGTTAATATCCAAAATGAATATAAGTGGCATGAACAACTTATTAAATCTCTACAAGGTAAACTTGATACAAAAGAAGCAAAAAGTTTCTCAAATGAATTCTTCAAGGACACTTTCAACGCTACCCTGATTGATATTGATAAGGATAACTTCAAAAAGTATAAAGGCCAAATTGAAGAGATACAAAAAGCTATCTATGAACCAACAAGACAAACAGAGATAGAGAAGTTTGAGAAAATAGCGAAATGCGATGACTCTCTGGCCATAGGGCTTCTCTCTGAAGATGAAGAATTAATAGGTATTTCTTTTGCAGGAAAAATCTCACACTTTCCACACGAAAGTGGACTAAGACTATTAAAACACTTCAATAATCCAAAAGCACTTTATATGCTAGATACAACGATTGTAAAAAAGCGCCAAACAAACGGCATGGGAAAATATCTAAAGTATGCCCTTTCAACAATTGCAGCATCTTCAGGCTTTGAATATATTTATGGAAGAAATAGAGATATTCACGCAGGCGCCATGCTTTCAATAAATTGCTCACTTGGTGCAATTATTGAGACCATTCTTGAAGAAAACTATCTAGATGATGTAGATTTTAGAGATGTCATCATTTACCGTCAAAACCTCAAGTGGAATAACGAAAATGTAAAACTATCATCTTCACCTATATTAAACACTCCCTCATTTAATGATATGGGAACATTAGTTAACAAAGTATGCCTATCTAATTTTATTGATGAAAGCTTCATGAGTAATATGAAACACTTTAAAGCGATTGCGCCAAAAGAGCTCCAACATTTCTTTAGTGCTAGTGGACATAGCGAGTGTGTGGATAAGATATATAAATCAATTCTAATAAAGAACGGAAAAAAGAGAACAAAAGTACTTTCTCTTGATAATGACTATTTTGGTAAACAAAGCTTTATGTCAGCGACACTATCAGGAAAAATAGACTTCTATCCAAATGCTAAGGCGCAAAGCTTAGCGGATCTAAAAGAAGAACTTGATAAGGGAGAATACCTCGCTCTTTTCATTGGTGATCGTCTAGAAGAGTTTTCGACACAAGAGCTTAATGAAATAATTGAATATTCTCACAAAAATGCAACAAAAGTTGTATTTAACGAGAGTGTTTATTTTCATAAGAACAAAAAAATGCTTAGTACTGAAAACGGGATTACTCCAGATGCGAGCTATATCCACTTTGGAGGTCAGATAGGACTTTGCATGTTAAAAGATGAAGTCTATGAATCAAAGCCATTAATGATGATTTCTACTTGGGATGGAGATGCATATGCCTTGGCCCAAGCCTATCAATACTTAACATCAAACACACCTAAGAAAGAATTCAAATGTTTTGAGGACATCTCTTATGAATTTGGCCTTAAGGCACCAAGCGATTTTGGCAACTCAGGAAAATGGTTCTTCACATGTTAACAGACTTAAATCTACCAATTTTTAAGTATGAGAGTTCTGACCCGTACGAAAATGGACTACAGCATGGGAAGGCTTACAAAGAGGCAATCAAAGAACTTGTTAAAATTAGAACAAACTTACTTTTAAAGAGGTCTCCTCACCTAGAAAATAAACTTGATGAATTTGCAAAGGAACAATTTCGTTTTACGAAAGATTTCTCAAATGATTTGGCCCTTGAGCTTGAAGGAATAGCAGAAGGGTGTGAATGCTCATTAACAGACATTATCATCTTAAATAACTATACAGACTTTCGTGATATCCAATTACCAGATGAAGGATGCACAGCAATCTCTTATATCGGAGATGATATAAGCCTCGCAGGCCAAACTTGGGATATGCACCAAAGCGCAAAGAACTACTTGATGATAATTGAGGTTCACAATGAATCAACGCAAACAAAAGAAATAATCTACACAGTATGTGGTTGCCTCGGGCTCATGGCAATGAATAGCTACGCTCAATTTGTTGGTGTCAATAATATAAATGTGGTGGATGGTGAAAATGGTATTATCTGGCCTGCATTGATAAGAAAGTTGTCGACATTAAAGACTCAAAATGAAGTAATCGATACCCTAATGAACGCAAAAGTTACTTCAGGTCATAATTATTTAATAAGTGATGGCAGTAATGCCTATAATTATGAAATTACTCATACTGTTAAAGAGATTGTGCCTCCACAATCTAAAGAAATAATCTTTCATACAAATCATTGCCTTAATGAGAGAATCATAAGTGTTGAAGACAAGAAAAATATAAGTAAAACAACACATAAGCGATATGAACTTGCAAAGAAATACGCAAAACAAATTACAACAGAGAAGGCCATGTTTGACTTTTTAACATCTCATGATGGCCACCCTATTTCAATTTGTTCACACTTTAGCCCAGAAGGTGCCAACGATCCTTCACAAACTTGTGGTGGAGCACTCTATAATTATAAAACACAAATGCTAAAAATATGGCGAGGCTGTCGAGAATACGATGACAATTATCGCTACGTAGAAATACCTCTACCACTTGTGGATACGAAATAGGTCACAAGAAAAAAAGTGAGATTAAAATGGGGCATCGAAAATATTTTCATACTTGGTCAAATCAAAATAACCCCAAAGTAATTGAGCTAAAAGACACTTTCGAATGGGGTTATATAACTCCAAGTGATGATAAAATATTTGATCTTTCATCAGGTAGTTACCATCAATCATTTGGTCTTAAAAATAAACAATTAATCGATGCCTTAATCCATCAGCTTAATGAAATCCCAATGGCCATACCGAAAACGGAATTTACTTTAAAAACCGAAGTGTCACAGAAGCTAGTTGATAGAATTGGTTTTGATGGACGTATTTTCTACACCCTTTCAGGGGCAGAGTCCAATGAAAATGCCCTAAAGATGGTAAGGCAATTTACTAAAAGAGAAATTATTCTTTCTTGTGAGAATTCATATCACGGAGCAACTTCTGGCTCACTTGCCCTTTCTGGTGATTGGCGTAGAGATGCATTAGGAACGTCTGCTCCAGGACAGGCCTTTATCCCTAATTTTTATAATGATCCTGACCTAGAAAAAACGAAAAAGATAATTAAAGAGATTGGCGCAGATAAGATTGCAGCAATCTGCCTTGAGACTATCACCGGCGGAAATGGTGTCTATATTCCTCCAGAGTCTTATTATATTGAACTAGAAAAAATATGTCGCACCAATGATATAAAAATAATTCTAGATGAAGTAATTTGTGGCTTCGGTAGAACAGGAAAAGACTTTGGTTTTCAAAATTATCCAATTAAGCCAGACTTTATTACATTTGCAAAATCTATTTCAGGTGGATATTTTCCATTTGGGGCAACATTTGTTTCTGAAGATATTGCATCTTTCTTTGACAGTGAGGTTCTATCTTGTGGACTAACAAATGCCTCCCATCCAATTGGCCTTCGCCTTTTAGATGAAGTTTTAAATCTTACAAAAGATGCTAACTTCCAAAATACTTTAAAAGAAAATATTAATCTTTTAAGTCACTTCAAAGATAAACTTCTAAAGCTAGATTCGGTCTCAGAAATTAGAAGTATTGGAATGCTAATGGCAATTGAACTCAATACAAATAAAGACATGAGAATATTTTGGGAGAATTGCTTAAATAATGGTTTATATATCAATACGACTAGGAATATGATTATTTTATGTCCCTACCTTAACTACCCTAATGACCTTCTAGAAGATTGTTTAGAGAAACTTTTAAATATAATACAAAATAAATAAGGAAGCTTATGTATAGTAAAATATATGACAATGCCAAAGAGGCCTTAAGTGATATCACAGATGGAAGTACTATTATGAGTGGTGGATTTGGCCTATGTGGTATTCCAGAAAACTCAATTAACTACTTATCCACAACAAACCTCAAAGACCTAAAAGTTGTTTCAAATAATATTGGAAACTCAGGAAGAGGCCTAGTAAAACTTTTAAAAAAGAATATGATCTCTAAAGGATATTGTAGTTACGTAGGAGGGAATCCTGACCTTGAAGAGGCCATGTTATCTGGAAAAATTGAAATTGAACTGATCCCACAAGGTACGTTAAGCGAAAGAATCCGTGCCGCAGGCATGGGTATTCGAGCTTTTTATACACCAACAGGATATGGTACAGAAGTCGCAGAAGGAAAAGATATTAAAGAATTTGATCGGCCATGTATTTTAGAGCATGCTCTACATGCAGACTTTGCAATAATCAAAGCCCAAAAAGCCGATCCATATGGAAACCTCTGGTTCAAAGAAACTGCTAGAAACTTCTCTCCCCTAATGGCAATGGCAGCAAAGACGACGATTGTAGAAGTTGAAGAGATTGTTGCTCTTGGAGATATAAAGCCTGAGGATGTCCATATTCCAGGAGTCTTCGTTCAACGTGTATATCTTGGAAGTAATTATGAAAATGCAATTGAGTTCTTAAAGGTTAAGGAGTAGATCATGTGGACAAAAGAAGAAATGGCAAAACAAGTTATTAAGCTCTTTGATAAGAATTCAACAATCAATTTAGGAATTGGTCTTCCAACGATTATCCCAGATCAACTACCTAAGGATCACCCATTTATTATTCATAGTGAAAATGGCGTTCTTGGAGTTGGAGACTCTCCATTAAAAGACAATGTTTCGGCCACTCTTATTAATGCTGGAAAAGAAACTATTACTGTTGAAAAAGGAGCAAGCTTTTTTGATAGTTCAATGAGTTTTGGAATGATACGTGGAGGACATATAGACTTCTGTGTCTTGGGTGGTATGGAAGTTGATATTGAAGGTTCTCTGGCAAATTGGAAAATACCTGGAAAGAAAATCACTGGTATGGGGGGCGCAATGGATCTTGTAAATGGCGCTAAGAATCTAATCGTTATGATGAAACATTATAGTAAGTCAGGAAAGCCAAAACTTCTTCCATTATGCGAACTTCCGTTAACAGGAAAGAATGTCGTTCACTATGTAGTAACAGACTACGGTAGCTTTAAAATTGAAAAGAAAAAGTTTAAATCTTTAGAACTAGCTTCTAATGTAACAATTGAAAGTCTTAATAAGGATTTTTCTTCAGATATTTTTATTGAATAAATTAGATAAAAAAAGAGGGCCCTGCAACTGGCCCTCCAATTTTTCGGCTTCATGCCTATCTCTTGCTACGACATCCTGTCGACAATTAAATTATAACGCACAATAATGAAAAAATCAGAAAAAAAATAAATGGGTAAACATTTCCATTTACCATAAAGGAAGTTTATAATTAGACGTGATCACACAAACTTAAGAGGAATAGATGAGTATTTTCAACAGGAATAAACATAAGCAAACTTTTACTTATTTTATACCAACTCCACCACAGCGCTCGACACCATATCAAGAACAGGCCTTTGACCTAGTTACGAAGACGCTAAACAGGAAAAATATTCCATTTAATATCAAACATACGGCAGTAAATGAAAGAGGATTATGGATTATCATTGAGCTATTTGGAAAAGAAGAGAATCTAACAAAGATTATATCTGATTTAAAAGAAACAATTAGCACCAATATAAAAAAGAATGAAAATGATGATTTAGAAATTTACTACGAAGAACATGAAGAGTTTCATAAAAATGAGAATTACAAAGCATAGAAAAAAATTCACTTTAATTCTCTCACTAGTAAGCTTCTTTTTTTTAATAGGCTGTTCAGAGGTTGAAAAGAAGTTAAACGATACACAAAGTTTAAATACGGTCTGTCCAATAATAGAGTCAAAATCAAATTATCTTTTGGAAAACCCTCGAAATATCTCAGAGGCCCAGAAATTGATTAGTGCTAAGAGTAACTCTTCACAATATCGAAATCAGATACTAAATTTTAGTTTGGCCCAACTCTATCTTTCGCCACACTCTACAAATTTAAATTCACATACTCTATTCTTTGCAAAGATTAATGGTAAAGAAATTTTTATCAACAGTATTCCAGATGAGACTTACGAGTTCTCATTTATAGCTGCACTAAATGAGTTGGCACAACAATTAAAAAAGCCAATCTCTTTAAAATCACGACTGAATTTAGTAGAAAAAAATATAAGTGAATACGTCTATGCTTCAAGATCATTAGAAGAATTCATTAAAAATAACCAGGCCCAATTATTTAAATCAAAACCATTGAAAAAAATGTATTTTAGAGGAGCACAGGGAATAAGAGAGAACGAACTCTTTCGTCGTCTTGACTACTTAAAAGACTATAATCTTTTAAAACGAAAAGCTTCTCCAACAAAGAACAAAACAAACTTGACCTCTGCTCACCTCTTTACAAGAGATAATTATAGCTGCTCATTTGATTCTAAAGTGTTTAATGCTGATATTATGATCTTAAAGAAACCAGAAAAAGCTTATCATAATATATTCTCACACTATAAAGACAAGAATAATTATATTATTGGTGTTACTTCATCTGTTCCTAAAGTAGACAATTCAATTAACGAATTTCTTTTTCAAAAATCCAACAATGACAGCTACACTGCTGCATGTATGACAAAGGACCAACGTAACCATTCTATTTTCTTGTTTATGAATGGCATAACTTATAATGCCCAGGTTCTAAACCGACTAATAAACTCACACTCACAAGTCACAAATGCAAAAGACTTTATGGATACAAAAAGATCATTAATGCTGACTAATCCAAAAAGAAAAGTCTCTGAAATCTATGGTATAAATCGTGTTAAAGATAATAAAGAGGCCCAATACTACATACCTAGCCTTGGGAGACTCACAATTTTAGAACAAGGTGAGTTCCTTAGTACTTTCAATGACCCAAGAAACAAGCAATTAAAATGCAATTGATAACTTTATATGGACAAGCATCCAATAAGAAATGGATTATTGAAGTTAACGATAAGGCTTCATTGGACTTAACTATACTAGAATTTTTAAGATCGCATAACTTTCCAATCGCCTCTAGTTGTGACGGCGAGAAAGTCTGTCAATTATGTACCATTAACGAAGGACTTCTCGCTTGCAATGTACTGGTAAAAGATATTATTACGAAGTATAATTCAATAATAACAATTACATACTTATAACAAAGGGATAAATCCATGCGCTATCTTTCATTTGATATTGAGGCCACTGGTCTTGAGGAAAAAGACTTAATCATCGAATTTGCAATGGTTCCCTTCTGTGCCAAAACAAAGAAAATTAATCACGAATTAGAAAAGCACTTCTATATAAAATGCCCTAGCTTTGAAGAGCTCAAACCAAATTTAAACAAATGGGTTATTGATCATAATAAAGAATTAATAGAAAAGGCACATAGTGATGGTATTACGATTGAGTCATTCAAAGAAGAACTTTCAAATTACCTTGAATCCGAAGAAGTGAAAGAATACTTTGGAGATAAGAAAATAACTTTATTTGGAAAGTCTATGAGTGCCATTGATCTTCCTTTTCTTAATAGAGATCTAGGATGGGAGTTTATGAGAAAATACTTTGAGCACCGTCAATTAGACCTTTCTTGTATTGCATATGGGCTTATCGACATGGGTTTCATACCAGCAGAGTGTGAATCAGGTTCAAAGTTAATGAAGTACTTAAAAATGGGCGATGTCGCGCACACGGCCTTAGAAGATGCTGTTAATACGGCCATTATGTACTTTAAGCTACTAGATCTAGTGTCTGTGAAAAAAGCTTAGTGGATCAAAGGCCTTGGAGTCATAACGAACTTCAAAATGTAAGTGATCACCTGTTGATTTACCTGTATTTCCCACAGCAGCAATAACTTGCCCTCGAGAAACCTTTTGGCCTTTTCTAGCATAGTTCTTATGATTATGAGCATAGATCGTAAAAAGTCCTCCTGCGTGTGAAACCACTACGATATTCCCATATCCAGACTTTCTGCCACTATAAACAACAACACCAGAATCTGCTGAAACAATATATGTTCCTTTTCTTGCAGCAATATCAATTCCTTCATGAGGTCTCCCCCATCTGTGACCAAAGCCTGAGGACACTTTCTTAGAAGATGGAACCGGCCATAAGAATCGTGAAGATGATTTAAGTCTAGAATAATCAATTGAAGAAATACTACGCCCTTCAATTCGATTAATCATGATACCTCGTTTATAAGGTAAGAAAATAGTCTCGCCCTTTTTAAAAGATGCATTCTTGTTAAACTCTTCAATTTGCCATTGGGGAATATTGAAAATATTTGCTAATTTCTTTGCACTATAATTAGAAGTTAATTTTATATAGCGGCCATTCTTTAAGGTCGAACAACTTAGCACTGTAAGAATAAATAATAAGTAAAAAGAAAGCTTTCTCATCTGTCCTCATTCGTTAAGTTTGAATGAGGACAAGTCGTCTATTTTAGTCTACTTAACTAAATTAGTCGGTAATTTTTGCCGCCCATTCATTGAATACATCGGACGAAAAATTCAAAAGGTTTAGGAAGGAAAAGGAAATATTTCCGTTCATAACTGCATGAATGTCTGAAGTGTGGTGAGGATCGACCTCTGTAGGAGCTCCTCCAATCCAGTAATATTGTCGACCTTTTTGGTCAAGCCTTTCGACAACTTCTTCTGTATATCGGCGCATTTGAGGTCTAGTCCATTTAATATCACCTACTTGCGTATGACATAAATTTGGAACATTGATATTTAATAACGAGCAATCAGGCATTGAAAGTAATTGCTCTTTCTTATTGGTAATAAGATCTTTAATGATATTGGCCGCTGTTTGAAAGTGCTTACTTTCATCCTGCGAGCTCATGACAGTCGAGACAGCAATAGCACTTATGCCTTGAAATACGGCCTGTCTCGCAGCTCCTACTGTACCAGAGTAGTAAATGTCTTGACCAAGGTTTGCACCATGGTTAATTCCAGAAATAACGAGATCTGGCCTATAATCTAATACGGAATTTATCCCCAATAAAACACTATCGGCCGGATAACCAGAACAACTAAATGTATAATCATTGATTTTATCAACCCTGATTGGGTCGTGTAACGTTAGGGCCTGAGACGTTGCTGATCTCTCATGGCTTGGTGCCACGATAACAACATTAGCAATGTCTTTTAGAGTTTCATAAAGGCACTGAATTCCTTCAGCAGCGTATCCATCGTCATTTGAAAGTAAAATATTCATAACTTCTTATTAATTAAATTTTGCTAAATAGCAAGTGTCTTTCTTGCATACTCTATATATTCTGACAACTTAGGAGCATCAATATTACGGTAACAGCGTTCAACTTGTGAATTGATTTCAAACTTTAAATAGTCTGGATCAAGGGACTCGATAACACTCATTGAGATATTTGAATTCCAATTTAACTTAATCCCAAGTTGAAATTTTTCATTCTTTACTCTCATAACCTTAGAATAGAAATTAACAATAAATGAATTCAATAGTCCTTTATCGGCCATCGAATGTAAGAACTCATAATTGAGAACGACACTTTGACATAAAGGAGACGAAATCTTCTCATAGACTAAATTATCTTTCTCATCAAATGTAATAGAAAATGCGCGATTAAAGGCTTCTAATATTTTCTTATCATGGTTACTACTTAAACCGAAGTTTAAGCGAACTTTTGGATGATACTTTTCAACTGTATCAACTATAGATTTAATGATGAATTCAGAATCATTTTCAAAATGCAACTCAACAATATCGTCTTGTTTTAAATCATGTGCATTTAAAAGCTCTTCTAGCACATATCCTTGAATGAAATTGAAGCTTCGAGGCCTAAAGTCAAAACCATAGCAACCCTTTGCCAATGTTTTGGCAACTTGTAAGCTTCTTTTGTCATAGATTCCATCAAGAACAATATTCATCAAGTCAATTCTACACGAAAAAGCGCTCTATTGCTTGAAAGATGCTTTCTGAGCAAGAAGTTCCTACTGATTCAGGATGAAATTGCATCGTAAATATACGTTCATCCTCGTAGGCCATTAATAATTCATTATTATTATCAAATATCAATTTAGTTTGCTTAAGTAATGAGTTTTCACTATTTACTTCGACATATAAAGAATTATAGCGCTGTAAATTGATATCATTTGTCTCCTCTACAATACCAGACAATAGTCCTAAGTCTTTAGGTTTCACAGTTCTGCCATGAATTGGATACTTACTTCTATTGATTGTGCATTGATAAAGAGAACTTAAAACAAGTTGATGTCCAAGGCAGATTCCTACAATTCGTCTCGCCTTTTTAAGATTAGCTTTTAACTCTAAATTATTTTGTTTAAAGAAATCAATATACTCACTTGGGTGTCCTGGTCCTGGACCTAAAATAATATTTTGATTAACAAGGTCATGTCTTTTGAGATCTCTAAAATTAATGACTTCTATCTCACAAGATTTCCAAAGAGAAAGGTAGGATATAATATTATTTGTAAAACTATCTTCAAAATCAACGAAGATAATTCTCACAGCGTGACCCCAAATACTGAATCAAAGTTCTTCGCATTATAATTAATTAGAATTTTTAGTGCGATCGATCGATCAAGCTTTAGTTTATTATTTACATATTCATCTTTTTGACGATATTCAACATCAAAAACCCAACAGTTATTAAGTGGGTTATATCGAGAACCAATATATGACTCATACATTCTTTCTAAGTCGATGTCGTAATAATACCCTGTTCTAAAAGAAAATGTATCATTTAGTTCAAAATCAATATCGGCCGTAAAGTAACGTCGCTCGGAAGCAAAAGAGTCATAATTTAAGCCAATTTTATACTCGAAACGATCCATACTCTGAGATAGTGATAATTGCGTTATATGCTTACTTTCTGTATGGAAGTAATATTCTGATAAGTTGAATTGAAATTTATCAAAATTTAATCCACCCATGATTGCAAGACGAGTTAGCCTCTCACTTGTTGTAAGTTCTTTATTTGTTTCATCTTCTAAAATTAAACCTTGAGAAATATTAAACCAGGCAACTTTCTTATAATCATAATTATCAAGTTGATAATTAAAGTTTTTAAACATCTCATAATTTGCTTTAGGTGTTTTCTTAAGAAAGTTATTATTAAACACAAATTCAATTGTATTTGATTCAGGTAAATCCGTTCTTGTTGAAACATCTTCAAGAGTATTGTTTCGTCCACGAATAATATCTCTTTCATCAAAACGGCCATCATCTTGTAATAATGCAAACTGGTTACCTAAAGCGGCATTACCACGATATTTTTGAGAATTATAATAGAAGTGATTCAAACCAAGCTTTATACTGTGCTTATAAGAAGAACGGTATAATTTCCTTACGCTAAGCTCTTCCTTTTCTGTACTCGGGATTTTTGCGATTAAGTTTCTTTCATCATCTTCTACAAAAACAGGTTGAATAACTTCTTCCTGAATGAAGGCCCTTCCATATACTTTTTCAATATCAAACCATATCGATGTATTTACGTAATTTCCGTATTTATATCCATTTTGTTTGTCACTTTTTTCTGTTGGCAAGATGTAGTATTGAGCATCTAATCCAGCTTCAAATTTTAGATTTAGATTAAAAATTGGTTTAAATACAAATTCTAAGGTTGGGTTATAGTCGAATCGTTGAATATTACGGTAGTAGTTATTTTCTTGAACAACATCTTGTTTAAAATAATCAAATTTTAAATTTTGATAGAAATTGATCTTCGAAAGAAGGCCTTTAGAGTTTAAGATATTAAAAGGCTTATGACCTATCCCAAGAGATAAAGTATTTTGTACATAACTTGAGTCAAATTCTTCAGGGTCACTAAAAATAGAGTTACTCATAAAGCTTGAATAAAGATTAATGAGTACAGAGTCTCCCATATAGTCTGTAGAAACAGTCGTACCCTTTTCATTACCCATATAGATATCTTTATCAAAATATTCTTCATAATCACTTTGAATATCTAAGTCTGATAAGTAAGTGGAGTTTGCTAAGAAAGAAATATTATTATTAGGATGGTAGAAATAATTTAATTCATATGCACCACGAATTTCGTCTTCACCACTTGCTTCAATATCTAGTTTTCCAGGCTGCCATATTTTGTCATTTACGGTTCTTGATTCAAATTCAAAGTTAGAAAACTTCCCTAAGTTATTACGATACTCGAGTTCAAGACCATTTCCTCTTCGCCCATAGACAGTAGGAGAAAAAGTCATATCACTATTCTCATTAATGGCCCAAAAGATAGGTTGTCTAAAGAAGAATCCTTCATCAAAGTCTAAACCAATTGTAGGAAATAAAAGACCAGACTCCCTAACCTTTCTAATTGGTAATGCGATATAAGGAATATAAACAATGATTACACCATTGATCTTAATGAATGTGTGCTTCATTGAAATATAATCATCAGGGACAACTGTTACTTCTTGACCTTGAATACTCCAAGATTCAGGGCAATCTTTACAAGTTGTAAACTCAGCTTCCTTGGCAGTGAAGACACCACTATTTTTTCGAACAATTTCTTTCCCACGAAGAACAAAACTCTCATCAACGAGCTTTGCATTCTTGACTTTAAATTCAGCTTTTTTTAACGAATAAGAAATCTCTGTACCATATAGATTAAATTTAGCACCTGTATAACGAACATTTCCCCAGATCTTTCCTAGGCCAGTGCCAAGAGAGATACTCGCCTTCTCTCCATAAACCGTATCTGTACCAAGTTTAATAATAACATTTCCGTGGGCTTCATAAGAGTTGTCACTACTTTTTCGGTAGGCCTTATCTGACAAAATTTGGACTTCATCATTTTCTCCAAATGCTAAAACTTTTGGAGTTGCTGCATGAGAATGACTACTTCCTAATATTAAGATACTTTTGCATATCAGCAATAAAGTAGTAGGAACCAACCACAAGAATGTTGCGTGTTTGAAGTTGGATATTTTGTGGCATATCTGCTGTGCTAGAAGCACTATATTTATTAGATTCAATTTCCTCATTAATACCTAATATTGTATCGAGAAAATTGTGCATTTCATATACTTTTGTTTCACTCTGAAGCTCCTTTTTTATCTGGGCAGAGCTTAGAGCGCGCTCGTGTTGAAATTCTAAAATATTAACTGATTTCACAATACATGGATATGTTTTATAGAGCTTTAGAATACTCTTAATTTGATCTTGTCTTCCACTTGAAAAGCTTATTAGAACATCATATTGAACTTTATTTGTATCGTTTAAACTTTGCAGTAACTTTTGATGACCTAGTAAATTATGGGCACCAAAGAAAGTAAATTCAAACTCTCCAAAATCAATATGATCACCTCTTCCTGGAGTTATAGGCCACTTGAAATCGTCATTGATTTTAGTGATTCCAGTAATATGTGAAAATAAGGCCATGGCCATCTGACGGTTTCGTACTTGAAAATCAGTTTCTGACTCATTGCTAACAGATGTGCAATTAATAGAGTCTCGATCACACCAATTGCATAGAATATCTTTTAAAAACTTTTGTTCGATATTTTCGAATAATCGTCCATTTATCCTAGTTATTCCATACTTTTCAAATAAAATTTCCTTAAGGGTTGATCCCAGTATTTGTGTGTGGTCTAGCCCAATTGATGTAATGGCCGCAACTGGTTTTGTAAAAATATTCGTAGCATCAAAACGGCCACCAAGACCAACTTCAAGAATTAGATAGTCAATATCCAGACTTACTGCATATTTTATAAATAAGACAAATAAGGCCTCATAAAAAGATAACTGAAGACGAATTATATCCTCTTCATACTTATCAAGAAGTTCAATTAATTCTTCAATAGAAATATTAGAGCTACAATAGCGGAATCTTTCTGTTATTGAGTTGACATGAGGAGATGTCCAAAGACAACTTTTAAGTCCTTCACTATTAAGTAAAGCGTTTAAACAATGCGATGTTTCTCCTTTACCGTTAGTTCCACCAATAATGATAACCTTGGATTTTTCTTCGATAGCTTTTCGATCTAGGGAAAGATAAGATCGTATATGATCAAGTTTTGGGCGAAAGTTCTCTTTACCACATAAGTTAATAAGCCGAGTAAGAAAAATCTCTTCTTGCTTAGATGATAAATGTCTTTTATCGATTGGACTCTTCACAGTAAAGATATCTCATGAATGAAAATATTTTGACTAGAAAATTATCTCTTTAAAAAGAAAATTCCTTATTATCTGAAGATAGAATATGAATACGTCCCGATTCATTCACCTCTTCTATCTCTTTTGAAAGCTCATCTAGATAATTAGGTTTTAAATGACCTAAATAAATAGGAACATCTCCAGGCATTTTAGATAATTCTTTCTTAAGCGTTTGTGCTGTATGATGACGACTATCAAGGGCCAACTTTTCAAAACGGTTCGGGAAACTAACTTCACAAAATATGGCCACTACATTATTAAGCTTCTTTGCCGCTGCCCAAATCTTATCAGTTGGACCAGTGTCTTGAGTAAAGACAATGGCCTTGCCATTTTTTTCAATAATAAAACCTAATGAGCCTGCGAAGTGATTAACTTCGATTGCGTGTACTTTATATTCAGCAATTTCTCTACTGTCACCAGACTCTATATTATGAAACTTCATCGTTGGACTTTCTTTGCTAGGAAGCTTTGTGAAATCAGGCCAAATTGCATCGTTAAAAAGATGGTTCATGATATTGTCTTCAACTTCTTTACAAGTCCAAATATCAAAAGGCTTATCATTCATGCCAAAACAATTATCTGCAAGAAATGCCAAATCGGAAATATGATCTAAATGAGAATGTGAAATTAGAATATTATCAATCTTTGCCTGATCACTAACACTAACTCCTGTCGCTACAGAACCTGCATCAATAAGTAAATTTCCATCAACTAAATAAGATGTTGCTCGGCATTCAGGAGAAACGCCACCATGTCCACCGATAATTTTCACATTCATTCTAACTCCAATTTATTTAATTTTAACTTGGTTTAGAATTTTTTACTAGTACTAAGACATTGAAAAATGGAAACTATTTACCTGTTAACTCTTGATAAACGTCTTGAGTCTTTCTCCCAAGAGCATTTCCTATTAGTTTGGCGAGATTCTTTGGCGTTTGCTTATCTAAATATGCTTGCGCAAACTTAGCAACTTCTCCACTTGCGGCGAGATTAGAAGAGTTAGATTTTGGCCAATCAATAACAATAACAAACTCTCCCTTTGCAGTAACGAGCTCATCACGAAAATCTTGTGCCTTAAAATGAATTGCTTCCTCAAACTTCTTAGTTAATTCACGGCAGATGCAAATATTAGCTTCAGGAAATTCTTGCGATATTTGCTTTAAAGTTGAATGAATACGATGAGGAGATTCAAAAAAGAGTGACGTATTCCCCTGCTCAGATGCGACTTTCAACTTATTTGATATTTCACCTTTTTTACGTGGAAGGAATCCAAAAAAAGTATAAGGATTAGGAGCAAATCCACTAAGTTCAAGAGCAACTGTTACAGCACTAGGGCCAGGTACTGAAGTAACCTCTCCTCCCCTTGCTAATATTTCTTTAACCAGTATATGACCTGGGTCTGAAACGATAGGACTACCAGCATCTGAGACAAGAATAGGAAATTGAGAGTTACTAATTTGCTCTATATAGAAGTCTAGCTTGTCTTGAGAATGATCATTGAAAGAGAGAACTCTTAAACCTGGCCTGTCTATTTCAATCTTATTTAATAGAGAACGAAAAACACGAGTATCCTCGGCCAAAACGATATCACAACTCTCAAATGCCTGACGCATTCTCTCAGATACATCGTTCAAATTCCCAATTGGCGTTGATACTAGAGTAAGCTTCACTGAAATAATCCTTCTTTAATTGATATATTCTCTAATAAATTATGTGATTCCATTCATTTATAACTTACATAAGAAATAACTTCCATCTAAAACTAAAAGACACAATGCGTTACAATAATATTCGATGTAGTTTTATGCTGAAGAAGGAGTTTTAATGACAATGCAAGCAAGAGTACGCACAGATTCAACTGGAAATATAACAGTTCATATAGAAGGTGGTATGGACTATGAAAATATCATTCCACTAAAGCAAGAATTAGCAACAATTACTAGTTCTCACCCTACTTCAACTATCACGCTTGACCTTACGGCCCTTAACTTCGTTGGCTCATCTGGAATTGGAGTATTCGTTGATACAATTAGAAGTCTAAATAAAAGACGTGACCAAGTTAGGCTCTCTAACGTTGCTCCAGAGTTCATAAAAGTTTTTAAACTTTATAATTTTGATGCAATGGAAATTCTAATCAATGAATTTGAAACTGATGAAACAGAACTATCTAAGTTCTATGGTCAAAAGAAAAGAACTTTTCAAAACTGATAATTTAATAAATTTACATAAAAATCTTGGCCTGGCTTATTTTGCTTAAAACCAATTTCAGCTGGGCCTTTTTGACTAAAGTCTTTAATCTCTATTGATCCCTGATAATTATAACCACCACCTTGATAACTTGAGTCCTGATAAGGACTTCCTTGAGTATCTGGATAGTAATAATTTTCGTTATTAGGTCCTTGATTTTGATACTTGCGATATTCGTGTGATCCAATAATATAACCACCAAAAATTAAACCAGCATATAGTCCAAGAGAAGCACCAATTGCGATTGAGCGAGATGAACCACCAAAGGCCATTGCCGCCGTTCCCAATAATGCTCCACCAACTGTTCCATACCCAGCATTCATGGCAATGATCTTAACTTTAGGATCCATTTGTGCGCGAGCCTGAAAGCTTGTTGAAATAGTTGAAATAAATAGAGTAATTAAGAATAGTTTTTTAATCATATAAAAATTGTAAAAGAAGGCCTTGCCTGATGCAAGGTAAATGTTCACCAAATCTTAATCAAATAATAGACACAGTGCAAGACATCTCAAAGAAACTTGAAACAAAGTTAGCACTAGAAAACAGCCTTCGCCTTTGCTGTTCAGTAATTTGGCCATTCGATTTTACTTCAAATATTTTTAGGATGAAAGTATCTCGAATTTTATAAATGCCACAAATATCCACTTGCCCACAGCCAACTCGCCTTAGCATTGTAGGACAAATCAATAATGGGATGGCCTCTTTATGAATCTTTGTCGATTTTTTTAATTCTAAATTTAGACCTTTGGATACATTATTCCTGTACAAATTCCTTTACCCCTTTAAATGTTTTGCGATGTATTGGGGTAATACCATATTCTTCGATAGCTTTACGATGAGCAGCTGTAGGATAACCAGCATTTTTTTCAAATCCGTAATAAGGAAATTTTCGAGCTTCCTTTATCATCAGTCGATCGCGGAAAACTTTTGCAATAATGGAGGCAAGCCCTATAAGAACTGACTTACTATCCCCTTTTATTACAGCATGAACATCTTTAACTTTTGTTGACTTAAAAGGAAATTTTCCATCAACTAGAACGACTGAATCTTTTTTTAGAATGTTATGACAGGACTTTTTCATTCCTAGGAGTGATGCTTGAAAAATATTAACTTCATCTATTTTCTTCGGCGTAATCTTTTCGACGCTATATTCAAATAGATCATGAAAGTTTTGTTTCTTAAAAGTTGAGATATTTAACTCTTCTAAAATCCTTTCCATTTTCTTTAAAGAAAGTTTCTTTGAATCTGTAACACCGTATTCTTTTAAAATACTTGCTAAGACTGCAAGATTATCAACTCGTACACCAACAGCACAAGTTACAACGGGCCCAGCAAGAGGACCTCTTCCAACCTCATCGGTTGCAATTATATATTGATGATCTTTGACGAATTCTTTTTCAAACATAGGCTTCACAAATAAAGAGGCCCCTATTTCTAGGGGCCCTTTTATGACTTAAATAGTTTTTTAAATTACTTTCTATCGTAGTCAATTGCGATACGTGCAGATTTACCTGAACGATCTCTTAGGTAGTAAAGTTTAGATCTTCTAGATTTACCTTTTTGAACGATCTCAATCTTTTCTACATTTGGTGAATGAAATGGGAATACCCTTTCAACACCAATTCCAGAAGAAACTTTTCTAACTCTGAAGTGACCAGATAGTTTACCTTCTTCTTTCATTGCAATACATACACCACGGAAAATCTGAATACGAGATTTGTTACCTTCAGTGATTCTTGCGTGAACATCAATTGTGTCCCCAGTTTTAAACTTTGGGAAAGATTCTACATTTGTGTTCTTGTAATTTTCATTTACTACGTCTACTAAATTCATTACGAACTCCTAAAAAACGCTTGAACTTCTCAGAGGACCAACACCGTGTTGTTCTTAAGTAAATTCTATTTCAAAGACTCAGAGGCACTATTCAGTCGATCTAAATAGATTGCGACTGCCGATCGAACAGACAGGTGATTATATCCATCCGCACTTCCACCAAAAATTGGTTCAAGTGCAAAATGGGCCCGTTCGAGTACTTGTGCATGGAGACCCCATCCTGTACCAAATAACAAGAAGATAGGCCTTTTGTCAAGGCGCGCATTATTGATCAGGTCAGTTTCTACACCATTATTTGACTCGAAATTTGCACCTGTAACACAAATTAAAGGCTCAACACCTTCTATCTCCTTAATTTTATTGATTCCTTCCTCCACAGAGTTCACAAGACGAGCAATTGCCAGCGCATCTTGACGATCTGGGTTATAAACTCCAGCATCATCTTCCTCCCAGTGTCCTAGTATTCTTTTTACTAGTTTATGTTGGGCCTCAAGTGGAGTCACAATAAAGTAATTCTTCATACCAAAAGTACGACAGCTTCTAGCAATATCGTGTATATCGAGATTTGTTACTGAAGTTGTAACAATATCCCCTCTTTTATTTTTAATTGGGTGGTGTACTAAACCGAGATAAATATTATCTTTCATCTTTAATATATCCTTAAACTTTATTTCTCATATAGGTCTTATAAAGATCTGGCCTATACTTTTTTGTAAATTCTAATTTCTTATTCTGGTTAAATTCATCAATAAGCTTGTGATTACCTTCAGTCAAAACACTTGGTACTTTCACACCATTAAAGTTTGAAGGCCTTGTATAAACTGGCCCTTCAATAAGTCCATCTTCAAATGAATCACAAATTGCACTTTGATCATTACCTAATGCTTTTGGTAAAAACCTAAGCATTGCATCAGTAATAGTCATAACAGCAAGTTCTCCACCTGATAGAACATAATCACCAAGTGAATAAATTCGTGTTACATATTGCTCAATAAAGCGCTCATCAATTCCTTCATAGCGGCCACATATAAATACGTATTGCTTTCTATTTTCTTGAAATGAAGACGCTAAATCTTTTGCATTATCATTATTAAAAACAGTACCTCGAGGAGAAGTATAAATAATTTCTAATTCATCTTTAGAGATTTTTTCAGTTTTTAAAATATGTTTTATGGCCTCTTCAAGAACATCTGCTCTTAGAACCATTCCTGGGCCACCACCATAAGGAGAACTATCGACACCTTTAAAGCTTTTAGGAGAGAATTCACCAAGATAAAGAGTCTCAAACTCGACTTCATTTTCTAAAAACTTTCCAATGACTCCGCTACTTTTGAAAGCATCAAAGAATTGAGGAAATAATGTGATTACCCATATTTTATTCATTACATTAAACGTGGAATTAAGCATTCCACACGATTCTCTTCTAAATTAACAAGTTTAACAAATTGATCAACAAATGGAATATCAACATGCTTTCCATTAACTTTTGTATTTAAAACAATATGTGCACCGTTATCAAAATATTTTACAACTTTTCCAACGACTTGATCTTTTTCAATGTCAAAAACATCTAGGCCAATAATGTCGGCCATATAAAATTCATCCTCTTCTGTTTCAGGTAATGTACTGCGATCAACATAGATCTCAAAAGGTAACATTTCTTCAGTTACATTTCTGTTATCAACACCTTCAAGATAGGCAAATACTTTATTTCCAAATGAAATCGATTTAACTGTCAATTCTTTTCCAGGCTTAGCAATTGAGCTTCCATTTAGTGGTTTTGCAAAAAATGTAACACCTTTTTGTAAGACACTATTATCTTTATTTTCTAAGTTAAAGACGAAGGCCCCCTTTATTCCATGCGGTCGGGTTGCAGTGCCAAGTAAAATTAAATTTTCTGAATTTTCCATAGGCTGACTTATATCACGCCTTGCAAGGTAAATCACCTATATATTTTTCAAGTATTTAACTTGCCAATTAACTGAACTCTAGCTTTAATATTTGTATTAAAGACAAAATTCATGGAGAGAATTATGAAAAAAATCGTTAGCGCTGCAGCGGTCTGCGTTGTAGCTATCCCAACAATGGCAGCAAGTATTGAAATGCCAACTGTTTACGGAAAAATTAACAAAGCTGCTATTTACACAGATCAAGATAGTACAGGAAGAACTTCATTTGCTGGTTTTGCTGATGTTGACTCTTCAGAGACTCGTCTTGGAGTTAAGGGTAAATGGGATCTAGAAAATGTTGAAGGTACTTACGTTATTGAAATGGGTCTAAACTCATCAAAAGATTCTAATGGTACAGATTTTAGAATCAGAATGCGTCAAGCAGCTGTTGGAGCAAAGACAGCATTTGGTACAATCAAAGCTGGTCAAACTTATACGCCAATGGATTACACAATCCTTAAGACAGATCTTCTAAGCTCTACTGTTGCCTCAATGGCAGGTTCTGATACAAGCGCTAGAATTGACGGTGCAGTATCTCGCCTTGGTATGAGATACCGTGCAAGAACTGATATGGTTTCATATGAGACACCAAGTATTGGTGGTCTAACTCTTTCTCTTTCAACTGATAGAGATAACGGAATGAATAACGACTCTACTGATGCAGATTATGGTCCAACTCACTACACTGGTCTTGTTAAGTTTGACAGACAAATGGGTAAAGTTGATATGAACCTATTTGCTGGTTATGACACTTGGGCAGAAGATGGTGAAGATAACACTTACACTCTAGCTGGAGCTAAGTTTGGATTTGGAAACTTCCAACTAAATGCTGCTTACAGTATCGAAGAAAATGATGCTGCAACAAAAACTGAAATCAACAGAACTTATGCAGGTGCTCAATACACGATGAATAAGAATGTATTTGCAGTAACTTATCAACTACGTGATGAAAAAGATGCTGGAAATGAGTATACACAAATTGCTGCTCACTACAGATATATGTTCACAAAGAAATTTGATATGAGCTTAACTGTTCTTACTTATGATGTTGATGAAACAGCTGGAACACAAAACGAAGCGACAATGGCCGCTGCGGGTATCCAACTTAAGTTCTAATAATTTAAAAATTATTAAAATAAGTTCTAAGGCCCACAATAGTGGGCCTTTCTTTTTTGTGAATTATTTTCTATAATATCTCAATGAATCAAAGTGAAATTAAATCAATTGCAATCATGCGAACATCGGCCCTTGGAGATATCATTTGGACGCTTCCAATGCTAAATCGTATCCGCAAAGCAATGCCTAATACAAAGATCTATTATATTACAAGTAATACATTTGCACCTTTATTAGAAGGGATTGAGGATGTCGAACTGATTAAGATCGATAAGCCCAAAAAGCTAAAAGATTACTTTAAGCTTCAACGTGTCTTTGAACCATATCACTTTGATATTCTCTTATGTGCACAGGCAAACTTTAGGATAAACTTCATCTATCCTTTCATTAAGGCCAAAAAGAAAATAGGTTTTGATAATAAACGAGGTAGAGATCTGCAAAAGTTCTTTATTGACGAGAGTATCCCTTTTAAAAAGGAGCACTCAGTTGAAGCATTTCTCGGCTTCAGTGATCAATTAGGTATTGTCTCTAGTGAAATTGAATTTAACTTACCTATACAAAAAGTAACTGTCGGCAATCTTCCACTTGGAGACTACGTTGTAATTCATCCCAAGGCTTCTTCTCTTCAAAGAACCTGGGCCACTAAGAGATATATTGAAGTAACAAATCTAATTAAAGAGAAATATGATATTCCTATCGTTTTAACAGGAATTCCAAGTGATAAGGATATTTGCCTTGAAATTGAAAGTGAGTCCAACGCTCATATTATAAACCTTTGTGGCAAAACCTCTCTTAATGAACTTAAGAATGTATTTCTTAGTGCTAAACTAGTTATTGCTCCAGATTCTGGACCAGCTCATATGGCAGCAGCTTTAAATACCCCAGTGGTTGGGCTATACACAGCTGTTCCTCCAGAATACACAGGACCATATGGCCAAATACATAATTGTATCAATGCATACCCAAAAGCTTTAGAGCATTACTTCCATAAATCAATTGAAGATGTCCCATGGCGATTTCGCGTCAAAGAAAACGACATGATGGATTTAATTACTGTTAATGAAGTATTTGAAAAGCTTAGTTCTATTCTAAATAAATAATAAGATTAATCGCTCCTGCTTTTTTAAAATAAGAGGAAAAGTAGCTTCGATAAATGTTTTCTGGATTGCTTAGTTGGTTACCCGAATGCTCTAACTTAACAAGAACCCTCTCTCACTCGCATCCTGCTCGTTCGTACAGGGTTGTACGGTGTCATTTAGCTTCATGCTAAATGACACCTACAAAAAAAAAGCCAGATCACTGAATGCGTGAGCATTCAGGACACCTTAAACAAAAAAAGCCAGATCATTGATCTGGCTTTTTATATAGAAGGTGCATCTTCCTAGTCTCACACCAAGTTACCCTGGCACTACCTTTGGCGCTAGCGGGCTTAACTGCTGAGTTCGGGATGGTATCAGGTGTTTCCCCGCCGCTATCGACACACCAAAAATTTAATTCTTGGTATATTTAATTCAATCTCTAGACTTTTTCAAGTCTTTTAAAGTTTTTACACTTAAAAAACAATATCAAATAGAAGTGAACTTAAAAGTAAAAGTTAAATAAAGCAAAAAGACTAATTAGTATCGCTCAGCTCAACACATTACTGCGCTTACACATGCGACCTATCAAGCTCGTAGTCTACAAGCTGTCTTATAGAAATCTTATCTTGTGATGGGCTTCCCACTTAGATGCTTTCAGCGGTTATCCCTTCCGAACTTAGCTACTCGGCAATGCAACTGGCGTCACAACCGATACACCATAGGTTCGTCCAACCCGGTCCTCTCGTACTAAGGTCAGATTCACTCAAATTTCTTGCGCCCACGGAGGATAGAGACCGAACTGTCTCACGACGTTCTGAACCCAGCTCGCGTACCGCTTTAATAGACGAACAGTCTAACCCTTGGGACCTGCTCCAGCCCCAGGATGCGATGAGCCGACATCGAGGTGCCAAACCTCCCCGTCGATGTGAACTCTTGGGGGAGATCAGCCTGTTATCCCCGGAGTACCTTTTATCCGTTGAGCGATGGCCCTTCCACTCGGAACCACCGGATCACTAACACCGTCTTTCGACCCTGCTCCACTTGTTTGTGTTGCAGTCAAGCTCCCTTATGCGTTTACACTCTACAGCCGGTTTCCATGCGGCCTGAGGGAACCTTTGTGCGCCTCCGTTACTCTTTAGGAGGCGACCGCCCCAGTCAAACTGCCCACCAGACATTGTCCCCCCACCGGATTACGATGGTAGGTTAGGATTTCAAATAGCAAAGGGTGGTATTTCAAGGATGCCTTCTTGTACGCCGGAACGCACATATCAACAGCTCCCACCTATCCTACGCATTACTATTCAAAAGCCAATGTCAAGCTACAGTAAAGGTTCACGGGGTCTTTTCGTCCTTCCGCGGGTAGCGCGTATCTTCACGCGCACTCCAATTTCGCTGGGCCTCTTGTTGAGACAGTGGGGAAGTCGTTACGCCATTCGTGCAGGTCGGAACTTACCCGACTAGGAATTTCGCTACCTTAGGACCGTTATAGTTACGGCCGCCGTTTACTCGGGCTTCGATTCAAAGCTTCTCCAAAAGGATAACCTCTCCTCTTAACCTTCGAGCACCGGGCAGGCGTCAGACCCTATACGTCCACTTGCGTGTTTGCAGAGTCCTGTGTTTTTGATAAACAGTCGCTACCCCCTTTTCACTGCGGCCCCCGTCAGCTACATCGGCAAGCGATGTCACCAGCAGGGGCGAGCCTTATCCCGAAGTTACGGCTCCAATTTGCAGAGTTCCTTAACAAGAGTTCTCCCAAGCGCCTGAGGATTCTCTCCTCATCTACCTGTGTCGGTTTACGGTACGGATTGATTACATTCTTCATACGAAGTTTTTCTGGGAAGCAGAGGATCACAAACTTCGGGCAAGCCCTCGTCATCACGCCTCAGCCTTCACGAGATGCGGATTTGCCTACATCTCAGCCTACACGCTTAAACCCACATCCAACAGTGGGATTTGCTACCTTTCTCCGTCACTCCTCATGTCAAACGAATATAACCAAGTACAGGAATATTAACCTGTTGTCCATCGATTACGCCTTTCGGCCTCACCTTAGGATCCGACTAACCCTGGGCGGAGTCACCTGGCCCAGGAACCCTTAGATTTTCGGCGGGAGTGATTCTCACACTCCTTATCGCTACTCATGCCATCATCAGCTCTTGTGGGATCTCCAGCGCTCCTCGCGGTACGCCTTCATCGATAAACACAATGCTCTTCTACCAATGAACAAAGTTCATTCCATAGCTTCGGTACGTATCTTTAGCCCCGTTACATTTTCGGCGCAGAACCACTAGTCCAGTGAGCTATTACGCTTTCTTTAAAGGGTGGCTGCTTCTAAGCCAACCTCCTGGATGTCACAGTAGTTCCACAACCTTTCCCACTTAGACACGATTTAGGGACCTTAGCTGATGGTCAGGGCTCTTACCCTTTCGACAACGGACCTTAGCATCCGTAGTCTCACTGCCTGATATTACTTAACGGTATTCTGAGTTTGATATGGTTTGGTAAGCTGGTAAGCCCCCTAGCCAATTCAGTGCTGTACCCCCGTCAGTATTCGTCAGACGCTGCACCTAAATGCATTTCGAAGAGAACCAGCTATCACGGAATTTGATTGGCCTTTCACCCCTATCCACAAGTCATCCCAACAGTTTTCAACCTATATGGGTTCGGTCCTCCACAAGGTGTTACCCTCGCTTCAACCTGCTCATGGATAGCTCATCCCGTTTCGGGTCTACGACCTGCAACTAAACGCCCTATTAAGACTCGGTTTCCCTACGGCTACACCTGCAACGGCTTAACCTTGCTACAAATCGTAACTCGATGGCTCATAATGCAAAAGGTACGTGGTCATGCCTTACAATAGCACTTCCACCGATTGTAAGTATATGGTTTCAAGTTCTATTTCACTCCCCTCATCGGGGTTCTTTTCATCTTTCCCTCACGGTACTTGTTCACTATCGGTCAGTAAGTAGTATTTAGCCTTGGAAGGTGGTCCTCCCAGATTCAGACAAAATTTCACGTGTTCCGTCCTACTCAGGATACTGCTAGCGCTTATCAACTTTCAGATACGAGGCTTTCACTCTCTTTGGCGGGACTTCCCAGACCCTTCTCCTAATCTCAAAGCTACATATTGCAGTCCTACAACCCCGCTAAGTAAACTTAACGGTTTGGGCTATTTCGCGTTCGCTCGCCGCTACTAGCGAAATCTCAATTGATTTCTCTTCCTCAGGGTACTTAGATGTTTCAGTTCCCCTGGTTAGCTCCAGAATGGCTACTTTACTCACCAAACGGTAACCTATGTCTCCATAAGCTGGGTTCCCCCATTCAGAAATTACCGGGTCAAAGCCTGCTTGAGGGCTCGCCGATACATATCGCACTCTAACACACGTCTTTCATCGCCTCTTACTGCCAAGATATCCACCATATACCCTTAGTAGCTTTATCTAACCAACTAAAAGTTTTGTATAATCAATATACTTGTCTTGTTTTGTATTACTTTTAAGTTCTCGTCTTCTATCTGATACTGTTATTTAAATATAAAAGATCTAAAAAATATAAAATGAAAAGAAATCCAATTTCGTTTTAAACGTTTGACCAGAATAATGTACTTAATTTCTACTGTTATCTGCTTCAACTTGTTCGTACAAAAATCCTTTAAAAGGAGGTGATCCAGCCCCAGGTTCCCCTAGGGCTACCTTGTTACGACTTCACCCCAGTCATCGATCCGACCGTAGACGCTCCCCTCTAAAAGTTAGGGCCACGGCTTCAGGTAAGATCAACTCCCATGGTGTGACGGGCGGTGTGTACAAGGCCCGGGAACGTATTCACCGCAGCGTGCTGATCTGCGATTACTAGCGATTCCAACTTCATGGAGTCGAGTTGCAGACTCCAATCCGGACTGAGATGCACTTTTTGAGATTTGCTAACACTCGCATGCTTGCGTCCCTCTGTATGCACCATTGTATTACGTGTGTAGCCCTGGACATAAGGGCCATGAGGACTTGACGTCATCCCCACCTTCCTCCTGGTTAACCCAGGCAGTCTCTCTAGAGTGCCCAACTTAATGCTGGCAACTAAAGATAGGGGTTGCGCTCGTTGCGAGACTTAACCCAACATCTCACGACACGAGCTGACGACAGCCATGCAGCGCCTGTCACCGAGTTCTCCGAAGAGCACAATCAATTTTGGTCGATCTTCTCGGGATTTCAAGCCCAGGTAAGGTTCTGCGCGTTGCTTCGAATTAAACCACATAATCCACCGCTTGTGCGGGCCCCCGTCAATTCCTTTGAGTTTTAGTCTTGCGACCGTACTTCCCAGGCGGAGTACTTAATGCGTTAGCTTTGACACTGAGAGGGTCAAACCCCCAATATCTAGTACTCATCGTTTACGGCGTGGACTACCAGGGTATCTAATCCTGTTTGCTCCCCACGCTTTCGCGCCTCAGCGTCAGTTGATGGCCAGAGAGCCCCCTTCGGCTCTGGTGTTCCTTCGCATCTCTACGGATTTTACCCCTACATGCGAAATTCCGCTCTCCCCTCCATAACTCTAGATCTACAGTTCCAGACGCAGTTTCGGGGTTGAGCCCCGAGATTTCACATCTGGCTTATAAATCCGCCTGCGCGCGCTTTACGCCCAGTAAATCCGAACAACGCTTGCACCCTTCGTATTACCGCGGCTGCTGGCACGAAGTTAGCCGGTGCTTCCTTTAATAGTACCGTCAATCTCTAGGCCTATTGGACCCAGAGGAATTCTTCCTATTTGACAGAGCTTTACAACCCGAAGGCCTTCCTCACTCACGCGGCATTGCTGCGTCAGGGTTTCCCCCATTGCGCAATATTCCCCACTGCTGCCTCCCGTAGGAGTCTGGACCGTGTCTCAGTTCCAGTGTGGCTGATCGTCCTCTCAGACCAGCTATGCATCGTTGCCTTGGTAGGCCGTTACCCCACCAACAAGCTAATGCAACGCAGGCTCATCTCATAGTAAATGCTTCCAAGGAGAGGCATTCTTTCATCTACTTTTTCCATGTCGTAGATCGTATGCGGTATTAGCCAGAATTTCTCCTGGTTATCCCCCGCTATGAGGCAGATTACCTACGCGTTACTCACCCGTGCGCCACTCTACTCACACCCGAAGGTGCTTTCTCGTTCGACTTGCATGTGTTAAGCATGCCGCCAGCGTTCGTTCTGAGCCAGGATCAAACTCTCCAAGCATATATCTTGAAAAAATTTAATTTACTCAATTTACGTTTGTCCTGAATCTTCCGATTTAAACTCAAATTTACAAAGTTTAAATGGCATCTGACTGATTGAAGTAACTTCAATGATTCAGTTACGTCAGATCTTTCAAAAACCGTTTAAAACTTTTTTTGGATTTCTTCTCATCTTGATTGCTACCGAAGCAGCAAATCTTTATTACTTTATTTGAATGTTAAAGAGCTGTCCGAGACTACATGTTCATGTTCAACATGTAAAGCCTTTTTTTAACAATGTGAAAAAAAGTTATCAGCGTTGTTTTCCAACGTTTGTTTTTTTCGTTTGTTGTTTGGAACGAGATGCATATTATGAAACCGTACCTGGTCCGTCAATACTTTTTTTAAGTTTTTTTCATTTTTTTTTATCTTAATTTCAATAACAATATTAATTACTTACGATTATTAGAGTGTACTTAACTTGAATAGTAGCTTAACCTACTGACAAACCTGTAACATACTGAAAATTCGAAAAGTCGAGATATGTAAAAAATGCATAAAAAAAGGCCACTCAGTGAGTGGCCTTTTATAATCGGTAGAAATCTAAAATCTTTAACTATTTTTTTAGTGGAAAACCATTTTTTTCGAGAGTTTCAACGATCTTATTACTTGCTTCAGTAATAAATTCTCCAGATAAAGTGCTATTTGGATCCAAGAACTCACTTCTTAATGTTACTGACTTCATATTGTCGTGCTTATAAATGTCTGCAATAGTTGTAGAAGTTAATTCTTTAATCTTAAGCTTAGATAAACTCTTTAAGATATCACCTACAGCGACTTCTTCACTTACTTCAACTGTACAGTCAAAAGTAGAACCAGGGAATTTTGCTAGCGGTTGATACTTTACTTTATCTTTTTGTGGACGCGATTCAAAAGCACTCATATTAACAAGAGCAATAGAAACATTACCTTTAATCTTAAATTGTTTTAGCACTAGAGGATGTACAGAGAAGATTACACCATCCATCTTTCCTTGAATTCTTAAGTTATAAAACTCGTAAGGATGAATACCATTCCAATCTTCATCAACGGCATTACTTTTGAACTTAGGGTTACGATCATTTAATTGATAATTAATATTAACACTATCAAGTAAGCGAGTTGTATCGTTTAAGAGATCCATGAACGGTGTTGCTTCTTTATCAAAATAAAGTGCCCCATACACACTCTCTTCTTTAACAAAGTCTTTATCATTTGCATGATACGTACGACCAATCTCAAAGAATTTGAATGCACTAGAGTTCTTAGCATTGGCCGCAGCTGCTTCTAAGAAACTTGGGACTAATGACTCTCGCATAAGTGCAGCGTCTTTAGAAAGGGCATTAATAAGCTCTAAACCACCTTTGTGATCATACATTGCTTTCTTTAAAAGTTTTGGACCAATCATAGGATATGTCATGACTTCAAAAGCACTTGCATGATTAACCATAAAGTTTTTCATGCTACGATGAAGTTTCTGTGCTGGTGAGAGCTTTACTGGAGAGATATCAAGTTTTGGAGAAGTCGGAGCAATATTATCAAAGCCGATAACACGTCCAATTTCTTCCACAAGACATGATCCTGTTTCAATATCTTTCGTAGCTCGATAACTTGGAATATGTGCAATAAATTTGTCAGCACTTCCTTCAATTTGAATATCTAAGCTTGTAAAGATTCTCTTCATTTCATCAAAAGAAACTTCTTTACCAAGTGCCTTATTAATTTTTGCAGCACTTGATTCAATTGATACTGGTTTAATCTCTGAAAGATTAGGGCCATCATATTGAATATCACCAATAACTTTAGCTTCTGGGTTTTCTTTTAGGATATATTCTAGAGTTCTTAGTAGTGTTCTCTCTAGCATTAAAGAATCAAGAGTTTTTTCATAACGAGATGAAGAGTCTGTACGAAGACCTAAACGTGTTGATGTTTTTCTAACTTCAGCAGCTTTCCAATTAGCGACTTCAATGAAAATTTTAGAAGTGTTTTCATCAACTCCACTATTAAGCCCGCCCATAATACCTGCAAGAACAAGAGGCTTATCACTATCACCAATTACAGTATCTCCTGCAACAAGCTTGCGTTTTTCTTCATCAAGAGTTGTAAATTCAGTTTCATCTTTTAGAGAACTGATTACAACAGTATCACCACTAATCTTTTCACGATCAAAGATATGTAGAGGAATCCCTAGCTCAAGCATAACGTAATTAGAGATATCAACGATATTATTAATAGGACGAAGGCCAACAGCTTGAAGGCGTTTCTTCATCCAAAGAGGAGACTCTCCTACTTTTACATTATCGACACTAAGGCCAAAGTAACCAAGGCAACTTGTTCCTTCTTCAACTTTAATTTTCATTGGAGCTGCATCACTAGAGAATTTAGACTTTAAATCCTTTGACCAAGATTCATTAAATGGGTTTTGTAACTCATTTTCAAAAATCGTTGCAAATTCACGAGCAATACCAAAATGTCCCCAAAGATCTGGTCTGTGAGTTAAAGACTTATTATCTACATCTAAAAGAACATCTTTCTTTTCATTATAAAGCTCAAGCATATTCTTACCAAGCTCTGGGTTATCAAAAACCTTATCAAGCTCAATGATCCCTGCAGAGTCTTCAGCGAAACCAAGCTCTTCTTCAGAACAAAGCATTCCTTCAGATAAAACGCCACGAATCTTCTTTGGCTCAAGAGTTAATCCATTTGGTAATGTAATACCCAATGGAGCATATGCAGTACGCATGCCAACGCGAACGTTTACAGCACCACAAACAACTTGAAACTTATCCTTTCCATTTGTGAATGTAACAAGATTAAGCTTATCAGCTTCAGGGTGCTTTTCTTTTTCTAATACTTCAACAACAGTAATAGCTTCTAAGTGATCTCCTACAGAGAGAACATCTTCTACTTCTGCTGTTGCCAGAGTAAATTTTGATCCAATTTCATTTGCATCTAAGTCTGGAACTTTTACGAAGTCTTTAATCCAATCGATACTAATTAACATATATATTCCTTAAACCTTTCTAATATTCTTTAAATTGTGAATTAAATCTTAGATCACCTGATTGTAGGTGGCGGATATCATCAATCCCATACTTCATCATTACAAGTCGATCTAAACCAAGACCAAATGCAAATCCATTATATTCTTCAGGATCTATGCCACCTGCTCTTAGAACATTTGGATGAACCATCCCACATGGAAGTAGCTCGACCCAACCAACTTGTTTACAAACAGAGCATCCCTTACCGCTACAAACTTGGCATTTAATATCAAGCTCAAATCCAGGCTCAACAAATGGGAAGTATCCAGGGCGAAGTCTAACTTCGACGTCTTTTTTGAAGATCTCCGTTAGGATTTCTTTCATGAAGTAGATTAGGTTTGAAACAGAAATATCTTTTCCAACCATCATTCCTTCTAATTGTTGGAAGACCATCTCATGAGAAGCATCTGTTCTTTCACAACGAAATACAGTTCCTGGAGCAATAAAGCGGAATGGAGGCTTGCGAGACTGCATCCCTCTGACCTGAATTGTTGACGTGTGAGTTCTAAGAAGGTGCTTATTACCTTCAGGAGATTTCTCATCTTTAAACCAGAAAGTATCTTGCATATCTCGTGCAGGATGATCTCCTGGGATATTGAGTGCCTCAAAGTTATAGAATTCAGTTTCAATATGTGGGCCATCAAGGACCTCAAAGCCCATTGATAAGAAAATATCTTCTACTTCTTGCTGAACTAGAGTTCTTGGGTGAAATCCACCATGATTATTATTTTTGGCCTTTACAGCATCTGTAAAAGTAATATCGATCTTATTTTTACTAAGTTTTTCATTTATTTGAGCTAATTCAATATCTGAAAGCTTCTTAGCAACTAATTTCTCAATTTCTTGTTTAATTTCATTTGCTTTTGGTCCAATCTCTTTTCTCTCTTCTGGAGTTGCATCCTTTAGTGATTTAAGGATCTCAGAAACGGCACCTTTTTTCCCAAGGTAACTCGACTTAAGAGATAAAACATCTGCTTGTGCACTAAGAGTTTCAATTTCAGCTTGAAACTTTTCATAAGCCTCATTTAGCTTATCAATCATAATTCCCACCTATTCGACTATTTATAAACATTCAATAATAACCTTGGGAGTTTTTCATGCGGTGTGCGAAAAGGCAAGACGTGGGGTGTTTAAAGTGCCAATAAAAATGAGCGAAACCAGTTAAATTGCTGGATGATTTCGGGATGCTGGTAATCAGGATATGTCCACTCTAATTGATGGTAGCTATTTGCTTTAAATTGATAAGTTAGTTCTGCGTAAACGCCGTCTTTTAGATAGATTCGATGAGAGTATGGTTTACCACTACTTAATAGAACTTGATCAAGAGTTATAAGACCAGGATCAAGATTGAACGATCGGCCACTTGTTTGCTGATGACCTTTTTCAAGCTCATCACAATATACCTTAATGCTAACAAGCTCTTCACGAGAAATAGGCTTAGGATAGAAAATAAAAGAGCGTGATAGCTCCTCACCCATCTCCTTACTATAATACTCTTTCATTGGAAAAAAATCGTGCTTAAAAATAATAGGTCGTTCATAACCACTTCCCAAAGTGGCAATGATATCTTCTAAATTACACTTCTTATGATTATAGAGAACGCTAATAAATAGCAATGCATCTGTAGCTGGCCTTAAATCACTCAAGAAATACCTATTTCATCTTTTCTTTAAGAACTTCGTAGTAATTTCTTAGCTCATCTTGAGAAACAGTTGCCGTTCCTACTTTTCCAACAACAACACCAGCACCACAATTGGCAACCCATGCTGCTTCCTCAAGACTGCCCCCTGCTTCTAAACAGGCAACAAGAAGTGAGATCGTCGTATCTCCTGCACCAGAAACATCATAAACTTCGTTTGCAACAGTTGGAATCATATGTAGCTTACCATCACCTTTAGTATCAAGCATTGCCATACCACGTGCTCCTAGAGTGATGATGATTTTTTCTAGCTGCAACTTATCGACTAGAATATCGGCAATTTCTTCAACCTGCATATCCTGCGAGTAGCCTAATTGATTTACCATTAACTTGGCCTCAACATGATTTGGTTTAAGAAGAGAAACCCCTTTGTAAAATAATGGAGGTGTAGTGCGACTTGGGTCAACAGCGATTAAACTCTTTGATTCTTTAAATTCATTAACAAGTCTTGAAATAAGACTTTCAGTGAGAACCCCTTTAGAGTAATCCTCTAAGATAAGGGCACCATGGTTTTCTTTTAACTCGTTAATTCGCCCAATTAGTCTCTTTTCAACATCTTCACTAATTGGCTTCTTTGATTCGTAATCGATACGACATATTTGTTGGTGATCAGTGACAATTCTTTCTTTAAAAACAGTTGGCCTTTCTTCGCAACGAACAACTCCCCATGTAGAAAGCCCTGCTTCCTCTAGAAGATCCTCAAGAACATTAGCGTTAAGATCATCACCCATTACTCCACAAAGAGTAGACTCTACTCCCAAGGTCTTTAAGTTTTCTGATACGTTTGCTGAAAGACCAAGCTTTTGCCATTCCTTTTGTACTTCAACTAAAGGAACAGGTGCCTCTGGGGAAATTCGATTAACGACTCCAGATGTATACTTATCGATCCCGACATCTCCAACCACTAAGATCGGTTTGATATTACTAAGGTTAGATACAATTGCATCAAAGCGTTGAGGTGAAATTAATTTTGTCATAGTTATTCCATTATTTATTTAAAACTGATTTTGCTATTTCAATTACTCTATCTTCTTCTAATTTTGCCATACAATCATAATAAGGACACTCTATTCCTAGACAAGTATCAGGCTCGCCACATACGACATTTGGCGTAATATTTTTAATAAAGCCCTTACCTTTTGCTCCCCAGCGTAAAGAAGATTGGCTTTTGATGGGAGAAAAAATTGCAATTAACGCCACTTCAAGAGCTGCGGCCATCTGAATTGCTCCAGAGCTTGGCCCGATAAATAGTTTAGCGTGTTTTAAGATATTTAGAAAGTTAACAATTCCACCTTTCTTTCCATCAAAGTAAAATATGTTTTTTTCTTCATGATCCACCAGCTCATTCTTTATTGGTGCCACATACTTCATATCTGAAGGTATATGAGAAATAATGAAATTAAATCGGTTAGGATAGATGTTGTTAATTCTTTTGATAAAAGTTGCAAAATTCTTCGCAGGCCAACTTAAAATCCCCTCAGATGCACCAGGATGTATGAAGATAAGCTCTTTAGTTGAATCAAGTCCTTGTGCCTCTAATTCTTTATTAAAGTCACTTATATCTGAATCACTTTCTTTAAAATTAAAAAATGGCAGATATTCTTTATCTTGAATTTTTGAATAATTTTCAAGCTCACCAAGTAAGGCCAGGTTATAGAAAACTTCATGTCCTTCAACCTCAGAGCGTACTTGTCTAATCGCTCGATTTAAAGTGAAGTTTGATTGCCATCTCTTTAAATGACCTCCGCGAAAAGGTATCTTTTTGAGCCAGGCAACAAAGTTTGGCGTTTGAGAGCCTCCTGTATACAGATAGACATCTGGCTTATATTCATTAAATATTTGCAGAGACTTTTTTACTTTCTTTGGATAGGAGCTTGCTCGATCTAAAATAAAAACCTTATCAACATAAGGATGGTTCTTAAAAAGCACAGCAGAAGTTTTTGACGTTATAAAGGCAACAGTCGCATTTGGGTCCATTTCTTTTATGGCCTGTGCCATTGGCATTGTAAGTATATTTGATCCAATGGCGTCAGTACGACTGATGAGATATTTCACAGATCTATTCCAACCTCTTTTGCACGAGCATGAACGTCTTGTTTTAGAGTTGAGATAACTTTTGAGATATCCATCTCGCTAGTATCAACAAGTGTTGCATCGTCTGCTTTAACAAGAGGAGCAACTTCTCGACCCATATCTTTTTCATCTCGTTTTTTTACATCTTTTATAAGTTGTTCTAGATCGATATCACTTTGACCTTTCTCTATTAGTTGGTCGTATCTTCTTTGTGCTCTAATATCTATTGAAGCTGTAACAAAGAACTTAATAAAAGCATCTGGAAACACAATTGTACCGATATCTCGGCCTTCCATGACACACACTTTTTCCTTAGCTATTGATCTTTGGAAATCAAGAAGCATAGTTCTTACGACAGGAATTTGTGAAATAATAGAAGCAAGCTTTGATACGTGGTGCTCACGTATTCTTTGACTTAAGTCCTTACCATCGACTTTTACAAGAGCATCAGCTTGTCCGTACTCGAGTTTGATTTCTTTTAAGAATTTTTCTACTGCTTGGTGATCATGAAGATCAACATCGGCATCATGGGCAGCTAAGCCTAACGCTCTAAACATCGCTCCAGTGTCGATATAGAGAATCCCCAATTCCTTGGCCAATAGTTTTGCAACAGTTGATTTACCACTTCCACTTGGGCCATCAATGGCAATAACTGATGAATATGTCATACAACTTCCTTATCCTGTGAATTATAAGGAATGAATATAACAATTTTTGAAAACTATTTGAAGTTGAAAAGATGACTCGATGCAGTCGTTAGTTTTTCGCAAGGCGTGAGTTTTTCATATCTTTACTAGCTAGCTTTAGTTCTTCCTTAGTTGGAACAATATCAAGACCTAAATAGTAATTAATGTCAAAAGTATGATTTTTTACGTGAATTATACTCTCGTGACCGTATTCACGTGATTTTTCTCTTAGCGAGTCAACAGCTGCTAGCAATTTCTTGTAATTCTTCTTTACCTTGTCGTAATAGACATTCTTGATTCCTACTGGACGATTATAACGAAGACTACGACGAACAAAGCCTGGTCCCATGTTATATGCAACAGTTGCATAACGATAAAGACCAAATCTCTTATAAAGACGACTTAAATAATATACGCCTAGCTCCATATTCACATGAGGAACGCGTAAGATTTGAATAATATCTTCTTTATTTAGTGATCTTTTAAGAAGCTTATGAAGAAATACTCCTGTCTTTGGCATAATCTGCATTAAACCTTGTGCCTTTACATAACTTTGGGCCTTCGGATTAAAATGACTTTCTGTCCATGCAATTGAAATTACCCAAAGAGGATCAAGTTGTCTTTGTTCAGCAAAGTGTAGAAGCGAAGAAATATATTTCTTAGCTCTTTTATCTATTGGATGTTCCATATGATCGATAAGAGCGTCTTCAAGAGTCTTTTTATCGATTGAAGAAAGGTATCCTAAATGAAGTCTTTTAAAGAATGGGTTTGTATCCTTAAAATTATAAGTATTATAAGGAGTGAAGGCTTTCCCCTCAGAAGAGATTCCTGCAAGTAGACCTAGATCACGAAAATTTTTCGTTGCTGGCGTCCAAAAGAAGTCAAAAGAAATCACGGCCGTCACTGCACACAGACCTAAAATAAACAAAGATCTTACGTTCATGCAGTAAGCACTAAAATGTTCAAGATGTGAGTTATATCGCTCACTCGAAGCTTTCATAACGGGCTTTTTACCCCCGTTGAACGCTCTCGTCTAGTTAAAATAAACTTATAACGCACTACTATAGTAGTATTTACAAAAAATATTCATTTAATTACAGGATATTAAGAGGTTATCCTTTAAATTTCATATATTTCACGCATAATAGATATATAAATTTTTAGGAGTTGAAATGACAGATATTGGATTTAATCGATTAAAGGATGAAGAATCAACATATTTAAAACAGCATAAGGACAACCCTGTCCACTGGTATGCTTGGGGACCAGAGGCCCTAACAAAAGCAAAGGAAGATAATAAACCAATCTTTCTATCAATTGGTTATAGCTCATGTCATTGGTGTCATGTCATGGCAGAAGAGTCATTTTGTGATGAGGAAACAGCAAAGTATCTAAATGAGCATTTCATCAATATTAAAGTTGATCGTGAAGAGCACCCAGATATCGACAATTATTATCAACAAGCATGTCAATTGTTTACAAACGGTGGTGGCTGGCCATTAAGCGCGTTTCTTATGCCTAACTTAAGGCCATATTTTGTTGGAACGTACTTTCCTAAAGAAGCAAAAGGAAAATCAACTGCATTTAAAGATGTTCTAAAAGAACTTGTTAGGGCCTATAACGAAGAGGTTGAAACAGTTACTGAGAATTCGAATAAAGCTTTTGAGGCAATTGAAAAAGGCTTTATCTCACCAGAGAAGGTAGACTTCCAGGGGCACTTCCCTCACCCAAATTCAGTAATGGATGTTCTTGAGCAATTTAAAGATAATGAAAACGGCGGTTTTGGAGAGGCTCCAAAGTTTCCACAACTAGCATTCTATGAATGGGCCATTGAACAGATGCTAGAAGGTGTTGTTAAGAAAGAACATGGTGAGCATATAATAAAGTCCATTGAAAGAATGCTTATGGGTGGGATCTACGACCAAGTTCGAGGTGGAATGCATCGCTATAGTACAGATAATAACTGGACTGTACCCCACTTTGAAAAGATGCTCTATGACCAAGCTGGTCTTTTAAAGCTTCTTGCAAAAACAAGTATGCTCTACCCATCACCTTTAATCTTTGATGGTATCTTTAATACGCTTGAGTACTTAAAAGCAGAAATGCTTAATGAAGAAGAAAACTTCTTCTTCTCTGCCCAAGATGCAGACAGTGAAGGAGTCGAAGGACTATATTTCACATATACTCAACAAGAGTTTGAAGATGCACTAGGACGATTCGATACAGAAGATGAAGCCCTTACTAAGAATATGGACAAATTAAAAGAATGGTTTGGCGTAACAGAAAAAGGAAACTTTGATTCTGGCTTAAATGTTTTAACTATTAATAACGAAAAGGCCCAAGAGATTTTCACACCTGAGTCTTGGGATTTAATTAGAAATGCTAAAAAAGCATTATTAAATGAAAGAAAACTACGTATTCCTCCTATGACAGATAATAAAGGGATCGCAAGTTGGAACTTTCATATGATCTCTGCACTTTCAGATGTAATGCAATTTACTCAAATTCCAGCAATAAGAAGTGCAGCAAGTACTCTATTTAATCGTATCGTAGAAGGAACATATAAGAAGTTTCTTGAAACAACACCCAAGGGAATGCGACTAAGACATACAACAACACGTCCAGTTGGAGTTTCTCTACTTGAAGACTACGTATTCTTTGCTGAAGCACAATTAAGAATCTATGAGCTTAGTGGGAATCCTGTATTTAAAGAAAACCTAAAAGATACTCTAGGTTTTATTATAAAAGACTTCTTAGTAGATGGACGTCTAAAGTCACGAGCAATAAGAGATCAAGATGCGGAACTTTATCCAAATCAAGACTTCACAAGTTTTGATCAATCATTCCGCTCACCTGTTAGCACGCTTATTCAACTTGTAAGAAGATCAAGTGTACTATTTGGTGAAGTCGATATGCTTGAAGATATCAAAGAGCTTATGGAAAATGTAACTCACGATGTACTAAAAAACCCAGCGGGATCAGGAGAAGGTCTAAGAGCACTTTCATATCCAGCAAATGCTTATAAGGTAATTAAATGTCCAAAAGCATGGCTCACAAATCAAGAGTTTGCAGGTTTTATCTGCTACTTCCTTCCACGTTTTGTTTTCGACTTCCACGAAGACAAAGGTGAAAGATGGGAAATTTGCGGAACAAATGAATGTGAGATGACTGGTGAAGGACTAGATCACTTCATTGAAACTTTAAAGCCAAACCAACCACAGGCAACAAATGAGTAGTACACACGAAAGGCCATTGGCCGGAAAAACGATTATAGACTTTTCACATCGCCTACCAGGGCCACTTGCAGGGAAATTACTTGCAGGCCTTGGAGCTGATGTAATCAAGATAGAAGATGCAAAGTTTAAGGACCCATTTATCTATGGCCTATTTGCAGAAATGGATAATTCTTTTCCTAAGTGGTACGAAGAATTGAATGCAAATAAAACGATTCTAAGACTAGACTTCAATAATGAGGCTGCACAAGAGCAAATTAGAGAAACAATCTTTAAGGCCGATGCCATAATTATGGGGATTCCAAAAAAGATTCAACAAAAGCTTGGTATCACAATTGAAGACATACAAAAGAATGTAAAACAAAGCTTTGCAGCAGTGATTCCACTTGCCTCAAAAGAGGCCATGAGCCACATGCATGACCTTAATGCACTGGCCATGACAGGTCTACTTAGTCTTCATCTGCGAAATATTAATTCTGTTGAAGATGTGGCCCCGCCGTTCTTACCTCTTGCAGGTATTAACTTTGGACAAAAAATGGCATTTGATCTTCTTGGAGCAATGTATAAGTCTAAAGAATCAAATAAAGTTGAAACAATAAACTCATATCTTTATGAATCAACTCAAGAAGTATTTGATGCATTTTGGCCGAAAGATATTAGAGATACAGATCACAAGTTTCTCCATAATGGACTCTACCCTTGTTACAATATCTACCAAACAAAAGATTCACACTTTGTCGTTATGGCATGTGTAGAAGAGAAATTTTGGCAATCATTTAGAGAAGCATTTTCATTTGAAGCAAGTGATGAAGATCGTTTTAAGACTGATGGGTCAATTCATAAAAGGCTTAAAGACCTTTTCGGTGAGATGACTTCCCAACAAGTCAAAGAAAAGCTGGGAAGCCTTGATATCTGTATTAACCTAATAAAGTAATACTTATAGCAAATAATGCCACGATAATGACGCCGGTACCAAACATTCGATAGATTGTTGAGCCGGCCGACTTTCTAAGTCCAATAAAATGTGAAATTCTCGATAATACCAGACCACCTAAAAGAAAGTGAATCGCCATCAGATTAATTGCATTCTTTTGAATAGCAAAATATGTAAGCATAAGAATAAATGGAACATATTCATTATAATTTCCATGAATTCGAACTGCCTTAGTCATATGCTCATTCTTACCATGCCCAAGACCTACACGATGCTTCCATCTCATTCGAATGACGTAGAAAGTTAGTAATAAGTAAATAAGACCAAGTACACCGCAGTAGCGGTAAAAAATTTGTAATTCCATATCAACTCCCTCTAATAAATATGTGACGACTAAGACGATGTAGAAGAAATCAGTGAGTCTTCCAAACTCTCATCTCTTAGGCCTTGATAAAAGCGTTTTGTAATATCGGTCGTGAAATCTTTTTCGTATTTTGTTTCTAAAACATAGGCCTTAACAGTAATTTTTAAGCCTACTATTTCTTCAAATTTTTCACTCGATGTAATAATCTTAACAGGCTTATTTAAATAAGCAAAACGACTAGTTCTCGTTACTTCATCTAAAATTGGTAAAACCTGATTCAAATCAACATTGTTTTTAAAGTAATAATCACTACAAACCATCATGTCTCTTTCACCAGAGTTTGCAGATGAAACATTATCACTTAAGAACAGGTTATTTGGAATTGTAACGACAGAGTCTTCTAGTGTTCGTATTCTCACAGATCTGAGACCAATTCTAATAATATCACCATAATTACCTCGGAAGCTAATACGATCCCCTACCTGAAAAGGACGATCAAAAATGAGAATGATTCCTGCAATAATTGAAGAGACTAAGTCTTTCAAAGAGAAACCTATCGCAACAGCCCCAGAACCCATAATGGCATAAACCATTTCTTTAGAAGGATTAATAGCAACATAGAGAATCCACAAACTTCCTACAATATAAGTTATATGAGTTGCAATTGTATTGAATTGAAGAATCGATAAGCGATAAGAAGGAATCTTTATAGCTAAGTATTCAAGTGCCCAATTTAAAGTCTTTGCAAATAAATAAAGAAATAAAAATCCAAAGAAAATACTCAATATCACTTCAGAACTAATCGAACTAAATAAGCTTGCTACCTTCTCACTAGATTGAATTGTATCCTTAAGCGCTTTATTCATAGATAAAGTTCCTTTTCTTTAAAATTTTCTTTAAATCGTATAACCAATCCTTCCTAATAAGGTAGCTATTATCCTCTTTATCCTTATCAATAATGCCTTTATTAAGACCATTTTTTAGAACAAAGTTAACTACCTTTTCACTAAGATCAGTTGTTGCTGATATCTGATCGATATTTAGTCTTTCATGCGAAAGTATCGTAGAGAGAACAAAGAGAGACTCGTCTGTTAAACTCTCTATCTCATGTATTGGCTTCTTACTTGGAAGGTGTAATTCGATACTCTTATCATCGATACTCAATATAGATTTCAGCCACGTATTAATCGCGGCCTGAGGATTACCACCAGTTTGTTTTCCTAAAATTCTAAAGTATATATCAAGTGCATTTTCAATGCTTCGATCAGCACCGAAATGGCACATAACTTCGAATAATTCCGGCTGAAAACGTATCTCTAATTCACTTTTTTCATGACGCTTAATAATGAGATTTTTAAGCTCTTCTTTATCCCATGGTCTAATGAAAACGGAGTCTGCAGAGAGTTCATATTTATTATAAATATGCTTGATAAGATTTAAAGAATTAGCATTCCAAATCGTAAGCCAGAATACATTCTTTGAACTACTATTTATAATATTAAAAAGAGCATCAAAGGCCTTAAACCCATTAAGCTTTGACAAGAAGAGATTATGAGCTGAGTTTACAATAACAAATTTCTTCTCATCTTCATCTCCATTTCCTACAAATTGTTCGAGTCTTTTATGTAGAATACTCCCTTCAGTAATCTTTTCATGAATATTAATTTTAAAAGAATTTACTGAAGAGTAACGTTTTAGAATCTTATTTAAGATATGATTCTTACCACTTCCTGCACCACCAGAAAAGGCCAGATGGTAAGAAGGATTAACACCATTTAACCATTCATCAATGCGATCATAGGCCATTGCTGCAGGATCAGGTTTACGAACGATTTGAACATCTTCTTCATTTTCAAAACAAGCTTTATAATCTTCAGGAATATCAATTTCATTAAAGCTATCTTGTCTAAAGTTTTCAAGGTGCTGCTCGAGGAGTCCTGATAATATATTACGACTCCAATCTCTTGTATTATTCGCAAGTAAAATAACGAGGTAAAGAGAATATAAAAGCGTGTAAATATAAAAAACTGGAGGCAGTACATAATGAATTACGAACTTCGGAATATGCTTTACTCCGATTGATATGGAAGAAGGGATAATCTTTGCAAGTATGATGTCTGCATACTTTTCATAATCCAGTAGTATTTTTGTATAAATAATAAAGAAAATTATACTTATAATATTATGCCCAAGAAAAGTTGAGAATAAATTATACAATACGATATATATTAGTGTTGTAAGTGTGATTATATATCTTAATTTCTTACTATCTTTTACAAAGTCTTTATTACTTCTTTTAAAATAGACTCTAAAGTTTAAATTTAGAAAACTATGTAGGTAGCCAATATTTATATAGAGAATGTAGACGAGTAGAAAATTTCCAAAAATATGCATGGCCAGAAGATAATCAGCACGATTGAATTTCTCTAAATAGCCATTGAAAATATCAAGACATAAAAAGATAATGATGTAATACGAATTGAAATCAATAAATCGATATAAGCTAGAACGTGCTCGATCCAATTCGTCTAATTCTCTAAGTCGATACTTTCGATATCCTAAAGTGATAATCCTAAGACCAATTATTCCACATACGAAGATAATAAAGGCCTTTAAGGGCGTTGATATAATAAAATGATCAACACGACTGATTATTAATTGCGACTCCTCCTTAAACATAAGAAAGAGTTTTTCTAAAAATTGTTGAACTTGTTTAATGCTAAATGACATGTATTTATTATAACCAAGCACCTAATTCCTTAATATATGGGTATAATTGCCTATAATATGTAAAATACCGACTATCATAACAACTTAACTTGTTCTTAATTAGGTCTTTATTGTGACATAACCTTAAATATCTGTTATAAAGACAGACTATGATAGTAAAAAGAATCCATTTAAAAGATACTTATGGGATTAGGAAGAAGGTTCTTGGAATTGAGAACGTTGAATCTAGTTATCTATTTGAAGGTGATACTGAGTCGGGAACTTTCCACTTAGGAGCTTTTATAGAAAATAACCTCGTATCTGTAGCCTCTTTTTACTTTAATAGAAACAGTAAGTTTAATATCGATAATCAATATCAACTTCAGGGAATGGCAACACTTGAAGACTTCAGAAAACAAGGTCTCTCACGAGAGCTTTTAAATGTCGCTTTTCCAATAATAAAACAGAACTTTTGTAATCTTGTATGGTGTAATGCAAGAGTTGAAGCTGCTCCTTTCTACCAGAAGCTTGGTTTTGAAATAAGTGGAGACGAATTTGATGTTGAGAATATAGGAAAACATATTCTCATGTATCGTGAGATCAATTAATCCACAGAGTCACAAAAATTATCAATTCTTGATTTTAACATAACTTCATATTGCTCACTAAAACATTGTTTTTGGTTTTGAAACTTCTTGATTATAAGACAACTCATTTGAGGTCTTTGAGTACAATTTCTAATTGTATCATTATTAACACATGCGAAATGGCGACGAGAACACAAGTAAATGAGATGAGGGCCTTTATTTAGTCCATTACCAATTGAAGACTCTGTTTGAAAACGACGAAATTCATCCGCTTCGCGCTGTTCTTTGAGTTTTTGACGAGTATAGTCCTCAAGCGGAGTCAGTGTCTCCTGTGCTTTAACATCACTAGAAATAGTAAAGAGCATAGTCATTATGATCGAAAAAATAAGGAAAATAGGCTTTATTTTGTTATCCATTGATTTATTATCCGCTTCTACTTAAAGCTTTTAAGGCCAACTTTTAAAAAATTTACTATAATAATATAATACGATAATATCATAAATATAAAAAATAGCGATAAAGTACGATTGGTGAAATGCAAATGGAAACGAATACAATTTTAACAAAACTTACAGATATTCTTGAATCTTCAATTAAATTAGCCTACCCAGATGCGCAATTTAATAGAAAAGATATTTACGATTCAATAGGCCAAGCTCCAAATATTGAGATGGCCCATTACGCATTCCCAACATTTCGTTTTGCAAAGGCCCTTAAACAAGGACCACCACAAATAGCAGGTGCAATTTTAGATAAAATCCAAGAACAAGAGACATCAAAGCTAATAAAAGATGTTAAAGCACAAGGCCCATACCTAAACTTCACTCTTAGTGCAGATGCATATTTTGAAAACTTAATTAGTGAAGTTAGAAGTGGTAACTTTTTCACAAAGAAGCTTACGTCTAATGAGCCTAAGACTATGATTGAGTACTCTCAGCCAAATACTCATAAAGAGCTCCATGTGGGACATATGAGAAACCTATGTTTAGGTAATGCTTTGGTTAGAATTAAAGAATACTGTGATGTGGATGTTCACCCTGTGACTTATCCAGGAGACTCTGGAACTCACGTTGCCAAATGTCTATGGTACTTAAAATACCACAATCAAGACACGATCCCAGAAACTAACAAGGGAGAATGGCTAGGAAGAATCTATACACTTGCAAATACAAAGCTAGAAGACGAGCTTGGAAGTGATAAAGAAGATGATAATAGAGCTAAGCTTACAGAGATCTTAAAGCAGCTTCATAGTGAAAGCGGTGAATTCTATGATCTTTGGCAAGAGACACGACAGTGGTCTATTGATCTAATGAAAAAAACTTATGAATGGGCAGACGTTGAGTTTGAACGCTGGTTTTTTGAATCAGAAATGGATGCTCCATCACTTAAGATTTGTGAAGACTATTACAAAGATGGAACATTTATTAAAGATGATGGCGCTATTGGAATGGATCTAAGTGATGATAAATTAGGATTTTGCATTCTTATTAAATCAGATGGAACAGGCCTTTATTCTACAAAAGACGTGGCCCTAGCTATTAAGAAGTTTGAAGAATTTGGTGTGGAAAAAAATATCTACATTGTCGACTCACGTCAGGCATTCCACTTTAAACAAGTATTTAAAGTTTTAGAAAAGATTGGTTTTGAGCAAGCTAAAGATTGCTATCACCTACCATATGAGATGGTTGAACTTACAGATGGAGCAATGAGCTCTCGTAAGGGTAATATCGTTCCTCTAACTGATCTTATTAATAAAATGGAAGCTAAGATCAAAGAGGACTACTTAAATAAATATCAAGGCGAATGGGATCAAGCAGAGATTGATGAGACAGCAACTAAAATTGCAAATGGTGCCATCAAGTACGGGATGATCAAAATTGATAATAATCGTAAGATTGTTTTTGATATGAATGAATGGCTCAAACTTGATGGAGATACAGGTCCATACCTTCAGTATGTTTATGCTCGTATCAACTCATTACTTGTAAAACAAGGCTTTGATAAATCTAAAGAATTTAACCTTTCCAATGCTGCAAGCCTAGAAAATATTAAAGAATATGAGCTAATGCAAAAGATTTCATTATTTAATGATGTTGCAATTAAGGCCCATGAGCAAAACAAAACAAGTCTTTTAACAACTTACCTATTTGAGCTTGGAAAGTTATTTAATAGCTTCTATGCAGCCTGTCCTATCGCTTCAAGTGAAGAGAGTCTTAAACAAGCAAGACTTGAACTTGCTTATGCAACAAGTGAAATCATTAAGCATGGACTTGCTATCTTAGGAATCAAAGTACCTGGCCGAATGTAATTACATTACTTAGAAAAAATCAATAATTGATTATTTGCAGGCATCTTAATATCTTCTTTTAGAAAGACTCCTTTCTTTAAGAAGTTATTACAGATGTCTTCGAAGTTTCTTATTCCACTTTGTGGGTCTCGCTCTTTGAGATGCTTATCAAATTGCTCATTAGACTCCGAAGTGAACTTTCCATGATACTTAAATGGGCCATAAATAAATAGGACAGAATCCTCATCCATGGCGGCCGCTAGATCCTTAATGAAGGTCTTAGCTTCCTTCCAAGACATAATATGCATTGTATTTGCCGTATAATATGCACCATATCCTTTAGGAATTTTATTAAAGCCAGCCTCGTAGACCTCTGGGCCATTTAAGTTCTTAAAGCTTTGCTTATAATAACTTAGGCACTTCTTAAGTGTTTCTTGATTGGCCCTAATTTCAGAAGTTATAAAGTCTACATCACTAAACTTTTCTGCAAAGTAAGCACTGTGCTGACAAGTCAGAGAGCCAACTTCAAAGAACTTAGGCTTTTTGATGCGTTGATTACTGCCCTTTTCCAAATAAGGGGCAATAATATTAAAAATTGGTTCTTTATTTCTTTCACATGCTTCAGAAATTGGTAAATCAGTCATGTTAAACATGATACAATAGATTTCGTGAAAAAAAGACTTAAAATTCGATTATCTGAAAATGATATTATATTTGAAGATGATAACTATATAGCCTTAAATAAAAAGGCCGGCTGGCCTGTACACAAAACTCTCGATCCAATGCGAGATAATTGTACAGACGCCCTTAAAAGCTATCTCAAATTCAGAGAGGTTGGAAAGTCACCTTACCTCGTCTTAGTACATAGGCTTGATGTTGAAACAGCAGGTATTCTTCTCTTTGCAAAATCAAAAGAAGCAAATAAGTATTTACAAGACCTATTTAGCTCTCACCAAGCAGATAAGATTGATAAGAGGTATCTTGCAATTTGCAGTGGAAGGCCAAAAACTGATGAAGGCACAATAGAGAATTTTATTAAGGCCCAAAGAGAAGGTCGTAAAGAGAAGATGGTGGTTGTTTCCTCTGGAGGAAAGAAGGCCATTACAAATTATTGGGTAAAGGACTTTAAAAACGACTACTCACTTATTGAGTTTCAGATTCTAACAGGAAGAAAGCATCAAATAAGACTTCATGCAAAGTCTATTGGTCATCCTATCTTTGGTGATCCAATTTATTCAAATTCAAAAGAACAAGATGGACAAAGGCTATGTGCTTATAAGTTGAGCTTCTTTGATAAGTTCTCAAATCAGAAGATTGATTTAGAAATTAGGCCCGTGTTTGATCTTGATAATTTTAGAACAAAAATTAGTGATGAATTTAAGTATATTATTTTTAATAAGCCTTATAACGTCCTTTGCCAATTTGGAAAGGATCATAAAGATCAACTAAGCCTTATTGATTACAATCTTCCAAAAGAGCTCTACCCTGTTGGACGACTTGATAAAGATAGCGAAGGACTTTTAATTTTAACTAATGATGGAAAATATATAGACCGTATGGCAAATGCTAAGAGCAAAGTTGAAAAAACATATTTGGTACAAGTTGATGGTGATATTACTAATGAAGCAATTGAAGAGCTTAAAAAGGGCGTTGTGATTAAAGATAATTACAAGACAAAGCCAGCAAAAGTTAAAAAAATTGAATCAAATCTTGTGAAAGTAGAACAAAGAGATCCACCTGTGCGCTTTCGAAAAAATATTCCAACAAGCTGGATTGAAGTGAGAATTTCAGAAGGAAAGAATCGTCAAGTACGCCGAATGTGTGCGGCAGTAGGTTTTCCGACACTTAGGCTTATTCGTACCACAATTGGAAATATCAAACTTGGCGAACTTAAACTTGGTCAGTTTGAGTTTTTTGACGGTCAATAAGAGCAAAGATAATTCCTAATATAGCTCCACTTACTAATCCACCACCATGGGCCCAATTGGCCATCTTAAAATTAAAGACATCAAAAAAGCCGAGGAAGAGCCATCCGGTCATCAAAACGATATCTGTCGTTGGCAGCTTAAATTTGAAATTCGGATTTAATCGCGAATAAGGCCAAAGAAACCCAAGTAAACCGTATACCACTCCAGAGAGGCCTCCAAAGAATCCAGGGCTCATTGCAGCTTGGAGAAAATTAGAAATAATCCCAGTAAATAAAAGAAGGAGAATGAGAAAGAAGCTTCCTTTTGTGAATTCAATTAACTTTCCTAATTCCTTCCACCATAAGAGATTAAAGAATACGTGCATGAATCCAAAATGAATAAAGGCCGGAGTAATGATTCGCCAATACTCCCCTGCATTTAAATTATGATACGGGTCTAGCTTAGAAGTTGAAAATGCGAAGAGATAATAGAGATTTTCATTCTTTAGAATCCAACCAAATATGAAGACAATTGCACACAAGGCGAGAATTATAATAGTAGCTGGTCCCATTCTTAGGCTTTGTACATATTGCCAGTCTTTATTAACTTCGATGGGCTTTGCTCCACCAATATAGACACGATAAACCTCACGTGCTTGAGAGAGATCTTTTAACTCAACGACAAAGAGATGAAAGAAATCATTTTCGAACTCTTTTCTTATATGAATACCTTCATTTAATAATTGTTTCTCTATTACACTTACAATTTGTTCATCTCTTAGAGAGCCAATATAGTGAAGTCTTTTTAGGTCGTTATCTTGGTTTGCGTCATTATCTTGATTTGTCATGAACATATTCTGCTACAGGCCTCTATAAAAGTCGAGCAACCAACAAAATATATCGAATAAGAGATAGGTTTAACCATAGAATTTTGATAAGATAGACCTAAATAAGTTGTTTTTTGACTTATTTTACGTTAAGTATGAATCATAACGTAAATTATTAAAAAATGGGAATACCTAAGGGGTATTTAACTACGAGTATGTATAAAGTAAGTAAGAAAACACAATACGCACTTACAGCTCTTAAGCATATGCAAGAGTATGGACACACGTGCGAAGAAAATCTTACTTCGGCCAGAGAAATTTGTGACAAATACGATATGCCATTTGATCCAGTCTCTAAGGTCATGCAGAAGTTAAATAACTCGGGAATTCTCTCATCCATTAAAGGTATCAAAGGTGGCTACTTTCTAAGTCGTCCCCTAAGTAATCTTAATCTTTTTGAAGTAAGTAATATTATCGAAGGAAAGGTTAAAGAGACAGCATGTGATGCTCTTAAAGGAAAATGTGACAAATACTTAGCTTGCGAATTAATTTCACCAATAGAAAAAATTAACTCTCATGTGAATCACCATTTGATTTCGGTTTCACTTGAGGAGTTACTAATGAATAAAACAGGGGTCACACATGAGTGATACACAGTTAACAAAGTCAGAATATAAATATGGCTTTTTTACAGACATTGAAACACAAGAATTTCCAAAGGGATTAAACGAAGACATCGTTCGTATGATCTCGGCAAAAAAGAAAGAGCCAGAATGGTTACTAGAATACCGTCTTAAAGCATTTCGTCTATGGAAGAAAATGCCAATGCCAAATTGGGCAAAGCTAGAAATTCCAGAGATCGACTTTGAAGACCTATATTACTATGCAGCTCCAAAGTCGACAGAGAGCGCTCCAAAGAGCTTAGATGACCTTGATCCTGAGCTTTTAGCAACTTTTGAAAAGTTAGGGATTCCCCTATCAGAACAAAAGAGGATTTCAGGTGTAGCTGTTGATGCTGTCTTTGACTCAGTTTCAGTTGGAACAACTTACAAAGAAGAGCTTGAAAAAGTTGGTGTTATCTTCTGCTCTATTTCAGAAGCTGTACAAGACTATCCAGAGCTTGTGAAAAAGTACTTAGGAACAGTAGTTCCTCCAGCAGATAATTTCTATGCAGCACTTAATGCAGCAGTATTCTCTGATGGTTCATTCGTCTACATACCTGAGGGTGTAACTTGTCCAATGGACTTATCGACATACTTTAGAATAAACGCTAAAGAGACTGGTCAGTTTGAGAGAACACTTGTTGTTGCTGATAAAGGAAGTTACGTAAACTACCTTGAAGGTTGTACAGCACCTCAACGAGATGAAAATCAATTACACGCGGCCATTGTTGAACTTATAGCACTAGATGATGCTGAGATTAAGTACTCAACTGTTCAAAACTGGTATGCAGGAGATGAGCAAGGAAAAGGTGGAATTTACAACTTCGTTACAAAGCGTGGTAACTGCCTAGGAAAGAACTCTAAGATTTCTTGGACACAAGTAGAAGCAGGTTCTGCAATTACTTGGAAGTACCCTTCTTGTAATCTTATCGGTGATAACTCACAAGGCGCCTTCTACTCTGTAGCTCTGACAAATAACAAAATGCAAGCCGATACTGGAACAAAGATGATCCACATTGGTAAGAATACAAAGTCGACTATTATCTCAAAAGGTATCTCTGCTGAGCAATCAGAAAATAACTACCGTGGACTCGTAAAGGTTATGCCTTCTGCAGTCGGTGCAAAGAATTATTCACAATGTGATTCGATGCTAGTTGGTGATAAATGTTCAGCTAATACATTTCCATATATTGATGTGAAAAATAACAGCGCAACAGTAGAGCACGAAGCTTCAACTTCTAAGATCTCAGAAGACCAACTCTTCTACCTACAACAACGTGGGATGGATATGGAGAAATGTATCTCAATGGTTGTAAACGGTTTCTGTAGTGAAGTTTTCAAAGAGCTTCCACTTGAGTTCTCTGTTGAGGCAGTAAAGTTAATTGAGATGAAATTAGAAAATTCAATCGGATAATTTTAAATTATATAAAGGATAAATATGAGCTTACTTACAGTTAAAGATGTTCACGCAAGAGTTGAAGAAAAAGAAATCCTAAAAGGAATTTCTATTGAGGTTAAACCAGGTGAAGTACACGCTATTATGGGGCCAAATGGTTCAGGTAAAAGTACTCTATCAAAGGTAATTGCTGGTCACCCATCATTTGAAGTAACTGATGGAACAATTGATTACAATATCAATGGTAAACAAACAAACCTTCTTGAATTAGAGCCAGACGAAAGAGCAAAGAATGGTATCTTTCTTGGTTTTCAATACCCTATTGAAGTACCTGGAGTTTCAAATATTGATTTCTTACTAGAGTCATTTAATGAAGTTTCAAAAGCACAAGGTGCTGCTGAAATGAAAAAAGAAGAATTTAGAGAATTTCTAAGACCAAAGCTAGAACTACTAGAGATGAGAGAAGAATTCCTCGATCGCCCAGTAAACACTGGTTTTTCTGGTGGAGAGAAAAAGAAGAACGAAATTCTTCAAATGGCCGTACTTAATCCAAAACTTGCACTACTAGATGAAACAGATTCTGGCCTAGATATCGATGCACTTAAGATTGTTGCAAAAGGTGTTAATGCTATTAAATCAAAATATAATGGAATTGTTCTTGTAACTCACTACCAAAGACTTCTTGATTATATTGTTCCTGACTATGTTCATGTACTTAGTGGTGGAAAAATTATTAAGTCAGGTGGAAAAGAACTTGCACTAGAGCTAGAAGAAAAAGGTTACGACTGGCTAGTTAAGTAATACTAATAAGAAAGCGAAAGGTATCGTTATGAATATCCAAGAACTGACAGATCAATATATAAGTGACTTAGGAAATTATACTAAATCACAATCAAATAAAGAGGCCTTTGATAATTTCAAGGCCCGTGGTCTTCCACATACGAAAATGGAAGATTGGCTTTACACAAAGCTTACTGATGTTCTCCCTGAAAACTTCAAAGTGACAACACAAGAAGCGATGTTAAAGAACGTAAAAGTAGCTGGTAAGTACCAAGCAGTATTTCTAAATGGTAAATACTCAAAAGCAGACTCATTTCTACCTGAAGAAATCACTTTAGAAGAAGTCGACCTTGTAGCAGAAGATGCAAATTGTGACGAACAAGATATCTTTGCAATGCTAAACGCTTCAGCAGTTGAAAAAGTTATCAATATCACAGTTCCAAAAAACTATGTTGCTGATGATATTATTTCAATTGTTCACCTATCTGATTTTGAAGGAGAATTTTCTCTTCCAAGAATTCATGTAAATGCGGATAAATTCTCAAAGGCTGAATTTGTTGAGATCTTCACTGGAAGTGAAACTAAAGCATATAATATTAGCTCTGTTACAAATTTCAAAATTGCAGATAGTGCGAATATCTCTCATATCAAGGTACAAAGAGAAGGCTTAAATGCCTTTCATGCTGGAAGTGTAAACGCAGATATTGCAAGAGATGCAAACTTCAATTCATTTACTTTTACAACAGGTGCAAAGAAGTCGCGTAATGAGATTCGTGTTCGTATGAATGATGTTGGAGCTACTTGTAGTGTTGATGGACTCTATGCCATCAATGGTGAGCAGCACACTGATAACTTCTCGTTGATTTCACATATAAAAGAAAAAACTGAAAGTTCACAATTATTTAAGGGTGTACTTGATGACAAGGCCCGCGGTGTATTCACAGGAAAAGTACTTGTTTGTCGAGATGCTCAATTAGTTAACTCTGAACAACTTAATAAAAATCTTCTTCTATCGAAGAAGGCCCACGTTGATACACGCCCACAACTTGAAGTTTACGCTGATGATGTTAAATGTGCCCACGGTGCAACTGTTGGTCAAATGAGTGATGAGGAAGCTTTCTATCTACAGTCACGTGGACTTTCAAAAGAGCGCGTTCAAAAGCTTCTTATTCATGCATTTTGCTCAGATGCAATAATGAAAATTGAAAACCAAAAGCTACAGGACTTCTTAAGTGAAATCCTATTTGATTCGTTTGAGAAAGAGGCATTTGATCACCTAGATCAAAGCGAGGCTAAATAATGGCATTAGAAATTGATAATATTAGAAACCAATTTCCACAACTTGAAAGAAAAGTTCATGATAGGCCTCTAATCTACTTAGATAACGCAGCCTCTACTTTAAAGCACATAAGTGTTATTGAAGCTTTAAATAATCATTACACTAATGATGTTGCGAATATCCACAGAGGCGTCCACTACCTTAGTGAGCATGGGACAATTCAATATGAGCAAACTCGTGACTCTATTCAAGATCTTTTAAATGCTGAGTCTCGTTGTGAAATCATTTTTACAAAAGGTACAACAGATAGCTTAAACCTAGTGGCTGCTTCCTTTGTTCCACATTATGTGAAAAAAGATGATGTTATTTTAATCTCAACAATGGAGCATCATTCAAATATTGTTCCATGGCAGATTCAAGCAGAAAAGATTGAAGCAAAGGTAAAAGAGATCCCTATTACAGATGACGGGGATATTGATGAAGAAGCCTATATCGAGCTTTTAAAAGAAGGTAATGTTAAACTTGTTTCAATGGCACATATTTCAAATAGCCTTGGAACAATTAATGACATTAAGAAATATATTTCTTTGGCCCATGATCATGGTGCCTATTTCTGTGTTGATGCTGCTCAGTCAATTGCTCACGAGAAAGTCGATGTTCAAGACTTAAATTGTGATTTTCTAGCATTTTCTTCTCATAAGATGTTTGGGCCAACAGGCTTTGGCGTACTATATGGAAAAGAGAAACTACTAGAAAGCATGCCTCCTTATCAAGGCGGTGGCGATATGATTGATGTCGTAACTATTGAAAAAACAACATATAACGATTTACCGCACAAGTTTGAAGCTGGAACACCACATATTGCTGGTGGTATTGGCCTTAAGCCTGCTATTGATTTCTTAATTGATACAGACTTAAATGTGATTAAGAAATACGAGAAAGAACTACTTGATTATGCGACTCAAAAAATAAATGAGATTGAAAAGGTTCAAGTAATTGGGACTGCTAAGCAAAAGGCATCAGTACTTTCATTTGTTGTGGATGGTGCTCACCCACATGACCTGGGGACTCTCCTTGACCGTCAAGGTGTAGCAATTAGGACTGGCCATCACTGCACACAGCCTTTAATGAAAAGGTTCAACGTAAGCGCTACTGCACGTGCCTCATTCTCGTTGTATAATACAAAAGAAGAAATTGATATTTTTATCAAAGCATTAAATAAGGCATTAAACTTTCTTTAAAGAAGTAATACACAGGATAATTATATGAGTGAAGTAAATATTGATATTCAACCAACTCCAAACCCAAATGCATTAAAGTTCATTTTAAATATGGACGTAAAAAAGAATGGGTCTTCTACTTTTAGAACTCCTATGGAGTGTGGAGAAGTAAACTTAGGTATTAATCTCTTTACAATTAGAGGTATCGATCAAATCCATTTTTTTGAAAATGTGATTACGATTACAAAATTTAATTATGAAGACTGGGAAGATATCGAAGAAAAAGTAGTGGAAACAATCAAGCATGATCTTCCAAATCACAATCCAGAGTTTGAAGAGTTTGACCCAGAAAAAGAAAGGCGTGAAAACCTTCCTAAAGAACTTAAAGATATCGAAGAAGTTCTTGATAGAACTGTACGTCAATACCTTCAGGCAGATGGTGGAGATATCCAAACTGTATCATATGAAGATAATATTCTACTTGTGAGATACCAAGGTGCTTGTGGAACATGTCCATCTTCAACAACGGGAACGCTTGAAGCAATTAAATCAACTTTGAGAGCAGAATATAATCCAGAGATTGATGTTTATATTGCTCCTGATTGGTAAGCGCACGCGGCATTGATTGGCCAAAGCCAATCAATAGGACGCGGCGCTAGGCCCCCATGTAAAAGAAATTAAAATAATTCAACAAGCCTGCGTTTATGCAGGCTTTGTTGCCTCAGGGCCAAAGAGAAAGGTTACGCAAAGGAAAAGCGATATTTTAGCGCAGCTAAAATAAGCCCCCCCCCTTAGCACATGAGAAATAAAAAAAGCATGGCACCAATAAAAGCGACATTTTAGCGCAGCTAAAATAAGCAACCCCTCTTAGCACATGCGAAACAAAAAGAGCATGGCACCAATAAAAAAGGACACCCACATGGGTGCCCTAAATAAAACAAACAAGAAGATTTTATGAATTGATATTGCTATCACTCATTTTCTATCTCTATATTATTAAATTCACAGAATATATAAATCTTCAAATCCTGACATTCTGACGTTTACGATGTCAGATTAACCAACAATAGAATAAATGATGATGAAGTGTAGAACAGCTGCCACACAAACAAAGAGGTGAAAGATCTCATGATAACCAAACCATTTAGCATTTCGGCCAGGCATTTTTAATCCATAGAATAACGCTCCAATTGTATAGAGCACACCACCAGTAATTAAGAGAACAATATTTGAAACGCCAAGCTTTGGCATAAGCTCTGAGACATAAGGCAATACCATATAACCTGGAATGAGATAAATAAGAGCACTTACCTTTTCAGGTAAATTTGGAAAGAAGATTGATTTTAAAATACCAATTGCAGCAACGGTCCAAATACTTATTAGAAGGGTTGATCCAGATTCACCGTTTAATACAAGCAATGTAATCGGTGTACACGTTCCAGCGATCATAACGTAGATAGCACTATGATCAAGTCGACCTAAAAGGTCTCTTTTACGAGGCTCCCAATGAATGCGGTGATAAAAAGCACTCACCCCAAGCATCATTAGTAGTCCAATTGAATAAACAATCGTCGATATATATTGAGTTGTATTTGCACTCTTTGCGATAAGTAGAGAACAGGCACCAAGGGAAACAAAGAACATTACCTGGTGTGACCAACCTCTTAATATGGGTTTTTGCTTTTCCATATAGAAAGCATACGCGGATACAATGTTCAATTAAAGCGATTAGCAAAGCTTTTACATTTATATTACAAACATTGAACAAGTGATTAGAACGGTTTCTATTTAACTAAATTTTGCTTGAATCAGTTTCTTTTTTACAACACCAAGAAGCTCACGGCACTCACCTTCTTCAAGCCCATAAAGTTTATGCGAAGGTTGAAGCTCTTTTGGTTCTTTATATTCATTTGAGAAACTTTGTAGTCGATTATTTAAATTATTTCTCAAAGTTCTCATTTGTTTTGGTGAGAAGTTCTCAAGATCAGCTAGTAGCTCTTGTAGTTTTTTTGACATTGGTACCTCGTGATTAAGCTATGCTTACGTAAAAGTCAGCTGGAACCATACATGGAAGTATTTAAAATTACTAGTTAAATACAAAAAAATGAAAAGAGTTAAGTTTTTTCCTCTAGACGCCGATTGTTTGATATGCCAAACTTATATTTAAGAGATCTAACAGGGGCCAAGGATATGATGATTAACAATTGCTACCGCCTACTATGCGAAATTACAAAGCTTGAGCAAAAAATTGAAGAAGTTCAATCATTGGCCAAAACACATGGCCTTGAGATTGATACAGATAAGTTACTTCAAGAATTAATCAATAAACAAGCAAGCTAACTAGGCCCAGTCTTTAGGGAAGTAATACTCCATCATTTTCTTATGCTCCGGCTTTTTGGGCTCATAGCGATAAGTAAACTTCACTCTTTTTGGTAGTGAAATTAGGATTGAGTCTGTTCTTCCATTAGATTTTAAACCGAAGTGAGTTCCTCGATCATGAAGTAAGTTAAATTCAACATATCGTCCACGACGGTGTAATTGGAAGTCTACATCTTCATCATCAAATTCCTCATCCATTCTTTTTTCAACGATTGGAAAGTATGACTTAATGAAATTTGAGGAAATCTCTTTAAACATGGCCAAGTCTTTTACAGGATCGCCAGAAAAGAAGTGATCATAAAAGAAGCCACCAATTCCGCGCATCTCGTCGGCACGGTGCTTATTAACGAAGTAATTATCACACTTTTCTTTCCACTCATCCCAATGGCCATATGGTTCACAAGCATCTTTCCAAACCTTGTGAAAGTACTCAAAATCATCTTCATGAGGATAAAATGGAGTTAGATCAGCTCCACCGCCAAACCAGACTTTTGAGCCCGCTTGAATCATACGGAAGTTTGCATGAGTTGTTGGAACTCTTGGGTTTGTTGGATGAATGATAAGAGAAATACCTGTTGCCCACATTTGATTATTATCACCGCCAATATTAGCAGCAAATTTTGGGTCAACTTCTCCAAAAACAAGGGATGTATTAACTCCTGCATTTTCAAATATTTCACCTTCAAAAGCACGAGTGATCCCGCCTCCTCCAGGGTTTCCAGCGAAGTCCTTGCGTTCCCATATATCTTCATTCAAGTTAATTTTTGTATCGATTCTCTTAAGTTCCTCACTAATTTGATTTTGTAAATCTTGAACGTGAGCGGCAAATTCGTTTTTTATATTTTCAATATCGAAAGACATAGCTAAAATCCTATATAGGTTATTTAAATTACTGAATTTAACATACCAAAATTTTATAAAAATGATAATTAATCAGGAGTAGAATTAATGCTTTATTACCACAACCCACGTTGTTCTAAAAGTCGTAAAGGACTTGAGTATCTTGAGTCAAAAGGAATCCAAGAAGGAGTTGGCTTTCGCGTGAAAGAATACTTAAAAGACGGTGTCGAGGAAAAAGAATTCCTTGATCTAATCAAGTACACAGGACTTGCACCACTTGATGGACTAATCAGAACAAAAGAGGCCCTATTTAAGGACCTAGGTCTTGCTGGTAAAGAATTAAGTGATATGGAATGGGCAAAACTAGTTCATGAAAATCCAAAACTTTTAGAGCGCCCTATTCTTGTCAATGATGATAAGAAAGCGGCCATTGGTAGGCCGGATGCCCATAGTTTTGATCCAATTATATAAATAGCTGAAAACTCATACTGTGGTGGCCCTCACCGCCACAGTTTCTTGTCATATCAAATATATAAGAAATCCCTAAGTCCCTTTATTTCTCAATATTTACGTATATTTAAGCTTAAGAAATAACTTTGAATTACGATAAGTATAAATGAGTTTAATTTGTTGGGGACGACGTCATGAAGCTATTAAAACAATTCATCATTTTTCAAATTGCACTAGTATTGAACTTGTCGATACTCAATGCGGCCGGTGACAAAGGTGTTGCTAAGGTTATGAAAAAAAGAGGGAAAGTTTTTATTACTCAGACAAAGAAAAAACTTAAGAAGGGAGACTGGGTTCCAGAAGGGGCCAGTATTACAACAAAGAGTCGAAGCTTTGTTAAATTGCTCTTCATTGATAAATCAAACCTAACACTTGGGGCCAACTCACAAATGGAAATTAAGCAATTTCCTAAAAAGAAGGCCGGAATTATTAATCTCGTAAACGGACAACTAAGATCAAAGGTTTCTAAGAACTATCTACAAATAGATAAGAAGAAATCAAAGCTTTTTATTAAAACGAAAACAGCGGCCATGGGTGTAAGAGGAACTGACTTTCAAGTTAACTACAACTCGAAAAACCAGAATACAACACTTATTACATTTGAAGGTGCTGTTGCAATGGGATCTCTTTCAAAGTTTAAAGTATCTGACTTTAGACAAGATCGCCTAGAAAAAGTTGTTTCTTCACCTACTTCCGTAATGGTTAAAAGAGGTCAGTTATCAGGAGTTATGCCTGCAATCGACTCAAAACCAATTGCTCCAGTTAAAATTAATAAAAAACAACTTAAGGCCCTTGAAAATAACGATGGCTCAAAAATGACAAATGCTAAGGATAAGAAGAATAAGAAAGCAAAGCCAATGGCAAGAAATATTATCCCTCCAGGAGTTGATAGCAAGAGCTTTAGTGCTTCAACTAATACAGAAGTAGCTGATCAGATGGCAAAAGTTGACAGCAGCATTAGAGGCCCTGCTAGTGAAGCAAAGAAAAAGAAGAAAATTCAAATTTCACAAGATACTCCTAAAGGCTCCTTAAAAGATGGTGGCTATGTTGATACGGAGAACGCACTTTATATTCCACCGCCAAAGAATGCAGCGATGGACCCAATGACAAATGAAGTAATCGTTCCTGTTCAAATGGGGAGTTTTGATAAAGAAACAGGTATGTACACAAATGACTACTATGAAGTTGATGAAAGCGGTAATTTTATCGAAAAAGAAGATGATTCATTAACGAGACTACCGGCTTCAACATCTACTATGGATACAACAAATTCAGACATGAAAGAAGTAACTAATGTATACGATGTCATGGACGAGCAAATGGACGATACAATGAAGATGGACGATACAACAATATCTCTTACTGATCCAAATCGAACGACAGCTTCAACAGAAGAAGATAAAATGATGGAAGATACGATGAGTGATCGTGACGATATGATTGAAACGACAAAGGACCCACTATCTTCAACAAATCGCGCTGTTATCCGTGTTATCTTAGAAAAGCAGCCATAAACCAACTAGAAAAATCAACTATAGGTCGCATTAAGTCTAATGCGGCCAAATTCCCTCTGTTCAACTGCCCTAATTATCAGTAAAATTAATTGGCAAGCACCTAAAATTATAATTAAAGTTAAAGGAATGACTTTGAAGAAATTATTACTTCTATCACTATTGAGCTGCTCTCTATTTGCTCAAGGCCTACAATCTATATATCAAGAATTTGAAAATGCTAATTACGAAGATGTAATAGAAAAGCTTAATGAAGAGCAATACAAGAAAAGACAAGATCAGAAATACTTAGGAGTAAGAAGTTATCTTTTAGGAGTCTCTCACGCTAGACTTCAAGACTTTGAATTGGCCATAAAATACTTTAAGGATGCATTAAAGAATAAGAATGACGCTAAAGAAATCTATTATGAATTAGGGCAGGCCCAATACGCAATTAATCAACTTGATGATTCCATTAATAACTTTAAAAACTCGATAAAAATAAAGTACAAAGTTGAACAATCAACCTATTACATTGCATATATCAATCAGCTTAAAGAGGATCTTCCACAAGCAAAGAAATACTACAAATTACTTTTAAAGAATAAAGATACTTCAATAGAGATGAAGCAAATTGCTTATTATCAAGTTGCCCTTATAAACTTAGATATTGCAAAAGGTACCAATAGAGCATCTGAAATTGTTGAAAAATACATCCTTCCAGATCTTTACCGTGCTATTAATATACTTCCAAATAGCTCCACTGCTGATGATATTGATAAGAGAATTTCGGATATAAGAAAAGAGTTCTATTTAGAAGAAGATAAACTTGTTAACGGTGCTCCCCTACCAAGTCAAAGACTAAACCTAGGTGTAAGTGAAAAGATTGCTTATGATAATAACGTGACGAGATCTGATGACCTTCCATCTTCAACTGGTACAAATAAAGATTCATTCTATTCTCAAACACGCTTTAATATTAGTAAGGCCTATAATTTTAAAAGAAGATATACG